>NZ_JAHBBD010000002.1 GCF_019331775.1 Bifidobacterium phasiani
AGTACAGCCGGTTCGCCGAGCGCGGCGACGAGCCGTACTACCCGATCAACACCGAGGCCGACAAGGAGCTGTACGCGCGCTACGTCGAGCTGGAGAAGGACGTGCCGAACACCGTGTTCGGCGGCCGCCTGGGCACCTACCAGTACTACGACATGCACCAGGTCATCGACACCGCCCTGACCGCCTACGACCAACAGATCCACCCCATGATCACCAAGTGATCCGCGCTGCGGCGCATCGACGGCGACGGCCCGCGCATCCCACGGTCGTGGGGTGCGCGGGCCGTCCGCGTTGCGGGCGCGCCGGCTGGGCGCGCGGTCGGGCGGCGCCGGGCGTCAGGCGCGCCAGACGTCCTTGCCCGCGGCCTTGGCGGCCGCGACGTCGGCGTCCAGCTGCGCCTCGTCGGCCTCGACCTCGCCGGCGATGAAGCGCTCGACGAGCTCGCGGGCCTCGTTGTCCTCGTGCTGCACGGCCGGGGACTTCATGAAGTAGGAGCTCGGCGCGAGCACCGGGCCGGCCAGATGGCGGTCCAGCGCGATCTTCGCGGCGCGCACGGCGTCGATGACGATGCCGGCCGAGTTCGGGGAGTCCCACACCTCGAGCTTGTACTCGAGGTTCAGCGGCACGTCGCCGAACGTGGTGCCCTCCAGGCGCACGAACGCGAACTTGCGGTCGTCCAGCCACGCCACGTAGTCCGACGGGCCGATGTGCACATTGTGCCCGTCCATCTCGTGCGGCACCACGGAGGTGACGGCGCGGGTCTTGGAGATCTTCTTGGACTCCAGACGGGAGCGCTGCAGCATGTTCATGAAGTCCATGTTGCCGCCCACGTTGAGCTGGTAGGTGCGGTCCAGGCGCACGCCGCGGTCCTCGAACAGGCGGGCCATCACGCGGTGGGTGATCGTCGCGCCGACCTGGCTCTTGATGTCGTCGCCGACGATCGGCACGCCCGCGTCGCGGAACTTCTGCGCCCACTCCGGGTCGGAGGCGATGAACACCGGCAGGCAGTTGACGAACGCGCAGCCGGCGTCCATCGCGGCCTGCGCGTAGGCCTTGTCCGCCTCCTCGGAGCCGACCGGCAGGTAGGAGACCAGCACGTCGACCCGCCTCTCCCTAAGCACGGCGGCCACGTCGACCGGTTCGGCGTCGGACTCGTCGATCATCCGGCGGTAGTACTCGCCCAGACCGTCGTAGGTCGGGCCGCGCAGCACCTCGACGCCCAGATTCGGCACGTCGGAGAACTTGATCGTGTTGTTCTGCGAGGCGAAGATGGCCTCGGACAGGTCCGTGCCGACCTTCAGCGCATCGACGTCGAACGCGGCCACGAACTCGATGTCGCGGACGCGGTAGCCGCCGAAGTTGTTGTGCATCAGCCCCGGGATCTTGTCGTCATCCCGAGTGTCCCTGTAATATTCCACACCCTGTACCAGCGACGAGGCGCAGTTGCCCACGCCCGCGATTGCCACGCGAATGCTCATTGTTTACAACCTCTCAATACGTCGACGCTTCGTGTGTCAACGTCCAAGCATACCCACCCCGGCTCGGAAGCCGGGCCATCGGGTCCGCATCCGCCGGACGGCCGGCGGCCCGACGCACCGGGCCACGGACGGGCGGGCCGGTAATGCGACAGACGGCAACGCGGTGTCGAACCGGTTATGCACCGCAGGCGCCGTCTGTCGCAATTCCTCCGACCCGCGGCGCGGCGCCGACGATTTGTAAGGGTTCGGAGGAAATCCCGACGGAAAGTCTTGGTTTTCAGACCTCCGGGCCGTGGATTCTCAGGGGCAGCGATTACCTTGGACAGCATGGTTTCTCAGACACGCACCGTGAATCGCACGCCGGCGGGCCGCCATCGCGGCGGCGGCCTGCACCGTTCGAGCGGCTCGAAGGGCCCGAGGCCGAGGGGGCGCAGGAAGCACCGGATCCTCAAGTGGGTGCTCGGCGTCATCGGCGCGCTCCTCGTCGCCGGCATCGGCGCGTTCGCGTACCTGTACGTCACCACCGACATCCCGGAGCCGGAGTCGGTCGCCATCGCGGAGAACACCACCGTGTACTACGCCGACGGCACCACGCCGATCGGCACGTTCTCCGAGCAGAACCGCGACATCATCGACTGCTCCGTGCTGCCGGACTACGTCGGCCAGGCCGTCGTGGCCTCCGAGGACCGCTCGTTCTACACGAACCGCGGCATCGACTTCATCGGCATCGGCCGCGCGCTGTGGAACAACATCACCACCGGCTCGCGGCAGGGCGGCTCGACGATCACCCAGCAGTACGCGGAACGCTACTATCTCGGCGACACCACGACCTATCTCGGCAAGCTGCGCGAGGCGATCCTCGCCCTCAAGATCACGCAGACGCAGAGCAAGGACGAGATCCTGTGCAACTACATGAACACGATCTACCTGGGCCGCGGCGCCTACGGCATCCAGGCCGCCGCGCAGGCCTACTTCGGCAAGAACGCCGCCGACCTGACGGTGTCCGAGTCGGCGATGCTCGCCGGCATCATCCCCTCGCCGTCCACCTGGGACCCGGCCGTGGACCCCGACCAGGCCGAGGCGAGGTTCGAGCGCGTCATCGGCATCATGGAGAGCGACGGCTACATCACCGCGGATGAGGCCGACCAGGCCGCCATGCCGGCGACGATCGAGTACTCGCAGTCGAACGCCTACCAGGGGCCGAACGGCTACCTGCTGCAGATGGTGCGCGACGAGCTGACCGGCGACGGAGCCTTCACCGCCGAACAGCTGGACACCGGCGGCTACTCGATCATCACCACGATCCAGAAGGACAAGCAGGACCTCATGTACGCGACGGTCAGCCCGTCGCAGAACGGCATGCAGGGCGTCGTGCCCGACGGCATGGAGTTCGGCGCGATCTCGGTGAACGCGCACGACGGCTCGATCATCTCCGTCTACGCCGGCGAGGACTACCTGACCAAGCAGCTCAACCAGGCCACGCAGTCGCAGTACGAGATCGGCTCGACGATGAAGCCGATGGCGCTGCTCGGGGCCATCCAGGAGGGCGTGAGCCTGGACACCGAGTTCAACGGCAACTCGCCGCAGCGCTTCGCCGGCATCGCCGACACGGTGTCGAACTTCGGCAACGCCAGCTACGGCTGGGTGGACCTGTACAGCGCGACCGCGAACTCGCTGAACACCGTGTACATGGCCGTCCAGGAGCAGCTCGGCACCGAGCGCATCGCGGAAATCGCCAAGACCGCCGGCGCCGAAAGCGACGCGCTGGACGGCACCAACCCGTTCACCGTGCTCGGCAACAACGCGCTGACCACGGCCGACGTGGCGCGCATGTACGCGACGATCGCCAACCAGGGCAACCGCCCGACGCTGCACATCGTCTCCAACGTGCAGAGCGCCGAGGGCGAGGACCTCTACCGCGCGCCGACGGACACCGAGCAGGTGTTCGACGCCAACGACACCGCGCTGGTGACCAAGGCGATGACCGGCACCGTCCAGTACGGCACCGCAACCGAGGCGCGGGCCGTCGGGCACAACCTCGCGATGAAGACCGGCACCGCCAACGACTCGTTCGCGGCCAGCACCGTCGGCTTCACGCCGTCGGTGGTCAGCGTGTTCGCAATGTGGTACCCGGACGAGAACGGCAACCCGCAGGAGATCCCCTCGTTCGGCGGCTGGTCCGGCGGCAGCGACTACCCGGTCCACCTGTTCACGCAGTACATGACGCAGGCCCTGGCCGGCACCGAGAACGAGACCTTCCCGACGGCCACCGACGACGGCAAGATCGGCGGCAGCGACGGATCGTGGGGCCGCGGGTCGACCACCACCGAGCTGCTGCAGCAGCAGGAGGCGCAACGCCAGGCCCAGGAGGAGGCGCAGCGCCAGGCCGAGGAGGAGGCGCAGCGCCAGGCCGAGGAGGAGGCCCAGCGGCAACAGGAGGCCGAGCAGCAGTCGCAGGAGCCCACGACCGGCAACGGCGGCGCCGGCGGCGGCTCCACGGACGGCGGCGAGACGGGCGGCTCCGGCTCCACCGGCGGCGACGACTCCTCCGGGTCCGGGGAGTCCGGCGGCGGCACGGGTTCGGACGGCGCGAACGGGGGCGCCTCGCAGTAGGCGCGACCCGGGAGGCCGCCCCTCCGGCCGGTCAGATGCGGCCGGGCACGGCCGGATACCACCGGATGTGACCGAATACGGATGTGACCGAATACGGATGTGACCGAATACGGATGTGACCGAATACGGATGTGACCGAATACGGATGTGACCGAATACGGATGTGACCGAATACGGATGTGACCGAATACGGATGGGCCTCGGCGATGTGCAGTCATCGCCGAGGCCCATCCGTATCGTGCGGGGTTCGACACCTCCACGCGGGTGAGCCCCGCATGCTTCGGGGCTCACCCATATCGTGCGGGGTTCGGGGCACTCCGGTTCCGGCCATTCCAACCGTTCCGGGCCGGTCTCCGGCACGGCCCGCCGCCGGCCCGCCGAGCGGTCAGGACCTGGTTCATGCAGTCCCGTCCCGGTCTGCGACGCGGCCCTCCCGCCGCGGCAGCGCGGCCCTACCGCAGCATCGCGGCGCGCACGCGGTCGTATTCGTCGCGGGTCAGCGCGATGACGCCGCCGTGCTTGGTGTGCGCGGCCAGCGAGAAGCCGGGGTCGCGCAGCGGCTCCCAGCCGGCGTCAAGGTCATGGCTGACCATCGGCCGATAGCCCACATCCGGGATGACGTCCACGAACAGATACCACGCGGCGGACCCGTCGGCGTCGCACTGCGCGTCCGACCGGCCGTCGCCGCGCGATTCGACCGCCGCGCCTTCGGCCGCCGCGCCGCCGGGGCGCACCATGTCGACGGGGCGCACCATGTCGACGGCGTGCGAAGCGAACACGGCGGGGCCTTCGACGCCGCCCGCGTCGCCGCCGGCGTATTCCGCGCCGATCCGCGTCTGCACGACACGCCATTCGGTTCCGGGCTCCCACCAACGCGCGGCGTCGGTGGAGTCCATCCAGATGCCGCGGCCGAAGGAGTTGTCCTTGGTGATGCGGTAGGTGCGCACGCCGCCACCGGGCAAACGCCGCCGGACCATCGTGGTGTCGATGGCGTCGCCGCCCGTGTCGACGAACACGCCGCCGTATTCGTAGGTCTCCTGCGTGAAGTCGCGCGTCAGGCCCCACAGCACCTGCGTGTGGACGTCGGACGATTCGTGAGCGGCGTCGCCGTCGGGGTACACGTTGCTCGACCAGTAGATCACGAAGGCGCCGCGGCCGCCGGGATGACCCTGCGGATAGTAGTCGGGCACCCACAGGCTTTCGCAGGCCCACGCCATGCCCAGTTCGAGACGGCCGCCGCCGGGAAGGCGGGAGACGTCGATCGTGTCGGGGCCGCGCCAGTGGATCAGGTCGTCGGACCGCCAGACGACCAGGTTCGTGCTGCCGTGGCGCGTCCAGTATCTCCAGGCGGCGGCGTCGCGGCCGTGCAGCCCTTCCGGTCCACCGAACACGCGCAGGTCGGTGGCGACGATCGTCCACACGCCGGTTTCGGGGTTGCGGGTGATGTGCGGGTCGCGCACGCCGGTCGTGCCGATCGACGAGGTGAGGATCGGTTCGCCGCCGTTCAGCGGCAGCCACCGGCGCGGGTCGTCGCCGTCGGACAGGTCCATGTAGATGCGTTCGGCGTAGCCGTCCGGGTCCTCGAGGAAGTGGACGAGCAGGTAGCCGTAGGGGTCGTCCCCGTCCGGAGCGGGAGCACGATCGGATGCCGGTTTCCCCGTCGCGCCGGCCATGCGCACGGCGGACGCCCGCGCGTCGGACGACTGCGACGGCGTTGCCGGGTGCCGCGTCGGCGGCGCAGACACCTCGGATGACGCGGACGACGATGAGGATGATGAGGAAGCTGACGGTGACATGGCCTGTGGTACCCCCGGTCCGATTCGGTATGTGCATGCAAGGCGCCGCGCGGGCCGCGCCGCGTCGTCGATTAAGTCTAACGTTGCACCTCGCCGTCGCGCAATCGCGGCGCGCCGATGGACGGCCGGACATGCGGAACGGCCGGCGAGCCGAGGCAGAGGACCGTCCGCCACCGGCGCCGCGACACCACATAAGCCGCATACCCGCGCCGGTTCCGGGCTTCCGCCCGTCGCCGCCCGGCACGGACGCGCGCACCGGGGACGCACGCGCGGGCGACGCGCCGCGACACGGCGGCGCCCCGGCGCGACCCCATGCGCTCCATCGATGTAAACGCGCCAATCTCGCCGTTTTCGCCATGTCCCACAGGACGCGCCCTATACTACTTACTACAATGCAGATGTTTCGGTGCGGCAAGGCGCACGTTTCGTCATCCGACAACACATAGGAGAGATGCATGGCACAGCAACGACACGTCACCATGCACGATGTGGCGCGGCGCGCAGGCGTCTCGGTCAAAACCGTCTCCAACGTCGTGAACGACTACCAGTTCGTCCGCGACTCGACCCGCAACAAGGTGCTCGCGGCGATCGACGAGCTGGGCTATTCCGTGAACATGACGGCGAAGAACCTGCGGCAGGGGCACAGCAACATCATCGGCCTGTCGATCCCCGACCCCCGCATGCCGTATTTCGCGGAGCTGTCCGCGTATGTGATGGAGGAGGCCCGCGCCCGCGGCAAGCACGTCATCTTCAACCCGTCGGGCGGCGACCGACAGGCCGAGCTCGACGTGCTGCACAGCTCGATCAGCTCGCTCACCGACGGCCTGATCTTCAGCCCGCTGCACCTGAACACCACCGACGCCGCGGACATCAAGGTGGACTACCCGCTCGTCATCATCGGCGAGCATCTGCGGCTGGACACCTACGACCGCGTGCTCACCGAGAACACGACCGGCATCTACAACGCCACGACCCGCCTGATCGAACTCGGGTGCCAACGCATCGCGATCATCGGCGTGCACGAATGGGAGACGACCTACGGTTCCTCGCCATACCGTCTGAAGGGCTACCGCAAGGCCCTCGCCGACGCGGGCCTGCCCAACGACCCGGCCTTGGAGATCCCGGCGATCATCTGGTACCAGCCGGACGGCGCCGCGGCCGTGGCCCGCATGCTCGACGACGGCATCCGCCCGGACGGGCTGGTCTGCATGAACGACCTGCTCGCCGTCGGCGCGATGCAGGAGCTGGCGAAACGCGGCATCCGCATCCCGCAGGACGTCAAGGTATTCGGCTTCGACGACTCGACCGACTCGCAGTATCTCTCCCCCTCGCTCAGCTCGGTGAACCCGAACCTCAAGGAGGTGGCGCGGATGTCGGTCAAGCTGCTGTGCGACCGCATCGAGGGCCGCGTCCCCGAGGAGGCGGGGCCGAACGGCTTCGCCGAGGTGGTGGTCCCCTCGAAGCTGATGGAGCGCGAATCCAGCGCGCCGGACCGGTGAACCGCACCGGACCGCCCGGCTTCCACGGCCACCGCGACGGATCCGGCATCCACCGGCGGGCGACGGCGAGCCGAATGGCGTCGGGTTCGATGACGGCGGACAAGGCTTCGGCCCGGCACCAGTGACGGTGCCGGGCCGAAGCCTTGTCGGAGGAGGAGAGGAAGGAAAGAAAGGGATGGGAGAACCTCCGGAGTCGAGCGGGGCCGAAGCCCCGCGCGACGGGGATGGGCTGGTTACTTCATGCCGGTCATCGCGATGCCCTCGACGAACCTCTTCTGCACGAAGAAGAACACGACGAGCAGCGGCAGCGCGGAGATCAGCGCGCCCGCCATCACGACGCCGTACGGGGTGACCGAGGAGCCGTGGCCCGTGAGCATCGCCAGGCCGGCGGTGATCGTGCGGGTCTCGGGGCGCGAGGTCATGATCAACGGCCAGAGCAGGTCGTTCCAGTTGCCCATGAAGTTGAACATGCCGACGGTCAGGATGGCGGGGATCGAGTTCGGCAGGATGATCTGCGCGAAGATGCGGAACTCGCCGGCTCCGTCGATGCGCGCCGCGTTGTCCAGGTCCTTCGGGATCGAGATGAAGAACTGGCGCAGCAGGAAGATGCCGCCGACATCGGCCATGCGCGGGATGATGATGCCGAGGTAGCTGTTGACCAGGCCCATGTTGGCGAGCAGCTTGTACACCGGGATGAGCAGCGCCATCGACGGGATCATCATCGTGGCGATGAGCACGCTGAGCAGGATGCCGCGGCCCTTGAAGTCCACGCGGGACAGGCCGTAGGCGGCCAGCGAGTCGAAGAACACCGAGATGAGCGTGACCGCGCCGGCGAACACGATGGTGTTGAGCAGCTCGCGGCCGATCGGCAGACGGCCGAACAGGTCGATGTAGTTGTCGAGCGTGAACTCGCTGGGGATGACCTTCGGCGGCCAGGTCTGCGTGATCGCGTTCGGTGTGAACGAGACCAGCAAGACGATCAGCAGCGGGAAGAGCATCAGGATGGTGATCAGGATCAGCGCCAGGTAGCTGAAGCCCAGGCCGATGCGGCGGCGGGTCGTCGCACGGCGGCGCAGGCGCTCGTTCTCGGCGTTGATGCGCGCGTTCTCGGCGTCCTGGGCGGACATGGTTGCGGAGCTCATGCGATCTCCTCCCTCTCGTGCTTGGCGTTGGTGTACAGCTGGATCAGGCCGACGATGAGGGTCATGATCAGCAGCACGTACGACAGCGCGGATGCATAGCCGAGCTTGCCGTTGCCGAACGCCTCGGTGTAGATGCGGTACACGATGGTCTCGGTGGCGCGGGCCGGGCCGCCGGAGGTCAGGATGAAGACCTGGTCGAAGACCTGGAACGAGCCGATGAGGCCGAAGATGACGACGTAGTTGAAGGTCGGGCGCAGCGCGGGCAGCGTGATGTAGCGGAACTTCTGCCAGGCGCTCGCGCCGTCGAGGCTCGCGGCCTCGTACAGCTCCTGCGAGATGCCCTGCAGGCCGGCGAGGAAGATCACCATGAAGTAGCCGAAGTTCTTCCACACCGTGATGAACACGATGGTGGCCATGGCGGTCTCGCGGGTGCCGAGCAGGTTGAGGTTCTCGATGCCGAACAGCTGGTTCAGCCAGTACGGCACCAGGCCCAGCGACGGGGAGAGGATGAACTGCCATGCGATGGCGGCGACGGTCAGCGAGATGACGAAGGGCAGGAACATGCAGGTGCGGAAGAATCCGACGAACTTGAGGTCCTTGCGGTTGAGCAGCAGCGCGAACGCGAGCGCGACGATGACGACGATCGGCGCGTAGAGCACGGCGTAGACGACGGTGTTCCTCACGTCGGTCCAGAAGTCCGCGCTCTGGAACAGGTCGATGTAGTTCTGGAATCCGACGAACTTGCCGGAACGGTTGATGCGGTCGGTGGTCAGCGACGTGATGAACGTCTTGACCGCGGGATAGAAGACGAAGATGGCGAGGACGATCAGGGCGGGCGCGGTGAACATCAGGCCGATGCGCAGGTTGCGCCGGGCGATGGCCTTCTTGTTCTCACGCGCGACCGCGGTGTGCTTGCTCGCCTTAGAAGATGCGGTGGTCATGCACTCCTCCGATTAACGACATTGTCTGGATGGACCAGCATGGCAACGGCCGCCGCCTGCGGTGCGCCTGCGGCGGCCGTTGCGAGCTCGGGGATCGCCGGCGCGGGCCGGGTCTCCCATGGGATCGGCGCCTTACTCGGCGTATTCGTCGAGGTAGCCCTGGATCTGAGTCTCGGCCTCGTCGAGCATCGTCTGGATGTCGTCGTTGGTGCGAGCGGTGTTGGAGGTCACGGTGTCCATGCTGGCGATGATGTCACCGAAGCCGCCCTTCAGGCCGGCGACGGCGATGTAGGACTTGTCGGTGTACTGGGCGATCTTCGCGATCAGCGGACGCTCGGAGAGCTCCTCCTCGGTGACGGTGGTGTTGTTCGGCGGGTAGGCGGAGCCGAGCGACCAGGTCACCTGGTTGTCGTGGTTGTTGTAGAACTTGAAGAACTCGTAGATGCCGGGCAGCTTCTCGGAGTCGCCGACCTGCGAGGTGACCCACCAGTACAGGCCGGTGGAGCCGACGTTGGAGCCGGAGGTGCCGTCCGGGTAGACGTAGGTGCCGTCGCCGTCCGGGACGCCGAACAGGTCGTGCGGGATGCCCTTGTCGGTGGCCGCCTGGTCCTCCCACGGGCCGACGATGACCATCGCGGACTGGCCGGACTCGAAGGACTCACGGGCCGCGGTGTCGTCCATGCCGGAGATCGAGTAGCCGCCCTGGTAGAACTCGCGCATCTTCTCGAGGAAGGCCAGGTTCTCCGGGGTGTTGATCGAGACCTTGCCGTCCACGGTGTAGATGCCGGAGCCGTTGCCCTTGAGGAAGGAGCCCCAGCTCATGTCGGACAGCGCGATGCCGTACTGCGAGCCGTCGGACTTGGTCAGCTTCTTGGCGACCTCGAGCAGCTCGTCCCAGGTCTGCGGGATGTCGGCGTCGGTCAGGCCGGCCTCGGCCCACATGTCGGTGTTGTACCACACGGCGGTCGGGGCGTAGCCCATCGGGACCGCGCAGATCTCCTCGGAGCCGTCGATGTCGAAGGTGACCTGGTCGACCACGTTCTCGATGTAGTTCTCGGTCTCGTTCGAGGCGTCGTCGTAGAAGTCGGTGACGCACTGGAAGGTGCCGTCGATCGACCAGCCCTGGCCGTTGTCGGCGCCGGTGGTCACGAAGTCCGGGCCGTCGCCCGAGGTGACCTTGGTCACCATCGTCTCGCCGATGGTCGACCACGGCTGCAGCTGAGCGTCGATGTAGTACTCGTCCTGCGAGTCGTTGAAGTCGTCGACGATGGCCTCGAGGGTCTTGCCGTCGGCCTCGGAGAAGCCGTGCCACATCGTGATCTTGATCTTGCCGTCCTCGGTCTTCTCGACACCGCCGTCGGAACCGCAGGCCGCCAGGCCGAGCGTCGCCACCATGGACAGCGCCACACCCGCCACGAGCGTTTTCTTCAGTTTCATGGATTTCTCCTTTTCTCCTGGTGCGATACCAGAACTGGTTGTACGCCGCATCCGAGCGATGGGACCGAGAGTCCTTCCTCCGGCTTCCGCTTCCGGCAAGGCGTCTGGCGTCTTCCAACACCGTCGTCTTCGACTGCGTATGCCCTCAGCACTCATTTGCAACGTTGTAAATATAGTTATAACAGTTTTTCCATCGTTGTACAACTGCGATGGGGCCCGGCGTGTTGCGCGGTATGACGGGCGTTGCGCGCCATCCGCATCCGGCTCTGGCCCCGGTCCCATCGGCCATCGGGCATCGGCCCCGGACCGTCGGACGCCCGACCGCATCCGGCACATCCGTTACAGCCTATTACGCGAATGTGCCGGATGTGGGCTTGCCCATGGCACATCCGTCGCAGACGGTGCCACGGATGTGCGTTTCGCGGGCGCACAGGCGCATGGCCGACCGGCGGCGGACCGATGCGCGACAGTCATGCGCCGGCGGCCCAGCGTCACGACCCGGTCGCCACGACCCGGTTGTCACGGTTCAGTTATCATGCAGCGGCGCCCGAGGCATCGGGTTCGGCGGCCGGCGGACGGCCGCCGAACGGGCCGTCCGCCTAGGCGTTCCGCGGCGCGGCCGGGGTGCCGGCCAGCGGACCGCCGTCCGCGGGCAGCACATCCGTCGTCGTCGGGGTCCACAGGTCGTCCGGCAGCGGGACGCCGAAGTCGGGGCCGTCGTCGGTCCACGTCACGACGCCCACGCGGGCGTGGCGGTTCGGGTCGAACAGCGGATCGCCCTTGATGTCGGTGTAGTTGCGGCAGTGGTAGATCATCAGATCCTGCGTGCCGTCCTCGCTCACGGTGAACGAGTTGTGGCCGGGACCGTACTGGCCGTTCTCGGCGCAGGTCTTGAACACCGGAACCGGGCTCTTGGTCCACGAGGCCGGATCGAGCAGGTCGGCGCCGCGATCGGCGGTCAGCAGGCCCACCGCGTACGGCACGCCGGTGCCGGACGCCGAGTAGGTGACGTAGATCTTGTCGCCATGCCGCAGCACGGCCGGGCCCTCGTTCACCAGGAAGTCGACGCACTCCC
The DNA here is from genome assembly GCF_019331775.1 of Bifidobacterium phasiani. GTDB lineage: Bacteria > Actinomycetota > Actinomycetes > Actinomycetales > Bifidobacteriaceae > Bifidobacterium > Bifidobacterium phasiani. The sequence continues at coordinate 11,982 of NZ_JAHBBD010000002.1, forward strand.
AGTCGTATTCCGGCCTGGTGAGCATCACCGGCTCGGTGTCCAGGGTCCACGGGTTCGCCATCCGGGCGATGTACAGGTTCGAGTTGCCCTCGATCGCCGGGTCCTTCTGCGCCCAGATCAGGTACTGCACGCCATCGAGCACGACGGATGTGGCGTCGAGCGAGAACGAGTCGATCGGCGTGACGATGCGGCCCTTCTCGACCCAGTGGTCGCTGGTGGGGTCGTCGTCGGTGTTCTCGAGCACGTACATGCGGTGCGTCGGCAGGCCGGAGGGCTCGAACTCGCGCTCGGCCGCGGCGAAGTAGATGTACCATGCGCCGTTCACGCGGTGCAGTTCGGGGGCCCAGATGTACTTGCTCATCGGGCCGCTGTCGTGCTTGCGCCAGATCACATGCTCGGGGGCGGACTGCAGGTCGTCGATCGCCTTGGCGCGGCGAATGGCGATGCAGTCGTACTCGGGGTCGGAGGCGGTGAAGTAGTAGTCGTCACCGGACTTGAGCACCCAGGGATCCGCACGCTGAAGCACGATCGGATTGTGGTAAACAGCCATTGTTTCAACCTCGTCATCCATCGGTTCCGTGTTTACAACGTTGAATATAGCAAATTTACATCGTTGAAACAACTCGTCAGAGTGTCGTGGGCGGGCTTGCCTGCGTCACGGGTCCCGCGCCGGCCGCAACCGCGCGGCCCGCCCGCGGGCACAGGAACGCTACCGCGTGCGCCGCGCGCCCTGCGGCGCGCGCGTGGAGCCGCGCACCACCAGCGTCGAGGCCACCTTGCGGAACACCGACGTGCCCTCGGGCGCGCCGAACGGCGAGACCCCGTCGATCCGGTCCTTGAGGACCTTGACCGACAGCCGCGCCACGGCCTCCAGCCCCGGCGCGATCGTCGTCAGCGCGGGCGTCAGGTACTGCGCGTCGTCGGAGTTGTCGAAGCCGATCACGGAGATGTCGTCCGGGATCCGGTACCCGTGCATCTGGATCGCATGCATGACGCCGGAGGCGAGCATGTCGTTCAGCGCCACGACGCCGTCGGGCACCACGCCCGCGTCCAGCAGCGACGACATCGCACGCACGCCGTCGTCGCGGTGCCACATGCCGGAGAGCACCACCAGGCGCGGGTCGAACGCCACCCCGGACTCGGCCAGCGCCTCGCGGTACCCCTGGAAGCGCAGCGCCGCCGAGCCGACCTGCTCCCCCGGGTGCGTGCCGACCACCGCGATCCGCCGGCAGCCGATCTGCAGCAGGTACTTCGTGGCGCGCTTGGCGCCCTCGACGTTCTCGGTGGCAACGTGGTCGACCCGGTCGGTGAAGATGCGCTCGCCGATCAGCACCAGCGGATAGTCGACCTCGAGCTCGGCGACGTCGTCCTGCCCGAGCTCGAGCGGGCTGAAGATCAGCCCGTCGAGCATCGTCTGCTGGCTGCCGTGCAGCGCGTCGAGCTCGCCCTCGCGCGAGTACAGCGTCGGCTCCACGATCACGCGCAGGCCGAGCCTCTTCGCCTCGCCGATCACCAGCGAGGACAGCTGCGCGAAGTACGGCATCGTCAGGTCCGGCACGGCCAGGCCGATGATGCCGGTATGCCCGGTGCGCAGGTTGCGCGCGGTGACGTTCACCGTGTAGCCGAGCTCGTCGATGGCCGCGAGCACCTTGCTGCGCGTGCGCTCCGAGACGAACCGGTAGTCGTTCACCACGTTCGACACGGTTTTGATCGACACGCCCGCCGCCTCGGCGACGTCGCGCATCGTCACGCCGTGCTCGGAATCCCTGCCCCTCACGCGCCCTCCCATTGCACCTCCGATTCCAGGTCGCGGGGCGTGGCGCACCACGCCCCGACGCGAGTCACGCCACCGTGATTTCCATCGTTATATCAGCATACGCCGGGTCGAGCTCCTCGCGCGTCTCGATATCCAGCACCGGCATGCCCTCCGCCGACCAGTGCACGCGGCGGACCTGCGCGTCGCGCCCGCCGTAGCGGCCGCCCTCGTACTCGGCGTTGTGGAACACGTAGATCAGGTTGCCGTCCTCGTCGTGCGACCACATGCCGTGGCCGGTGCCCAGCTGCCACTCGCCGTTGTACAGCCCGGACTTCTGCAGCGGGTAGTCGAGCTTGGTCCACGCCTCCGGGTCGGTGAGGTCGGCACCCCGGTCGGCCGGGGCCGTGACCAGGCCGGTGGTGTAGTCGATGCCCACCGACGAGCCCGAGTAGATCAGGAAGATGCGCCCGTCGTGCACGACGGCGTTCGGCCCTTCGGCGATGAGGTTGTCCCACGCGAACTCGGGCACGACGATCTGGCGCGGCCGGCTGGTCAGCCGGGCCGGGCGCTGCGGGTCGAAGGAGGCGATCCACACGCTGCCCACCTGCTGCCAGGCGTAGTACCAGCGGCCGGAGTCGCCGATCACGGTCATGTCCAGCGAGATGCGCTGCACCGGGTTGAGGATCTCGCCCTCCGGCCCCAGGATCGGCTCCGGCACGGTCCAGTTCGCCGGGTCGCGCGGGTCGAGGTCGCGGCCGTCCCCGTCCTGCTTGAGCTGCATGATGTGGCAGCGGCCGGTCCACATGTCCGGCTTGCCGGCGCGCTCGTTGGCCGTGCCATCCGGGTTCGTCGGCCCGCCGTCGAAGCACGGCATGAACAGGATCGACAGCCGGCCCGCGATGACGTGCAGCTCGGGCGCCCAGAAGCAGCCGGTCATCTCGCGCCCCTCGGCGTTGCGGTCGCCGCGCCGCAGCAGGTCGATCTCGCGCTCGCGGCCGCCCGCCGCGTCGGACAGCCCCTCGATGGTGTCCGCGACGCGCAGCGGCATGTGCGTGCGCCCGCCGCGCGGATCCACGCAGTTGCCGTCGGCGTCCTCGGTGGCGATGAACAGGAACATCGGCTCGCCGTTGAACGTCCAGGCGAACACCGACGGGTCGGCGCGCTCCACCGCGAACGGCACCGGGTAGACCTGCTGGCGGACGCGGCCGCGGACGGTGCGCTCCTGCCCCGGCGCCAGACGGCCGGATTCGGCGTCCTGCGCGAGGCGCTCCAGCTCCTCGGCGTCCCAGTCGACGGCGCGGGTGGCGGTCGAGCCGTCGGAATACGTCAGGTAGGCGCGGGTGTCGGCGAGCCAGCGGACGGCCTCGCGGGCCTGCTCGCCGCGCAGCGAGGACAGCAGGCTGCAGGCGGGGGCCGACGCGCCGGTGTTGTAGATGCGGCCGAAACGCTCGATGAGGCGCGCGGCCTCCACCTCGCTGACGGTGATGACGTTGCCGGGCACCGCATCGGGGATGCCGGGGTAGGCCGCCGCGCCGTCGGCCTGCGGGTCCGGCAGGTCCCGGGCGGCGTCGCGGTCGGCGCCGGTCACGGCGACCGTGCGGCCGACCGTGTTGAGGATGTCGTCGACCAGCGCCATCAGCGCGCGGCCCTCGTCGTCGCGCCAGCGGATCACATAGCGGTCGGTGCGCTCGTCGTAGCGGACCGCGGGGCGGTTCACGCCGGCGACCGTGTCGAGGCGCACCAGGCCGAGCTGGTCGTAGGAGGTCAGGTCGCGGCTCACCGCGAGCAGGAAGGCCGAGGACTCGGAGCCGTCGGACCCGCCGCCGCGCGCGGTGCGGGTCGCCGCCACCGCGAAGCGCCCGTCGCGCAGACGAAACAGGTACGGGTCCTTCAGGCTTTTGAGCACGATGTCGACGTCCGGCATCACCGCGTCGCAGCCGACGGCGGGGCTGGGGCGGCGCGGCGCGTCGTAGTGGTCGGGGCCGAGACGGCGCGCGGCCGTGCAGGCGCGCCGGGCCGACGCCGGGACCGAGGCGGCCGGCACGCCGGCGGCGAACAGGATGCCGTAGTTCTCGTTCAGCGGCGTCCAGGCACCGTCGATGTGCGAACGCAGCGCCAGATGCATGCTGTAGGCGATGTCCTCGTTGTTCGCCTCCTCGCGCTTCGTGGGCTTGCGCGTGTAGCACAGCAGGGAGTAGGTGCCGGACATGATGACGCCCCTTTCGTTGCCAACTTGTTTTACATCGTTGTACACTATACAGTATTACATCGTTGTAGAAATGATGCAAGCCAGCCTGTCACGCGCCGCAGGACCATCGGCGCCGCGACGGCGCGGCACCGCGACCCGCGCGCCAATCCGCGGCGCCGCAACGCCGCAAGACCCGCCGCGGCACCGCCCGCCGCCGCAGGCACCCGACCACCAGGGCCGCACGGCTGCGGCCCGGAAAGCGAGAGAACCATGACCACGCCATCCATCCTCCGCCGGGCGGCGGCCGGCATCGCCGCGGCCGCCCTGCTGTTCGGCGCACTCGCCGGATGCTCCGGCGGCGGCACGCAGGGGGCCGACGACGGCGCCGACACCGCCGAAATCAGCCGCGTCTCGTCGCACGACCCGTCCATCGTCAAGGACGGCGACACCTACTACATCTTCGGATCGCACCGCGCCTGGGCGAAAAGCACCGACCTGGTCAACTGGGAGACGTTCGAGAACAACCTGAGCACCGACTACGAGACCATCCTCGGCGACATCTGGGAGGAATGGTCCAAGCAGTCCACCAACCCCGACGTCGAGGGCAACATGTGGGCGCCCGACGTGGTCTGGAACGACACGATGGGCAAGTGGTGCATGTACCTCTCGGTCAACGGCGACAACTACCGGTCCGTCATCGTGCTGCTCACCGCCGACGACATCGAGGGCGACTGGACCTACGTCGGGCCGGTGGTCTACTCCGGCTTCGAGAAGGTGAACGTCTCGCGCACCGACGTCGAGCGGGTGCTCGGCGAGGACGCCGACCTGACCCGCTACCAGTCGCAGCGCGACACCGGCATCAACGCCATCGACCCCTGCGTGAAGACCGACGAGAACGGCGACATGTGGATGACCTTCGGCTCGTGGTTCGGCGGCATGTGGATGCTCCGGCTCGACCCGGCCACCGGCCTGCGCGACTACTCCGTCACCTACGAGACCGTCGCCGACCAGTCCGACGCCTACTACGGCGTCAAGCTCGCCGGCGGCTACGGCAACTCCGGCGAGGGCTCCTACCTGCTCCACACCAACGGGTACTGGTACCTGTTCGCCTCGTACGGCAACCTCCAGCAGACCGGAGGCTACCAGGTGCGCATGTTCCGCTCCGAGAACATCACCGGCCCGTACGTCGACCAGGCGGGCAACACCGCCATCTCCTACCGCGCGATCGGCAACAACTGGCAGAGCGAGAACGGCATCCGCCTGATGAGCTCGATCCAGTGGAGCGGCAACGACAACGGCGACATCGAGGTGGCGCAGGGGCACAACTCCGCGCTGGTCGACGACGACGGCACCGCGTACATCGTGTACCACACCCGCTTCTCCGACCGCGGCGAGGAGCACGAGGTGCGCGTGCGCGAGCTCATGCCCACCGCCGACGGCTGGCTCGTCGCGGCGCCCTACGAGTACACCGGCACCAAGGCCGAGACCGCCGGGTACGACGCCGCCGAGCTCGCCGGCGACTACGAGCTGGTGGTCCACGAGCAGAGCACGTCGTTCAAGGGGCCGAAGAAGGTCACCGACACCGACAGCACCGACTACCGCGGCGTGAACAAGCCGGTGGACATCACGCTGAACGAGGACGGCACCGTCTCGGGCGACCGGACCGGCACCTGGGAGGCGGCCGAGGGGTCCAATCAGATGACCATCACCCTCGACGGCGTGGACTACACCGGCGACTTCATCCGGATGCCGCGCGAGGTGGACGGCAAGGAGGTCATGGCCTTCAGCGCGCTGGGCGACAACCTGTGCATCTGGGGCTCGCAGGTCTGAGGGCGGGCCCGGAGCGGCCGGGAGGCGTTGGTACAACGTTGTTGCGGTTCACAGGATCAAGCCCGGCGATCCTGTGAACCGGCGCCCCGACGAAAGCGAACAATGTTCGTTGGCGTTCCGCCGATTCGAGCGGTAGCTTTTGCGCGAATGTGTTCGCTCCGGTTCACAGGATGCCCGGGCGCGAAACTCTGAACCAGCCTCCCCGGCTCCGGCGGCTCCGGCGGGCCCCGACGGGCTCCGGCGGCCGTCCAGCGGCGTCGCCATATGCACAATGTGCTCGTCGCCCGGTTTCGCCCGGTTCCGGCGGCCGCCTACGATGGGCACATTGTGCCGATGTCCCCATCCGGGACTGAGGCCCGGGCGGAGGACGGGACGAAGACGCCGGACATGGGCATCGGATGAGATCGGGAGGGATCGGCGATGGCCGCCGCCGACCCGGCGGAATCACCAGCCACCGCCGGGACCGTCAGCCGCCATCGGAGTCGCCGTCCCCCATTGTCGGCCACCGGAACCGGCACCCGAAACGAACCGGCATCCACCACCGACTCCGCCAACCACCGAAACCACCAACCACCACCGAAACCACCAACCATCTCAGGAATCAACCAAGCCGCCGACCGCCACCCCACAGGCGATTCCGTCAACCACCGTCAACCACCGACGTCAACCACCGCCAACCGCCACCGGCCCCATACCGGCGCATCGGGGCACACCCCAGCACCATTCGCGAGGACGGCCCGCCGACCGCCACCGGTCGCCACCGGAGTCAGCGAAGCCACGCCAGCGCATCCCGATGCATTCCCACAGGAGATTCCACCGACAGCCATCGACCACCACCAAACCACCGACGACCATGGCATCGGCTCCGAAAGCGCCCCGATGCCCCACCCACTAAACCCAGAAAGCACTTTTTAGCCACCAATTCCCCACCAGACACACCACAGCACCCACTCACCCACCAACATCGCACATCAGTTCCCCACCAACCGGCTCACGGGATCCCTCCCGAACGCCGGCGTCCGACATTGATCCCCACCGGGTGCCCAGACGGCCCCGCCATCAACCACACCGTCCCATCCATTCCCACAACCTTCCACAGCAAGGAGCAGTCCCTTGGACGATCTGTTCGCAGAATACCCGCTGGCACACGGCCGCGTCGCCATCCACGACCCCGCCATCGTCGAGGACCACGGCACGTACTACATCTTCGGCACCCACCGCCGCAACGCCCGCAGCACCGACCTGGTGCACTGGGAGCGCTTCGAGAACAACCTCAGCCGCGACCCAGAGTCCGTGCTCGGCGACATCTGGCGGGCGTGGCCCAGCCAGCCGGAGAACCCCGACCTGCGCGGCAACACCTGGGCGCCCGACGTGATCCGGAACGACACGATGGGCAAGTGGTGCATGTACCTCTCCGTCAACGGGCACGAGTTCCGCTCGGTCATCGTGCTGCTGACCGCGGACCGGCTCGACGGCGACTGGACCTACGTCGGCCCGGTGGTCTACTCCGGCTTCGACGCCTCGAACGTCGACCGGACCGACGTGCCGCGGGTGCTCGGCGACGAGGCCGCCCACGGCGACCTGACACGCTACCTTTCGCTCAAGGACACGCGCATCAACGCCATCGACGCCGCGCCGATCCTGTGCGAGCACGGCGAGATGTGGATGGGATTCGGCTCCTGGTTCGGCGGCATCTGGATGCTCAAGCTCGACCCGGCCACCGGCCTGCGCGACTACACGGTCCGATACCCGCTCGTCAAGGACGCCGCCGACCCGTACTACGGCGTCAAGGTCGCCGGCGGCTACTGGAACTCCGGCGAGGGGTCGTACTTCGTGCGCCGGAACGGATGGTGGTACCTGTTCCTGTCGTACGGATGGCTCGGCACGACCGGCGGCTACCAGATCCGGATGTTCCGTTCGCGGCACCTGCTCGGACCGTACGTCGACCAGAACGGCAATCCGGCGATCTCCGCCGGCGAGATCCCCGACAACCTCACCAAGGACACCGGCGTGCGGCTGACGTCGTCGGTAATGTGGAGCGGAGGCCCAGCCGCGATCGGCGACGTCGAGGTGTCGCAGGGGCACAATTCGGTGCTGCGCCGCGGCTCCGACGGACGGCTGTTCCTGACGTACCACACGCGCTTCCCCAAGCGCGACGGCGAGGACTACGAGACGCACATCCGCGAGCTGCTGCCCACCGAGGACGGATGGCTGGTGGCCGCCCCGTACGAGTATCTGGGCGCCCCGGCGGTCCCGCCGGCGGCGACGGACGGCTTGGCGACGGACGACCCTACGGTCAGGACGACATCGGGCGGGACGGCGAAGAACGGCACGCCTGCGGACGACGTGACCGCGGACGACTCAGCAACAGACGGAGCGTCCACGGACAGCGTGGCCGCGACGGCGGGCGAAACGACCGCGGACGGCATGGGCACGGACGGGCCGGCGAAGGGTACGACGGCGTACGGATCCGATCCGTCGACGGCGGCGAACGACCCGTTCCCGCCGTATCTTGCCGGCGATTACGAACTGGTCCGCCACGACCCGCATACCTTCTATAACGGCGAGCGCGACGCCGAAGGCAATCCCGTCGGCGTCAACCGACCGGAGACGATCACGCTGCATGCGGACGGCAGGGTGACCAGCGGCGGCGTGGTCGCATTCTTCGACACACCGGACGCGAATCTGCCGCGCTCGACCGACGGCCCCGCGCTGCGCGGCACGTGGAGGATGCTCGGTGGTTGCGGCGCGACGGGCGTGCGGTGCTGCAGCGGCGATATGGCGATCACACTGGACGGCGTGACGTACGTCGGTGTCTTCGCCGAGCTGCCGCGGGAAATCGACCGCAGGCCGACCGTGACCTTCTCGGCGATCGGCGGCAACCGGACCATCTGGGGCTCGCGGCTGTAGATCCGGCCGGTCTCATCCGGATTCCGGGCGGATTCGGATGAGACCGTCTGGAATCCTGCAGACCATCCGAAACCGACTGCGATGCGGTTCGCATCCGACTGCAGGCCGCCCGAAACCTACTGAGACGCGGCCCGCAATCCGGCGATGGACCGCCCGGACCCGAAGCGATATCGGAAGCCGTCCGAATCATCCGGGGCCCGGCTGCGATCCGCAGGCGGGCTCGACCGAATCGCCCTTCGACCCGCCCGCGACGCATCGATGAGGATGCCCGCTTCTCGTCACGGACATCCTCATCGTTGTGTTTTAAGGCAGTGCCGACACCGTCTCCGCCGTCGGCACCGTACCCGCCGTCAGTGCCACACCGTCATCGGCCATGTGACCCGGCAATCACGCCTGCGATGCACTTCCGCGAACGGTTCCGAAAGCGAATCCAGCCGCCACGCAATCGTCTGTCAGTCGGCAGGGTCCGGTCGAACAGCAGTCAAGCCGTACTTCATTCATTCCGCCCAATGTGTAATCGCCTGCCTATCGGCATGCGATTACACATCAGAACGAATCGCCCCATCCGCATCGCATGCGCCCGATCCACCCAAGACCGCCCAGCGCGGCACGACTGCCCTGGGCGGTTGCGCCACACACGCCTCGTCCTCGCCTCGGCCACCGATCGTCGCTGCCCACCCCGCCTGCGTCCGCCGAGACGAGACGAGACGCGGCGATGGCGGTCATCGGCTCCGGTCGGCCTCGCCTTCGGGGAAGATGATCTTGTAGATCGGGAAGTAGATGACCATCTGCACGCCGCCGTTGACCACGGTGATCAGGATGTTGTACACCGCCGGCGGCACCAGGCTCCGCAGCAGCGGCACGTACAGCCCCATCAGGAAGCTGCACACCACGGTGATCAGCACGAAGGCGATGACGTACCACAGGATCTGGTACCACACGTTGCCATGCGACTTGAACGTAATGTTGCGCTGCATCGGGAAGTTCACGCACTGCGCGATGAACAGCGTGACCGCGAACGCGGCGAAGTACCCCATGCCGCCGGTCTCGTCGCCGGTGACCGGATAGTCGAAGACGTAGGTGTCGACCGGGCCAAGGCTGATGTGGCCGATCTGCGCGGGGATCGAACACCAGTCGGTGAACCGGTAGAACAGTCCCGGCAGGAAGGTCAGCAGCACGTACTGCAGCACCGTGACGAACATCGAAAACGCGTAGAACATCACGAACTGTGCGATCAGCTTGTGGCGGATGGAAAACCGTCCCCACCATGCGGCGAGCGCGGAGGTCTTGGAGGGAGCGGAGTCGGTGTCGGTCATGATGGCTCCTTACTGGTTGCTTGGCATCTGAGCGTCCGCCTTGCGGCTGAATGTCAGACGATTCGTGCCGCCCGGGCGTGGTACGGCGAGCAGGCGACCTTCGACACATTCGTCCCGGACGACGCGGTGCCGCCCGGGCGTGGCACGGCGAGCAGAGGGTATGCCCCCGCAAACGTGCCGCCGGATTCACGTGGAACGCGAGCTATAGGGACGCGGTGCGGTATGCCCCGCAAGCGTGCCGCCGGATTCACGCCGCCCGGACGCGGCACGGCGGCCACAAGCGATGCGATTGCGGCTGAATGTCGTATGATTCGCGCCGCCCGGGTTTCGGGAGCGGGCGGCGCAAACCATGGAAAACCGCCGATTGCGATGCCGGCAGCCTCAGCGCACGGGAATGGAGACCGTGGCGGTATGGGTGCCGTCGGTGGCGGTCAGTGTGACGGTCGCGCCTGAGGCGTCGGAGACGGCAGAGACGTCAAAGGCGTCGGAGACACCGGGGACGCCGCCGGCGCCGCGCGCGGCCTCGACGACCGCGAGCGCCTCGCCGTAGTACGTATCCGTCTCGTCGTCGACGAACGAATCGAGGTCATACGGCGCCGCGCACCCCAGACCGAGCAGACGGCCGCCGTCGACGTCCACCGTGATCGTCCCGCGCTCCAGCGGCTTGGTGGTGCCGTTGCGATCCGTGTACCGCAGACGGACGACGCACAGGCGCCCGGGAGAGACGACGGCGTCCGCCGGATCGACGGCGTCTCCGCCGGACATGCCGGCGAATGCGGCGGAGGTGAGACGGCCGTTCGCCGATTCGACTTCGGCGGCCAGCACCGTGTCGTCGCCGGCGCTCGTCAGCCGATGGCGCCCGATCTCATGCCCGGATTCGTCATAGGACACCGCCTCGATCGTGCCGGGCTCCCATGTGCAGGCGAACCGGGCGATGCAGTCGTCGCGCATCGTCTTGCGGCCGACCTCGCGGCCGTTGAGCAGCAGGGCGACCGACGCCGCGCGCGCGTAGACCTCCACGTCGGCCCGGCGCCCTTCGCAGCCGTTCCAGCTCCAGGACGCGATGGCGTTCGACATCTTCCAGGCGGAGGGCGAATGCTTGTCGCCGGTGTGGTTCACCGGGCAGACGGCGATGTACGGCCCCGGCGCGGCCTCGAGCGCCACGCGCGTGTACAGCGCCTCGCCGAGCGGCCGGCCGGTCAGGTCGAGACGGCCCGAACCCGCGGTCAGCCAGCCGAAGCCGCTGAATTGCGGGGCGTAGTCGGCATACTCCCATGCTCCGACGCCGACCTCGCCGAGATAGTCCATGCCGGCCCAGACGAAGTCGCCGATCAGCCGCGGCTCCCGCTTGGCCAGTTCGCGGAACCGGTAGGCGTCCGAGCAGAAGGTCTCGCTGCCCAGGATCAGACGGTCGGGATACCGCTTCAGGTCGTGGCGATACCGCTTGATGCCGTAGTTGTACCCGGCCACGTCCATCGCGGCGAAGGCGTCGCGCGTCTTCCAGTCGCAGAACGGCAGCGTCGCCCCGGTCTTCATGAAGTCGGCGCCGAGCATGCCGGCCATGTCGTTGAAGAACTGGCTGCCCACGGCCTTGCCCTTCTTCTGCTCCTCGCCGGCGGCGCGACGCCGCTCGGCCTCCGCGGCCTCCTTGGCCGCCTTGTCGTCCGAGTACACGCCCATGCCGATCGAGCTGAGGAAGTTGAAGAAGATGTTGATGCCGCAGGTCACCGGTCGGGTCGCGTCCAGTCCGTGCAGGTATTCGGTGAGCCGTCGGGTCAGCGCCACGCCCTTGGGCTGCGCCGTCTCGCTGACCTCGTTGCCGGTGGAGTACATGACCACGCTCGGATGGGTGCGGTCCTTGCGCACCATGTCGGCCAGATCCCTGCGCCACCATGCGTCGAAGTACTCGACGTAGTCGTGCTGGGTCTTGTGGATGTACCAGTGGTCGATGTATTCGTCCATGATCAGCACGCCGAGCCGGTCGCATGCGTCGAGCAGCGCGCGGGAGCAGGGGTTGTGCGCCGAGCGGACCGCGTTGTAGCCGCATTCCTTGAGCAGTCGGATCTTGCGCTCCTCGGCGTCGACGTAGGCGCAGGCGCCCAGCACGCCGTTGTCGTGGTGGATGCACGCGCCCTGGATGATGACGCGCCGGCCGTTGACCAGCAGGCCGTCATGCCCCCAGGACAGCGTGCGCACGCCGAATGTTGCCGTGGACTCGTCGCGCGAGCCGTCCCGGCCGGCGAAGCGCGCGACGCAGCGGTAGAGGTTCGGATGCTCGCAGTCCCACGGACGCACCCCGGCGAGGTCGATGCGCGTCACGGCGACGGCCGAGGCCCCGGCGTCGCTTGCCGCTTGCAACGCCCCGGCCGGCACGACGCCCGGCTCGCCGCCCCGCCCGACATCGAGGATGTCGCGGGTCGCCGCGTCGGCCGAGGCCACGACCGTCCCCTCGTCGTCGACGACGTCGATCGACACAGTTCCGGAGGCGCTCGTCTCGACGCTCACCTCGATCACGGCGTCGGCGAGCGCCGCGGAGGCGTCCGCTCGGTCCAGGGACACGGTGCTCACCGTGATGCCGTCGGGCACGATATGCCCCGCATCGCCCACCCACAGGGTGACGGGACGGTAGATGCCGGCGCCGGAATACCAGCGGGAGTTCGGCTGGTCGGCGTTGCGCGCGATGACGCGGATCTCGTGGTCGCCGCCGTCGGCGCGCGGAGCGGCGCAGGCCTCGGTGACGTCGACGCGGAAGTTCGTGTAGCCGTAGGGACGGAAGGCGAGTCTGCCGCCGTCCACCCACACCTCCGCGTTGTGGTACACGCCCTCGAATTCAAGGACGAGACGTTTCCCGGCCATGGAATCATCCGGCGTGAACGGGCGAACGTACTCGTAGTCGCGCCCCTCGAACCAGCCGGCGTTGATGCCGCTGGCGGCGCTTTCGCTCCGGGGCTCGCCGATCATCGCGTCGTGCGGCAGACGCACGGGCGTGAACGGCTCGTCCGTGGCGTCAAGATGACGGTATGACCATCCGTCGTTGAAGTCGATGGCCTGCATGTGAACTCCTTTGCTTCCTTTCCTGGAATCGGCGGACGCGGATGTGCGTGTCCCGGATTTCGCGGCGGCCGACGTCGCCCGCACCGGGCGGACCCGATTCGTCCGGGCCCGCCCGGTGCGAACGACCTCAGGCGGTCACCACGCTGATGGCGCTACGCGGCGTGCGGCTGGCGACGAACCCCTCGACGATCAGCGCGATGTCGGCCAGCAGGTAGCATGCCACGCCAGCGATCGAGATGTGCAGGGCATTGGCCTCCGTGGCCGGGTAGTTGACCGGGATGAAATACACGTCGGCGGCCAGGGTGACGCGGGCCATCACGAACATCGCCAGGCTGGCGACCAGCAGCGCGGACGAGAGCACCACGATCGCGTCGCGCGCCACGGCCGGCAGCCGGTCGTTCATCACGATGTCCGCCAGGATGGCGACCGCGGCCACCACGGTGAACGCCACGGGCAGCGGGTTCATCGTCATGCCCGCAAGGTATCCGGTGACGCTGGTCGCGATGTAGATCGCCAGTCCGGCCACCGCCAGCACCAGGGCGATGATCTCCCTTGCCGCCGTCTTCATGTTGACGTTGCTCATGTCAGTTCCTTCCCTTGCCCGCGGCCTTGCCGGACTTCACCGCGGCCACGGCGTACCCGCCCAGGCCGACGGCGATGACCAGGCCGGCCACCACGATTGCGACGGTGTACCCCACGCGCCAGGACGTCATGACGTTGACGGTGCGCGTCGAGGAGTTCACGCCGTTCAGCGCCGCCGAATTGGCGAGCGCATACAGCGCGTAGTGCAGGTTGTCCTTGATGGCGAGCAGCATGTCGCGGTCGCCGCTCAGCGCCTCCGGGGTCCAGTAGTCGATGCCCTGCGGACCGAATCCGCAGAACGCCGTGGTGCCCGCCAGCGTCGACTCCTTGGGCGAGGCCTTGAGCGAGATGCTCGTGAAGTCGGTGACGTTGTACCCCTGGAATCCCCATTCGTTGCGCAGGATGTCGACCATGACCGCATGGTTCGCGCTCGGCGCGACGGCGCCGATGCGGTTGTAGGAGCTCATCGTGCCCAGGGCGCCCTCGGTGTACGCGTCCGCGTGGTCGTCGTCGCCGACGAAGGAGGCGGGCCTGCCCTTGCCCTCGAACGCCTGCTGGAAGTTGCGCAGCTCCATCTCGCGCGCCTTCTGTTCGCTCATGAACACGGCGATGCCGGAGCGGTTGATCTCCTGGTCGTTGAACGCCAGATGCTTGACGTTGACGAGCGTGCCCTTGGACTGGGCGCCCTGCACGACCGCGGAGCCGGTGTACCCGGACAGGATCGGGTCCTCGGAGTAGTACTCGACGCCGCGGGAGTTGTAGGCGTGGCGATGCAGGTTCATGGCCGGGCCGATCATGATCGGCAGGTTGAGCACCAGCGTGCTCTCGCCCAGGATGATCTCGCCGTTCTCGTACGCCAGCTCCTTGTTCCAGCTGTAGGCGAGGTTGACCGGCGAGGGCGCGACGCGGGTGGCGTAGTTGTAGTCCTCGGCGTCGGCGTACGCCTCGCCCTGGTACTGGCCCTCGGACAGCAGGTGGGAGTCGGAGCCGCCCGGGCCGTCGTCGGAGGTCATCTCGGGCAGGCCGATCGACTCCATGCCGCCGATGGCATGGAACGCGTTCGCCGCGAAGTCGAGGTACTCCTGCAGCGTGACCTTGTCGATGAGCTCGCTCCACCGCTCGTCGTCGAAGTCCGCGCCCTTCATGTCGTTGATGGTCAGTTCGCTCGACGTGTCGCCGAAGACGATGTCCGAGGTGTCCTCGTCGGTGGCGAGCTCGATGAAGTCGTTGCCGAGCAGTTCCGCGAGCCGCCCGGAGGCCGTCAGGCCCTCATACGTGGCCGGGAACGTCCCGTTCCAGTCGGCACGGGTCAGATAGGTGACCGTGTCCGGCTCGAAGGCGTTGTAGTCCATCGCGTAGTCGCCTTCGGACAGCCTGTTGGTGATCTCGGTGCCGTTGTCGCTGACCGAGAACGTGTCGGCGTCGACGTCGCCGTCCCACGTCCAGGCGTAGGTCTTGCCGGCGTCGCCGGCGGCGGTCATGCCGTCGGACTCGCCGAGGCCCTGCGCGGCCAGCACGTTGTTGAGGGCGTCGTGGGAGTCGTCGCCGATCGCGAAGTAGTAGTCGCCCGGATCGACGATGTAGGTCTGCGCCCCGTTCGCATCGTAGCTGGCGAGGTTCGCCAGGTCGACGTCGAGGGTGATCGTCTGGGATTCGCCCGGTTCCAGGGTTCCGGTCTTCTCGTAGTTCATCAGCTGGATCGCCGACTTCTCGACGCCGTTCTCACGGTCGTAGTCGGTGTACGGCGCGGAGGCGTACAGCTGGATGATGGACTTGCCCGCCACGTCGCCGGTGTTCGTCACCGTCACGGTGGCGGTGGCGGACTTCCTGTCGCCGGTCATCTCGACCGAGTCGAGCGTCTGCTCGAACGTCGTGTAGCTCAGGCCGTAGCCGAACGGGTACACGATCTCGTTGTCGTAGTCCCAGGTGCCGTCCGTGGTGGCGACGGTGCCGTCGGCGTTCGCATAGGTTCCCGCGGAGGCCTCCTCGCCGCCGTTGCCGAGCACGATGTCCGCATAGCGGGTCTCATAGTAGCGATAGCCGGTGTAGATGCCCTCGGCCTCGATCAGGTAGGAGTTGACCGCCGCGTCCTCGGAGAAGTCCGAGGCGTTGCTCCACGGGACATTGCCGTAGTTCGCCATGGCGGGGGCCAGCGCGGTGTTCTTGGCGAAGCTGTCGCCCAGGGCGCCGGAGGGATTGATCGTGCCGTTCAGCGTGTCGGCCACGCCGTAGAACCCGTAGGCGCCCGGATAGCCGATCCACATGATCGCGTCGACCTCCGGGTCCTCCTCGAGGTTCGCGATCTCCATCGGGTTGGTGGAGTTGACGAGCACGATCACGGTGTCGAAGTTGGCCTCGGCCTCCTCGACCAGCGCCATCTCCTCGTCGGACAGGCTCAGGATGTTGCCGGTGACGGTGTGCACGCCGTCGGCCAAACCGGCCTCGCCGGGATAGTAGCCGTCGCCGTTCTCGCCGCCGGGCCGGCCCACCACGACGATGGCCGCGTCGTCGTACTCGCCGTACTGCGAGTCGTAGTCGGGGTTGAGCGCCGCGAGCTCGTCGAGAGTCAGCTCGCACGGATCCGTATAGGAGGTGATCTCGGCGTATTCGGGGATCAGACCGCTGCCGAACTGCGGGGTGGTCCACTCCTTGTCGGCGAAGTACGCCTCGTAGGCGGCCAGCATCGACGGGTTGATCTGGAAGCCCTTCTCGGTGAACGCGTCGGCGATCTCCACGGTCGAGTAGCCGTCAGCGATGGAGCCGCCCGAGCTGCCGTACACCGGCGCGTAGCTGCGCACGCCGAACATCGTGATCTTCGCGTCCGCGGCGATCGGCAGGGCGTCGTTCTCGTTCTTCAGCAGGACGTTGGTCTCCTCGCCCTCCTTCAGGGCGAACTCCTTGAAGCCGTCGTACGCCTCCTCGGCCGTGGTGAAGTCCGACTGGTAGGTCCACGTGTCCGCATCGTCGCCCGTGGCCTCGGTGACGGTCCGCTGGCTGCGCGTGCCGAGGAACGCGTCGACCGAGGTGCGGTACATCTCCAGCGTCAGACTCGCGATGATGGCGATGGACAGCAGCAGCGCGCCCACCGTCATCAATCCGCGCCAGATGTTTGTTCGCTTAAACAACTCATCCTCCTTGATTCTCCAAACCGGACGCCCCGCATCGGCACCGATGCGAAAGCCGCCCGGGAAGCCCGACAGGACTCCGTGACCCTAGGGTCCGTCCGGAGCGGACGATTCTCAAGGCCGAATGCACGACCGGTGCGTTTTGCGCATCGAACTGCATGTCGCGCCCGCGCCGGACGACCCTCGCGGGCACCGGGCCCAGAACCGGATCCGCAACCCGCCTCAGCCCCTCAGCCCGCCTCAGCCCCGCGACGCGTCGTCGCGCAGCGGGATCAGCGCGGTGAGCAGGAACACGCCGTCCGACGCGTCGATCGACAGGTAGCCGCCGTACCGCTCCACGATCATGCGGATCGACCGGGTGCCGAAGCCATGGTACCGCTCGTCGCCCTTGGTGGTGTGCGGCAGCCCGTCCTCGAACTCGAGGCTGCCGCGGTACGGGTTCTCCACCCGGATCGCCAGCATGCCGCGGGTCTCGCGCACGTCCAGGTGCAGGTACCGGTCGGGCTCGGCCACGTCCGCGAGCGCCTCCAGCGCGTTGTCGATCGCGTTGCCGAACAGCGCGTAGATGTCGGCGGGCCGCATGAACGCCAGCGCCCGGCCGTCGACCATCCGGTCGAACTGGATGCGCCGGCGTTCGCACACCAGCGACTTCTGCTTGAGCACGACGTCGAGCGCCTCGTTGCCGGTGCGCACCGACGAGTCGTAGATGTCCACGAGCTCGCCGAGCTCCTCGATCTCGTCGGGGTCGACGCGGTCGCCGAGCATGGCGATCTGCTTCTTCAGGTCGTGCGTCTTGACGTTGATCAGGTCGATGGTCTCCTTGGAGCTTTCCAGCTGGGTCTTCTGCTGCTCGAGCAGCCGCTGCAGCACGGTCGAGTTCTCCTCGGCCCGGCTGCGGTCGACGATCTCGCGCAGCAGCGCGAGCAGGAATATGCAGTTGACCAGGTCGAACAGCGCGAAGATCGTGTACGTGACGTCGCCGATGCCGGAAGCCTCGCTGTTGAACACGTTGGTGAACACGCTCACGCACAGCGACATGCCGGCGAGCAGCGGCAGGATCATGCCGTAGCCGAGGTTCTCGACGCGCTTGCCGCGCAGCGGCCGGGCGAAGGCGAGGTACCCGACGACGTACATCGGCACCAGCGCCGCCGGGTAGATGTACGCGATCGACGCTTCCGGCACCCCCGCCACCATATGCGGCACGGCGGCTACGATGCGCGCGCCGCGGAACGCGAAGTGCTGCATCGTGCCGGCCGCGGTCATGTAGAACAGGGCCTGGGACCAGCGCACGTCGTAGCACCAGCGGATGGCGACGGTCAGCGCGGCGAAGTACGCGGCGTACTGCACGATCAGCGTCCACGTGTTCTCCGGGACCGCCAGCCACCACGCGACCGACAGGCACAGCAGCAGGACGGCGGCCAGCGCGAACCGGGCCGGGGCGTGGCGGCGGCGCCGCAGCCACCAGGTGAACAGCAGCGCGGCGACGGCGAGCTCGACCATGAACCCGTTCGCGTCGAAGAACCGATACGCCGATTCCGCCAGGCACCGGCCGAGCGCGTCACAGGACATTGCCGGTTCCGATCATCCGCGTGAGCCCCTCCATGAACGGCTTCCTGAACGTCCGGCCGATCGGCAGCTCCGTGCCGTCCGTCATCAGCAGGGTGTGGCCGTGCACCGAACGGATGTGCCGCGCGTTGACCAGGAACGCCTTCGCGCACCGCAGGAATCCCTGCCCGCCGAGCCTGTCCTGCGCCTCCTGCAGGGTGCCGGAGCCCTGGACGATGCCCGACTCGGTGTGGAAGACCAGACTGTGGCCGCGCACCTCGATGTACTCGATGTCGCGCAGCAGCAACCGCAGCGTGCCGCCCTGCTGCGTGATCGCCACGGCGTCGGAGCCGTGCTCGCACAGCCGCACCGCGCGGCGCAGCTTGCGCTCGAAATCCTGATAGGAGAACGGCTTGACGATGTAGTCGAGCGCGTCGACCTCGTAGCCCTTGGCGGCGAACTGTGCCATGTTGGTCACGAACACCAGCACCACCCGCTCGTCGATCGCGCGTAGCCGCCGTGCGGCCTCCATCCCGTCCATGTTCGGCATCTCGATGTCCATGAACACGATGTCGTACACCGGCCGGTAGCCCTCGAGGAAACCCGTCGCCTCGGCGAAGCGGACGGGGCGGAACGCGACGCCGTTGCAGGATCGGTACTCGTCCAGGCAGGACTCCAGACGCGCCGCCGCGTCGTCATCGTCCTCGATGATCGCAACCGTCAGCATCCGAGCTCCTTTCGTCGCCGAACTTCCACTATAGCCCGACCAAGCCGCCGCAAGGGCGTGCGCTTCCCGGAGGCTTCGCGCGTCTTCCCGGCGTACGCGTCGTGTCGGATCGCGCTCCGATCCGGAACATAGGCCGCCTCGAACCGTGCGCCGATCCGTTCGCGTGCCGTAGGCGGCCGCGTCGGCGACCGCCCGTCGATCGCGTCGGACTCCCGCGCCGTCACCCGCGTCCGCGCGGTGCGTAACCGGCTGCCCGCCGACAGGCGATCGCACGCCAAGCCGAACAGGCATCCGCCGGCACCGCCGACGTCATGCGCCGCGGGAACCCCGTACCGCCGGAACCATGCACGGCCGCCGGAACGCAGGAAGCCGCGCGTCCCGATCGCACGGAACGCACGGCTTCACGACGGCAACGCACGCCCACGGGAACCGCACGTCCCGGACGGCCGGGGCATGCGGTTCCCAGGCGCGACGCAACGAGGCCGCAGACTACCGAGCCTCGCGCTTCTCCTTGAGCGCGAACGACAGCAGCAGCACGACCACGACCAGCACCAGCGCGAACACGTAGCCGTAGCGGGCGCCGTCCACGAAGCCCTGCGCCGGGTCGGTGCCGCCGGCGGCCTCGTAGTTGGTCTGGCCGAGGGTGAGCAGGCAGGTGGCCACCGAGGTGCCGATCGCGCCGACGACCTGCTGCATCGTGTTCAGGATCGTCGAGCCGTCGGCGGCGAGCTCGCGCGGCAGGCCCTTGAGCGCGGCGGACTGCACGGACTGCTGCATCAGCGGGATGCCGATCATGATGACGATGTGCGCGAACACGAAGAACGCGGCGGAGGTGGCGGTGCCGATCATCAGGAACAGCGCCGCGCCGACGATGGCGACGACGGCGCCGATGCGGGCCAGGACCCTCGCGCCGTGGCGGTCGTACAGGCGGCCGGCCAGGAACGAGCAGACCGCGTTGACCACGCCGCCGGCGAGCATGAGCAGGCCGGCCACGGTGGTGTCCAGGCCGAGGCCGCGCTGCAGCTCCTGCGGGGCCAGGTACATCACGGCCAGCGTGCAGGCGAACGAGCAGGTGACCATGACGGCCGGGACGCGGAACTCGGCGATGCCGAGGGCGCGCAGCTCAAGCAGCGGCGTCGCGATGTGCAGCTGACGGTACACGTACAGCGCCAGCACGACGACGCCGACGACCAGCAGGCCGACGACCAGCGGCGAGAAGCCCATGTCGGCCACGAGGCTCACGCCGGCGACCAGGCAGCCGAAGCCGACGACCGAGCCGAGGATGGACGGCACGTCGACCTTCGGCCGGGTGGTCTCGATGGGGGTCACGAAGAACGCGGCGGTCAGGCAGATCGCCACGGCGGCGACGACGGCGAACAGCACGAAGATGGAGCGCCACGAGAACGCGCCGATCAGCACGCCGGCCAGCGTGGGGCCGATGACGGGGGCGAACATGATGACCAGGCCGGCCACGCCGTTGGCCGCGCCGATCTGCTGCGGCGGGAACACGCGCATGATGGCGGCGTACATCGTCGGCAGCACGATGCCGGTGCCCACGCCCTGCAGGATGCGGCCGAACAGCAGCAGCGCGAACGTCGGGGCGGCGGCGGAGAGCACGGCGCCTACCAGGAAGCAGCCGAGGGCGACGAGCACCAGCGTCTTGGCCCTGACCCACTTGAGCAGGAATCCGACGCACGGCAGCACGATGCCGATGGCGAGCATGTAGCCGACGACCATCCACTGCGCGGTGCCGGTGGTGATGGCGAAGGTGTCGCACAGCGCGGGCAGTGCGATGTTCATCGACGTCTCGGACAGCATGCCGAGGAACGCGCCGATATACAGGCCGAGCATAAGCCTGTGGGGGGTCTCGTACGAAACGGGGTTCTGGGAATTCTCGTCAATGTGCTGGTTACGTTGTGACACGGACGGCATAAACCTCTCTATTCCGGGCCGTTTGCGGCCATACGTCATGGGATGCTTATGCGGCGAGTCGCAGACATGGCGACCCGGCAAAGAAAAACCGCGGACCCTTGCATACAGCCCTTGTATGGTCATATGACAAGCGGTCACGCGGTTTCCGAAAGTCAGCCGTCACCGTAGCACGGTCGGAGGGGTCTTCGTAAGTCCGCGCGTGTCGCGGACGCCGGCCCACCCCGGTCGGCGCGCTCCCCGCCCGACGCGATCCCGATGGGCACGACACGCCGATGGCGGTCGCGGACTTTGGGGGATGGTCTGCGGGGAATGGCGGAAAGTCAACGATCCCCGCGAACCATCCCCCGAAGTCCGCGGCTCCCGCCCCGTAGCGCAAAGAACCGTGCACCCCAAAACACGGGATGCACGGTTCTCCCAACAATCAACGCCTCACAGGCGCAGGCGCGGAATCAGCGCTCCGAGCGGTTGATGGCGGAGATGATCGCCTTGAGCGAGCTGGTGATGATCGAGGAGTCGATGCCGACGCCCCAGATCACGGTGGTCTCCGGCTCCTCGCCGATCTCGCACTCCACGTAGGAGGCGGCCATCGCGTCGGTGCTCGCGGTCATCGTGTGCTCCACGTAGTCCATCACGGACACGTTGATGCCGATGGCCTGGATCGCGTTGATGAACGCGGCGATCGGGCCGTTGCCCACACCGGAGAGCTCGCGCTCGACCGGCTCGTCGACGCCGGGGCGCACGCCGCGGTCGAGCAGCCGGACCTTGATCACGGTGTCGGAGCCGTCCTCGCCCGAGGAGACCGCGACCTTGAGCAGCTTGAGGCGGCCCCACTGCTCGAGCGACTCGTCGCTGCTGTCGCCGACGACCGCGCCGGCGGCCGTGGCGCCGCCCTCCTCGACGGGCAGGTACTCGTCCTTGAACAGACGCCAGATGTCCGCGTCCTTGACCTCCTTCTTCGTCTCGTCGGCGAAGCGCTGGACGATCTTCTCGAACTCCACCTGCAGGCGCTTGGGCAGGTCGAGGTTGTGGTTCGTCTTGAGCAGGTAGGCCATGCCGCCCTTGCCGGACTGCGAGTTCACGCGGATGATGGCCTCGTAGCTGCGGCCGATGTCCTTGGGGTCGATCGGCAGGTACGGCACCAGCCACACGAAGTTGTCGAGCGCGGCGCCGGCGCGGTCGGCCGCCATCTGGCGGGCCTCCAGGCCCTTCTTGATGGCGTCCTGGTGCGAGCCGGAGAACGCGGTGAACACGAAGTTGCCCGCGTACGGATGGCGCTCGGAGATCTTGATCTGGTTGCAGTACTCGACGGTCTTGCGGATCTCGGGCACGTTCGAGTAGTCGATCTGCGGGTCGATGCCCTGGGTGAGCATGTTCAGGCCCAGCGTGACCAGGTCGACGTTGCCGGTGCGCTCGCCGTTGCCCAGCAGGCAGCCCTCGATGCGGTCCGCGCCGGCGAGGATGCCGAGCTCGGCCGCGGCCACGCCCATGCCCTCGTCGTTGTGCGGGTGCAGCGACAGCACGACCGAGTCGCGGTCCTGCAGATGGTTCGAGACGTACTCGACCTGGTCGGCGAACACGTTCGGCGTGGTCATCTCGACGGTGGCCGGCAGGTTGATGATCATCGGGTGCTCCGGCGTCGGCTTGATGACGTCGATCACCGCGTTGCACACCTCGGTGGCGTAGTCCGGCTCGGTGCCGGTGAACGACTCCGGGCTGTACTCGTAGTACAGGTCGGTGTCGCCGGCCTCGCCCTCCAGCTCCTTGCACAGCTCGGCGGCGTCGGTGGCGAGCTTCTTGATGCCGGCCTTGTCCTTGCGGAACACGACCTCGCGCTGCAGCACGGACACCGAGTTGTAGAAGTGCACGACGGCGCGCTTGGCGCCCTTGAGGCATTCGTACGTCTTGCGGATCAGGTGCTCGCGCGCCTGGGTGAGCACGACGATCGTGACGTCGTCCGGGATCAGCTCGCGCTCGATGAGCATGCGGATGAAGTCGTAGTCGGTCTCGGAGGCGGAGGGGAAGCCCACCTCGATCTCCTTGAAGCCCATCGAGACCAGCATGTTCCAGAAGCGCAGCTTGCGCTCCGAATCCATCGGGTTGACCAGCGCCTGGTTGCCGTCGCGCAGGTCGACCGAGCACCAGCGGGGCGCGCGCTGCAGGCGCTTGCCCGGCCATGTGCGCTCGGGGTAGTCGAACGGCACCTGCTTGTCGTAGGCGACGTACTTGGTGTACGGCATCTTGCTGGGCTTCTGCGGGTCGCCGATGAATCGCGCCGGAGGCAGCAGCGGGTCGTTGTTCCCTCCGTTGGACGCCGCGGCGACCGCCGCGAGATCAAACACCGATGATTGATCCTGACCCATCTCTCCTCCTTTGCCTGTAGTTCGGCGGCCTCGCCTGACGGCCGCCGAGTGGGTTCGCCGCGCGCACGTGGCATGCGCGCGTGCCCCCAATACTAGCCGCCCGCATGCCCTGACCAATCCGCGCGTTTCGCCACACGGGCACGGATGCGGGGGGCGTCCGGCACGGGGAGCGGACCGGACGGCGGCGTCCGCCCCGCCCGACCCGCTACAGTGGAACCATGACGCTGCGATTCAGAGACGACGGCACGTTCCGCGTGCTGCAGATGGCCGACATCCAGGACGGCCCCGACGTCCGCGACGACACGATCCGCATGATCGCGGCCGCCGTCCGCGAGGCCGACCCCGATCTGGTCGTGCTCACCGGCGACCAGATCCGCGGCTACGACCCCGCGTACATCGACACGTTCCTGCGCCGCCGCGGCGAGGAGCCGGGCGCGCGGGTCCGGCTGGTCACCGAGGTCGAGGCGCGGCTGTACGGCGTGAAGCGGCGCAGCCCCGGGGCCGCCGAGCTGGCCGGCAGGGTCGCCGACCGGATCGAGCGCGGCGGCCGGGACGCCCCCGCCGTGCTCACCGGCGACGAGCCGCCGACCATGGACGAACTGATGGACGAAACGCGGCGGAAGGTGCGCCGCACGTTCGCCGCGTTCCTCGCGCCGGTGGTCAACGCCGGCGTGCCGTTCGCCGCGACCTACGGCAACCACGACTTCCAGTGCGGCATCCTGATCGACGAGCAGGACGACATCTACCGCGAGTTCCCCGGCTGCCTCAACCCGGCGGCCACGGGGGCCGCGGATGCCGCCGCGGGCGGGAACGCCGACGGCGGGCGGAACGACGGCACCGGCCGCGCCGACCACGCCGACGACGCCGGCCATACCCCCGGCCCGGCCGACCCGCTGGTCTGCGCGCCCGGCACGTTCGCGCTGCCGGTCATGGCCTCCGACGGCTCCGGCCGCGTCGCCATGTCGGTGATGATGGTCGACTCGGGCGACTACGCGGGCGCGCCGCCGGAAAACGACGCGCAGTACCCGCGGTACGCGGTCAACTCGCGCGGCCTCGACCTCGCGGACTCCGATGGGTACGGCACGCCCTCGCCCGAGGCGATCGCCTGGCTCGGCTCGGTGCAGCGCGCGCTGGGCGCGATGAACGGCGACGGCATGCCGGTGCCCGCCATCGCGTTCCAGCACATCCCCCCGCAGGAGTTCTACGACTGCCTCAGGGAGGTGCCGGCGTGGACGCCGAACGCGGTCGAGGGCGCACGCACGCACGCCGGACACTGCTACGTGCTCGACGAATCGGTGTGCCGCCCGGGCTCCCGGCTCGGCGAGGCCATCGGCTGCGCCGACGAGAACGTCGGGCAGGTCGAGGCGATGCGCGAGGCGGGCGGCTACTTCGCGCTGTTCTGCGGGCACGACCACAAGAACTCGTTCGTCGGGCACGTGCACGGCATGGACCTGGGCTACGCGCCGACCTGCGGGTTCGAGTGCTACGGGCCGAAGTCGAGGCTGCGGGGCATCCGCCTGTTCGAGTTCCACGAGTCCGATCCGGCCGCGTACGAGACGCGGATGCTGACGTGGGGCGACCTGGTCGGCCGGTATTCGAGCGATGAGCTGCGCGTGTTCTTCGAGGACCACTGCGTCACCGACGCGATCGGCATCCGCAACGAGCTGCGCCGCCCGGCCGTGTTCGCCGCCGTCTCGGCCGTGGCCGCGCTGGCGGCCGCCGGACTGGCCGGGCTGGCCGCACGGCTGTTCCGGCGGCGGTAGCGGTCTTGGCGGGGCCGCGCGCGGCGAACGACGGCGTGCGGCCGCCCGTACGAGAACGCCCCTTACGAGAACGCCCCTTACGAGAACAGGCTGACGCCGCGACGGGCGACGCAGTACGCGTTGCCCAGCCAGGTGTGGCGCGAGTTCGGCCAGACCGCGCCCAGACGCGGGGCGTTCTGGCTCATCCAGATGCTCGGCACGCGGCCGTCGGCGCTGCGCGAGCCGAGCAGGTTGAAGCCGTTCTTCTCCAGCAGCCATTCGGGGTGCTGGGTCGCGATCGCCAACCCCTCCTCCAGGGTCAGGGGCAGGCGTTCGTCGGAGTCGATGAGCTTGCGCGCCACGTCCGGCTCGCGGTTGATGTAGCAGGTGCCGGTATGCGGGTCCACCGCCAGGTAGAACGGCCCCTCGGGCGGGGTGAAGCCGTCCTGCGGCAGGAAGCTGGCGATGTCGCGCGGAGGCATCGTGGTGAAGCCGGCCATGCGGTTGATGCTGGTCCGGGCGATCAGCGACTCAGGAGAGACCAGCTCGCGCGTCGGCACCAGCAGGATGTCGCTCCCCAGGTCGCTGTGCTCCAGCGCCTCGAGCAGCGGCCGGGCCAGCGCGCGGAACGCCGCCTCGCTCATGTCCGCCACGTCCGGATACCCCAGCGCCACGATACGGTCGAGCTGCCTGCTCGCCTCCTCAGATGCCTTCGACATAGCTTCCAGTATTCCACACCGCCGCCGACGCGTCACGGAAAACGCAGGTCGCCCGCCCCCGCGGCGGGCGGGAACGGGCGACGTGCTGCGGGCCGGGCCGGAGCCGGCCGCTGCGGACGGTCCGTTACAGACGGTCCGCGAAATGCTTGCGCGCGATGATCTCGGCGAGCTCGACCGCGTTGAGCGCGGCGCCCTTGCGCAGGTTGTCGTTCGTCACGAAGAACGCGAGGCCCTTCCTGCCGTCGACGGCCTGGTCCTGGCGGATGCGGCCGACGAAGCTCGGGGTCTTGCCGGCGGCGAGCTGCGCGGTCGGGATGTCGACCAGTTCGACGGCCGGGGCGTCGGCCAGCACGCGGCGGGCGTCGTCCGGGGTCACGTCGCGCTCGAACTCGGCGTTGACGCTCATGCCGTGCGAGGTGAACACGCCGACGCGCACGCAGGTGCAGGAGGCCTTGAGGTCGGGCAGGTGCAGGATCTTGCGGCTTTCGTTGCGCAGCTTCTGCTCCTCATCGGTCTCCTCGGAGCCGTCGTCGGCCAGCGCGCCGATGAACGGCACCTCGTTGAACGCGATGGTGCGCACGATCTTGGTCGGTTCGGGGAAGTCGATGGCGTCGCCGCCGAACACGAGCTTGTCGGCGCCCTGCTCGATGGCGGCCTTCGCCTCGTTCATCAGCTGCTCGACGCCCGCACGGCCCGCGCCGGAGACGGCTTGATAGGAGCTGACGATGAGGCGCCTGAGCCCGAACGCGTCGGACAGCGGCTTCATCACAGGCATGATCGCCATCGTCGTGCAGTTCGGGTTGGCCACGATGTTCTTCGGGATCACGTCGAGGTCGCCGGGGTTCACCTCGGCCACGACGAGCGGCACCTCCGGGTCCATGCGCCACTGCGAGGAGTTGTCGACCACGATGGCCCCGGCCTCGGCGAACCTCGGCGCCCAGACGGCCGAGGTGCCGCCGCCGGCGGAGAAGATGGCGATGTCGATGCCGCTCAGGTCGGCGGCGGCCACGTCCTCGACCTCGATGTCGTGGCCGCGCCAGGACAGCGTCCGCCCGGCCGACCGGGCCGAGGCGAGGAAGCGCAGCTCGCGCACGGGGAAGTCGCGCTCGTCGAGCACGCGGCGCATCACCATGCCGACCTGGCCGGTGGCCCCGAGGACGGCGACGTTCACGCCGGTTGCATTGATCCGTACCATGTTCGGCTCCTTTCAGCGGCCGGTGCCGCCGTAGACGACGGCCTCGATCTGTTCGGCGTCAAGCCCGTAGGCGGTGTGCAGCGCCCGCACCGCCTCGTCCAGCTGGGACAGCGGCACCAGCGCGGCGATGCGGATCTCCGAGGTGGAGATCATCAGCACGTTGATGTCGTGGTCGCTCAGTGCGTTGAAGAACTTCGCGGCGACGCCGGAGTGCGTCTTCATGCCCACGCCGACGACGGCCACCTTGCCGACGTTGTTGTTGATCTCGAAGGACTGGTAGCCCAGGTCCTCCTGCTTGTCCTGCAGGACGTCCTGCACGTTGCGGACCGTGGTCTCCGGCACGGTGAACGAGATGTCGGCGGTGCCGGTGGAGGCGCCGGCCTGCACGATCATGTCCACGTTGACGCCCGCCTCGGCCAGCTGGGTGAACACCTTGGCCGCCATGCCCGGCTCGTTCGGCACGCCGCGCAGCGTGGCCAGCGCCTCGGTGCGGTCGTGCGCCACGCCGGAGATGACCGGCGCCTCGGGGCCGAGGTCGGGGAACAGGTCGCCCATGGACTTGGCGTCGTTCTCGTTCGTGTTCTGCTCGCTCATGATTGCCTCCGGTTGCCTGTCGGATGGTTGTGGATGGTCAGCGGATTGGGGTGGTCAGCGCGCGGCGGCGAACATGTCGTCGATGTTCGGCAGCGTCCTGGGATCGACGCCGTCGGGTACGACCAGCGTACCGGGACGGTGCGAGAACGAGCTGCGCACGTGCAGCGGCATCCTGAAGCGCTGCGCGTACTCCACGCAGCGCAGCGCCAGCACCTTCGAGCCGCAGGAGGCCATCTCGGTGATCGAGTCGTAGTCGATGACCGGGATGCGGCGCGCGGTCGGCACGATGCGCGGGTCGGCGGTGAAGATGCCGTCGACGTCGGTGTAGATCTCGCAGATGTCGGCGCCCAGCGCGACCGCGAGCGCGACCGCGGAGGTGTCCGAGCCGCCGCGGCCGAGCGTGGTGGCGTCGCCGCCCTCGTTCACGCCCTGGAACCCCGCGACGATCGCCACGCTGCCCTTGTTCAGGGCCCGCCGTACGCGGTCGGGCTTGACGGCCTTGATGTGCGCCGCGCCGAACTGCGCGTCCGTCATGAAGCCGGCCTGCGAGCCGGTGAACGAGTATGCGTGCGACCCGGCGGCGTGGATGGCCATGGCCAGCAGGCTCATCGAGATGCGTTCGCCCGCGGTCATCAGCATGTCCATCTCGCGCGACGGCGGATTGGAGTCGATGCTCAGCGCCTGGTCGATGAGGTCGTCGGTCGTGTCGCCCATCGCGGAGACCACGACGGCGACGTCGTTGCCCGCGTTCTTCGTCTCGACGATGCGCCGGGCGACGCGCTTGATCGAATCCGTGTCAGCGACCGACGAGCCGCCGTACTTCTGCACGATAAGAGCCACTGCTGTCCAATCTTCTTCTGCGGGGATGCCGCCTGCGGATGCTGCCCACATTCTACGCAAGCGGCACGATTATAGGGTTGCGGCGGCGCGCGGCATCGGGTCCCGACCACGATGCGGGACAGGCGGGCCACATGCCGGACACATCGCCGGACACACCGCCGGACGGACGGGCGGATCGGACGGGCGGTCCGCATGTCGGGGGCGGTGTAGGGGGCCGACGACGCAGCCGGCGGAACGGCCCCGGGACCGCGCCGCGATGCGGCGAGCGACGCCGCGCGGCGAACGGACGACACCCGCGGCGGACGATGGCGAATGCCGGCGCACGGTTAAGGCGGCGAGTTCCGTCCGGGCCCGCCCGGGCATGATCCGCGGTTTCGGGGTCGACGGTGCGGACCAGCTCCGCCCGAACTCATCCGGGGCTGACTCCCCGCGGGCGCGCGACCGCGGCGCGTCGACAGGCCGAACGTCGATGCGGGCCGCGCGGTTCCCACACGGGTACCGGGCCGCGGCGACGGGCCGCTCTCCCGATGCGCGCTCAGGCGTCGCGACGGCCGGCGAGCGCGCGGCCGAGGGTGATCTCGTCGGCGTACTCCAGGTCGCTGCCGACCGGCAGGCCGCTGGCCAGGCGGGTGACGCGGATGGCGAGCGGCGAGAGCAGCCGGCTGAGGTAGGTGGTGGTGGCCTCGCCCTCGATGTTGGGGTTCAGCGCCAGGATGACCTCCTTGACCTCGTCGCCCTTGAGCCGTTCGAGCAGTCCGGCGATGCTGAGGTCCTCGGGGCCGACGTTCGCCATCGGGTTGATCGCCCCGCCGAGCACGTGGTACAGGCCGCGGAACTCGCGTGTGCGCTCGATGCTCATCACGTCCTTGGGCTCCTCGACCACGCAGATGACGCCGCGGTCGCGCCGCGGGTCCACGCACACCGGGCACGGGCTGGTCTCGCACACGTTGCCGCAGATCTCGCAGAATCGCACCTTGCTCTTCACTTCCATGACGGCGTCGGCGAGCTCCTGGGCCTCCGACTCCGGCGCGGACAGCAGGTGGAACGCGATGCGCTGCGCGCCCTTGGGCCCGATGCCGGGCAGGCGGGAGAACGCGTCGATGAGTCGCTGGATCGCGCCGTCGTATGCCAATGCCATCGTTCACTCCTTCCGGGCCGTCGCGGGCCACCACCCATTATGCCGTGCCGGGCCGGCTTGCGGCGGCGCCGGTTCCCGGCGCCCCGGGCATGACGCCGCGTCGCGGCGGACCGCCGGACGCGGCCGCCCGGCCCGTCAGTCGATGGTGTGCTTGGCGGGCTGGGCGTTCTTCGGGTTCTTCGGGTCGTCGGCGGCGAACTGCTCCACCTTCTTCACGTCGAACATCTTCGACAGCTCCTCGATGCTCAGCGCCGTGGCCGTGCCGAGCGATTCGTCGCTGAGCGAGTACTCGTCGTCCTCGGGGGCGACCTGCGGGCCGGTGCGCCGCGGCTCCGCGCCGCCGAACGCCGACGGTCCGCCCGCCTGGGCGCCGGCGGGCAGCGGCGCGCCGCCGTGCGGCGAGGCCGGCCCGCCGCCCTGAACGGGACCGCCGGGGACCGGGTCGCCGCCCACGCCGCCGTGCATGGACACGGCGTTCGGTGCCGAGGCGTCGCCGGACGGGTCATACGCCCCCGCGCCGCCGTTGGCCCACGGGTCGTCCA
The DNA here is from genome assembly GCF_019331775.1 of Bifidobacterium phasiani. Taxonomy (GTDB): domain Bacteria; phylum Actinomycetota; class Actinomycetes; order Actinomycetales; family Bifidobacteriaceae; genus Bifidobacterium; species Bifidobacterium phasiani. The sequence continues at coordinate 42,077 of NZ_JAHBBD010000002.1, forward strand.
TGTCGCTGTCGGCGTCCGCGGCGCGCCGCCCGGGAACGAAGTGATGGTCGTGACGCTGCGCCGGCTGCGGCGCGTTCGCCTTGGCGGGCGCGGCGAGCGGCATCGGCTGCGGCGCGGGCAGCGGCGCGGCCCAGGGGTCGTCGTCAATTGCGAACCCGGCGAACGGGTCGACGGAAGCGCCGCCGGACGCGACGGCCCCTCCACCGGACGAGGCGTTCCCACCGGCCGGGCCGGCATGCCCCACGCCGGTCGCGCCGGAGGTCCCGCCACCGAACGCGCCCGAACCGCCGGCACCGCCGAACGCAACGGAACCGTCCGCATGCGAGCCGGCAACAGGACCGACGGGAGCACCGGCGGCGATGCCTGCGCCCTGACCGGCGTCAGCGCCGCGGCCGTCGTCATGACCGCCGGCGGGACCGCGGCCGGCACCGGCATCGGATCCGCCGTCCGCGGCGGCGGAGCCGGCGGGTTGCGCCCAGGGATCGGTGTCGTCGCTGAGGTCGGGAACGGCGACATGCCCGTGCTGATGGTCGGGCCCGCCATCCGTCGTCCCTCGGCCGGTCTGGGGCGGTTCGGGGGCCGCAGGCGCGGCGGCGCCGGTTCGTTCGCCGGCGTCGTCGCCGTCGGGCGCGGGCGCTCCGGCGGCGCCGGACGTCCTGGGCTCGGCGCCGGCACGCATGCCGACCGCGTGAGACAGGTTCGCCGCCGCCAAGCCGGCCTTCGCCATGGCGATCTGGGTCTTCACCTGCGCCAGCTGCTCCGGGGACAGCCGCCTGATCGGGATGACGCGCTCGCCGTTCGCGGCGACCGTGGTCGGTGCGATCATCGTGCCGGCGCCGAAGGTCCCGCGCACCGCATCCAGAACCACGCCGGAGGCCTTCTTGCCGCTGTTCGCCTCGTCGGTGGCCACGGCCAGCGAGAACGCGTGCTGGCTCAGCGCGCTGTCGAAGGTCATCGACAGGCGGCCCTTGCCGGCGGGGTTCACCGCGTAGGCGACCGTGGGGACCTTGTCTCGGCTCACGTATTCGCGCACGTCGTCGGGCAGCCCGGCGACGACCGCATCCCACTTCTGGTCGACCGAGCGGGTATCGACGGCCTCCGGCGCCGCACCCGGCTGGCCGGACGGCTGGCCCGCCGCCGCGTTGCGGCCGCCGGGCGCAGGCTCCGCGGACTGTTCGCCCCATCCGGACGGCATACCGCCCGTCGCCTGTGCGACCGATCGGGGCATGGCGTGCGACGGCTGCGACGACGCGGCCGACGGCCATCCGGCATCCGACGGGGCGGCCGGCGCCGCACCCTGGCCGGACGGCTGCGGTGCGCCGCCCGGCTGCGCGGCATCCGGCCGCGTGGGGGTCGACGGCGCAGGGGCCGACGGCGACGAGGCCGGCCGGCCGGAGGACGACTGCGCCACGGACTGGGAGGCTTTCTGGCTGCGCGCCGCCGCGAAGCCGCCCCGGCGCTGCTGCCGGCCGTCGGGCGAGGCGGCGCCGGCCGGACCGGCCGCCGGAACCGACGCCTCGGCGGGTCGGCCGGCCGCACCGAAACCGTTCTCCCGGCCGGCGAGCAGGCGGGCGGCCAGAAGCTCGAGCCGCATGCGCGGCGATGTGGCCCCGGTCATCGACCCCAGGGTCGCGTTGATCGTCTCGGCGATGGCCGTCAGCTCGCCGAGGCCGAGCGCCGACGCCTGGCGGCGCAGGTCGCCCATGTCCTCGGCGGCGGCATCGTCGCTCAGCACGCTCTCCGCGCGTTCGCCGCCCAACGTCAGCACCAGCAGGTCGCGCACGCGGGCGAGCAGGTCCTCGACGAACCGCCTCGGATCGAATCCGCCGACGACGACCTTCTGCACCACGCCGTACAGCGCCTCGCCGTTCCGGTCGATCACGGCGTCGATGGCCTCGCCGATCAGCGCCTCGGGCGTGAAGCCCAGCAGCGCGACCGCCGCGTCGTAGGGGATCACTCCGTCGACGGAGCCGACCATGAGCTGGTCGAGCACCGACAGGGTGTCGCGCATCGAGCCGCCGCCGGCGCGCATGGCCAGACGCAGCACGCCCGGCTCCGGCTCGATGCGCTCCCGCTCGCAGATCGTCTCCAGGTAGGGGCCCATGACCTCCTGTGGCACCAGGCGGAACGGATAGTGGTGGGTGCGCGAGCGGATCGTGCCGATCACCTTCTCGGGCTCGGTCGTCGCGAAGATGAACATCACGTGCTCCGGCGGCTCCTCGACGATCTTGAGCAGGGCGTTGAAGCCCTGCTGGGTGACCATGTGCGCCTCGTCGAGGATGAAGATCTTGTACCGGTCGCGCGCGGGGGCGAAGCCGGCGCGCTCGCGCAGCTCGCGGGCGTCGTCGACGCCGTTGTGGCTGGCCGCGTCGATCTCGACCACGTCGATCGACCCCGGACCGCCGGTCGCCAGGTCGCGGCAGCTTGCGCACTCGCCGCACGGATGCGAGGTCGGGCCCTGCGCGCAGTTCACGCAGCGGGCCAGGATGCGCGCCGAGCTGGTCTTGCCGCAGCCGCGCGGACCGGAGAACAGGTAGGCATGGGTCAGCCTGCCCTGGTCGAGGGCCCGCATCAGCGGGACCGTGACCTGGTCCTGCCCGATGACGCCCTCGAAGGTGTCCGGCCTGTATCGCCTGTATAACGCCAATGCCATCTGTCAACCTCAACCATCTCGTCGTTGCGACGGTTCCGCGCCCTCCACCCGGGAGTCGTCGGCGGACCCGCCGTCACGTGTCCCGGCACGAATGCCTTGCCACAAACCTAGCCCAACCTCTGCCCCTGCCGGACCGTTCGGAGGCGCCCCCGCACCGCATGCGGCGGCGGCACGGCCCGCCCCGGGGCGCGACACGCGACGCGCCTACAGGAACATGCCGCTCAACGGGTCGCGGCCGTCGCGCGCGATGGCCTCGGACACGCCGTCGCGCGTCATCGCCGACCCGCGTTCGGCGACGGCGGGCGGCACCAGGACCCTGAGCTGGCGGTCCATCGCCGCGACCCGCACGGGCAGGTCGCCGATGTACTCGCCGTCGGCCATGAGCACCGGGGGCTCGGCGCCTTCGTCGATTCGGGAGATCTCCACGTCGCGCACCCGTTCCCAGCCGAACAGCCTGCTGGTCAGCAGCCGTCCGTTGTAGATGTTGGGCACCACCTGGGCCAGCTCGCCGAGAGTGGGCATGTGGTCGATCCACACCAGGTCCAGCAGGCCGTCGTCGAAGCGCGAGTAGGGGCTCACCTCGATGCCGCCGCCGATGTGCCGCGAATTCGCGACGGTCAGCAGCGGCGAGACGATGTCCCGCTCGTCCACGCTCCCGTCGGCGCGCGTGGCGCGGATGTGGTAGCCGAACGGCCTGAGCCGGGTCAGCTCGACCAGGACGGCGGCCAGGTACCGCAGCGAGCCGTTCGGCAGACGCGAGTGGTTGGCCCGGTCGTTGATCTTCGCGTCGATGCCGCACGACAGCATGCCGGCGAAGTAGCGACCGCCCGCCATGACGCCGCCGTGGGCGCGTTCCCCGCCACGGGCGGCCTCGGCATCGGCATCGGCGACCCCGGCGGCGCCGGCGGCATCGGCGGCGCCGACAACACCATCACCAGCGGCACCGACACCAGCGGCACCAATGGCATCGACGGCGGACGCCCTTGACGGATCGACCCGCCCCAGGTCCACATCGATCGCGCTGCCCCGCACGATGGCCCCGGCGATGCCGTTGACCGCGGTCCGCAGGCGGTTGACGGGCAGGCCCAGGCCCCGGGCGAAGTCGTTGCCGGACCCGACGGCCACGATGCCCAGCGGCGTGCCCGTGCCGCCGACGGCGTTGGCGCCCAGCGCGATCATGCCGTCGCCTCCGACCACGACCAAGGCGTCATACAGATCGGCGTGGGCATGCGCGTTGCGCAGCGAATCGTCGTAGCTGCCGCCGGTCAGGTCGATGACCGTGAACCCGTGGCGGTCGCCCGCCTCGGACAGCAGGTCGAACACCCGCTCGCAGTCCTTCTCGCCATGGCCCTTGTCCGCTATGGGGTTGCCGATCATCGCCACGGTCCTGTTCGTTACGTCCATACCGCCACGATAGCCGCCGGACGACGCCCGACACCAGCCCCACGCCGATGTTCGCGCCCATCGCGCTGTGGTCTTCGCCACACCGCGCACGCCCTATCGGCGCCCGCGGAGGGTCCGCGCACGATCCGGACGAGGGCGCCACGCCGCGCGCGCCCGGCCGTCGCGCCGGCCCTCACCGGCACGGCACCGGTCCGGCGCGCGAACGCCCGAACGCGGCATCGACGATCGGCATGCCGGTGGGCACGAGCACGCGGACCTCCACGTCCTCGCCGTCGACGACGCAGGCGTCGAGGCGGGCCTGGTTGCGTTCGGCCACGACGCCGGCCACGGCGCACGGGTCATCGCCGTCGCCGTACAGCAACGCGGCCGCCGCGGACAGCGCGACCGCGTCGGCCGCACCGCGCGCCCTCGCCTGGCAGATCAGCGCCTGCCCCAGGGCGGCGAGCGCGCACAGCAGCAATCCGACGGCCATGATCATCATCACCCCCATTATCGTTCCCGATCCCATGTCGCTTTCGCACGGCGCCCCCGGTCGTCCCGGCCGGGATCCCCGGCACCGCGGCGGCCGACTCATGGCGCCACCCCCACCGCTTCGCCGGAGACCTGTGCGGGCAGCACCCCCAACGGCCCCGGCAGCACCGGGCACGTCACGTTCACCGTGACGCGATCCTGCGCCCGACGCACCGCGACCGACGCATCCACGCCGGCGACGTCGCGGGCCACCGCGGCGGCATCCGTCTGCCCGCCGGTCACGACCAGCTCGCGGACCACGGCCGCCGCGGCGTCCTGGCACCGCATCGAGACCGCGACGGTGCGTGTCAGACCGACCAGCAGCAGCGCCACCGCGACCACGGCCGGGAGCACCACGGCGAACTCCGCCGTGACGCTCCCGCAATCCACGGCGGCCCAGCGGGCCGGCCGAGCGCCCGGAGGAGCGTGCCGCGGCGCGTCGGCGTCCGGCCGACGCCGGCGTCCATGCCGGGCTTGCCGTCGCACCCCGCCCATCACACGTTCAGCGCCTGTTTGATGATGTCGGTCAGCAGGGTCTTGACCGTGCCCGATTTGAGGATGGCGACCAGCAGCGCGGCGAATCCCGTGGCGGCGACCAGCACCACCGCGTACTCGGCGGTGGCCGCGCCCTCCTCGGGTTCCGCGGCCAGGGTGCGCAGCCGCGCGTCGAGCAGGCACGCGCGCCGGACGGCCCGCTCCCGCCACGCCCCGACCATGCCGCGCAGTCCCGTTGCCCGCCCCTCGTTCAGGGCGGCTTCGTCCATCGTCCCGTTCATGTTGTCCCCCTTGTGGTTCGTCCCATCATGCGACCCGTCGTCGCCGGGTGCCCCCACTATGCGCCGCCCGGGGTCCACGGCGCATGCCGGAACGGCTGTTGTGGTCGAAGGGATGGCGGTTATCCACAACCCGGGCGTGTCGTCCACCGGCGATGTGGACGGCTGCGGACGCGGTGCGCAGCAACGTGGGCCGGGACGCGATGCCGCACAGGATTGGACGGCCCGAGCCAGGATCGTGGAGGGAACTCCGCGGAATCGTGGCCATAGGGGCGACGCCGCAGGGCACGATGCCCGAGGGGCTTGCCTCACAGAAACGACACGATGGACGGGATCACCCCGATGACGATGAACGCGGGCAGGAAGCACAGCCCCGTCGGCGCCAGCAGCCGCACGGACAACCGCGACGCGTGGCGTTCGATCGCGGCGCGCTCGTCACGGTCCAGCGCCTCCATCGCGGCGCGCAGCCGCTCCGACGGCGAGGCGCCGTACCGCCATGACTCGGCCAGGGCGTCGCGCAGCAGCCGCAGGCACGCCGCGTCATCGGCGGTGCCTCCGCCGCCGACTCCGCCGACGGCATGGCCTGCGGCCTCACCGGCATCGACGTCGTCCGCGCACGGCACCAGCCACGCCTCATCCCATGCCACGCCGCGGCGCAGGGCTTGCGACGCCATACGCATGCGCGCCCCCACGCCACCGCCCACGGCGTCGCCGACCGCGGCCACCGCGACGGGGATCGAGGCGCCCTGCCGTATGGCGACCTCCACCATGCCCAGCACCAGCGCCGCGGACGGGCGGGGGCAAGGCTCGCCCGACCTTGACCGCCGCAATCCGCGCAACGTCGGACGCGCATGGCGCAGCCGCACCGCGCAGGCCGCAATGACGGCCGCCATCAGCATCCAGACTCCCATCGGCACCTCGTTTCCGGAAAATCGCCGCCGGCCGCCGGAACGCGAACGGCCGGCGCGCACAACCCTGCACGGCCGCCCGGCCCGACGACCGCAGCCACCGGACGACGGACCATGATGCATGTCGCCGAACTCGCCGACATGCCAACGACCGCAGCCACCGGACGAACGGCATCCGTGATGACGCAAAGCCCGGCACATGGCGCCTGTCCGACACCGTTCCATCCACGGTGCATCCGCAACGACGCCGGGCTGCGGCATCCGATCCCCGGCGGCCGGGCCGCGGCACAGGCACAACATGACCGGCGAATGTCCGATTCCCGGCGGCCGGAACGGCCGGACCATCGAAGCGTCGCCAGAAGCATGCGCATCCGCCACACCCCGGCGATCAGGGCGGACGGATCGTCGGAGCGTCGGCCAGCAGCGCGCGCATCCACCACAGTCCAGCGACGTAGCACACCGCACCGCATGCCAGACACAGCCGTCCGGCGTCGGAGCCCAGCAGGAACGCCACCGGCGAGGCGCCAAGCAGCTCTCCGAGCAGCACGGTCGCCCCGGGCAGCGCCGACAGCAGCCGGACCGTCGCCTCCGGCATGGCGAACGCGTTGCGCCGCAGATCGTCGAGCATCCGCATGCGCCGGTAGTCCTCCATCACCACATCCAGGCACCGCGCCGCCCCGCATCCCAACGACGCGTTGAGCAGGTACACGGCATGGACGGAACCGACCACGCAGGCGGCCTGGCGCCGGGTCTCCCCGACCGTGCGCGATGCCTCCAGCAGGCGGAGCAGCCGCGCCTGCGTCAGCCGGGGCGTGGCGAACCCGACGGCATCCTGCCGGGCGAACGCCTCCGTCATCGTGCCGCCGGCCCGCAGCCCCGCACGTGCGGCGGCCAGCACGGCGGCGATGCCGACCGGACCGGGGACGTCGGTTTTGCGGACGCCCGCCATGCAGGCACCCGCGCCGTGGGCATCCCGCACATCGGCGGCCGGGCCACCCATGGCACGGCCGCGCGGCCGGTCGCATAGCCGCCCACGCACGGCGGGGTGCCGCGGCCGGCACAGCACCGCCGCCGTCGCCAGCAACGCCGCGACGAACGCGCATACCTGCGCCGGAGCGAGCGCGGCGATCACCCTGCACCGTCCAGCCACCGGGCGCGGAACGGGCCCCACGACTCCCCCGCGGCCGCATGGCCCGCGCCGTCCCACGTCAGAACCGGCACCCCGACCAGCCGGCCGTCCCGGACGGCCAGACGGCCAAGCTGGGCGATATGGCGCCGCCCCTCACGGCGCTGCAAATGCACGATCACATCGAACGCGCCCTCCGCCAGCAACGCCGTGGCGTCGGGGGCCATGCCGGCGAGCAGCCCCAGCGACAGCAGCCGCGCCGGCACCCGGGCCACCCCGTCGGCGTGCAGGGTCAGCATGCCGCCGCGATGCCCCGAATTGAACGCCCTCAGCACATCGGCCACCTCCTCGCCCCGGCATTCACCGAGGACCACGCGGTCGGGGCGCATGCGCAGCGTGGCCTTGACCAGCTCCGGCAGCCCCACCGCGCCGACGCCCTCCACATTCGCCTCGCGCGACACCAGCGAGACGTGGTTGCCGCGTCCCAGACCGCCCAGCTCCCGCACCTCCTCCACGGTGACGATGCGTTCGCAGACGGCGCATTCGGCCAGCAACGCCTTGAGCAGCGTGGTCTTGCCGGCCCCGGTGCCGCCAGTGATCAGCATCGTCGCCCGATGCGCGACCAGCCGACGCAGCAGCGGCAGCCATGCGGCGGGCATCATCCCGCGGACGGCGAGCGCCTCCAGCGACGGGGTGCCGCAGTTCGGGAACCGGATCGAGATCGCGGCCCCGTATGGCACCAACGGCGCGATGACCGCGTGCACGCGGACGCCGCCGACCGTGGAGGCGTCCGCGATCGGGCACGCGTCGTCGAGACGACGGCCCATCTGCGCGCACAGCTGGACGGCGAAGTCACGCACCGCGGACGGCGAACGGAACCGTACCAGCGGATGGTATTCGCTCATGCCGCCGCCGCGGTCGACCCATACGCGGCCCTCGCAGGTCACGGCCACGTCCGTGACGGTCGGGTCGCGGCCCAGCTCCTCCAGCGGGCCAAGCAGCACCGGCGGTTCAGTCGCGTCCATGACCGAGGCCTTCCGCCCCGTCCTCGAGGCCCGGGCCCCGCGACGAGGCACCCAGCCGATCGCAGATGCTGGCGACGGTCTCGCGGTTCCGACGGGATGAGGGCCGCACGCCCAGCCCATTGAGCACATCGTCCTGCAGCCGCCGGTCCTCCTCGAACACGAACGCGATCGGCACGCCCAGATAGTCCTCGGCCTCCGCCGTCTCCACGGCGTTCCGACGGTGCGAGCCGCCCCTCGGGGCGACGCCGACCAGCAGGGGCGAGGCGTGGTCCCGCCGCGCCAGCCACGCCTTCGCGCGCGCCAAGCCGAGCACGGACAGTTCGAGCACCACCAGCAGCGCGCCGGCCTCCAGGTCCGGGATCCGTGCGATGGCCTCGCCGCGGCCGGCGTCGACGACGACCGCCTGGTTCACGTCGCACAGCGCGCGCACCGCGGCCTGGGCCTGCCACCAGTCCGGCGCCTGGCCGTCCCAGGCGTCGAAGGCCAGCACCCGGACCTCGCCGCACCGGGGCAGCTCATGGTTCAGCGCCGCGCCGTCGATGCGGCCCAGCGGGGCCTCGATGGTGTCGAACCGCAGCCCCGGTTCGCATTCGATGCCGAGCAGCACGTCGAGGCCGCCGGCCTCGAAATCGGCGTCGACCAACGCGCATGCGTACGCGCGGCGGCCGAGCTCCTCCGCCAGCAATGCGGCGATCACGCTGGCGCCGATGCCGCCGCTCACCGAGGTGACCACGACCAGGTTGGCCGTGACCGGCGGAGCCGACGTGCCGACGCCACGGGGAAGCCCCGGCGGTCCGCCGTCGCGCATGCCCATGACGCGCGCGTGCGGCGGCGGGGGCAGCGCGGCCCGCTCGGCCGGGGCGTCGCCGGGCGGATCGCCCGGAGTATGGACGGGTGGTGCGTAAGTGGTCTGCCGTTGCATCGTCATGCGGCGATTGAACCTCGATTGGGACCGGGGCCACAACGGGCGGAGGCCATTGTGGTCGAAGGGTTGGCGGTTATCCACAACCCGGGCGTGTCGTCCACAACGCGCCGGGACGCGCCTGCGGACCGACACGGACGATGCGCCCCATCCGGCCGCATGCACATTGTGCCTTTGCACGCGCAACGCGCACATTGTGCATCCACGAACACCATGTGCCCCGCAGGCCAAGCGGCACAACGCCTCACGGCGCATGCCGCATGCGCGTTACACATTGTGCGCGCTGCGATTCGGGCATGTTCCACACGCACATTGTGCGCGGGGTGGCATCGCCCCGGCGGATGAGCCGGATTGGCCGGAGCGATTGGATCCATCGGATCAGGCGGATGACCGGACAGACCAGGCCAGACGAACCAGACAGGCCAGGCCAGACGAACCAGACAGGCCAGGCCAGACGAACCAGACAGGCCAGGCCAGACGAACCAGACAGGCCAGGCCAGACGAACCGGACAGACCAGACAGACAGATGGCTTGTAGGTCCTGAATCGTCCAAGCGGCCAAGCCGGCCGGGACGCCGAGCCACTGAAACATCAGGTCATCGGCACACTGGCCCGCCCTGGAGTCAAGTCGCCGGAGCATCGGCACGCCGGCGTGGCAAAAAAGAAGACCCGCCGTGGGGCGGGTCTTCTTGCAAGTCCAACATGAGCGGAATCTCTACACAACATCATCGTTGTAACGGTAAGTCTTTCCAATGCCCGTTCAACGTAACAGTCCTCGTGACCATACACCACTTGTGGGCTTCCGCTCTGTTCAGTTGTCCTTGTACTTGCCATTATGCTCGGGGTTCGCCGGGCCGCAAGCCGCGGACGGCATTTGTTCGCAAATTTGCACAAGTGTTCTCATCTGGCCGCTCGACCGACAGCCGTGGCTCAAGATGTGCGAATCGAACGGGTTTACGTGTTCGATTGCGTGCCGTTCCGCGCCCGGTTGGCGTGTCGTCATCGGCCCCGCGCATCACCCGCCGACCGCCCCGCGCATCACCCGCCGGCCGCCCCGCCGACAGTCCGCCGCGCCGCCGCCCCACGCCGGCGCGACAGAAAATGTTAACAGCCGTTAAATTCTTGCATGTCCCGTTGTGACACGGCCGTTCCAGCGCCTAAAGTAGAGGACTATGGCACAGATATTCGACGCATCTTCAAAGGCGATCCTGCGCAGCCAGATAGCTGAGCACATCGCCGAAACCGACAAGAACGACAAGCGCGAGACGATGGACGGCGAGGAGCCGCTCCCCACCGACCGCTTCTTCGACCGCGAGCTGAGCTGGCTCTCCTTCAACTGGCGTGTGATGGAGCTCGCCCAGGACGACAGCCTGCCGCTCATCGAACGCGCCAGCTTCGCCGGCATCTTCGCCTCCAACCTCGACGAGTTCTTCATGGTCCGCGTGGCCGGCCTGAAGCGCCGCATCGACACCGGCATCGCCGTGACCTCGCCCAGCGGCCTGAGCCCGCGCCAGGAGCTGCGCTCGATCACCGAGCAGGCCCATCGCATGCAGGACGAGCACGCCCACTACGTGGTCGACAAGATCCTGCCCGCCCTGGCCGACGAGCACATCGTGCTGCTCAACTGGGACCAGCTGACCACCGCCGAGCAGGAGCGCCTGTCGCGCTACTACCGCCAGCAGGTCTTCCCGGTCCTCACCCCGCTCGGCGTGGACCCGGCCCACCCCTTCCCCTACATCTCCGGCAAGTCGCTCAACCTCGCCGTGATCGTGGAGAACCCGACCTCCGGCAAGTCGCACTTCGCCCGGGTCAAGGTCCCGGACAACCTCAACCGCCTGGTGCCGGTCGACGACCGCACCGACGAGGAGAGCAGCGACGAGCGCTACGGCTTCATCACGATGGAGAACCTGATCATCGCGCACCTCGAGTCGCTGTTCCCGGGCATGATCATCAAGGAGGCCCGCTCGTTCCGCGTCACCCGCAACGAGGACATCGACGTGGAGGAGGACGACGCCGAGAACCTGCTCAACGCGATGGAGAAGGAGCTGCTGCACCGCCGCTTCGGCCCGCCGATCCGCCTGGAGATCTCCGACGCGACCAGCCCGTTCCTCTCGCAGCTGCTCGCCGACCAGCTCGGCGTGACCAGCGACGAGGTGTACCGCCTGCCCGCGCCGCTGGACATGACCGTGCTCTTCGAGCTCGGCGGCATCGACCGCCCGGACCTGAAGTACCGCTCCTTCGTGCCGACGACCAACCGCCAGATCGCCGAGGTCGAATCCAGCCGCGCCCAGGACATCTTCGCCGCGATCCGCCAGCACGACATCCTGCTGCACCACCCGTACGACTCCTTCTCGACCTCGGTCCAGGCCTTCCTCGCGCAGGCCGCCGCCGATCCGAAGGTGCTCGCCATCAAGCAGACGCTGTACCGCACCTCCAGCAAGTCCCCGATCATCGACGCCCTGATCGACGCCGCGCACGCCGGCAAGCAGGTGCTCGCGCTGGTCGAGATCAAGGCCCGCTTCGACGAGGACGCGAACATCGCCTGGGCCCGCAAGCTGGAACGCGCCGGCGTGCACGTGGTCTACGGCATCGTCGGGCTCAAGACCCACTGCAAGATCTCGCTGGTGGTCCGCCAGGAGGCCGACGGCCTGCGCCGCTACTGCCACGTGGGCACCGGCAACTACAACCCGAAGACCGCGCGCCAGTACACCGACCTGGGCCTGCTGACCTGCGACCCGGTGGTCGGCCAGGACCTGACCCGCCTGTTCAACCAGCTGTCGGGCTACGCGCCGAAGTCGAGCTTCCACCGCCTGCTCGTCGCGCCGCGCACCATCCGCACCGGCCTGATCCAGCGCATCCGCCGCGAGGAGGACGCCGCGCGCGCCGGCAAGGAGGCCTGGATCAAGATCAAGGTCAACTCGATCGTCGACGAGAAGACCATCGACGCGCTGTACCGCGCCAGCCAGGCCGGCGTCAGGATCGACATCGTCGAACGCGGCATCTGCACGCTCAAGCCGGGCGTCCCGGGCCTGAGCGAGAACATCCGCGTGCGCTCGATCCTCGGCCGCTTCCTGGAGCACAGCCGCATCTACGCGTTCTGCAACTCCGACGGCCCGCAGATCGGCGAGGGCCCGGTCTCCGGCCCCGAGGTCTGGATCGGCTCGGCCGACCTGATGCACCGCAACCTCGACCGCCGCGTCGAGGCGCTGGTGCGCATCACCGACCCCGACCAGATCGAGGAGCTGATCCGCTACGTCGACCTGCAGATGGCCGACACGACCTCGTCGTGGCACATGCAGCCGGACGGCACCTACGTGCGCCACTCGCGCGACGAGGAGGGCCGCCCGCTGGTCGACAGCCAGGACTACCTGATCAAGAAGCATCAGCGCCGTCCGCGGTCCAGCAACTAGGCCGCAACGCAGGCATCGCACGATGGCCGGCCCGCTTCGGGCCGGCCATCGTCGTTCCATGGAAAAACTACGTAGCGGAGCCCTGACGGGGGGATACAATGAGTGGAATGGGCAGCAAAGTCAGACGTGTAGTGGAGGCGGCCGGCGGCATCCTGTACCGGTTCAGGCCGGACCGCCACGCGGACGCCGCGCTCGCCGAGGAGGACGGCGGTTCCGCCAAGCACCGGAAACGGCACGGCCGCGGCAAGGAGTCCGGGGGCGACGACGCCCTGCTGAACGCGATCGAGGTGTGCATCGTCCATCGGCCGAAATACGACGACTGGAGCTGGCCGAAGGGCAAGCTCGACGCCAACGAGTCCCACCGGCACGCGGCGGTGCGCGAGATCAGCGAGGAGACCGGCATCTCCGTGGCGCTCGGCCCGTACCTGGGCGAGGTCGAGTACCCGCTCGCCGAGGAGGGCAAGCGGCGTCGTTCCAAGGACCGGACCGTGGATTCCAAGCATGTGATGTTCTGGATGGCCACGGCGGTCTCCCCCACCGACGCCGAGCACCTGATCGACGCGTTCGGCCCGGTGCACCGCGCCGACATCGGCGAGATCGACGGCATCGTCTGGGTGTCGCTGCGCAAGGCGCGCTCCATGCTCACCCACTCCACCGACAAGGACATGCTCGCCGCGTTCGTCGGGCTCGTGCGCGAGGGCGCGGCCGAAAGCCGGGCCGTCATCATCGTGCGGCACGGCAAGGCCGAGTCCCGAAAGAGCTGGAAGGGCACCGACGCCAACCGCCCGATCACCCCGCGCGGCGCCGCGGCGGCGTTCGCGCTGAACCGCGAGCTGGCGTGCTACAACCCCACGCGGCTGGCCACCTCGCCCTGGATGCGCTGCCAGGAGACGCTGCAGGTGCTGTCGTGGCAGACCGACCGCCCGATGGTGCACATCGACGAGCTCACCGAGGACGCGTTCGCCAAGGACCCGGAAGCCTCGTGGCGGCGCTTCGAGCAGGAGATCCACCAGTCGCTGATCGAGCGCACGGCGACGGCCGTGTGCATGCACCGCCCGGTGATCGGCGGCATGTTCGAGCATCTGCGTAAGATGTGTTCGACCAAGACGCTGGCCAGGCGACTCATCGCCAAATCGCCGTACATGCCGACGGGCAACGCAGTCGTGCTGTTCGTCACCGGCACCCCGGCGGGGCCGCGCATCATCGACATCCAGAAGGTAGCCCCCATTGTCTACTAGCGCCATGCATTACGGTTCCGGTTCGATCCTGTCGAGCCGGACAGGTTTCGTCTCGTCCGCCGGCGGGTCGGCCCGACCGTCCCGGCCGGGGCAGCTCAGCGGAGCCATCCTCGACGGGCTGGCCGGCGGGGCCGACCCCGAGGTCATCCGGGAGCTGAGCCACACGTCGGCCGCGGCGCTGCTCGACCGCGTCCACCACACCGAGGATCCGTCCGTGGTCGAGCGCGTCCTGACGCTGGTGGACCGCGAGGGCGTGGACGTGATCGCCGAGCTGTGGAGCCACTGCGAGGCCGACTCCCTGCCCGGCGTGCTGTGGCGGCTGTATCTGCTGCGCACCTGGATGCGGCGGCACCGCGAGGCCATCGCCCGGCTGTGGCGCATCGGCGAGCCGGTGGCCACGACCGCCTCGGCCATCGCCGGCGTCGACCAGGCGCCGACCGAGGAGGACATCGCGCGCACCGCGGACTCCATTCTCGCCGGCGCGTTCACCGGCGACTTCGCGGTGGCGCTGGAGCGCGCCGCGGCGTTCGTCGACGTCGTGGCCAACGGGCTGCGCGTCGAGGCGCGGCATATGACGCGCGGCTACCGGCGTGACGCCGTCGCCGACGGCGTGGGCGGCGCGGCGGACGACACGGCCGCGGCCGGTTCCGTGGCAGGCGGCGCTCCCGGCGATGCGGCCGACGCCTTGGCCGACGCCACCGGGCATGCGTCGGATGGCCCGTTCGACGGCGGGCCCCCCGAGCCGCGCACGGAGAACGGCGCGGGGCCGGTGGACGCCGACGAGCGGGCGCGCCGCACCAAGGCCGCGCGGCTGATGCACACGGCGGGCAACCTGCTGGCCACGGCCAGGGACTTCCGGCACGGCGCGGCGCTGTGGCGGCACGACAGACTCGAGTAGCCACCGATCCGCCGGTTCACGGGATTCACGGCACGAATCCCGTGAACCGGCAACGCACGGACGCAGACGGCGACGCCTGGCGCATAACCGCGGAATACCGCCGGTTGCGATTGCGGCGCCATGACCGGAGAATCGCGATTCCGGTTCACGGGATGCCGATGGCCGAAAGTGTGAACCGGCCCCTCGTCCAGACTCCCCCATCCGCGGCAGAAACCCCTCGTCCGGCGGGCCGCGCGGGGCATAATCGCCGGACTCCCCGATCCACGGCAGACACGGCGTGGCTCGCGCGCATACCCGTTACAATGGGGTTCGCGCCGGGCCATGCTTAAGCCCCGGGCTCCATTTGTTGCCGCTGCGAGCGGCGTTTGCGCCGACAGGCGCTTTCATGGTTCGGCGCTTCACCCACTTCGCCGATCCCGCCGCCAATCCCCGCCGCGGGTCCGCCCCATCGCCCGCCCGCAAGGCCCGGCGGCCCGAGTCCGCGCCGACGCGGCGGTTGGCTCCCCTCGCCCCCAGGGCTTACCCTAGTAGGTATGGAACTTCATGTTTTAGACCACCCGCTGGTGGACCACAAGCTCACCGTCCTGCGTGACAAGAACACCCCATCCGCCACCTTCCGCGAACTCGTGTCCGAGCTGGTCATGCTCGAGACCTACGAGGCGACCCGCGACATCGACGTCGAGGACTGCCCGATCGAGACGCCGATCTGCCCGATGGTCGGCAAGAAGCTCGTCAAGCACCCGCGCCCGATCATCGTGCCGGTGCTGCGCGCGGGCCTGGGCATGCTCGACGGCATGACCCGCATGCTGCCGACCGCCGAGGTCGGCTTCCTCGGCATGAAGCGCGACGAGGAGCACCCGACCCAGCAGATCACCTACGCGAACCGCCTGCCCGACGACCTGACCGGCCGCCAGTGCTTCCTGATCGACCCGATGCTCGCGACCGGCGGCACGCTCGTCGCCGCGACGCACTATCTGGCCGAGCGCGGCGCCAAGGACGTCACGGCGCTGTGCATCATCGCCGCGCCCGAGGGCATCAAGTTCGTCGAGGAGAACATCGACCCGTCCATCGACTTCAAGGTCGTGGTCTGCGCCGTCGACGAGAAGCTCAACGACAAGGCGTACATCGTCCCCGGCCTCGGCGACGCCGGCGACCGCCTGTACGGCGTCATCGACTGACGCCCGCACCGGGCCGGCCAGGCGCCGGCCCCATACGACCATGGGCCGTGCATCCCGCAGTTGCGGGGTGCACGGCCCATGGTCATGTCTCATGCCGGGCGGCCCGGCAGGTCCGCCGACCCGTCCGGCGTTGCACGGGGTCCGGCCGCGCGGCGCGGGGCTGCGCGGCCGGACCTGCGGGTCAGCGGCCCGCCATGCGGCGACGGACCGCCAGCGCCACGGCGACGCCCAGCGCGATGAGCGCGACCGCGCCGATGCCGATGACGGCGGAACCGGTGGCGGTCAGCTGGCCGCCGGAGCCGCCGGCATGCTGCCCGCCGTTCGCGGAGCCGCCGGCCAGAACCAGCGCCTCGCGGGCGGCGTTCAGGTTCGCCAGCGCCTCGGCGATCTGCTCGGCGGTGGCGTTCTCGTCGGCGGACACGGCCTGGGCGGCGGCGAGCGCATCGGCGAACGCCTGCCACGACTCGGCCGTGTAGTCGCCCTGGTTGAGCTGGCCGGCCGAGGCGATCGCGTTGTCCAGGCCGCTCTTGTCGGCGGAAGCGGCGCCCACAAGCGCGTCCTGCGCTTCGACAAGCGCCTTGAGCGCGTCGTCGACCTGATTCTGGGTCGCGTTCGCATCGGCGGCCACGGCCTGGGCGGCGGCGAGCGCATCGGCGAACGCCTGCCACGACTCGGCCGTGTAGTCGCCCTCGACGAACTTGGAGGCGGCGTCGATGGCCGCGTTGAGCGCGGCCGTATCGGCCTTGGCGACCAGGTTCTTCTGGGCGTCCTCCAGCTTGGCGATGGCGGCGGCCACATCGTCCGCAGTCGCCTCGGCGTCGTCATAGACGGCCTGGGCGGAGGCCAGCGCATCGGCGAGCACCTGCCACGAGGCCGGGGTGAAGCGGCTCGCGTCCAGGCTGCCTGCGGCGTCGATCGCGGACTTCAGCGCGGTCTTGTCGACCGGTTCCGGCTCGGGCTCGGGCTCGGGCTCCGGCTCCGGATCCTCCTGCGGCTGCGCGTGCACGCCCCACTCGGCGACGGCGGCGCCGAAGGTGGCGTCGTCGCTCAGGTGCGGATGCAGCACCAGGCGCAACGCGTCGGTCTTGACCGGCTCGAAGGCCACGGTGCTCCAGCCGCCGCCCTCGCCTTCGCCGCGCCGGCTCGGATCGTTGCGCACGGTGGCGTAGCCGCCGTCCGCGGTCGGGGTGACGGGCGTCCAGGCGCCGTCGGCTCCACGGTACTGGATCTCCCAGCCGTCGGGAATCTCCAGACCGCCCTTTTGGGACGGGCCTCCGGCGAAGTTCGCCCAGAACTGCACGCGGGCCGAGTCGATCAGCGCGGGTTCGGACCAGGTGTACTCGGCGTACATGCCGTCGACGGCCGCGCCCCAGCTGCCCCAGACCCTCATGTTCACGTCCTGGTCGTCGCCGTCGGGCCAGGTCTCGTCGACCAGCGCGCCGTCGTGCAGGGCGTCGGCGCCGCCGGTGGCGAAACCGGACTGGTGGCTGACCGTCGCGCCTGCGACGCGGCCCTCGATCCAGCCCTCAAGCGGCTCGGGCTCGGGTTCAGGCTCCGGATCGGGGTCGGGAGCCTGCGCGTCATTCGGGTTGACGAGCACGTGGACGGTCAGGCGGGCGGGGCCGCTCGAACCGTCGGCGGTGCCGGTCACCTCGTAGTCGCCGACCTCGTCGAGGTCGATGGCGGCGACGTCGTCCTCGTTCCAGACGACCGCACGGTCGTCCTGGGCGCCGTTCGGGAACTGGACCGGCACGGTGGCCGGCAGGTCGATCGACGCGGCGCCGCGATGGACGCTCTGTTCGACCGGCTGCGCGGTGCCGGAGGTCTGGCTGGCGGCGTCGGACTTGACGTCGAGCACGGCCTGCGCGCCGCCCAGCGAACCGGTGACGACGCCGTTGAGCGTCTGCACGCCGTCGGCGGCGAGCTGCTCATCGGTCACGGCCGGCCAACTGACGGTCAGTCCGTGACGGGTGCCGTCCGCATAGTACGCCTCGACGGTGTCCGGCAGGTCCAGATCCTCGGCCTTGGTGCCGGTCTGCACCATGCGGTGCACGTCGTCGACGCCGAGCGGGTCGGCCGCGTAGGCCTCGAGCTCGCTCAGGCCCACGCCGTTGCCGTCGTCGGCGCGCTTGGTCATCACGATGCGCATCTTGCTGGTCCATACCCGCTCGAAGGACACCTCGTTGCCCTGGGCGCGATTGACGGTGTAGGACTGGCCCTCCTTGAGGGTCACGTCCTTCCAGTCCTCATCCGCGGAGTCCCAGTACTGGACGGTCCAGCCGGCGGGAAGGAGCACGCCGCCGTTGTCGGTCCAGAAGTAGGCCTGGACCTTGCTCAGCGGCACCTCGCCATCCCACTTGTAGGTGACGGTCGGGGTCTTGTCCTGCGCGTTGCCCCAGTTGTTCCACGACTTCATCGTGTCGGAGCCCTCAAGGTCGACGATGCCGTCGTTGAGGATGTCCACGTCGCCGATGGCGTAGCTGTTGCGGGAGCTGGCCGTGGCGGTGGCCTGGGTGGCGATGTTCACGGTGCCGTCGGACGGCACGCCGTGCACGGAGAGCTCGGCCGAGGAGCTCTTCTCGCCGTCGGAGGCGGTCAGGCGCAGCACGTAGTCGCCTTCGATGTTGAAGGTCACCATGGTGCTGGCGGCCGTGTCGTCCGCGAAGGAGGCGACGCCGCCCTCGGGGCCGGAGACCTGCTCCCAGGCGACGCTGAGCCCGCCGTTCGGCAGACCGTCGTCCTTGACCGTGCCGACGACCGCGGCGCCGGCCGAGGTGCTGCTGTCGACGTAGGCGTCGACGCTCGGGGCCTGGTTGGTCGGCTCGGCGGCCGGTTCGATGCCGGTGCCGTAGGCCTGGATGGCCTTGAGGCCGACGGCCTGGCCGGCCTGCGGCGTGAAGGTCGCGCGGATCGCGACGGCGCTCACCGGGTCGAACTGGATGCGGTTGTAGTTCGCGCCCGCGTAGGTGGGCGTGCGCACCTGGTTCGGCAGGCTGTGCCATTCGCCGGCGGCGTCCTGGTACTCCAGCGTGTACACCGACGGCTCCTTGTAGCCGGAGATCGTCTGGCTGGACGAGGTCTGGTAGAAGTACAGGCGCACGTCGTCGATGGTCTGGGCGCCGCCCCTGAACGTCACCGTGATCGTGTCCTTGGCGTTGGGCGAGCCCTTGGTGCCCCAGAACGACTCCATGACGTTCTTGCCGTCCACCGCGTTGGCGGCCGGGTAGCCGTCGGCCTCGTAGGTGGCCTCGACGTCGGCGCCGCGCGCCACGTCGATCTGGCTGTCGGAGGCGGCGTCGATGTTCTGTCCGGAGGTGGCGAAGATCTCGGTCACGCGGTCTTCGGCGCCGTAGGTCACCTGGTTGGCGGCGGGCAGCGTGGCGGTGGTCGCGCCGGTGATCACGGCGTCGCTGTCGTCGGCGACCTCGACGGCGCCGGTCGACGGGTCGTAGATCAGGTGGGCCAGCCTGTCGGAGGTGAACACGGGCTTGCCGGCCAGGTACAGCGTGTAGCCCTTGGGCGCGTTGTACGTGCCGTCGTTGTTCCACACGATGGACAGGTCCTGGCCGTGGTAGCTGAGGTTGTTCACCGTGAAGTGCTCCCAGCCGGGGATGGCGATCGGGTTGAGCTCGATCTTGGCGTCCTCGCGCGGCACCATGCCGGCCACGTCCTCGATGACCGTCCAGTTCGTGGTGCCGAGCTGGGTGTGGTGGATCCAGGAGCGGTAGGTGATCTTGCCGCCGTCGAGGCTGGCGTCCATGTTCTTGTCGACGTTGTTGACCACGCCGTCGCCGTTGAGGTCGTCGACGTCGTCGTTATCCATGTTCCAGAACTCGTTCTGGTCGGGATAGTTGTTGTCGCCGCCCTGGTAGTGCGCGAACGCCACCCAGTACAGCAGCTTCTTGAACGTCTCGTTGGTGATGTAGCCGTGCTCGTCGGCGTTGTAGTCGCGGATGCCGGCCGAGTAGATCTGCAGCAGCGGCGTCGCGTTGATGATCGAGAAGTTGTTCGACCCGGGGAAGCCCAGCTCCTCCTTGTCGGCCTGGTTCGCGGTGAAGAACGGGAAGATCGGGAACTCGTCGGCGTCGGCGAACAGACGCAGCGCCTCCTCGTAGTCCTCCTGGTAGCCCTCCTCGCCCTCGGAGGGGATCAGGCCCACCGAGTACGGGTAGTAGTTGTTGTTCTCCTTGTACTTGGCGAAGGCGCCGTCGCTCAGCCACTTGTGCTGGATGAGCTTGGTGTCGGGGTTCCACAGCTCCTTGAGCACCGCCTGCTGGATGTTGTCGGCGGTCTGCTGCATCGCGTCGGCCTTGGCCTGCAGCTCGTCCTTCTTCGCCGGGTCGGTCTCGGCGTCGGCGGCGGCCTGATAGGCCTGGGCCGAGGCGTTGGCGTTCGCCCACATGTTGGCGGAGCCGTCGGCGCGGTCCATGCGCTGGCCGGAGCGGCCGGGCTCGGAGAAGGAGACGGCGTCCGCGTCGTTGCCGGTCATCGACCACCAGGACCAGTCGATCAGGTAGTTCTCGTTGTCGTTCTGGTTGTCGTTGGCGTCGGGCTCGGTCTCGGAGTTCAGCAGGCCGTTGACGTCGTCGGAGCCGTAGTCGCCCAGGGCCTCGGCCAGGGAGGACGGTCCGCCGTGGACCTTGTAGGAGTCCCAGCCGGCCTTGGTGATGTACTGCGTGTAGCTGTGGTTCCAGTTCGCCGGGTCGCCCGGGTTGTCGTGGTAGTAGTAGTACCCCGACTCGCCCTTCTTGGCGGTCTGGCCGGCCGAGACCCACGTGCCGTAGGCCAGGTCAGGGTTGCGCAGCCACTTGGTGTCGTTGATGAACATGCCGGAGGTCAGCACGATCTGGTTGTTGTAGCCGAGCACGCCCTCGATCGAGGTCGGGTACTGGAAGGTGTTGCCGGGCATGTTCGCGTCGAGCGAGTTGAACCGGGCGAGCCACCAGCGGTAGACCACGGTCTTGTCGATGTTGTGCTCCGGGGTCTCCACGTACGGGATGTTCTCGACCCACCAGCGGTTGTACTCGGTCACCGAGTCGCGGTACGAGGCGACCGGGTCGACGAGGTCGCCGGTGTAGCGGGCCTCGTACTCGGCGGTGGAGCCGGGCAGCTCGTCGGTGATCAGGCCGAGCTGGAGCTTGGTGGACTGCGTCTCGCCCGCCGCGAGCGCGAGCGTGGAGACGAGCGTGCCGTCCTGGACGGCGAAGCCGTTGCCCGAGAAGCGCGGATGCAGCGTGGTCAGGTCGTTCTTCGCGTTGGTGCGGCCGGTCAGCTCGGTGGCGCCGTTCTCGCCGGAGGCGGCGAACGGGGATTCGGCGGTCAGCGTGACCTCGCCGCCCGTGGAGGAGGTGATCTCGAGGTTGGCGACCATCACGTTGTTGTACGTGATGTACTTGGTCTCGGTCACGGTGAGCGTGCCGTCCGCGTTGGAGAACACGGTGGTGAAGTAGCTCGGGGTCTGCTTGCGCTGCGTGGTGTCCTCGCGCATGCGCTGCTCGGCGCCGTTCAGGCTCACGTTTACGGTGAAGCCGGACTTGCCGGTGGAGTCCCAGTACGCGGCGTCGCCGACGAAACCGAGCGAGCCGGGCGTGTGCGTGTACATGTACGCCGCACGGCCGCGGGCGAACAGGTAGCTGTTGCCGTCGGCGCCCTCGTAGCGGTAGTCGCCGGCGTCGTTCGTGCCGGTGCCGGTCGGGGCGGCGCCGGTGCGGGTCAGGATCCTGTCGATGTAGAAGTCGTGGTCGGTGTCGGTGCCGGCGCCGTTGGCCACGTCCTTGTCGAAGATCTGCTGCAGGTAGCTGGTCGACGGGTCGTAGACCAGCCCGTTGTCCTTCAGGTACTGCAGGTAGGTGGGGTCGTCCGATCCGCGGAACGTGGGGTAGCCCATCGCCGCGTTCGGGTTGTCGATCGCGGCGTCGGCCGCGGCGGCCGTCGATGCCGGCATCAGCATCGACGCCGCGACCAGACCGGCGACCAGCGCCGTCCCCGATCTGGTCAACGCAGTGCGGAATGTTCCCGCCCTGCGGTCAATCCGTGCATTCATACACTGAACTCCTCCCAGGCTGTCGCCTGTTGTCTGTCTTCCTGCGTCAGACCACCGTCGTCGGAGCCGACGCCTGTATGCGGATATCGCATCGAAACGAGAGAAAACTGCGAAAATACATGCTGGAGATATGGTCAATCGCAGCTAATGGCCATCATACGGTATGCGAAACCCCTTTTGCAACTTTTCCCCGCGTGTTCGTTGCGGCCGGTCGCGGCGCCCTCGGAACGCCCCGAGGAGCGCCCCCGCCGCACGCCGATCAGCACCCGGCAACGCGCACGGCGCCGCACGCCGCACGCATGCAAAAACGGCCGGCCGTCCGCAACGGACGACCGGCCGCCTCTCGTTCCGCGGCGAACCCGCCGGCTCCAGCCCGGCGGACCCGCCGCCCGCCCGGCGTCGCGGCGGTTGTCTCCCCGCCGGCGCCGGGCAAGTCCATGCGCGCGCCGCGTCCGCACCAGGGCGGCGCGGCGCGCCCCCGGATCAGGTCCGGTTCAGCCAGACCGTCATCTGCCCGTCGGCGCGGTTCGCCCAGGCGTAGTACGGCACCATCTTGAGCTCGACCAGCTCGGAGATGCCGCGCTCGGCGGCGTCGACGTACAGCGGCGCGTCCTCGGCGTCCTGCGCGGCGCGGATCGCGGCGCGCGTCACCACGCCCACGCCGCCGAGCAGGTCGGGGTCGAAGCGGTAGCCCGCCTCGGTCGGCGAGGCCGCGCTCAGCGAGTACAGCCACAGCGGGCCGGGGTTGTCGCACTCCTCCGCGCAGTACACCAGCGGGCCGCGCATCACCGCGACCTTGCCGACGTCCTCGCGCACGCGGTTCGAGGCTCGCACCAGGCGCACCGCCATGTCCAGATCGAGTTCGACCGTGAAGCCCTCGCATCCGGCGGGCACGTCGACGTACGCGAACCCGTCGCGCACGTCGGCCGGCACGCGGCGGCCGTCGACGCGCAGCTCGCAGCCCTTCGCCGACCACGCCGGCACGCGCACGCCGAAGCGGACCGGCGCGTCCGTCGGGTTCGCGATGCTCCACGAGATCGCGCCGTCCCACGGGTAGTCGCCGCGCTGGTCGACCGTCACGCCGTCGGGGAACACGGCCTTCGAGGCGATGAACTGGTCGGCCAGGATCGTGCCGTCCTCGCAGGTCGCGTAGATGTAGCGGTCGATCGAGGTGATCAGCCGGGCCAGGTTGGCCGGGCAGCACGCGCAGGCGAACCAGCCGGCGCGGTGCGTGAGCACGTGCTTCTTGTCCGGCGTGCCGGCGGATGCGGCCGGGTCGGCCTCCAGCGGGTTGACGTAGTAGAAGTGCGTGCCGTCGAGCGACATGCCGGCCAGCGCGCCGTTGAACAGCTCCTTCTCCAGCACGTCGCCGTACTCGCCGCGCGGCTCGGACAGCAGCATCTGCCGGGCGAAGAAGCTCATCGCCACGCTGGCGCAGGTCTCGCCGTACATCGTGTCGTTCGGCAGGTCGTAGTCGTAGGTGAACGATTCGCCCACATGCGTGGAGCCGACCTGGCCGGTGATGTACATGCGGCGGCGCACGATGCTGTCCCACAGCCGCCGCGCCGAGGCGGCCATCGAGGCGTCGCCGGTCAGACGGGCGATGTGCGCCAGACCGGTGCACAGGTAGCCGACGCGCACCGCGTGGCCGTCGGCGTCGCGCTGGTCGGCGACCGGCTCGGCGGCCTGGTAGTACGTGCGAGGGAAGTCGCGGATGACGGCGAAGAAGTCGCGCTCCCACCCGTCGGCCCGGTTCTGCTCGTCGTAGAACTCCGGGTCCCGGCCGCGCACGTCGAGCAGCCAGCGGCCGAGCTCGGCGTAGCGCGCCTCGCCGGTCGCCTCGGTCAGGCGGGCCAGGGCCAGCTCGATCTCCGGATGGCCGTCGGCGCCGTGGATCATCCCCTCGCCGTCGCCGAAGTTCGCCTCGATGCAGTCGGCCATGCGGCGCGCCACGTCCAGCGCCTTTTCGCTGCCGGTGGCCTGCCAGTAGGCGACGGCGGCCTCGATGTAGTGGCCCATCACGTACAGCTCGTGCGACTGCTGGATGCGCCTGAAGCGGCGCTCGGGCTCCTTGATCTGGAAGTAGGTGTCCAGGTAGCCGTCCTGGCGCTGGGCGCGCGCGATGACGTCGACGACCTCGTCGGCCAGCCGGCGCAGCTCGGGGTCGTCGCGGCGCTGCAGCGCGTAGGCCACGGCCTCGAGCCACTTGTAGACGTCGGAGTCCTGGAACAGCATGCCGTGGAACGGGGCGTCCATGTCGCCGGCGGCCACGCGCAGGTTGCGCATGGCGTGGTTGCGGGTGTCGTACTCGTCGACCGGGTTGCCGCCCGGGTCCGGCGGCAGGGCGACGTCGCGCTCGCCGTTGAGCACGGACCACTGGTACGGCAGCACCTGCTCGGTGACCAGATCGACGTAGCGCCGCCAGAACGACGAGGTGATCTCCACCTGCGGGAGCCCCCGCTCCGAGCGGTATGGATTCGGCTTGGGATTGGTAGTGCACATGATTTGCGTTTCGTCCGTTTCGTTGCGATCCCGGCCTCTGCCGCGCCCCACGGCGGCGGTGCGCCGGCATGGCGCGGCCGGCGTGCGCCCTGCGGCATGACGCCCGGGGCGCGCGCCGGCCGTGGTCCGGCGGAGAGGGTCGGGACGGGTGGGTGGTACGCCGCCCGGCCGGCGTCGGCGCGGCCGGGCGGATGGCCGTCAGCCCTTGACGGCGCCGGCCATGAAGCCCTTGACGTAGTACTTCTGCAGGGCCAGGAACAGGATGGCCGCGGGGATGAGCAGCACCACGACGCCGGCCTCGGTGGCGCCGTAGTCGATGACGCCCATCGTCTGCTGGCGCATGTTGACCATCGCCAGCGGCAGCGGGGTGTTGTCGGATCCGGCGAGGTACAGCGGGATCATGAAGTTGTTCCACGCCTCGAGGAACGCGAGCAGGCCGACGGTGACCATCGAGGGCTTGACGACCGGGACCAGGATGCGCACCAGCGCCTGGAACGAGTTGCAGCCGTCGACCATCGCGGCCTCCTCCATGTCCTTGGGGATCGCGTCGAAGGCGTTGCGCATGATGAAGGTCGACATCGGCAGCTGGAACAGCGTGAGCACCAGGCCGATGCCCACCAGCGTGTTGTTCAGGCCGATCTGGCTGTACCACACCATCAGCGGGATGAGCAGCGAGGCGTAGGGCACCATCAGGATCGACAGCGTGACCATGAAGCCGAGGTTGCGGCCCGGATAGTCGAAGCGGGAGAACGAGTAGCCGGCCATCGTGCAGATGACGACCGACAGCACGATCGTGACCAGCGAGATGACGATCGAGTTGAACAGGTACGCCGGCAGCCCGGCCTGGTAGTTGAACAGCGTGATGTAGTTGTTCACGCCCCAGCCGTCGGTCTGGGCGGAGCCCGGCTGCGGGCTGAACGAGCTGACGATGACCCAGATGAGCGGGGAGACGAAGACGAGGGCGAGGATCGCCTGCAGCACGCGGGCGATGACGCGCTTCCACAACGGGGTGGTCATGGCGGGTACCTCCTTACTTGGTGTTGTCGCGCATGCCGCGCATCTGGATGGAGTTGATGATCATCAGGGCCACGAGCACGACCAGCGACAGCGCCGCCGCCATGCCGAGGTCCTTCTTGGAGTCGAAGGCGAAGTTGTAGATCAGCTGCACGACCGTCATCGTCGCGTTGTTCGGGCCGCCCTTGGTCAGGATGAAGAACTGGTCGAAGGCGAGGATCGAGCCGGTCACGCAGTAGACCAGGCACATCACGATGGTCGGCTTCATCAGCGGCAGCGTGATCGAGCGGAAGATGCGCCACGTGCCGGCGCCGTCCATGCGGG
Source organism: Bifidobacterium phasiani (assembly GCF_019331775.1). Taxonomy (GTDB): domain Bacteria; phylum Actinomycetota; class Actinomycetes; order Actinomycetales; family Bifidobacteriaceae; genus Bifidobacterium; species Bifidobacterium phasiani. The sequence goes on from NZ_JAHBBD010000002.1 coordinate 68,004, forward strand.
CCGCCTCGTACAGGTCGCCGGGGATCGACTGCAGGCCGATCATCATCAGCAGCATGTAGTAGCCGGAGAAGCGCCAGACGATGACGATGATCGTGGCCCACAGCGCGCTCTGGCCGGTGGCGAGCACCGAGCCGCCCTCGTCCATCAGCCCGAAGAAGCTCAGGATCTTGGTGACGGGACCGACCTGCGGCGAGTACAGCGCGTAGAACAGCAGCGAGGCGGAGGCCAGGCCCGTGGCGCTCGGCAGCAGGAAGCAGGTGCGCAGCACGTTGTTCCAGCGGCTGGACTCCTGCACCATCAGCGCCAGGCCGAGGCCGAGCACCAGCAGGAAGATCGTGACGATCACCGTGTACTCGAGGGTGAACACGATGGACTGGCCGAGCAGCGGGTGGTTGAACACCTCGATGAAGTTGTCCGGGAAGTTCCAGCCGCGGTTGCCGCCCATCAGGCTCCACCGCGAGCAGGCCATGACGATCAGCAGGACGATGGGCACGAAGAACAGCGCGACGATCATCACCCAGTCGGGCAGCGCGTACAACAGGCCGCGTCGCGTGGCGTCGGCGCGCTCCCTCGAACGCGTCTTCGCCGGGTGCTTGGAGACGCTTGTCATAGTTCTCTCCTCACTTGGTTGGATTGCGGGGATTCGTCGGTGAGATCCCTCATGGGCCCCGGACCGGCTGCGGTCCGTAGCCCGTGACGTGCCTCGGCGGCGCGGTCCCGGCCCCGGAAGACGGGCGTCGCGGGACGCGCGGGCGCGCATGGGCGGCCCGCGACGGCCCGCGGCCGCCGTCCGTCGGAGGAAGGAAAAGGAGAAAAGGGGAAAGGCAATGAAGCGGAGGAGGGGCGGGACGGGCGCGGCTCCGCATGCGGGCCGCGCCCGTCGGCCGTCACTGGGCCAGGATGTCGGTGACGGCCTGGTTGTCGGCCTCGAGGCTGTCGCCCGAGCCCCACACGTAGTTCTGGATCAGCAGCTGCCACGGGGAGCCGGCGGCGTTGAACGCCTCGTTGAAGGCGGCCGACTTCGGGGTCTGGCCGTTGCCGTCGATGATCGTGGAGTTGATGGTCTGGATGCGCGGGTCGGCGTCCTCGTAGGCGGTCTGCAGCGTCTCGATGTTCGAGGCGGTGTAGCCGTTGGCCGCGAAGACCTCGGCCTGGGTGTCGGACTGCATCAGCCAGTGCAGGAAGTTCCAGGCCTGCGCGACGTGCTCGCTGTCCTTGGAGATGCCCATCGCGTCGCCGCCCAGGAACGTGGAGGTGCCGCCGGAGGTGCCGGCGATCGGGGTGACGCCCACCTCGAAGCCGCCCGAGGCCTCGGCGTCGAAGATGTCGTTGAGCGAGGTGTTCGGGTAGGGCATGACGCCGATGACGCCGTTGGCGAACGGGGCGGTCCAGGTCGCGCCGGTCTCCTCCTTGGAGCCCGCGCCCAGGCCGTTGTCGGTGTTGGCGAGCTCGCGGTAGGAGTCGAGCACGGCCTTCATCGAGTCGTTGTCGAGCATGGCCTCGGTGCCGTCCTCGTTCATGACGGCCTCGCCGTCGGCCCAGGCGGACGGGAACAGGTCGAAGGCGAGCGCGCCGCCGGACTGGCCGGCGAGGTAGGAGCCCGCGACGCCGTCCTGGCCGAGGGCGGCCACGGCCTTGGCCTGCTCGGTGAAGGACTCGATGTCGGTCGGGCCCTGCTCGGGGTCGAGGCCGGCCTGCTCGTAGAGGTCCTTGTTCCACACCCACACGGAGACGTCGGTGATGAACGGCAGCGTGTACTTCGCGCCGTCGACGGTGCCGGCCTCGATGTGGCCCTGCTGCAGGTCGTCGAGGTTGTCCAGGCCGTCGATCTGCTCGGTGATGTCGGCGAAGATGCCCTCGGAGGCCCAGTACGGGATGCGCACGACGTCGCCGGCGAGGATGTCGGGCAGCGAGTCGGTCTGCGAGGCGCCGCCGACGCGGCCCTCCATGTCGTCGTTCGGGATGATCTCGAGCTTGACCTGGTTCTCGTGGGAGGCGTTGTATGCGTCCACGACGGCCTGGGCCTGGCGCTCCAGCGGGGAGCGGGTCCACAGGGTGATCTCGGTGCCGTCGTCGGTGCCCTCGGCGGGGATGTCGGCCGGGGCGGCGGTGCCGCCGTTGCCGCCGCAGGCGGCCAGGGGGACGATGAGCGCAGCGGCCGCGATGCCGGCAAGCGTTCGCGCGGCCTTGTTGAAAGACACCATGTTCGCTTCTTTCTCTTGTTCGGTTACCGCTCAGCAGTGAGAGTCGGTGGCGGAGCATCCGCCGTTCGGCCCGCGCCTCCCCGTCGTTCTTCCATGAGCTTCGAGGAAAACTGCGAAAGCCTTTTCTCATCATAGGGCAGCGTCGGCGTGAATGCAAAATCGCTTTCGCATTTTCTTCACGTCTCCATCACATTTGGGACGATCGCCCCAAAACACTCACACATCGCACCAAAACCGCACAGAAACATATACGATCACGAACGATAAGCCATCACGGAACGGTAAAGTTTTCCTTGCGTTTATCAAGCAACGAAGCCCCCCCCCCCCCCGACTTTTTTCCCACCATATCCCGTCACGACACAGAGAAACCAACGCCGCCGACCATCCGCGACCACCCCCGCCCCTATGGTTAATGCGAAAAATATTTCGCAAACCGGACCGATTGCGGCTATACTGTCCGCAAGGGACATGCACAAGGAGGTCAGCCTCATGAAGGATGACGCTACGGGGGACACACCGCACCGCAAGGTCACGCTCGCCGATGTGGCCGCCGCGGCGGGCGTTTCGCTCGCCACCGCCTCGAAGGCGCTCAACAACCAGCCGCGCGTCAGCGACAGCACCCGCGCGCGCGTCGCCGAGATCGCCCGGCGGCTGGACTACGCGCCGAACACCTTCGCCCAGTCGCTCGCGACGGGCAAGACCAACTCGATCGGCATCATCACCTCCGACCTGGTCGGCCGGTGGAGCACGCCGATCCTCATCGGCGCGGAGGACGAGCTCGGCAACACCTCGAACACGGTGCTGCTGAGCAACGCCCGCGGCGACACGCTGCTGGAACGCAACAGCCTCGACTTCCTGATCTCGCACAACGTCGACGGCATCCTCGTCGCCGGCCAGGAGACCAACCCGCGCGCGCCGCTGCCCCACCCCGCCCAGGTGCCGCTGGTCTACGCCTACGCGCCCAGCGAGGACCCCGAGGACTGCTCGGTGACCAGCGACAACGTGCAGGCGGGCCGGATGGCGGTCGAGCACCTGCTGTCGTGCGGCAAGCGCAAGATCGCCATCATCGGCGGCAGCGACACGTTCACCGCGTCGTTCGACCGCCTGCGCGGCTCGATGGGCGCGCTGCACGAGGCGAACCTCGAGCCGGCCGGCCCGGTCCGGTTCAACGAGTGGTCCGAGGCGTGGGGGCGGGCGGCCACGCGTCTGCTCATCGACCAGCGGATCGACTTCGACGGCGTGGTCTGCCAGAACGACCAGATCGCGCGCGGCTGCCTGGACACGCTGCGCCAGGAGGGGCTGGCCGTGCCGCGCGACGTGGCGGTCATCGGGCACGACGACTGGCAGGTGCTCACGCTCGACTCGCTGCCGCCGCTGACCAGCATCGCCAACCAGACCGAGGAGATCGGGCACATCGCGGCCCGGCGGCTGCTCGACGCGATCCAGGGCCGCCCGCACCACGGCGTCGAATACGTGCCGTGCCGCCTGGTGCAGCGCGAGTCGACGCTCCCCCTGCGCTGACCGACCGGGCCGGCCGCCCGGAATGCGAACGGGGCCGCGCCCCCGGGCTCCGGGATGCGCGGCCCCGTTCGCATCGGACCGCGGTCAGGCGCGGTCGGGGACGAAGGACTCGAAGATGTGGTGGTCGAACCACTCGTCGCATTCGGCGAGCTCGTCGCGGCTGCGCACGGTCCAGGAGACGGGCACGGCGCCCATCGCGCGGGCCAGCCGCACCTGCGGGCTGGCGCCGCCGCGCCAGTCGTAGGCCACGAAGTCGGGCCGGGACAGCCAGTCGAAGGCGAGCAGGCCGGCCAGCCAGTCCACCACGCCCGAGCGCCCGAGCGGCGCGGACTCGGCGAGCTGGCCGCGGCAGACCTCGGGGCGGTGCTCGCGGTACCAGTGCATCGCCCCCGGATGGAAGGACTCGACCACGTACGCGCCGTCGTAGGCCTGCAGCAGGGCGTCGGCCTTCTCCATCAGCTCATCGCTGCGCGGCGTCCAGTCGGTGCCCTCGAACTTGTACTCCACGATCAGCGGCACGCGGCCGTCCACGACCCTGAGCACGTCCGAGAACAGCGGCACGTGCTGGTAGTAGCCCCGCGGCGGCGCCGAGGGGGTGACCACCAGCGCCGGCGCCTCGACCGCGTTCGGCACCGGCTCGGCGAGCGCGCACCCGGGGCGCGAGGGGGCCGGGAACAGCGGGATGCGCGTCAGCTCCTCGTAGGTCAGGTCCGCCACGCGGCGCGGGTCGCCGGCGACGCGCATCAGGTCGGCGTCATGCACGACGACGACCTGGCCGTCCATCGTCATCTGGACGTCCAGCTCGATGCCGTAGCCGGCCTCGCAGGCGGCGGCGAACGCGGCCAGCGAGTTCTCCGGGGCGATCGGGCCGGCGCACTCCGGCGTGCCGTACCCGCCCTTCATCGCCATGCGGCGGGCGAGCGCGACGTACTCGCCACTTTCCGCCGCGTACTGCGCGCTCAGGCCGGAGCCGGCGTCGTGCAGGCCGCGGTGGGCGTAGAGCGCGTCGGGGACGGCGGGGACGTAGTGGTCGCGCTTGTCGGCGAAGCCGCGCGGGGCGATCGCCCAGGCCGCGGCGCCGATGGCCGCCGCGCCGAGCAGCAGCGCCCTGCCCGCCGTGTTCTTCTTTGCCATGATGGTCCTCCCTTGGTCATCCTGCTACCGAGCCTAGCCGGAGCTCAGGTCTTTCCGCCCCCTACGCGAACGACGTGCGCCCCGGATGCCGGGATGCACGTCGTTCGCGGTAGGAGGAAGAGAAAGGAGGAGGCGGCGGGCGACCGTATGGCGTTGGCCTCCCGCCGGCCCCTTGGATTCGGTCAGGCCTTGGCCTTGGCGGTCTTGGCGCGGTCCAGGCAGCGCTTGACGGCCAGAGCCTCGAGGCCGACGAGCAGCACGCCGATCACCACGTCGGCCGCGATCATCGCGACCTGCCAGACCGGCATGCCGCTGTCCGGCTCGCCGTTCTCGTACCGCCAGCTGTTGACGGCGGTGTAGAGGATGTTGTGCGCGGCGCGGCGCATCTGGATGACCGAGGTGGCGCTGTCGTCGTCGATGTGGTTGGTGGTGTCGGTCGAGGCGAGCATCGCGTCGGTGCCGGCGCGGATCACCTGGTCGGCGTCCTGGTAGGAGTAGTTGGCGCCCGAGAAGTAGTCGGTCTCCACGAAGCCCTTGAAGCCCCACTCGTCGCGCAGCACCGTCTGGTTCAGGCCCTCGTGGGCGCTGGCGTAGGTGTTGCCGATGTAGTTGTAGGAGCCCATCATGGCCTGGGCGTCGCCGTCGGCCTTGACGATCTCCTCGAAGGGCCTGAGGTAGATCTCGCGGATCGCCTGCTCGTTGGACCACGTGCACAGCTGGCCGTTGCGCTCGTTCTCCTGCTCGTTCAGCGCGAAGTGCTTGGTGAACGAGTACACGCCGCGGTCGGCGGCGCCGAGCATCTGCTCGGTGGCCAGGTCGGCGGTCAGCACCGGATCCTCCGAGAAGTACTCGAAGTTGCGGCCGGCGAACGGCGAGCGGTGGATGTTCACGGACGGCGCGTACCAGCCGGACACGTACATCTCGTGGGCCATGTCGCCGATGGTCCGGCCGAACTGGCGGGCCAGGTCCTTGTTCCAGGAGCAGGCGACGACGATGTTCGACGGCATGCCGATCGAGCTGACGTTGGTGAAGTTGTCGCGCAGGGCGGCCGGGCCGTCCACGTCGGACAGGCGGACCTTGCCGATCGAGTCGATGGCGGCGTTCTGGTAGCCGGCGTCGGCGATCAGCGTGTCCATCTCGTCGAAGGTCAGCTGGTCGAGCAGCAGGTCCCACTGCGGGTCGTCATAGTCGACGCCGCGCAGGTCGGCCAGGCGGATGCCGTTGTCGGCGCCCATCGTCGGCATCTGGTCGTCCGGGTCGTCGAACTCGGTCGGATCGTAGTTGCCGAGGTTGTAGTAGGTCGCCTTGTACTCGTCGGCCATCGAGAAGTCGGTCGGGGCGGCGAGCGCCTCGGCGGCGTTGGCGAAGCCGTCGGCGCGCGACAGGTAGTTCAGGCCGCCGTTGGCGTCGTCGAACACGTTGGTGGCCACGATCTGGTCGCCGTTGTGCGTGTTGTCCTCGGTGTCGTAGGTGATCGTCTCGGGCACGTTCACCGTCTGCTCGGCGATGACCGTGTGGCTGTCGGAGCGGATCGAGATCGCGTAGTCGCCGGCCTCGAGCACCCAGGCCTGGGCGTCCTCGTAGTCGTAGGAGGCCATGTCGTCGTCGGTGAACTCGATCGAGATGGTCTGCGACTCGCCCGGCTGCAGCTCGTCGGTCTTGTCGAAGGCGACCAGGTTGGCGGAGGCCTTCTCGATGCCGCCGTTATAGTACGGCGGGTTGTAGTACACCTCGACGACGTCCTTGCCCGCCACGTCGCCGGTGTTGGTCACCGTCACGTCGAAGCTCACGGTGTCGCCGTCGAAGCTGACCTCGCCCATCTGCTGGTCGAAGCTCGTGTAGCTCAGGCCATAGCCGAACGGATACTGCACGGTCGCGTCGTAATCGATCAGCCCCTCGTCCGCGGCGGTCTCGTAGTAGCGGTAGCCGACGTAGATGCCCTCCATGTAGTTGACGAACTTCGGGGAGCGCAGGCCGCGGACCGACTCGATCTCGAACTCGGAGACGTTGTCGTACTGGTTCGGGCCGAAGTTGTTCCACGTCGGGTTCTGGGTCAGGTCGTACAGGAAGGTGTCGGAGGTCTTGCCGGACGGGTTGACCTCGCCGGAGATGACCTCGCCGAGCGCCTCGAAGCCGACCTGGCCGGGGTGCGGCGCCCACAGCACCGACTGGATCTGCGGGTAGTCCTCGACGAAGCTCAGCTCGAAGGCGTTCGCGCCGTTGTACACAAGGATGACGTCGTCGAAGTTGCTGGTGACCAGGTCGATCATGTCGCGCTCGGTCTGGCTGAGCTCGAGGTAGTGGGTGCCGGCCGGGAAGTCCTCGTAGTCGGCGGAGTTGTCGTTGTAGGTGACGCTGTCGGCGCCCATGTCGGTCGGCAGGTCAAAGCCCTCGCCGCCGACGCGGCCGATGACGATCATCGCGGTGTCGGAGAAGTCGCGCGCGTCGGCGATCAGGTCGTCGGAGTAGGTGCTGGCCGGCGGCTCGGGCAGCGACCAGTCGGCCTCGGTCACGGCGATCACGCCGCGCTCGGTGCCGTAGTCGGTGTAGAAGTCGGTCAGCTCGTCGTTGGTCTCGTACCCGGCGTCGTGCAGGCTGTCGAGCAGCGAGGTCATCGCGTAGGCGTCGGACAGCGAGCCGGAGCCGGTGCCGCCGTAGATCGGGTTGGTCGACGCCCAGCCGAACACGTTGATGGCGTCGGTGTCGGTCAGCGGCAGCATGTCGTTGTCGTTCCGCAGCAGCGTGATGCCCTCGCGCTCGATGTCGACCGCAAGCTGTTCGGTCGCGTCGATGGTCTCCTGCGTCAGCTCATGGCGTTCTGCAGTGGCCATCGTGAGCATGCTGCTCAGCGGACCGGTCAGCATCAGGTTGACGCACACGGCGATCGCCGCGACGACCGCCACCCACACCGTCGAGTGGGTGAGCTTGCGCACGCCCTGCGAGGCGACGGTCCTGCGGTTGACCGCGACGGTGGCGACGATGCCCAGCACCAGCGCCACGACGATGGCGATGAGCTGCGGCCGTACCGATTGGATGACGGCGATGACGTCATCGATGTTGATACCTAACATTGCTCGTCCTTTTCTTCTCTGACTGCCGTTCATGCGTTGCGACCGGGGCGGGGTCGGCTGCGCGGCGTCGCCCAGCCGTGAACGGCTCGTCCCCGCCCGTTTTGCGGATGCGTCGACGGTGGCCGGCACATCGCTATGTCCCTTGCATTGAATCAGATTCGGGTATACCGCACATCGGCATGTTCGATATCCTGTCGATTTTCCCGCACAATCTGTTATTCCATACGGAAAAACTTGGTTTGATATGCATATCACGAATGGCTGTTTTTCAACTAATATGCAAATTTGATATGCAGCGTTCTGTTTTATATTCGATTTTTGAATATATTAAAAACGAACATTATTGATGTTCGGTTTGATTGGCATAACAGAACATGACCATGCCGCATTCCAATCACCGCACGCGGGTCCCCGCGCAATCGCGCGGGCCGCGTCTTACGAACGCCCGGCCAGTTCCGCACGCAACATATCAAGGAACACGCGGCATGCCGGCGACAGCGCCACGCCCTCCTTCCAGACCAGGCTCACCCGCCCCTTCACCGGCGGCGACAGAGGCCGCGTGCACAGCGCGCCCGAGGTGTCCAGCAGCGAATCGCGGAGCGCGATCGCGACCCCCAGCCCGGCCTCGACCATCAGCGCGGCGTTGTGCAGCAGATTCGTGGTGGCGACCACGTCGAGCCGCGCCAGGCTGCCGCCCAGCCATCCGGACAGGTCGTTGCGCCGCTCCGAGCCGCTCGGGATGATCACCGGCACGCCGCGCAGGTCCGCGGCGGCGATGGCCTGCCTGGCGGCCAGCGGGTTGTCGCGGCGCATCACCACCGACCACGAGTCCATCACCGGCAGCTGCAGGTGGTTGTACTGGCTCAGGTCGACGGGCTCGATCAGCACGCCGAAGTCCACCAGGCCGCCGTCCAGCTGCTCGACGACCTGCGGACCGCTGCCGCTGCGGATGTCGAAGCGGATGCGCGGATGGCGGCGGCGCACCGCGACCGCGACGCCCGCGACCACCCGCATGACGTCGGCCTCGGCCGCGCCGATGCCCACCTCGCCGGACACGTCGTCGTCCGGGGAGGTCAGCTCGTGCATCGTGCGGTCCGCCAGCGAGACGATCTCCCGCGCGCGACGGAACAGCACGCGCCCCTCCCGGGTGAGCGAGAGCCCGTGCCCGCGGGTGCCGCGGACGAACAGCGGCGCGCCGATCTCGTCCTCCAGCGCCTGCAGCTGCCGCGAGACGGTCGGCTGGCTCACCCCCAGCGCCTCCGCGGCCGCGGAGATGCCGCGATGCTCGACGACGGCGAGAAAGCACCGCAACACCTTGATCTCCATGCCGACGCTCCCTCCGCCATGCGCCGCACGTTCCGGCGGCGCGCCGGTTCCATGCTAGCCCGCCCGCGCGCCGGCGCTACGCCGCGCGCCGAATCGGCGGGGCCACACAGCGGGTTGCGCGGAAAACCCGGCGCCGTCGACGGACCGGGCCATCGGCGGCGCGCCCGGTCCCGGCGCGGGGGCGGACGAGACACGGGCCGCGGACGGCTACCGCCTCCTGGAGCGGCGCCCCTTGAAGTAGATGTCGAAGACGATCCACACCGACAGCGCGAACGCGACCACGTAGCCGAGGAACCCGACCACCGGGATGCCGAAGACGATCGGCGGCACCCCCGCGAAGTACACGATCGACGAGCCGACGTACAGGCCGACCACGATCAGCGCCATCGTCAGGCGGTTGACCATGTCGGAGAGCCTGCGCATCGGCTCCTCGGCGCCGATCAGCTCCATGTTGACGCGCAACTGGCCGCGCGTGAGCATGCGGGCGGCGACCTTGGCCTCGGCCAGCGTGCCGAGCAGGCCGTGCAGCGCCTGGTGCCCCTCGACACCGAGCGATTTGAGCTCGTCCTTGGCGGCCTGGGCGGGCGTCTTCGACGTGGCGATGTGCTCGGAGATGATCTCGATCATGTTCACGTCGGGGATGAACTCGTCGAGCAGGCCCTCGAGCGTCACCAGCGCGCGGGCGACCGTGGTCACGGTGCTGGGCACCTCGATGCCGTGCCGCTGCGCGAGCTGCGTCAGCGCGGTGACGAACGCGGCGATGTCCAGCTCCTGCAGGTCGACGGTGCCGTACTCCTTGACGATCACGTCGAGGTCGGCGAGCAGCGAGGGGTAGTCGGCGTTGTCCGCCTCGACGCCGGCGAAGCGCAGCAGGCCGTCGGCCAGCGCGGGCGAGTCCTGCTTGGCGACGGCGAAGATCATGTCCCTGAGCACGGAGCGGGTCTTGGCGTTGAGCCGCCCGGTCATGCCCAGGTCGATGAGCACGATCCGCCCGCCGTCGATGATGATATTGCCCGGGTGCGGGTCGGCGTGGAAGAAGCCGTCGTCGAGCACCTGCGTGGCGTAGTTGTCGACCAGCTTGGTGCCGATCTCCTTGAGGTCGTATCCGGCGGCGACCAGCCGCTCGGGGTGCGCGACGGAGATGCCGTCGACGTAGTCCATCACGACCACGTGCTCGGTGCACAGGTCCATGTACGGCTTGGGGCAGTCCATGTACGCGTAGCGGCTGCAGAAGCGCTTGAACTCGCTGAGGTTGCGCGCCTCGATCAGGAAGTCGGTCTCCGACTCGAAGGTGTCCCACAGCTCCTCGACGACGCCGCCGAGGTCGACGACCTGCGCGCTGGGCACGACCTTGGCGGCCACCTTGGCGATGGAGCGCATGATGGACACGTCCTGCGCCATCGTCTCGCGCACGCCGGGGCGCTGCACCTTGACGGCCACGTCCTCGCCGGTCGTCAGCGTGGCGCGGTGCACCTGCGCCAGCGACGCGGAGCCGAGCGGCGTGGGGTCGATGGCGGCGAAGATCTCGTCGATCGGGCGGCCGTACTCGGCGGCGAGCGTGTCGATCACGGTCTGGTAGGGCATCGGGTCGGCGTCCGCGCGCAGCTTGGCCAGCTCGTCGCAGAACGATTGGGGCAGGATCTCGGAGCGCATCGACAGGATCTGGCCCACCTTGACGAAGGTGGGGCCGAGCGCCTCGAGCATCAGGCGCATCTTCACGGGGGTCAGGCCGTGCAGGATGTCGAACTGGTTGGCGATGCTGCCGATCTGCCACAGGCGCCTGACCTTGTTGAGCCGGGTCAGGTGGTAGCGCTCGGAGAACGTGTCGCGGTGGGCGCCGAACAGCCCGATGACCTCGTCGTCACGCGGGGGCGGCGCCGGCGTCGGCCCCGTGCCGATGACGTCGTTGACGCGGTCGGACAGCGCGCCGCGGGGCGGGACGGCGGACTCCCCCGCGGCCTGCGCGGCGACCGCCTCGGCGGCGGTCAGCGGCGGCGCGCCGGCCGGGCGGGCGCCGTCGGCGTCCGCATGCGGGCGCGACGCGGCGTCGCCGCGGGCGGCATGCGCGTCGTGCGCGTCCGGCGTGGACGGGTCCTGGGGGTGCTGCGTATCGTCGGTCATCATCGTGGGGGCGTCATGGCATGATGCGTCGCCCGGCATGCCGTTGGCCGCCGGGCGACGCATCGTCGGGTGCCGTGCTGTGGAAAATCGTTACTCGGCCTTGTCCTCGGTCGCGGGCTCGTCCTTCTTGACGGACTGCTCCTTGACCTCCTCGGCCTTGCGCTTGAGCTCGGTGTTCAGGGCCTTGCCCTGCTCGACCGTCAGCTCGCCCTTCTTCACCAGATCGTCGACGATCTCCTGGCCCTTCTCGACGGTGGTGGCCAGGGCGCCGACGCCCGCCAGAAACACCTTGCGCAGGCCGTCGCCCAGATCGAAATCAGCCATCGTGACCTCCTTTGCTTGGATGTAGTACCACTCTACCGCACCGCGGCCGCGCCGCCCGGTGCACACACCAGCCCGGCGCGCGGCCGTCGGAGGCCGGTGCGTCAGCGCGGGCGCGAGGCGGCGACCTTGCGGGCGCGGGCGGCGACGCCGTCGATGCGCGCGAGCTCGTCGCGCTGCGCGTCGCCCTGCCTCGGCTCAAAGGCCCCGTGGCGTCGCTCGGCGGCGGCGCGGATGAGGAAGTCGGATATCGCGGGGTTCTTGGGCAGCAGCGAGCCGTGCATGTAGGTGCCGATGACGTTGTTGACGCGGGCGCCCTCGGTGTGGTCCTCGCCGTTGTTGCCGGTGCCGTCGTGGTCGACGTGGCCGAGCGGCTCCACGCCGTCGTCGAGGAAGGTCTGGCCGGAGTGGTTCTCGTACCCGATGACGTCGCCGAACTGCGCGGAGTGCTCGACGAGGTTGCCGATCATGCGCACGTCTCGGCCGATGGTGTGCGCGCCGATGATGCCGATGCCGTCCAGGCGCGTGCCGTCGATGGTCTCGAAGTAGTCGCCGAACAGCTGGTACAGGCCGCAGATCATCAGCATCGGCACGCCGTCGGCCGCGAAGGCGCGCAGGTCGTCCGCGCGGCGGAACAGGTCGTCGATGATCTTCTTCTGGCCGGTGTCCTGGCCGCCGCCGCCGAGGATCATGTCGACGCGCCCGGGCCAGGGGTCGCCCTGGTTGATCTCGTGGACGTGCGGCTCGTAGCCGTACAGGGCGAGCCGGCGCGTGACGGTCAGCACGTTGCCCGAGTCGCCGTAGATGTTCATGTCCCTGGGGTACAGGGAGACCACGTCGATGGGGCGCGTCTCGCCGTCGCGGCCGGCGGGCGCCGGCGTCTGCATGTGCTCGTTCATCGCGGTGCTACCTCCCCACGCCGGCGTCGGCGACTTCGGTGATGCGCCCCAGCCGGGCGCGCACGGCGAGCATCGCCGTGTACGTGCAGTAGATGTGCTTCGGCGTGCCCGGGTTCATGGCCACGAACCGCTCCACCGCGTCGTCGAGCGCGGTGTCGACCTCGCCGACCGGCACCTGGTCGTATTCCAGGCGCAGGGCCATGTCCCAGGCGCGCACGCCCGAGACCAGCGCCACGCCGGTGCCCCGCAGGCTGGTGAAGTCCACGTCCCACAGCCAGCTCATGTCGCGGCCGTCGGCGTATTCGTCGTTGATGCAGATCATCGTGTCGTGCCCCTCGGGCCGGAACGAGGCGAGCGAGAGGCGGAAGCCCATCGGGTTCTTGACCAGCAGCAGCTCGACCGTGGAGCCGTTGACGTCGATGGCCTCGCCACGGCCGAACGCCGGCGTGACCGTCGACAGCACCCGCATCAGCCGCCGGTTGTCGACCGTACCGATCGACGGCGCCGCGGCGGCCGCCCGGGCGTCGCTCCCGGCGGCGGCGAACGCGCCCGAGGCCCGGCGCGCGGCGAGGTCGTCGAGCACCGCACGGACGACGGCGAGCGCGGCGGCCGCGTTGTACAGGTTGTAGACGCCTTCGAGCCGGACCGACGTGGTCAGGTCGGCGCCGTCCATGCGGAACGTGGCCTCGTGGTCGCCGACGGCCATCAGCGTGACGTCGGCAGGCGGCATGTCGGCCGGCGACTCGCCGCGCTCGGCGGCGGGACCGTCGTCCGCGGCGGTGGAGGCGTCGCCGCCCTGCCCGTCGGACAGCCCGGTCGACGAGACCGTGGTGGTCATGTCGTCGTCGGAGGGGAAGAAGGAGCGCAGGCCCTCGTCCAGCCCGAAATAGCGTATGGACCGCGCCTGCGCGGCCAGGCCGGCGAGCGCGGCAATGCGCGGATCCTCGCGGTTGAGCACCACGGTGCCGGTCGTCGCCTCGGCGACGTGGCCGAGCAGCCGCGCGGTGTTGTCGATCTCGCCGAAGCGGTCGAGCTGGTCGCGCATGACGTTGAGCAGCAGGCAGTGCCGGGGACGGACCTGCCGGACGAAGTGCACGGCGTAGGCCTCGTCGAGTTCGAGCACGGCGATGTCGGCGTCGAGACGGCCGCCCAGGCTCACCTTGTCGAGCAGCGCGGAGACGACGCCCCTGGTGAAGTTCGAGCCGGTGGGGTTGGTGAACACCCGCAGCCCCAGGCCCTCCAGCATCGTGGCGACCATGCGGGTGGTGGTGGTCTTGCCGTTCGTCCCGGAGACGAGCACCACGCCGAGCGGCAGCTGGGCGAGCGTGCGGGCGAGGAATCCGGGGTCGATGGTCTCGGCGACCCGGCCGGGGAAGGCGCTGCCGCCGAAATGCGCCAGCCTGGCGGCGCGGCGCACGGCCTTGCCGATGAGCGGCGTGGCGAACGCGTTCCACGGCCTGCGGGGCCGCTTCGGGTTCGGTCTGGTGGTGGTGCTGCCGGGCATGGCTCACACTCCTTGGTTGTTGAAGTCCTGCGGCATGTCCTTGAACTTCGAGGTGGCGCCGAGGAACGCGAGGTGGAAGGTCTCGGTCGGACCGTTGCGGTGCTTGGCCATGATGATGTCGGCCTCGCCGGGGCGGTCCTCCTTGTCGTAGAAGTCGGGGCGGTGGACGAGGAACACCACGTCGGCGTCCTGCTCGATCGAGCCGGACTCGCGCAGGTCGGACAGCTGCGGCTTCTTGTCGTTGCGCATCTCGGGGCCTCGGTTCAGCTGCGACAGCGCCACGACGGGCACCTCGAGCTCCTTGGCGAGCAGCTTGAGCGCGCGGGAGAACTCGGAGACCTCCTGCTGGCGGCTTTCGATCTGCTTGCCCGAGGTCATCAGCTGCAGGTAGTCGATGACGACGAGCTTGAGGTCGTTGGTCTGCTTGAGCCGGCGGCACTTGGCGCGGATCTCCATCAGGCTCATGTTCGGGCTGTCGTCGATGAACAGCGGGGCGTTCTTCATCTTGTCGTAGAAGTCGCTCAGCGTGTGCCAGCGCTCCGGGGTGATGTCGTCGGCGCGGCGCATCGCCACCAGGGGGATGTTCGTCTCGGCGGAGATGATGCGCTGCGCGAGCTCCACCTTGCTCATCTCCAGGCTGAACACCACCGTGGTCAGCCCGTTGTGCAGCGCCGCGGCGCGCGCGAAGTCGATGCCGAGCGTGGACTTGCCCATGGCCGGGCGGCCGGCGACGACGACCATCTGCCCCGGCTGCAGGCCCTGCGTCACGTCGTCGATGTCGCGGAAGCCGGTCGGCACGCCGCGCTCGATCTCGCCGTTCTGCATCTTGTCGAGCATCTCCAGCGTGTCGAAGACCACCGAGCCGATGCCGGCGTAGTCCTGCCGCACCTTGCCCACGCTCATCTCGTAGACCTCGGACTGCGCGAGGTTCACCACGTCCTCGGCCTGCGAGCCCTCCGCGGTGTAGCCGAGCTGCGCGATCTTGGTGCCGGCGGCGATCACGTTGCGCAGGATCGCGCGCTGGTGCACGATCTCGGCGTAAAACGTGGCGTTCGCCGCGGTCGGCACCGAGGCCACCAGCGTATGCAGGTAGTCGGTGCCGCCGACCTTCTCCAGGTCGCCGGCCTTGAGCAGCTCGTTCGCCACGAGCACCACGTCCACGGGCTGCGAGGCGGAGAACAGGTCGATGATCGCGTCATAGATGGTCTGGTGCTTGGGCTGGTAGAAGTCCGTGACGTCGATCATCTGCGAGACCTCGCCGATGGCGTCCTTGCTCATCAGCATGCCGCCGAGCACGGCCATCTCGGCGTCGTCGTCATGCGGGGGCACGCGGTCGAAGATCGCGTCGCGCACCGGCGTGCCGGTGGCGCCCTCCACGTACGATCCGCCGCGGTTGCCGCCCGCCCGGGGCGCGTCCCAAGTAGTTCCTTCAGCCATACGTTCGAGTATAGGTGCAGGCGCGAAGGGGAGGTAGATATCTACCGCGCCTCCGCGTCGCCGTCGACGTCCAGCAGCCAGTCGGCGGCCCGGACGACGGCGATGCCGTCCTGCGTGGTGCCGATGCCGTAGGGTTCGAGCGCGACGACGAACTTCGGGAAGGAGTCGCCGACGGCGCGCAGCGGCGCCAGCTCGCGCTCCCGCGTGGCCTCGTCGGCCATCGACGCGGTGACCTGGATGTACCGCACCGCCGACCCGCGCCGCGCGACGAAATCGACCTCGCCCGCCGGCAGCGCGCCGATTTGGACCGTCCACCCGCGGCGCAGCAGCTCCATGAACACGATGCCCTCCATCTGGAACCCGACATCCGTGCCGGCGAAGCGCAAGGCGTGGTTCCTGAACCCGTTGTCGACCGGGTAGTACTTGCGTTGCGGCCGCAGGATCTGCTTGCCCCGCAGCCCGGACTGCTCCGCGGCATAGATCACGAACGCCTGCCCCAGCATCCTGATCTGTTCGTCCAGCGTCTGCGGGCTGATGGCGACGCCGGCCGACTTCAGCGCGTTGACGATTCCGCGCACCGAGAACAGGTTGCCGGAGGTCGCGAACAGATACCGCGCGATCTTGCCGAACGTCGCGAAGTCACGGATGCCGTACCTGCTCGCCACGTCCTTGACGACGATGGTGTTGAACACGGCGTCCAGGATCTCCGCGGCGCGCGCCTCGTCGGCCGGGCCGCCGGCGAGCAGCGACGGCATGCCGCCGTACCGCATGTAGTCGGCCAGCAGCGCGTCGGCCGGGCCTGCCGAACCGTCCCGCAGGGCGCGATACGACACGTATTCCTCGAACGAGAACGGGTAGACCGGTATCTCCACGTACCGGCCGGCGATGTAGGTGGCCAGTTCGCCCGACAGCAGCATCGCGTTCGATCCGGTCAGGTAGATGTCGGTGTCCGGCTGCGTCTGGAAGCGGCGGATGACCTTCTCCCATCCCTCCACCTCCTGCACCTCGTCCAGCAGAATGATGAACGTATCGCCCCGGTCCGCGGCACGGTACGCCGCGGACAGTTCGTCGTACAGGTCGCGCGCGGTGTAGTCGAAGGGCAGGTCCGCGACGTCGAGCTGCCTGAAGAACAGGTTGGATTCGGCGACGCCGCCCGACCGAAGATGATCGGCGAGCATGCGCAGCAGCGTCGATTTGCCGCATCGGCGCACGCCCGTCAGCACTTTGACCTCGTCGGTGCCCAGATGGGCGATCAGCGATTCCAGCAGCCGGGGTCGGGGATACATCGGTACACCTCCATAATGTAAAGTATATTCTACATTTTCTATCACGAGGCCAGAAATGTAAAGTATATTCTACATTTTTGTCGAAGCTGGAACGTCTCGAGTCAAGGGAGCGAGGTCTCAGGTTCAGCTTGAAGCTTAGTAGGAGCTTGTAGCACCTATGGCGGAGTCTGACCTTATGATCACGGGGCGCATCGGGGTGCGCTTGGCAGCCCCGGCGCCAACACGTGGGAATCCATGACGGTCGCGTCCGACCTGCCCTGCGAGCGGAGCGGATTCCGCGCCCCGGCTGCAGGATCAGTAGTCGCCGGCGTCAGTTTTGGTTGATAAACAACGAGGCGACTGCGTTTTAGCAGACGCTGGGCGATCCCCAACGTCGGTTCGGTAGCACACGTGCCGCCGCAAGTGCTACCGAACCGACGCCCGAGCGAAAGACAACCGCAACGCGCACGCATAAGACCCACGCTGCCTCATTTAACCTTGGATGCCTCGCGCATATCGCGCGAGGCATCCAAGCGACCCGCCAAAAGGCTAGCGAATACCACCACCTTCCTCGGCCCCGCCGGTATCATCCCCATCGCCGTGCACCCAATCGGGGACACGATCGTGTTCGACTACGCCATCGTCGATGGCAAGCGTCCACCATTCGCCTCCCTCAGCGACCCCGCCGGGAAGGCCCGACGAATAAATCGTCTCCCCGTCCCTGCGCACGGTGACGCTGATATGCTGCCCGTCCTCCACATTCCGCAGGACGAATGCGGCCTCGCCGATGTCGCCGAGATAGAAGTCCGCGGACATCACACCGTGGTCATCATCCACGATGTACTCGTTGTCATACGTCGAGGCGTATCCGCCACTCTCCGTCGACTCATGGTCCACGGCGCCGCCAAGGACAGCGGTCCACGTATCGCCCGGTTCGTAGTAGCCGGTGAGGAACAGTTGTCCTCTGGGCAGTCCGGTTCCAGCCCCGTATGTCACGTCCACCGTATAGTGGTGAATCTCCCCGGGTTCGAGCCACAATCCGCAATCCCACTCGGAATCAAGGATGTCGAGGGAACCGGTCTGCGCCACGTAACCCGGCTTCGTCACGGTCACGTCATAGTCATCCGTCGGCAGATCGAACGCATACGCCCCATCCGCCCCGGTGGTCATGGCGAAAGGCTCGCCATCGTCGTTCTGCAGGGTGACCGTGGCACCCGACAACGGCACTATCTCACCATTGCCGGTACTGTAGCGATACTGGTCATACACCACGCCGTGGTAATGCGTGACGCTGTCATCCCCGGCGGCGCATGACAGACTGATCGGTTCCGGATCCCATTGCAACAGCACGATCGGATCGAACTCCACAGTGCCGAAATCATGCTCAAGGATGCCCGCATCAATAATCGGCACCTGCATGCTGACGTTTCCGCCCAAAGAGAGCAGTAGTTCAAGCTTGCCCGACACTTTGAACAGACCATTCGCGCTGATCGACGCATCCAACGTGAAGCGGCCGACCGCGCTGAGGATCAGAGAGGGCCCAACCGTGTCGTACAGCATCATCTCCGGCTTCGCGGTGATGCCGGCATCGGCGACCAGCGATCCCTCCACGCTCAGCCCCGTCGGCCAGCACGGATCACGATCGGCCTTCTCGCTGGTCTGCTCATCGATCAGTTCCCATCCGTCCGATGACGTGTAGCGCATACCCTTCTCGAAGGTTTGCTTCCAGACGTTCTCGTATTGGAGTTTGGCACTGGCATCGACCCCCGCCTCGAAGTCAAATGGGACCTCCGTGGTCAGGACCAGGGGCATCATGCCAATGGGCACCGTGATATCCGGCGTGTTCACCACCATGAACTCATCCCTGGTGACCTTTTGACTGAACTCGGCAAAGGCGACGGCCTTGGTGTCGGCCTTGAGTTCGCCATATACGCTTGCCTCGAACAGCTCGACGACGCCTTCCGGACCGCCCCATTCCAGTATTGGATTGATATCCAGCACCATATTGGCCCCGATCTTCACCGAGGCATCGAATGACAGACTGATGCCGCCGTTGATTTCGGCGGCGTCTTCCGCCTTCTGTTCGGAGTCCTCCTGTTTGGAATGGTCCTGGGCCTTATCCTTCCCCGGTTCGAAGCTGTAATCGAAGTGGAATTCGACACCAGCCTCCTCGGCAAGCAGGTCGCCGCGCTGTCCCGTCTTCGCCAGCGCCGCCTGCTCATTCCCCCGTACATCCATGTCCATCTGGTCGGCCGGAAGGATCTGGACATTCGACACGTCGCCCGGCAACGTTTCGGAATTCTCCGACTCCGATTCGGATACATGCAGCACGGTGTCGTCGTTGATCACGGATTCCGTATACCGGACCTCGGCCTGGATGAATACATCAGTCAATACGCCCTGCTCGCAGCGGACGACCCATTGGTCCCCGACACGGTCGATCGACTTGACACGGTTCAGGAAGCCATGCGGTACCGCCGCCCCGACTCCGGAGACGATGACATCGCCGACGTTGAACTGCGGCTTCGCGGAAAAGTACACATCATCATCGACGATTGCCGTCACCGCACCGGCTTCAGCATCCGGGTCAATCGCCACTGCCTGCGAAGCGACGACGATGTCGTCCGCCTCCGGCAGACGTACGGGCAGGGTGACAGAATCCGCACCCTCAGCACCGCCACGGGTCGTCGCCTTCACCTCGAACTCGTACGTGTCCGACATCGGCGCCGCGGTTTCAAAACTCCACCGCACCGTCTGCCCGTCGGACGTCAGTTCGGCCGTGCCGATAGATTCGCCATCGGCATACACCTCGACCTTGTCGACGGCGACGTCGGAGTCCACGGTGCCTTCCAGCGTCACGGCGCCGCCGGTTTCGGCGAGGTCGATCCCGTCGCCGTCCGACGGGGTGTCGATGGTGACCTCGACGGTGCCGGGATCGGCGGGGCGCTCCCCGACGATCGCGCCCAACGCGAGCACGCCGGCGGTCGCATCGGCGCCGCGCACGTCGACGGTCGCGTTCGCCGACGCCGTGTCCACGACGTCGATCTGCGCGGGGGCGCCAAGCTCGTCGTCCACCAGCACGCCCTGCGACCGGCCCTTGATGCCATCGCCGACATCAATGAACGTGTGCCTCGCCCCGGCATCGGATGCGGCGCCGTGGGACGACGCATCCACCAGGACCAGGGAGAACGCGCGGTCGGCGACGCCGTCCAGCGTCACATCGGCGCCGTTTGATGCGGACACGTCCGTTTCAATCCATTCGGCGCCGACCGTCGGCACGAAGCTGCCTTCGACGTTGGCCGCGGCGTCGTTCTGGACCGAACCGCGCACCCAGCCGCGCACGGCCAAGGCAAAGGAACCGAGCTCGCGGTCCGCGGCGACCTCGATGTCCTGCGTCTCGCCGTCGGGCACGACGATGGTGGAGATCACGCTGCGCCCGGCGGGCACGTCGATGCGCTGTCCGCCGAGCGTGACCGCGCCGGCCTCGGCCGCGTCGAACGTCAGCGTCACGTAGACCGCACGCACGCCGGTGGACGGCACACCGCCCTGACCGGTCAGGCCCACCGTCAACGGTTCCGTGCCCAGGGAGCCTCCGGCGAGCCCCTGCGCGGTGTCGGCACGCAGAACCGGTTCGGCCACCGCATTGGTGGATCCGGGCACGTTCTCGTCGCCGTCGAACAGCGCCAGCACCTCCACGCGGGAGTCGACATCGGCCGTCGCCGACATTGAGACGCCGCCGTCGACGATCGGAGCCAGCACGGTCTGGGAGGCGTCGTGCCCCGCGGCGACGGCGAGCGCCGGAGCACCGGCCACGTTCACCGTCACGTCCTGCGCGGCATCGAACACGCCGATGCGGATCAGGGCGGCGTCATAGCCGTCGACGCCCGGCAACGCCACCGTGCCGCCCTCGGCGGCAAGGCCGCCACGACCGATGGACGATTCGACGACGGGGACCCGGGCCGAGGCGTCAACGGCGATGCGTTCCGGCACGTCGTTGAGTTCGGCGGCGTAGGCGTGCTTCGGGGTCATCACGCCGAAGGACAGCGCCGCCGCGAGCAGCGCCGCCGTAAGGGCCACGAACCGGCTGCGGGTTCGCGCCGCGTGACGTGGATTCATCGGCTTCGTCCGGCTCATCGCTCCACCTCCCGCATATGTCCCTCGTCAGCCCCGCGTGCCGCACGACCCGCCCGACGGCGCGCCACGGCGACGAACACACCCGCGGCGCACAGCACGGCGCCGACGGACGCGACGAGCATGATCGGCGATCCGGTCTTGCCGACGACACCGGGCTTGGCCGGACCGTCGCCGGAGGTGTGGGATGCGTTCCCGGCACCACCGTTGGCGCCGGCCCCATCGCCGGTTCCGGGATTCGACGGCTCCTGCGGCTCGATGGGCGTCTCGGTCTGATCCAGATGCGCCTGCGCCGACGATTCCTGGACGATGACGTCGTCGTCATCCGCGAAGGTGAGCGCGACCAGCGCATCGGTCTGCGCCGAGGCCGTCAGCGACAAGCGGTACTCGGAGCCCGCGGCGACATCGCAGATCGCGGTCGCCCCGGACGGCGAGGCCGTGAAGCCGACCGGCTCGTCGTTCAACGTCCCCTCGATCCGTATGTTCTCGTCGGCATATTCGACATCCACCCACATGTGGGTCGCACCCTCGGGCGCCGTCACCGTCGCCGTGTCCTCGGCCGCCGCAATCGGCGCGGCGACGAACGCGCACGCCACGGCGAACAGCATGGCCGCCGCCAGCAGCGACAGCGGAGCGACGCCGGGCGACTTGGTTCTCCAGACAAACCTCACCTTGCATTCCTCCTCAGTCTCGTTCGATTCCCGCCGTGGAGCGGCCGGCGGCATACGCCGCGCGCCGGAGACGGGCATACAAGGTGGAATCTATCGGCGCAGAGCCGGAGACGGGCCGTCCTCATCACAACGCATCGCGTTCACGCCACAACCGATTGCGCGGGGCAGGGTACGACGACCCGCGCGGCGAACCATGCGCCGCCGTTCGGCGAGACGCCGCGCGACACATCAAGCGCGCCGCCGCGCCGTTCGGCGATGCGTCGGATGATCGACAGCCCCCATCCGCGCCGCCCGAACCGGGCGCGCCGTGCGGCGGCGCTCGCGCGGCGGGGGCGACGCGGCGGCGCGGCCGTGGCGTTGCGGGTCTCGATGACCAGGCAGTCGAGCACGACGTGCGCGCGCAACGTCATCCACCGCCGGTCGCGCGGCAGCGCCAGGCACGCCGCGGCGGCGTTGTCGAGCAGGTTCGAGAACAGCGCGCACAGTTCGGCGCTCGGCAGCGGGCAGTCGTCGTCCAGCTCGATGGCGAGATCGCAGGCGACGCCGTCGCGACGCAGCGCCGGGACGATCGTCGCGCACAGCGCGTCGACGGCCTTGTGGCGGCAGAACGCGCGGCGTCGCGGCAGCCGCGCGGACAGGTCTGCGCACCATGCGCACACGGCGTCCGCATCCCGACGCGCCAGGGCGGCACGCGCCTCGGCCAGCCGCGCCTCGATCGCGTCGTCCACGGCCATCGCCTGGTCCAGTTCGCGGTGCAGCGTCCGGAAATGCCGGCGTTGGGCGCGCAGCTGCCGTTCGAGCCGCGTCCGCCGCTCCCGGTACAGCAGCGCGTCCTCGGCCTCCGCCAGGTTGCGGAACAGCGAGACGTCCACGATCGCGCACAGCACGGCGAGTCCGGCCAGCAACAGCGCGTAGGGCACCCGGTACCGGTCGTCGCCGCCCAGGTGGAGCGAGGCCATGTTGTACCCGATGAACGCCATCTGACTCAGCGGGTACAGCGCGTTCAGGGCGCGCCTGCCGACCGCCGCGCCCTCCAGACCGCCGATCAGGCGCACCGACGAGGCCAACAGCAGCGAGAACGCGACGCAGTCGGCGACGGCGGCGACCATCACGGCGGCCGTCATCGCCGCCGCCCCACATGCGCACGCCCGCCGCGCGCCTCACGGCCGAGCGCCGCCACCGATTCCAGGTGCCGGGCCGCCGCGTCGAACTCGCCGCGCCGCGCCAACGCGGACACGACGGCCAGCTGATTGCGAATGTCGTGGTTGCGCCGCGCCACCGACTCCACGTACTCCGCGACCTCGCCGTACCGCCGCAGGCAGGCATCCAGCTCACGCCGCAGCAGCCGTGCGGACTCCCGGTCCAGACGCGCCCGGTAGTCGCGTTCCATCGAACCGAACATCACGACGTCCACGAACAGGCAGGCCACGCCCAGTCCGGCCGCGCCGAGCAGATACCGGCGGTCGCCCGCGAACGCCGACATGGCCATCGTCAGGGAGACGCCGAGGATCGCGAACTGGAAGAAGGAGAACATCAGGAACCGGTCGTTGCGCAGAAAATCCGCGTGCACGTAGTACCGGCGAGCCCGTTCCGCGACCATCGCGTCGAGCAGCAGGACCAGGCCGATCTCGATGACCATGGCGCCCATCGCATAGGGCTGGGCCGTTCGCATCGCGCCGGGCAGCACGCTGACGCCCGACAATACCTCGGCCAGCGGCACGGCAGGCAAGACCGGCAGCGGCGGCGCCTCCCCCAGCAGGTGCGCCCGCAGCGACGCCAGGCCGATCGTGGCGAACGCCGTCGTGCAGAACGCCAGCGTCGTGGCGCATACGGCGAGCATGCGCTCCACGACGCCGCCCACGTAGGCGGCAAAAGGCAGCACGACGTAGATCAGGACCGGCAGGACCGCCAGGCGCAGCACGCGGGCCGCCGCGCCATCGGCGACAAGACCGGTTTCGGGGCGCATGGCCAGCATGACCAGGAACAGGACCGACTGTCCGCACATCAGCGCGATCGGCGCGCGGGAGCGCATCGTGTGGTTCTGCACGTGAAAGCGCGCCACGGCGACCAGCACGGCCGCCATGTCGCCGACCATCGGCCCGGTGGCGTAGGCCCCCAGCATCGCGCCCACGCTCATCGCACCGTGCGCGCGTACGCCAGCACCGCCGCCCTCGTCGCGGCGCGGCGCCGCTGGCTGATCGGGATCGTTCTGCCGTCGGTGAGCACGAACCGGTCGCCGCCCCACGACGTCACGTAGTCGAGGTTCACCAAAAAGCTCTGGTGGCAGTGGACGAAGCGGTCGGGGAGCATCTCGGCGATCCGCGCGAGCTTGAGGTAGGTCTTCACTTCGCCGTGGCGGGTGTGGATGCACAGCAGCCGGCGATGGCTCTCCACCCACATCACGTCGCGCGGCAGCACAACGCGCACGTCGCCGCCGGACGTGATGAGCACCGGGCGTTCGGACGACTCGGCCCTCCGCCGCAGCGCCTCGGCGAGCGCCTCGTCCACCGCCTCCTGACCGGCCGGCTTGATCAGGAAGCCGGCGTGCTGGGTCGAGTACACCTTGGAGTGGCACTCACCGTATCCGGTGACATAGACGACCTGCGTCGCGCTGCCTCTCGGAAACAGCCGCGCCACCGCCTCGATGCCCTCCGCACCGTCGGGCCCTCCGAAGCGGATGTCCATGAACACGATGTCGGCGGCAGGTTCCCCGCCACGGCAGAAACGCTCGAAGCCATCCAGGGAATCGAAGCAGCGGACGTCCACGTCACCGAGCGCCGCAGGGCCACCGCCCGCCCCGTCGGCCTCGGGCGACGCGTCGGGGCGGCCGGTCGGCGCCGCGCCGACGGGCGCGCGGCCCGACGACCGCGTCAGGGACCGGCCTAACGCCGGGGAGCGCCGCACCAGCCGGACCAGCTCCTCGGCCTGCAGCCGGTCGTCGTCCACGATCGCCACCAGCATGACCGCCCCCTTCCTTTGTCGCGTCGCGGCGGCCATGCCGGCCGCGACGGCCGTCGACGCACACCACACCCCCACGCCACGGGCTTCCTCCGGTATCGTAAGTCCCCAGATCCATCCGCGACAGCGCCAATGTCACAATTGTCCGGCGACCATGTAACAACCGATGCCCGAGCATCACCGTCTCGCCGTGCCGTCCGGCCCGCCCCGTCCGACGGTTCCGGGCGACGGCCCGCAGACCGCTCGTATGATACCAGTTTTCTCATGTTTCTTTGCGTTATTGTTCACATAGCGTTCAGCGAACGTTCGATAATGCGACACGCACGGATTGATGCAGTGTGGATAACAATCCTCCGTTTTGTCCACTTATCCACATTTTGGGGATATCTCTGTGGATAGTGCACCAAGTTTTCCACATTATGGGGATAACATTGTGCACAACTTGGGGATAACCCTGTGGATGCGTCACCCCGATTTGCACAATCGGGCGGCGGTGTGCTATTCGCCCGCGCATGCCCCGCATGGCCCCGGCAACCACCCGAAACCGCACACCCCATCGTGTGTGTTTCGCCCGGCCGTGCCACCCCCGGCATTGCGCCCACCCGACATGCCAAGCCCGCTTACGCATATCGGCGGCCGTGCCGCCATCGCCCCGGCATTGTGCCGGCAGGACGGCCCGGGGTACCGTGGAGGGCATGACCACACCACAGACCGGCCCCGGCGACACCCGCCCCGAAAGCCCGACCGCCGGCGCGCCCGACACCGACGGCGCGATCGACCGCCGCGGCGTCAACCGCCAGATCCTCGCCCTCGCCGTCCCCACATTCGGCCAGCTCATCGCCGAGCCCACGTTCGTGCTCATCGACACGGCCATCGTCGGGCACGTTGGCGACGCGGCGCTCGCCGGGCTGTCGGTCGGCTCGACGATCCTGCTCACCGCCGTCGGCCTGTGCATATTCCTGGCCTACAGCACCACCAGCCGCGTCGGGCACCTGATCGGCGCCGGCCGGCGGCGCGAGGGCCTGGAGGCGGGCATCGACGGGCTGTGGCTGGCCTTGGGCATCGGCGTCGTCGCCTCGCTGGCCATGTTCCTCGCCGCCGAGCCGCTCTGCCTGGCGATGGGCGCGCGCGGCGAGGTGCTGTCCGCCGCCGTCGCCTACCTGCGCGCGGTGGTGTTCGGCATGCCCGGCATGCTGCTGGTGTACGCGGCGAACGGCATCTTCCGCGGGCTGAAGAAGGTGCGGATCACGCTGGTCGCGGCCGTCTGCGGCGCCGTGGCCAACACCGTGCTCGACGTGCTGTTCGTGTTCGGCCTGCGGTGGGGCGTCGCCGGCTCGGGCGTCGCGACGCTGATCGCCCAGTGGTTCATGGGAGCGTTCCTCGTCGTTCCCGCGCTGCTGTGGGCGCGCGCCGACGAGGCCGACTGGCGGCCGCGGCCGGCCGGCATCCTGCACAGCGCCGGGGACGGTTCGGCGCTGTTCGCGCGCACGCTGGCGCTGCGCGTCTCGATGGTGGCCACGGTCATGCTGGCCACGGCGATGGGCACGCAGGTGCTCGCCGCCTACCAGTCGGTGAACTCGTGCTGGAACTTCGTGCTCAACATGCTGGACGCGATCGGCATCGCGGGACAGGCGCTGGTGGCCACCGAACTGGGCGCCGGGCGGCGCGGGCGCGCACGGGCGATGACCGCGGCGGCCGGCCGCGCGGGGCTGGCCGGCGGCGTCGTCATCGGGCTGGCGGTCATCGCGGCGGGCCTCGTCGCCGCCCCGCTGTTCTCGCCGACCCCGGCGGTGCAGCAGCTCATCGTCGTCGGCATGGTCGTGCTCGGCCTGTTCCTGCCGCTGAGCGGGTGGATGTGGGCGATCGACGGCATCCTGATCGGCGCGGGCGACTACCGCTACCTCGCCGTCGCCTGCGCCGTGACCGCGGTCGTGTACCTGCCGGCGCTGCTGGCCGTCCGGGCGGCCGACGGCGTGCTGATCGGCAGCGACGCCGTGCGCATGGCGGTGCTGTGGACCGCCATCAACGTGCTGTTCGTCGGCGTGCGTGCGCTGTTCAACGGGCTGCGCGTGCGCGGCGACCGATGGATGCGCTAGCCGCGGCGTACATCGCGCGGACCGTGGCCTCGCGCCACGACGACCAGCCGTAGCGCTTGGTGATCGCCTCGCCGGCCGTGGCGCCCAGCGACGAGCCGTCGGCCCGGGTCAGGTCGAACAGCATGTCGAGCAGCAGCGGGTCGCCCTCGACGCGGTCGGCCAGCTCGTCCGCGACGGCAGGGGCGTTCGGGTCGCGGCCGGTGGCGTACTCGGACAGGACCAGATGCTCGCGCACCAGCAGCGTCGCCATATGCACAATGTGCTCGTCGAACCCCATGCGCCGCAGGATCGCCGGCACGTGCCGCGCCCCCTCGGCCGCGTGGTCGGCCACGCCCGGCCGCTTGCCGATGTCGTGCAGCAGCCCGGCCAGCAGCAGCGCCGCGTAGTGGTCGTCGTCGTACGCCCCGCCGTCCGCGCCCGGCCGCCGGCGCCCGAGCTTCGAGACGACCTGGACCATATGCTGGTCGATGGTGTAGCGGTGCGCGGCCGAGGCGCTCGGCCGGTTGCGCACGCCCAGCCATTCGGGCATCCACCGCCCGGGGATGCCCACCACGTCGATCTCCTCCCACACCTGCGGCAGCTCGGCGCCGCAGGCCAGCAGCCGCAGGAACCAGGCGCGCGACGCGTCGTCCCACACGTTGTCGCGGATCGGGCAGTCGCGCAGATGCGCCAGCGTGGCCGGGTTGATCGGCAGGCTGTGCTCCCCCGCCGCGACGGCGACGCGCAGCGGCAGCGTGGCGTCCGAGGCCGGGTCGGCGCCCGGCGCCAGCACGATCTCCCCCTCGTGCCGCGCCACCCCCGGTTCCAGCACGTCGAACTTCGGGGCCTCGCGGCGGCCGCCGGCGCGCGGATGGAACATCTGGAAGAACGCGAACCGCGGCCGCTCGTGCGTCAGCGAATGCTCGGCGCGCGACGCGGTGGAGTCGTAGGAGAACGCGATGGTGCGCCCCAGGCGCGCCAGCATCGTCATCAGGTCGTCGACCGACGCGGCCTCGCGCTCGCCCGGGGGCAGCGTCGGATCGGCCAGGCCCAGCATCGCCGCCACCTTCGGCTGGTACGGCGCCAGCAGCAGGTTCGTGTCCTTGTTCGCCGCCAGGTGGATGCAGTCGCGCACGTCCAGCAGCCGTTCCACCGCCTCGTCGTACCGGCCGTGCGGGCGGTCGGCCAGCCAGGAGGCGGCGAGCGCGGCGACCAGCACCGTGTCGCGCAGCCCGCCCCGCGCCTCCTTGACGTCGGGCTGGTTGAGGTAGGCCAGCCGGCCGAACTCGCGCAGCCGCGACTCAGCGGACGCCAGCAGCTCCGGCAGCCGTTTGCGCGCGGCCCTGCGCCACCGCGCCAGGATCGACGAGGCCGTGTCCTCGATCAGCCGGCGGTCGCCGGCGACGGGCCGCACGTCCAGCCAGCCCGTCGCGGCCGGCAGGTCGTGGTCGGTCACGGCCTCGCACTGGGCGCGGGAACGCACGGAATGGTCCAGGTCCAGACCGGAGTCCCACAGCGGGTACCACAGCCTGTTGGCCAGCTCGCCCAGCTGCGCCTCGCTCAGCGCGTGGCCGTCGTGCATCAGCACCAGGTCCAGGTCCGAGCACGGGCCGATCTGGCCGCGGGCCAGCGAGCCGACCGCCGCGAGCCCGACCCCGCCGTCCGGCACCGCGAACGGCACCGCCTCCACGGCCTGCCGCCACAGTTCGGCCAGCGCCGTCATCGCCAGTTCGGTGCGGGCCGCCCGCTTGGCCGCGCCGTCGCGCAGCACGCCGTCGGCGTCCGGGGCGCCCAGCTCCAGGAACCGCCGCCTGAGCCCATCGACCGCACTCGTCATCGTCGCTCCTTACCGCGGCCGCGCCGCCGGCCTGCCGCCGCGCGCCGCGCATGTACGTCGGTAGATATGGTCCATATATAGGTAACGGCCCCCGCACCACCGCCCAGGGCGATGCGGGGACCGGTCTTGAATATCCGCCCGCAGGGGCGGGGTCCTTAAATCGCGGCGGAACCGGTCTCGCCGGTGCGCACGCGGGTCACCGAGTCGAGCGGCGTGACCCACACCTTGCCGTCGCCGATCGTGCCGGTCGCGGCGGCCTTGACGATCACGCCGACCAGCGTCTCGGCGTCGGCGTCGTCGGCGAGGATCTCCAGGCGGATCTTCGGGATCAGGTCCACCGTGTACTCGGCGCCGCGGTACACCTCGGTGTGGCCGCGCTGACGGCCGTAGCCGTTGGCCTCCGAGACGGTCATGCCGTGCACGCCGGCGGCGGTCAGCGCCGCCTTGACCTCGTCGAGCATATGGGGCTGGATGATGGCGGTAATCAGCTTCATCTCACTTCACCTCCTTGAGGACGGAGCTGGCGGTGCCAGCGAAATCGTAGGCGCGCTCGCCCTGGTCGGCCAGGTCGATGCCGCTGATCTCCTGCGCCTCGGTGACGCGCCAGCCGATCGTCTTCTCCAGCGCGAAGGCGATGATCGCGGTGACCGCCGCCGAGTAGATGATCGCGATGACCGCGACGATCAGCTGGACGACCAGCTGGCGCCAGTCGCCGCCGGCCAGCAGGCCGGTGCCCTCGCCGAACAGGCCGATGAGCAGGGTGCCGAGCAGGCCGCCGACGCCGTGCACGCCGACGACGTCGAGCGAGTCGTCATAGCCGAGCTTGAACTTCAGGCCGCAGGCCAGGCAGCACACGATGCCGGCGATCGCGCCGATGACCATCGCCCACAGCGGGGAGACCACGTCGGCGGCCGGGGTGATCGCGACCAGGCCGGCGACGATGCCCGAGGCGGCGCCCATCGCGGTGTAGTGGCCCGAGCGGATCTTCTCGGTGAAGCCCCAGGCCAGCATCGCGGCGGCCGCGGCGGCGGCGGTGCTCACCCAGGCGTAGCCGGCGGTGCCGTTCGCGGCGAACGCGGAGCCGGCGTTGAAGCCGAACCAGCCGAACCACAGCAGGAACGCGCCGAGCACGACCATCGGGACGTTGTGCGGGCGGATCGGGGTCTTGCCGAAGCCCTTGCGCTTGCCGATGATCAGCACGATCACCAGCGCGGCGACCGCGGCGTTGATGTGGACGACGGTGCCGCCGGCGAAGTCGTGCGGGGCGGCGCCGATGGCCTGGGCGATCGCGCCGTCCGGCGAGAGCAGGCCGCCGTTCCACACCATATGCGCCATCGGGCAGTACACGAGCGTAATCCACAGCGCCACGAAGATCATCCAAGTGCTGTACTTGACGCGCTCGGCGATCGCGCCGGAGATCAGCGCCACGGTAATCATCGCGAACGCGGCCTGGAACGCCACGTCGACGCTGCCCGGGTAGTCGCCGCTCGTGTCGACCGCGGTGAACACGCCGTCCTGGGCGACCATCGAGTCACGCAGCAGGAAGCCGGTGACCGGGTCGCCGAAGATGCCGGCGACGTCGCTGCCGGCGTACGAAATCGACCAGCCCCACAGCACCCACACGGTCATGGTGACCGACAGGGCCGCGGCGGACAGCATCAGCATGTTGAGCACGGCCTTCGCGCGGACCATGCCACCGTAGAACAGCGCCACACCGGGCGTCATGAGGAAAACGAGGGCCGCGGAAGTCAACAGCCATGCGGCGTTTCCGGTGTCCATGTTCTACCTCCCTCTCTTATGTTCCTTGTGTTCCGTGGCGTCCGCCGCATCCGGCGGGCGTCCGGGCTTCATTCTTGCGTTCGTTCCCGTGCGGGAACCGACAGCTGCATACAACGCCCGGCGGATGTTCGGAACGTTACGGCGTGTTACCGGAGGGTTAATTCCCGCCCCGCCGCGCGGGGGCGTGCGGCGGGGCGAAAACGGCGGAAAATGAACCGCCGCGCGGAATGTTACGAATCACGTAACATTCCGCGCGGCGGTTGGTCACGATGTCCACACTGCGAACGCCGGGGCGGATGCGCGGCGGCCGCCAGGCGGGCCGTCGGCGGCCGTGCCGGGGGGCCGACGGCGCCCGCGTCAGGCGAGGATGCCGTCGACGAAGCCCTCCGGATCGAAGGGGGCCAGGTCATCGGGGCCCTCGCCGAGGCCGACGAGCTTGACCGGCACGCCGAGCTCCTTCTGCACCGACACGACGATGCCGCCCTTGGCCGAGCCGTCGAGCTTGGTGAGCACCACGCCGGTGATGCCGATCGCCTCGGCGAACACCTTGGCCTGGGCCATGCCGTTCTGTCCGGTGGTCGCGTCGAGCACCAGCAGCACCTCGTCCACCGGCAGGTTCTTCTCGGTGACGCGGCGGATCTTGCCCAGCTCGTCCATCAGGTTGGCCTTGTTCTGCAGGCGGCCCGCGGTGTCGATGATCAGGACGTCCGCATCCTGCTCCTTGGCCTTGGCGGCGGCCTCGAAGGCCACCGAGGCCGGATCGGCGCCGTCCTTGTCGGCGCGCACCACCGGCACGCCGACCTTCGCGCCCCAGGTCTGGAGCTGGTCGGCGGCGGCCGCGCGGAACGTGTCCGCGGCGCCCAGCATCACCGACTTGTCGTCCGCGACGAACAGGCGGGCGAGCTTGCCGGCGGTCGTGGTCTTGCCGGTGCCGTTCACGCCCACCATGATGATGACGGACGGCCGGTTCGCGCCCTCCTTGACGGCGTTCAGGCGGCGGTCCATGCCGGTGCCGACCAGGTCGAGCAGCTTGACGCGCAGCGCCTCGCGCACCTGGGCCGGGTCCGAGGTGCCGGTGATGCGCGAGTCGGTGCGCAGCTCGTCGACCAGCTGCGCGGACGCCTCGGCGCCCACGTCGGCGAGCAGCAGCGTGTCCTCGACGTCCTCCCAGTCGGTTTCGGACAGATGGTCCTTGGCGAGGATGTTGAACAGCGCTTTGCCGAAGGGGTTCGAGCTGGCGGCGAGCTTGGCGCGCAGGCGCGCGATGCGCGAGGGGGCCGTCTCCGGGCGTTCGAGCGCGGGCTTGGCGGGCGCGGGCGCCGGGGCGGGGGCGGCGGGCTGCGCGGTCGGCGACGCCGGGGTCTTAGGCTCCGAGGTCTCCGATTCCCGGGTCTCCGTCGCCGCCGCTCCCGGCCGCGCGGCCGGGGCCGTTCCGGAGGCCGCCTGCGGGCGTTCGGGAGCCGGGGACGCGCCGGACGACGCGGCCAAGCCGGAGTCCGCGACCGAACCGGAGGCGCCGGACGCGGGGACGGCGGGCGCGCCCGCGGCGCCGCCCTTGCCGCGACGCGACACCACGAACCAAACGATCGCCACGACCGCGATGACCACGACGGCGGCGACAATGCCGATAATCACATTCGTATCCATACAGGCCAGTCTACGCACCCCTCGGCACCTTCCCAACCCCCGGGGAACCGCCGATGACGGCCGCCCGACGGCATGGCATCGTCGCCTGCCACCCTACACTTGATACCATGGCCAATTCCTCACGAATGACGTCCCTGCAGCGCCGCGAGCAGCTCATCCAGGTGGGCCGCTCGCTATTCGCGGCCAAGGGCTTCGAGGCGGTGAGCGTCGAGGAGATCGCGGCGAGCGCCAAGGTGTCGAAGCCCATCGTCTACGAGCATTTCGGCGGCAAGGAGGGGCTGTACGCCGTCGTCGTCGACCGCGAGATGCGCGCACTCACCACCGCGCTGACGTCGGCCCTCGCCGAGCCCTCGATGCACCCGCGGCAGATCGTGGAACGCACCGCGATGGCGCTGCTGACCTACATCGAGGAGAACGCCGAGGGCTTCCAGGTGCTCGTGCGCGACTCGCCGAGCACCGACCCGGCCGGGTCGTTCAGCTCGCTGCTCGGCGAGGTGAGCCTCAAGGTCGAGGAGCTGCTGGCCTTCTCGTTCAAGCGGCAGAAGCTGCCGGCCAAGGGCGTGCCGTACTACGCGCAGATGCTGGTGGGCATGACCGTGTTCACCGGGCAGTACTGGGCCGACCAGCGCAAGATCAGCAAGGAGCAGCTCGCCGCGCACATCGTCAACCTCGCCTGGCATGGGCTCTCGCGCCTCGAGGCGAAGCCCACGCTCCGCTTCGAGGGCTCGAAGGCCAGGCGCACGGCCCCGGCGGCGCTGCCCCCGGCCCGCGACGGCGGACCGGTCACCATCATGGACGTCAACCACGGCGGCGCCGGGACCGGCGACGAGACCGAGGCCGGCGGCATCGACGGCGACGTGCCCGGCCCCCGCGGGGACGGCGGGGCCGAGCCGGGCGACGGCGGGGCCGAGGGCCGGGCGTGACCGCGGCCGCCGGTTCGGCCCGCGTCCCCGACGCCCTCCCGCCGGACACCCCTAGGGGAACATTCCGGGGGCGGGCGCCAGATTCCGGGGTCGCCGACGGCCCCCATCGCGCGCATGTCTCCCCACGAGGTGCTACGTTGGTTTCGAAAGAGACAGAGAACAGGCCAGCAGGCCGCGACAGAGGATGACAACAGGAAACATGGAGCAGACAACTCCCAAGACGCTCACCTTCGTGGTGCCGGCATACAACATGGAAACCTACCTCGACAGGTGCATCAACTCGCTGGTGGCGACGAAGCGCCGCGACGACATCGAGGTGCTGATCGTGGACGACGGCTCCTCGGACAACACCCCGCAGATCGCCGACATGCTCGCCGAGCGCATGCCGGGCATCGTGCGGGCCATCCACCAGGAGAACAAGGGGCACGGCGGCGCCGTGAACACCGGCATCGCCGAGGCGCGCGGCATGTACGTCAAGGTCGTGGACTCCGACGACTGGGTCGGCCCCGAGTCGCTGGAGCGCATGATGGAGCTGCTGCGCGCGCAGGCCGCGAGCGACGCGCCCGTCGACCTGGTGGTGACCGACTACGTGTACGACAAGGTCGGCAAGCGCATCAAGCACGTGGTGAACTTCAGGCACGTGATGAAGCCCGGCCGGATGCTGAGCTGGGACGACCTGGGCCGCTTCGGCGTGGCGCAGTACATGATCATGCACGCGCTGACCTTCCGCACGGAGGTGGTGCGCGAATCCGGCATGCAGCTGCCCGAGCACACGTTCTACGTCGACTTCATCTACTCGTACCACCCGTTCCCGTGGGTCAAGACGATCATGTACCTGGACACGCCGTTCTACCACTACTTCATCGGGCGCGACGGGCAGAGCGTGCAGACCGACGTGATGATCCGCCGCGTGGACCAGCTGCGCCTGGTGAACCAGCGCATGGTGGCGGCCACCCCGGAGCGCGGCACGGTGCCCGACGGGCTGTACCGCTACATGATCCACTTCCTCGCCATCGAGAGCTCCGTGACCAGCGTGTTCCTGATCCTGTCGAAGAAGCCCGAGAACTACAAGATCAAGGACGCGCTGTGGGAGGACATCCGGCGCGCCTCGCCGTCAATCTACCACGACGTGCGCCGCAAGCTCATCTCGCGGGCGCTGAACCTGCCGGGATCGGTCGGTCGCGCCATCATCCGCGTGGGCTATCGCGTCGCGAACAAGGTCGTCGGGTTCAACTGATCGGAAGGATCGGGCCTCGGGCGGATTCGGCCAATTGGTTCGCTTCGCCCAAGGTCGGGCGGGTTCGGCCGTGCCGGCCTGATTCGTCCAGCGATTCGGACGGATTCGATCACGTCGGTCCGCTTCGCCCGTATCGGTCCGGTTCGATTCCGTGTCATTGGATCCGCCGACGCCATGCGGCGCTGCGGCGAGCACCAGATGCGGTGTTCGACTGAAGTAATTGGCTTAGGTGTAGTAGATTTGGGGCCTTGCAGACATCGATCTGCGTTAGGTGAGGCGCCTGTGGCGGCATAGGCCTGGTATCGACGGCGGAATACCGCCGTTCGTACCGGTCGGGACGCCGCCAGGCGGCCTCACATAGTGCAGATAGGTGTCTGCAAGGCCCCGAATCCGCTGCACGTAGTGCGGATAACCTCCGACCGTGGCAGGCAACGAGCACCAAGCGCGCATCGACGCATGCCGGGCGAACGCAGAATCGAACAACGCCGCCGATCGGCCGGCATCGGCATCGATACCGGCCGGCCAGTGCCACGGATTATGGAACACAAACGCCGGCGGCTTGCTACATGCGATGGTGTCGTTGTATGATGAACAGCTGTTGCCCCTCTAGCTCAATGGTTAGAGCAGCGTCCTTTTAAGTCGTGGGTTGTGGGTTCGAGTCCCACGGGGGGTACTTCTTCGGAAGGCCCGCCGGCGCCGGCGGGCCTTCCGCATTCATCCAGGCGCATCATATGCCGGTGCGCCGCAAAGTCCTCTGTGCATCGGATCACGCTCGCATCGCGAAGCGAGCCGTGCCACCAGTCACTGCAGATCAGTCCAGCAGGTGCAGATCCCGGCAGGCGCGGATGGCGTCCGTCCTGCGGCGCACGCCCAGCTTGTGCGCGGCGTGGTTGACGTGCGACAGCGCGGTGTTGGCGGAGATGCCCAACCGCGTGCAGACCTCGTCGGTCGCCAGCCCCTGGGAGTACAGCCGCAGCA
This sequence comes from Bifidobacterium phasiani, assembly GCF_019331775.1. Lineage (GTDB taxonomy): Bacteria > Actinomycetota > Actinomycetes > Actinomycetales > Bifidobacteriaceae > Bifidobacterium > Bifidobacterium phasiani. The sequence goes on from NZ_JAHBBD010000002.1 coordinate 103,043, forward strand.
CGTCAAGCTCGCGCGGCGACAGCCTGGCATGCCTTCCATCGCCGTCGCGCAACCGCTCATGGGCGGCCTGGGCGGTGTCGAAACCGTCGCACTCCGGCGCGGGCAGGCCGCGCCCCGCACATCGCAGGGCGTCCCGGAACAACGGCGTCCCGATCCGACGCTTGTCGAACAGCGCCTGCGTGCCGGCCTCGATCATCGCCGACCGGTACGGGGCGAGCGGATACGCCGATACGCCGATGATTCCGGTCGTCGCGTTTCTTACGCGGATCTCGCGGCATACGTCCACGCCGGATATGCCGCACAGTGCCAGGTCGAGGACGACGACATCGGGAGCCTGATCGTCGAACAGACAATGCTCGAGGGCGTCCTGGGCCCGCGTCGCCTTCCACGGCACCGTGATCGACGGGTCGAGCCGCCCGATCAGCAGGGCCATCATGTCGAGCGCGCAGACGTCGTTGTCGACGATCGCCACGCGCAACGCCCCATCGCCCCGATTCCGTTCCATGGCTTCAATCGTAGGCCGCCGGCTTGCGGGCGCGGCTCAATGAATCATGGAGTCCGCGTTGCCACGGCCCGCACCCCAGACCTAGGGTGGAGGCGTACGGCCGCCGCGGCGGTCCAAGTACCGCAGCCACGCAAGGTCGCGGATGCGGCGCGCCGGATGGAACTCGGACCAGGCGCACGGCGGGAGGGACGACGATGAGACGCGAACGCCACGGCCGCACGGAACCACGGACGCGCCGTACGACGAGTGCAACTCGACCCAGACACACGACGGGAGGGGATGACGATGCGGCATGACGATTCACACACCCCGCATATGCGGCGTGCCATCGCGCGCGACGGGGAGGACCCTTCCGAATCACCGCTGCACGCCGGCACCCCAGGGGCCATTACGCACGCGAGGAAGGACCATGGCGCGGCCGTTGCGGTGGTGCGCCGCACCGCCGAATGGGTGGCGTACCTGGCCATCGCGCTCGCCCTTGATATTGGCATGCATTGGTCCGCCTCACTGCCACCCGAGGCCCAGGCGGCGCTGCCGTTCGGCCCGTCCACGTGGCGAGTGCTTTGGGCGGCGTTGGGCGTCTGGGTGGTGGCGTTCATATATATGGAACGGCGATACCCACGCGGCTACGTCGTGTGCTCCGCCGCCGGCTACCTGCTGTCCTGGGGCTGGCGGGGGCTGGAGCTGTCCGGGTATCCGGGCGACGGCATCATGGTCGGCGCCGTCGGCCTGATCATCGACCTGGTTGCGCTGGCGGTCATCGCGGTGCTGGCGGCGAAGGGCGAAAGTCATGTTCGCCGTGCCGCGGGCGACGCCATGGACGAAACAGACCTTACGAGCGACGAAGCCCGGGACGCTACAGCTCGGGCGTGACGCATGGGATGGTCGCCTTCAGCGACCACTGCGGTCCGTCGCAGCGAATCTCGCACCATCCGCCGATGCGCTCAAGCATCCTCCGGTAGCGACGCAGCCCGGTATGCGGCAGGCCAACCATGCCGGCAGCGCCCGCGTCCCGATCGGCTTCAACCGAATCGGCCGCATTCTGGCCGGCCGTATCCCGACCGCCCCCGTTCCGTCCATCCCCCTCGCGGACGTAATCCCGCAGCTCAAGCACGAAGCCGTGCTCATGCGCTTCCACGGTCATCACGTACCGATGCCGCCGGCTCGCATGCCTGCGGATGTTCGCCCCGCACTCGCCCACCAGCCCGCACAGCAGGTCGGCCGTCACCGCCGGGTACCATGCCCGGCTCAGGTCGGAGGGCATCAGGATCACACCGTCGAACCCGCATGCCGACAACGTCCGACGCTGCCGGTCCGCGATGCCGTGCAACCGGCCCCGCAGTTCCTCACGGCGCACGGTCCCGCCGCCGGCCGGGTCGCGAACCGCGCCCGCATGCTCCAGGGCAAGGATGACCTCGCGCATGCGCACGCCCGCGGTCTCCATGTGGCCCAAAGCCTGCCGACACAGAATCTCATGGTCGGATGCGCCGGTCGCCGCCAACGATTCGCGCAGCAGCAGCGTCGCATCCGACAATTCGTTCGCGATCGCGTCGTGCAACCGATACGCCGTACGCTCGTCCGCCCGACGACGCGACAATTCCGCCTCCAGGCCGTCGATCCGTCCGCGGTACGCCAGCAGTCTCCCGCACGCCGCGATACATACGAACAGCGGGATCGTCAGCGACGCCAGTCCCAGCGGCTCCCACCCCGTCCATGATGCAAAAGCACCCGCGGACGCATCGCCGGCCGCCGTGACAAGCCCGACCACCACCGCGACCGCGAAACCGGCGGGCGTCATGACGTATTCGAGGGCGCCCACGGCCAGGCACACGCAGCACACATAGCTTGGCGGCAGCACGAACCCGGACGGCACCAGCACGTGCACGCACCATACGAGCGCGGTCAGGAAGCCGCCGACCGGCGGAGACACCGCCATGCACAGCACGGCGCACTGGGCGAGCAGCGCGAACGGCACGGGACCCGCACCGGCGGAGGCCGGACTCCCGCACATCCAAGCCACGGCGTTGGCGACGCAGCCGACCACCGCGAACAATGCGGTCCACCGATGCGTGATCCTGCGCAATACCGGCACACGCCGGTCGGCCCATTCGGACAGCCGGCGGTACGACCTGACGGCGGAATCACCCATACCACCAGTGTAGGCAGTAGCGCCCGCGCCCCGACGGACAGCCGGCAGGCGAACGCCGCAAACAACCGGCACGGGCACCGGGAAGCGCCCGACTGCGGCCGCCGCGGGTCCTTCATCACATCGCGTCTGCAGGAAGCACCCGACTGCGGCCGCCCCGCGCGCCATAACCGTCGCGCACACCGCAAACGCCACAGCCGCCACGGCCGCCCGCCCATCTAGCCGGCCTCCGCGGGGGCGCCGTCGAGCAGGTCCATCACCAGGGCCATGTACCGTGCGGTGTCGCAGGCGATCATCGCCGTGGCGGCCTTGCGAGCCACATCCTCATCCGGCATGCGGGCCAGCGCTACCGACGCCATGCTGCCTCCGACGCTGGCCAGCACCCGTCGCTCCCGGTTCCATTCGCGCTCGGACCGCGCCGACGCCTCCTCGACGTCCAGCGCATAGGTGCCCAGCACCACGCCGGGCAACGCGACGAACCCGACCGTTTCGACGAAATCGGCGAATTCATCCAGCTGGTCGGCGCCCTCGCGGAACCGTTCCTCATCGCGCTCCGCGAACCCGACCACCAGGTCGGCGGCGAACGACGCCCCCATCAGCGATCTCGCCAGATCGTCCAGATACGCGGCGTTGCGCCACAACGGCACGACCGGCCGGACGCCGACGCGTTCCACCCGCTCCAGCACCTCGCCGCCGGACGCCGTCGGCTCGTCCCACAGCGCCCGATACGCCGACACCACGCGGCGGGCGTCGTAGAGGTACCGCGCGTCCACCGCGCCGAACCCGGGCATGCGGCCGAACGTCGGGCGAGGGCCGCCCGCGCCGGCGAGCGCCTTGGCGTACTCCAGATCCGCCTGCGCACGCAGTTCCTTGAGGTAGTCGACCGCACGCCGGTAGCGCAGGTCGGGCATCGCGCCCATCGCGCGCACCTCGTCATCCTCCCGCAGCATGCACATGCCCAGTCCCGGGTTGTCGAGCAGCAGCTGCGCGATGGCGAGGCTGCGCGGTTCGCGCCCGCCCCACCGCAGCGCGCAGTAGGCCGCCAGCCGGTGCATCTGCATCGCATGGTCCAGCAGGCCGGCGCCGTCCCCCTCGCCGGCGGGTTCGCCGCGGCACGCGCCGCCGTCCGGCCCCTCCATGCCGGCGGCACAGCCGCACGCCGCGCCGTCCCTCATCTCACAGCCGCACGCCGCGCCATTCCTCGTCTCGCAGCCGCATGCCGTACCACTCCCCGCCTCGCAGCCGCACGCCGCACCGTCCCGCGCTTCACAACCGCATGCCGCACCGTTCCCCGCCGAGCAACCACGCACCTCGCGCTCCCCCGCCACGCACCGCGGCATATGCGCCGAGGGCTCGCCGGTCGCCACGGCCTTGGCGGCGTCGTTCAGCAGGTCGTACAGCCATACCGACATCCCGTGCCGGGTGACCACGGCGGCCGAGCCGTCGAGGAAGCGGCGGCACGCGCACGCCAGATCGGGCGCCGCCGCATAGGGCGCGGCGCAGATGGCCGTCGCCCAGTCGGTGAAGCCGAAGACCTCGACGGCCGCCTCGTACAGCTCGCACCCCTCGTCGAGGCGGTCCGCGGACCGCGCGCGCCATGCCGGGCCGGTCCGGGCGCATGCCGCCGGATCCCCGCCCTCCACGGCCCGGTCGAGCCGACGTCCGAGCGCGTCCACCGCCTGCAGGAACCCCGTCGTATCGAAATCCAACGCAGTCATACCCAACTCCTTGCGCGCCGCCCGGGCACCGGACCGTCCGATGCGTCCGGCGGCGTACGGAGCCACTGTGGCAGAGGCGCACCGCACGCGCCACCGGCCTGCGGAAAAATGTGGATATGTGGACCGGCGGCGCGGTGTCCACCGCATTCCACACCACCCGATCCCCCATACGCCGCCACTCGTTCCCAGCCAGCTTTCAGACTTCCCCAAGAGGTATAACAGAAACGCGCAAGATAACATACACGTAGCCTGACCATAGTGTTGGGTACGGGATGCCCTCACGCGAGCACCTCGCAGCCGTCTCGCACGGCATCCCGGCCAACGTACGACAGCGTCCGGCGCGATTCCGCGGGAGGAACGCCGACGCGAGAGAACTGGAGAAGCACCACATGTTCGTTCTCAAGAACGCATGGGCCGCAGTCGTCCGCCGGAAATGGCGCACGCTGCTCGCCGTCGTCGTCACCCTGCTCGTCTCGTTCGGTTCGATGTTCGGGCTCGCCGTGCTCGCCGAGAACGACACCGCGAACGGCACCGCCTACGACGCGCAGCAGCCGCAGGCCGTCATGCGCCTGACCGAACAGGGCTTCGCCGACCGCGACGGCGCCGACCCCGGCTGGGCCGACGACAACCTGCTGACGTGGAGCGACTACACCACATACGCCACCGCCGCCCAGGCCGAGGGCCTCCAGTTCGAATACACGGTGACCGAGTCGCTGCCCGTGCGCCAGAGCGACTCGATCCAGGCGATCCAGACCGGCGACGGCGACGAGAACGCCGACGACACCGGCGGCGAGCTGACGCTCAAGGCCTTCTACACGCTGACCGCGGCCCGCGCCAACGACACCGGCCGATACAAGGTCGTCGAGGGCAAGCACCTGAGCTACTCCGGCAACGCGCCGAGGGGCGCGCTGATCTCCCGCGAGCTCGCGGACGAGAACGGCCTGGAGGTCGGCGACACCATCACGGTCGGCGACCCGTCCGACGCCTCCACCACCTACGAGCTGACCGTGCGCGGCATCTACGAGTACGTCGGGGACGCCCCCGAGGGCCAGGGCGACGACGCGGCGCTCAGCAAGGACAACCGCGACAACGCGATCTACATCAGCTACTACACGTTCGCGGTCGAGCTCGGCCTCGACACCGACTCGGGCACCGGCTGGTCGACCCCCGACCTCAACATCATGTTCACGATGACCAGCCCCGCCGACTACGAGACCTTCGCCAAAGCCGTGAAGGACGCCGGCCTGCCCGACGACTACGAGGTCGCCTCGCCGTCGCTGGAGGCGTACGAGGCCTCCATCGCGCCGCTCGGCGACCTGGCCGCGACGATGCGCGTCGCGTTGCCGGCGCTGTGGATCGGCGGCGCGGTCATCCTGCTGGCGATCGTCGTCTCCGGCGCGTGCCGGCGGCGCGACGAGATCGGCTCGGCCCTGGTCGTCGGCGTGTCCAAGGCGCGCCTCGGCTGGCAGTTCATGCTGGAGACGTGGATGCCGCTGCTGCCGGCGTTCGTCGTCGGCGCGCTGGCCGGCGGGTTCGCCTCCGGTCCGCTCGGCGCGGCGCTGGCCGGCGGCCACGAGACCGCGGTCCTGGCCGACTCGGTCTGGCATGTGATCTGGTACGGCGTCGGCGCGGCCATCGTGCTGGCGGTCGTGGCGATGCTGCGCGTCGCGTTCTTCCCGATGGCCTCGCTGTTCGGCAGGCGCGACGACGCCGCTCCGGCCGGGCATGCGGGCGCGGCGGCGACGGACGATGTTGCGGAGAAGACCGCGGATGACGCCGCGGTTGCGGCCGGGGCGGACGGCGCGATCAAGGATGATGCCGACGTTGCCGACGACGCCGACGACGATGGCACGGACGCGGACGGCACGGCCGACAACGACGACCCGTCAACGGCACGTTCCGAGGAGGAGTCGAAATGAGCGACGCGACCAAGCCGACCACGGATGACATGGACCCCGAGGACATTGCGATGAACGACGAGACCACCAACATGACCGAAACCGACGAGACGATGGCAGCGACCGCAGACGCCGAGACGGAACAGTCGGCCACTCCGGACGAGGCCGCCAGTGCACAGACCGGGTCCGAGACCGCCGCCGATGGCGACGCTGCGGATGACGACGCAGTGGGTAACGGCACTGCCGATGGCGCCGCCGCGAATGACGCGGATAGCGGTGTCGCAGGCGACCCGATCGCCGACGACACGGACGACACGAACGGTGCCGCGACCGACAACACCGATGCGAATGCCGCCGCGGCCGACGTCGCCGATGCCACCGACGCTGACGATGCCTCCAACGATGACAACGCCACGGAGGATGCCGCCGAGATGGACACGTTCGCCGAATCGATCGAATTCGGCGTCGTGTTCGACGACGACATCGACCAGCCGTCCGATGACGATGACGATGACGACGCCCTATTAATCGACGATGCCGTCATCGTGGATGACGACCTGCTCATCGATGCGGACGATGCGGAGGCCGAGGCCGACGTGATCGAGGTCATCGAGACCGGGGCCGAGGCGATCGCGCCGGACGGCACCGCGGCGGATGAGACGGATGTGCCGACGCAGCCCGCCGACGCCGGTGACGCCGACGAATCGTCCGACACCACCGTTGCCGACGCCACCGACCGGCATGGTGACGCTCAGTCGAGCGACTCGCCCGAAGCGGACAGCGCGGCCGAGACCGATGAGCGGTCCGCCGACGCCACCGAGTCCGCCACAACCGACACGACCATCACCGCTACCGCCACCGACACAGCCACCGCCAGCGACGACGCCGCAGCGGGCGAGACGAATAAGGCGGACGAAACGACGACTCCGGCATCGCACGACGGCGAGGAGCCCGCCGCCCCGCAGGCCGTCACCGACGTGGTGGACGCCAACGCGGCCCGCGTCAACGAGACGCTGAACCTCGCGCGCCCCGCGGGCGCCGACGCCGCCACGGACGCCGCCGAACCGGGCGACGCGTTCGACGCCGCGCGCATCACCGCCGAGCACACGCTGCACGCGGCCGGCCGCCGCACGACCGCCACGGCCGTCTCCACCCGCATCGACCGCGAACTGGGCATCGGCAAGGACGACGAGATCCTGCTGAAGTCGAACCCGACCTTCGCCTTCGACGCCGTCGGCTACCGCAACCGTAAAACCGGCCGCAACGTCGTCGAGCGCCTCAGCCTGGCGTTCCAGGCGGGCGGCGTGTACGCGGTGCTCGTGCCGGCCGACGACGACGAACTGCGCGCCGTCCTCGTCGGCCTGATGAGCGGGTTCCTGCTCCCCACCGAGGGCAGCGTCATGAACAAGAGCGCGAACTACATGCAGCTGGAGCCCTCCGAGCTGCACGGCCACCGCGTCGGGCTGGTGCCGCAGCGCTTCGGCGTGCGCGCCGACCTGAGCGCGGTCGCGAACGTCGTGTACGCAATGGACGCCTCCGGCCGCACCTTCCTCAAGCCCAAGCCGGTGCTGGCCAGGGAGCTGCTCGCCGCGGCCGGGCTGGACGCCGGGCGCTGCGACGCCAAGGCCGGCGCGCTGTCGCAGGCCGATCGGCGTCGCGTCGCCATCGCGCGCGCCATCTGCTGCGAGGCGCAGATCGTCGTGGCCGACGAGCCGACCGGCGGGCTCGACGACGCCGAACGCGACGCGATCCTCGCCACGCTGCGCGAACTGGCGACCGGCGACCCGCAGCGCTGCGTCATCATCGTGACCTCCGACGAGACGGTGGCCGAGGCCGCCGACCGCGTGGTGGAACCGTAGCGACGACTATGACGGGAGGGCGGGGCCGCCGCGTTGACGGCCCCGCCCTCCCGTCGTAATCGTTGTCTCTCCGGTCGTGACCGCCGCGCCGGCCCGCAGGCGCTCCGGTCGCCCCGATCCCTCCCGCCGCGGTCGCCCGCCGGTTCGGGCCCGGCGTCAGATCATGCGCATGTGCCAGCGTTCGGCGAGCGCGGGGATGTCGGGACGGCCGTACGTCTCCACCAGCTCAAGCCAGCGCCGTTTGTTGTCCTCGCCGAAGCGGGCGGCGCGCGCCGTGTAGGCGTCGACGGAGACGAACTTCGGCGGCACCGACTTGCTGTGGTACTTGTCGGCGACCATGACCGTCTCCTGCTCCAGGTTCACCGGCACGTAGTCGTCGGGCGGCAGCGGCAGCCCCTGGGCGATGACGCTGTCGCGCGTCAGCCCCACGCCGGTGTGGTTGCGGGCGAACTGCGCGATGGATTCGTCCACCCCCTCGTCGAGCAGGTACTCGTAGCCGAGCAGGCCATGCCGGATGTAGCGCTTCTTGCTGAACTTCAGGTCGCTGCCGTCGCGGCCGTCGTGCTTCTTCCTGAGCACGCGGTAGGTGCCGATGTCGTGCAGCAGCCCGCCGATCAGCACCAGATGCTCGTCGAGCAGGCGCGGGGGCACGGTGCCGCCGCTGACGCCGTCGGTCGGGGGCACCGTCCAGTCGATCCGCGGCGAGGCGGCCGCGGCACCGCCCGGTTCCGCCGCATCCGCCGCATCCGCCGGGCCGGCGGCGCATCCCGGTTCGGCGCCGCCCAGCTCGGGTGCGTCGGCGGGCAGCGTGCAGCGGCGCATGAACAGCGCGTTCCGCCGGTGCGCCAGCTGGCGCGCGATCGTCGCGACGATCACGCAGTGCGTATGGATCAGCTCGTAGGCCGCTTCCGACGGCGCGATCTTGCGATGCAGCTCGTCGACCTGCTCCAGCGTGGGGATGTATCCGCTCATACGGCCCATTCTAGGCGGGCGTGCGGCGCATGCCGCCGTGAATTCGTCCACCTTCCCGCCGAGCCGCGCCGCCGCGCGATGGCCTACCGTGTGGAACCGCGGCGGACCAGGTCGAACGCCGTGGTGTAGACGCGGGCCGCGTCGTCGCGCCCCTCGATGCGTTCGATCAGCATGTCCACCGCGTGCCGCGCGTAATCGTCCACATGCGGGTCGATGGTGGTCAGCCCCGGCATGCAGTACTCGGCGTCGGGCACGTTGTCGAACCCGACCACCTGCACGTCCTCCGGCACATGCAGTCCGCGGCGCTGCAGCTCGTGGATCACGCCGATCGCCAATGCGTCGTTCAGGCACATGATCGCGTCGGGCAGCGGCACGTCGGGGTCGTCCAGCAGCTGGGCGACCGCGTCGCGGCCGCCGGCCTGCACCCAATCCGAGTTGCGCACCAGCCGCCAGTCGACCTGCATCCCGCGCTCCGCATACGCCTCGCAGTAGCCGCGCGTGCGCAGCGTGCTCGTCGTCTCCGCGGGCACGGCGGCGGTGCCGGCGCCCTGCGAACCGGCCGCATCACCCGCGCTGCCCGCACTGTCGGCGGCACCGGCAGCGCCCGTACCGGCCGCGCCCGTACCGGCCGCGCCATCGTTGCCTGCCGCGCCGTCCGCGGAGCCATTCACGGCGGCGTCACCCGAGCCGCTCGCGCCGCCCGCCAGCCCGGCCCGTTCGGCGAGGCGACGCATCACGCCGACGTCCGCGGTCCCGCCGATCAGCGCGACGCGGCGGCACCCGGCGTCCAGCAGGCCGCCCACCGTCGCCTTGACCGCCTCGACGTTCGGCATCGTCACCCAGTCCGTCGCGCCGTGCACGTCGTAGTCGCCGACCACGACCAGCGGATACGGCTGGCGCAGCGCCTCCGGATCCGCGGCGAACGGCTGGTCCACGAAGAAGATCCACCCGTCCGAGGCCAGGCGGCGCGTCTCCGGCAGGATCGCGTCGAGCCCGCCGGCGTGGCTGTAGGTGTCGGTGATCACCGCGTAGCCGCGCGCGCGGGCCGCGTTCACGACGCTGCTGGCCAGATACGGCATGAACGGCTGGTCGAAGTCGGTGATCGCCAGACCGATGAGCTTGGTGCCGCCCGTCTTCATGGCGCGGGCCGACACGTTCAGCCGGTACCCGAGGCGGACGATGGCCTCCTGGACGCGCGCGCGGGTCTCGGGACGCATGCTGCCGGTCCCGTTGAGCACGTTGGACACCGTTTTGATCGACACGCCCGTCTCACGGGCCACGTCGGTGATGGTCACTCGCTTCGCCATGACCGCCTCCCCTGCGATGAATGCCTGCCGCCCTCCGCCGGCGCGCGGCGGCGGGACCCTTTCAGCATAACAATCCGCCACGCGAACCGGTCCGCCCCGCCACGGCGGCGGGACGGACCGGACGGCGCGGATGCGGCGTCAGCGCACGTGCAGCGCGGTCCAGCTCACCGGCGGCAGCGTGACGCGGACCGTGCCGGCCTCGGCGTCGACGGCGGCGGTCCCGTTGGCGTACGGGGTCACGCGGTTCTGGTCGGCCAGCGTGTTCGCGGCGAACACGTCGTCGTCGTGCAGCGTAATCGCCTCGACCTCGCCGGCCCTGCGGCCCTCCGGCAGCCTGACCTCGAACTGCGCGGCCTCGTCCAGCGAACGGTTGACGGCGAACACCGCGAGCGTGCCGTCGGCGCGGCGCACGGCGACCGCGTTGACGCCGTCGACCTCGCCGTAGCGCGGCGTGTCCACCGAGCCGGCGGCGAGCTTCGGCTCGAGCACCGTGCCGCCCTTGGCCAGGCGCGCGGTCGTCGCGAACGGATAGAACGTGGTCTGGCGCCACGCCGGGCCGCCCGGCTCGGTCATGATCGGGGCGATGACGTTGACCAGCTGCGCGAGGCTGGCCGCGTGCACGCGGTCGGCGTTCTTGAGCAGCGTGATCATCAGGTCGCCGAACACGACCGCGTCGGCGGCGGTGTACACGTCCTCGAGCAGGCGCGGGGCGACCGGCCAGTTGCCGATGCCCTCCGGCACCTTGCTCGGCTCCTCGCCCTGGTACCACACGTTCCACTCGTCGAAGGAGATGTAGACGTCGTGCGTGCTCTTCAGCTGGGCCTTGACGGCGTCGATGACGGCGGCCACGTCCGTGATGAACCCGTCCATGTCCACGCCGGAGGCCAGGAAGCTGGCCATGTCGCGGGTGCCGTCCGCGTTGAGGAACGGCTGGTAGTAGGCGTGGCAGGAGATGAAGTCCACGTTCTCGTAGGTCTTCTCGAGCACGGTGCGCTCCCAGGCGCCGAAGGTCGGCATGCCGTGCGCGGAGGAGCCGCAGACCACCAGCTCGACGCCCGGGTCGATCTGGCGCATGCCGGCGGCCACGGAGGCGGCCAGCGTGCCGTAGTCCTCCGCGGACTTGTGGCCGAGCTGCCACGGGCCGTCCATCTCGTTGCCCAGGCACCACATGCGGATGTCGAAGGGCCTGTCGGCGCCGTTGGCGCGGCGGCGCTCGGACATCGCGGTGCCGCCGGGCACGTTCGCGTACTCCAGCAGGTCGAGGGCCTCCTCCAGGCCGCGGGTGCCGAGGTTGACGGCCTCCATCAGCTCGTTGCCGCCGGTGGCCTCAAGCCACTGCGCCATCTCGTGCAGGCCGAACTCGTTGGTCTCGGTGGAGTGCCACGCCAGGTCGAGGCGGCGGGGGCGGTCCCGCTTCGGGCCGACGCCGTCCTCCCAGCGGTAGCCGGAGACGAAGTTGCCGCCCGGGTAGCGGATGGTGGTCGCGCCGAGCTCCTTGACCAGGTCGATGACGTCGCCGCGGAAGCCGTGCTCGTCGGCGGTGGGATGGCCGGGTTCGTAGATGCCGGTGTAGACGCACCGGCCGAGGTGCTCGACGAAGGAGCCGAACAGGCGGTCGTCGACCGGTGCGACCTCGAAGTCGTCGTCGACGACGAGGCGGGCGGCGTTGTGCTGCTGTGTCATGGTGACGGTGTCCTTTCCGTGTGGCGTCATCGTTAGTACAACCTTGTACTTATGGTAGGGCAACGCGTCCGGAGACGGCGACGGCGTGTCGCGCCCGCAGTACCTACGCCAAGGCGCCCGCCGCGCCGTCGTTGGACGACGGTACGGCGGGCGCCTTGTTCTTATGCGGTACGGCGCGCGGCGGGCCGGCCGGGGTCGCGTCCGCGACCGGCCGGACTACACAGCCAAGCTGTGGCCGGGCTATTCCGCGGTCGGCTTGCCGGCAGGTCTCTCGGTCGGTTTGTCGCCGGACTTGGCGGCCGGGTTATCGGACGACCGGTCAACCGGCTTGCCGGGCGAACCACCGGTCGGTTTCTCGGCAGCCTTGTCAGCCGCCTTGTCGTCAGTCTTCTCGATCGGCTTGTCGGTCACCTTCTCGGCAGGTTTCTCGGCCGCCTTCTCCGCCGGCCTGTCGGCGGCCCGGTCGAGCTGCTTCGCCTTGGCGGTCGCCTTCGACGACTGCCCCACGCGGGTCAGGCGCGGCGGACGGCGCGTCGAGACGAACAGCGGCTGGACCTCGACCACCGGGTTGTACGGGGCCAGGCCGAACCACTTGACCGGGGAGCCGGCCACGCGGCGGATCGCGTACTTGATCTGCAGCGACAGCGCGCCGCGGCCGGAGACGTTGGACTCCGGCATCAGCGCCTTGTGGATCACCACGTAGCGGATCGTGCCGATGCCCGGATCGGCGTCGACCTTCGGGTAGATCGACGTCTGGTTCGGCAGCTCGCCGGTGCGCTCCAGATCGTGCATGATCTGGTGCAGGTAGGCCGGGATCGACTGCGAGACCTTGAAGCCCAGCCGCATGCGCACGCGGAACAGGTAGTCGGTGCCGAAGTTCTCGACCGTGTACTCGCGGGTGAACGGCTCGTCGGTCGTCTGCACCGACACCGCCCACCAGGCGCGGGCGCGCTTGGGGTGGTCGGCGAAGATCGAGAAGAAGATGTCGGTGTCGAGGCGCTTGAGGTCCGAATCCGACGTCAGGTAGACGATGTTGTCGGCGAAGTAGCCGATGCGCTTGTCGTCGTGCAACTTGTCGAGCGCCGGCATGAAGTCCTTCGGCATCATGTGGCGGCGCTGCGCGCGCTCGAGCTTCGTGCCCTCGTTCCATGTGTACATCACCATGAGGATCGCCAGCGTGAGCAGCAGCGTGAACCAGCCGCCGTGCAGGAACTTCGCCATCGACGCGGCGAAGAACAGCACCTGGATGGCGAGGAACACCACCGTGAACACGACGGCGGCCACGCGCTTGCGCTGGTACCAGATGTACACGCCCAGCAGGATCGTCGTGGTGATCATCGTGATGGTCAACGCCAGGCCGTACGCCGCGGAGATGTGCTCCGAATCGCGGAACAGCGCCAGCACCGCGAGCGTGGCCACGCACAGCACGACGTTGATGACCGGGATGTACAGCTGGCCGCGCGTGCGCGCCGGGTAGCGCACCTGCAGATGCGGCATCCAGTTCAGGCGCGTCGCCTCGGAGACCATCGTGAACGCGCCGGTGATCAGGGCCTGCGAGGCGATCACGCCGGCGGTCACCGACAGCACGACGGCGACGTAGCGCACGTTCGGGTTCATCATCTGGAAGAACGGGTTGACCGACTCCGCGTCGGCGAACGCCGGGTTGTCCTGGTTGCGCAGCATCCACGCGCCCTGCCCGAAGTAGTTGAGCACCAGCGCGACCTTGATGAACGGCCAGGTGAAGTAGATGTTGCCGCGGCCCACGTGGCCCATGTCGGAGTACAGCGCCTCGGCGCCGGTGGTCGACAGGAACACCGTGCCCATCAGCGCCAGGCCGGCCTCGTTCCCGGGGCTGAACAGGAACCTGACGCCGTACACCGGGTTGAGCGCGGCGAGCACCGACCAGTCCCCGCCGATGGCGACGACGCCGACCACCGCGAGGAAGGCGAACCAGACCATCACCACCGAGCCGAACACCTTGCCGATGGACTCGGTGCCGCGCGACTGCACGGCGAACAGGACCACGATGATCACCGCGGTGATCATCAGCGTCAGGTTCCCGTTGTCGGAGAACAGCCGCTCCAGGGCCGGCAGGGTCCGCAGGCCCTCGACCGCGGACGATATCGACACCGCGGGGGTCAGCACGGAGTCCGCCAGGAACGCCGCGCCGCCGAGCATCGCCGGGATCGCCAGCCACGCGCCGTGCTTGCGGATCAGCGAGTACAGCGCGAAGATGCCGCCCTCGCCGTTGTTGTCGATGCGCATCGCGATGAGCACGTACTTCACGGTGGTGATCAGCGTGATCGACCAGAAGACCAGCGAGAGCATGCCCAGCACCGCGTCGCGCCCGGTGTTGGCCAGGCCGCCCTGGCCGGAGACGAAGGTCTGCGCGGTGTACAGGGGCGAGGTGCCGATGTCGCCGTAGACCACGCCGAGGGCGACGATGGCCATGCCCAGGCTGACCTTGTCCGGGCTCGACTGCAGCCTGTACCACCAGCGCCCGATGGGGCCCTTATCGGCCACCTTGTCGAGCTTCTCGGCCTCCTTGCGTTCGGCCTCCTGCTGCTTGATGAGTGTTTCGCGCTCTTCCTTGGTCAGCTTCTTGCGTGACACCTTCGGCGCGTTCGTGAATGAATCCGCCCTCAGCAGGGCCGGATCGGGCTTGCCGCCCCCGGTGCCGGCCGGACCCGTTCCGCCCTTCCTGCCGGACTGCTTTCCGTTCTTAGACGATCCACGCTTGCGTGACTCGACCATTTCACAATCCTCCATCGCCGGGGACCTTCCCCGCACGCGAGTTTCTGAGATGGGATATGCCGCCGTGATTCCGACGCCGCCCCCATGCACAGATGGCTAGTCTATACGGCGACCGCATAATTGGCGAATCGAATTGTGAAGATGGGCCGAACCCTTTGGAAACACTGGGATTTCGGGGGTTGTGGGACGGGGTTGCCCGGGCGTGGCGGGCGCTGTTGCGTATCATGCACAATGTGTATATAACGTTATAGCGCGGCGACCGGCGGGTCGGGGGCGGGGCCGGACCGGGGCACAGGTCGCCAGGACCCCGAGAACGTCCCCGCCTCGATCGGCCGCCACCCCGCCCAACGCACAATGTGTACGTCGGCAAGCGCCGAAATCGGCCATTTCGGGCGCGAATCCCGACTTTTCACAACGCACAATGTGTATGTGGTAAAGCGCCGCCGAAGAGTGCCGCAGGGTTTGGGGGTTGGTCCGCGGGCTTTGGCGGGAAACCGCCATTCTCCGCGGACCAACCCCCGAACCCTGCGGGACGGAATCAGCACGCCATCGACGCACCCCGCCCAGCCCAGCCACGGCCATACGCGCATTCAGAACATTGAAGCTGAAGCCGCGCCCGTCAGCGCATCATTGGATATCCACGACCGAAACCGCCGCCACCGGCGAGCGACCGGAACGACCAGTCCAGACCGCACCGCCGGCAGCCGGTCAAAAGGCCAGCGGCCGAACGTATGACCCCACCTGCGGGCGGACCGGCTCGATCGAACCGTCCTCCCGGTGCACGAGCGGGGCGAACACGACCTCACGATGGCAGCCGTCGCCGCCCTCCCACCGTCCGCCCGGATGGTAGGCGAAGCGATGGTAGGCGATGATCCACTCGTCGGTGCCGGGAATGTTGACGATGCTGTGGTGCCCCGTCGCGTAGATGCCGTGCCCCGGGTCCTGCTCGACCAGCGTGCGCGGCTCGCTCCACGGCCCCTCCAGCGACTCGGACATGGCGTACTTCACGCAGTACTCGGGATCGCGGGCGTCGTTCTCGCTCCAGGACGCGTAGTACACGCCCGCGCGCCGGTGGATCCAGATGGCCTCGCGGAAGTCGCCGGGCACCCACGAGACCACGCGGTCGCGGTCGAACCCCAGGCAGTCGTCGGCGTACGGCGCGATGCACGCGCGGCCGTTGCCCCACAGGAAATAGCGGGTGCCGTCGTCGTCGACGAACGTGCCGGGGTCGATGGTGTGGCAGTCGAACTCGCCGCGGCGGACGATCGGCTCCGGCTCGGCGACGAACGGCCCGTAGGGGGTGTCGGCCACCGCGGCGCCGATCTGCGAGTCGGCGACGAAGGTCATCACGTAGCGCCCGTCCGCCGCCTTGACGATGGAGGGGGCCCAGGCGCCGTCCGCGCCGCTCCACCACGGCACGTCGCGCAGGTCCAGGGCCGGATGGCGCTCCCACGTCGCCAGGTCGTCGGAGACGTAGACGCTGAAGGCCGTGGTGCCCCAGTCGTCGACGCCGTCGTCGGTGCAGTACAGGAAGTACCGGCCGTCGAAGACCGCCAGGTTCGGATCGGCGCAGTACCGGCGCAGCGGATTGGTCGCAAGCACCGTGTCGTTCACGCGGTGGGGCAGGGCCTCCGGCGCGGCGGCGCGGGAAACCCGGGGTTCAGGCATGGTCGACATCCTGCCTCCTTCCATGTGCCGTTGCCGGCAGACGCTTGTCGGAATTGCACGCCCGGATCACGGCGATCTCGTCCTTGTCGTACGGCGTGAAATCGTCGTGGAAGATGTCGTGCATCCACAGATTCCGGTCGATGCCGGGGTACGGCTTGAGAAAGTCCCAGACCACGTCGAACTGCGTCTTGCCGTTGACGAAGCCGAAGAAATAGCTGCCGACGCCCTCGCGCTTCCACAGCGGCAGATGCGTCTCGATGCAGCTGCCCAGGGGGCGGTGCATCCACTCGGTGTTGATCAGCGGCCGGCGGAACCGACGCAGATACGCGACGAAACGCTTGGCATGCAGGTAGTCGCCGTAATAGTGGAAGCTGACGATATCCGACAGCTCGACCGACTCCCGCTCGGTGGCGCTGTGGATGCGCGGATCGTGAAGCCACCGGTAGTAGTCGCCGCCGCCGTCCGGCATGGCACCCCAGACCTCCGCGGTCAGGGGTTGGGTGACGTCCTCCTCCCGCAGCCAGGCGAACACCTTGCGCATCAGCGGCATGGACATATCGCCCCGAGAGGAGTTGCCCAGCTCGTTCCACACGTTCCAGATCAGGATCCGCCGGTCGTCGCCGTACCGGCCGGCCATCTCGCGGACGTACCGCTCGACGTGGCGCTCCATTCCCGGATCGTCGGTGATGCTGTACCCGACGGCGCCGCCGAACTGCGTGTCCTCGTCGAACGAGTTGGCGTCCGTGCCGCCGAAGAACCCGGGGACGGGCTCCGGCTGGGGGCCGAAGACCGGTTCCCGGAACGCGCTGCGCGGCGGCACGCAGTCGTTGAACAGGATGGGCATCATCGTCATGCCATAGCCGTCCAGCAGGGCAAGGAACTCGTCAAGATGCGCGAAGAACGCATCATGCTGGCGCAGCCACACCTCGAACGGCAGGTGCACGCGCACGCTGTTGAGCCCCAGGCCCGCGGCCAGCGCGATCTCCTTGGCCGCCTGCCGGAACGCCTCGTCGTGCCCGTATTCCTGCAGCAGATACAGTACGCCCCCGGTGGACGTGCTCGGCACGAAATTGAATCCGGAGATCCACTCCCGTTCCGTGTACCACGCCCAGATCTCGTCTTCCGACCATCGTCGTCGCATTGTTCGACCTCCCACAAGGCTTGCGGCAAAGACTCAGCCCTTGACCGACCCCGCGACCAGGCCGGAGACGATCCAGCGCTGGCACAGCACGAAGAAGACGAACACCGGCACGAGCGCGATGACCGTGATGGTCATGAACACGGTCCAGTCCGTGGCGAACTGGCCGACGGCGTTGTAGACCTGGAGCACGATCGTCTTCTTCTCCGTCGACGAGATGAACACGTTCGGGTTCATGAAGTCGTTCCACGTGCTCAGCGTCTGGAAGACCACCACGGTGGTCAGGATCGGGCGGATCAGGGGCAGCACGATGGTCCAGTAGATGCGCAGCGAGCTCGCGCCGTCGATGCGCGCGGCCTCGATGAGCTCATAGGGCAGGCTCCTCATGTATCCCACGATCAGGAAGTAGCAGAACACCGCCCCGCCCAGGTACAGCACCACCAGACCGGGCAGGGTGTTGACCAGGCCGGTGGCCGCCTCCATGCGGTACAGCGGGATCAGGGTGGCCTGCGACGGGATCACGAACGCGATCATCAGCACGGCGCCCACCAGGGCCGTGAACCGCGAGTTGCGGATGATCATGCCGTAGGCGGCCAGCGAACCGATCGCGACCTGGAACACGACGCCGAACACCGTGACGAACAGCGTGTTGAAGAACGAACGGACGATGGGAAGCTCGTCGAAGGCCTTGGCGTAGTTGCCGAACACCCAGTGCTTCGGCAGGCCCAGCGGATCCGAGTACATCTCCACGCCGGACTTGAACGTGCTGATCAGCACGTACCACAGCGGAATCGCGCACACCGCGGCGAGCGCGAGGATGACCACGGTGCGCACCCAGTAGGCGATGCGGGCGCGCGCGGAGAACGTCATGCCCGTCCCACGCCGCGTCGTCCCTGATTTCTTTGCCGGCGTATTCATCACACGAATCTCCTTTGAATCATGCTGGAGATGCCCAGCTGAGCGAAAATCACCACGCACATCGCTATGGTGAACAGCACCGACAGCGCGGAGGCGATGCCGTACTGCTGCTGGCCGATGCCCCGGTCGATGATGGCCTGGCTGACCGTGTTCGTGGCGAAGCCGGGGCCGCCGCCGGTCAGCGTGAACGGCAGGTCGTAGACCTTCAGACCGCCCGACATCAGCAGGAACATCGAGACCACGATGCCCGGGGTCAGCTGCGGCAGCGTGATGTGGATGAACTGCTGGCGCGCGTTGGCGCCGTCCACCCGGGCCTGTTCGTACAGATCGGACGGAATCGACTGCAGATACGCCAGATACAGCGTGGCATGCCAGCCGATCTGCGCCCAGACGCCCACGAAGATCACGCAGGCCTGGGCCAGCCGGGAGTTCGACAGCCACGGCACGGTGTCGAGGCCGAGGTTGACGAGCAGGGTGTTGATCATGCCGGACTGCAGCGGGGAGAGGATCAGCTTCCACACCATGCCCATGAGCGCCAGCGAGGGCACCGAGAGGAAAAAGAACAGCGAACGGGCGAAGTTCCTGCCCAGGAACCGCTGGTTGAGCTGGACGGCCAGGGGGATGGCGATCACCGTCACCAGCAGCGTGGTGAGCACCGCATACACGATGGTGAAGCCCAGTCCCTCCAGGATGGAGGCGTCGGAGAATATCTTCGCATAGTTCTCCAAGCCGACCCAGCCGGGATTGAGGTTCAGCCCGTCCCAATCCGTCAGCGAGTAGTACAGCGTCTGCGCCAGCGGCACGGCATACAGCACCACGAACACCGCGCAGATCGGCAGCAGGAACCACGAGGCGGCGACGTCCTCCTTCAGGTTCCTCATGCGTTTGCGCCGTTCGAGTTCCCTGTCGCTGGCGTATACGGCCTTGGTCTTCCGCCGAATGGTCATCTTTGACTCCTTCCTTCCGAATCCGACCCGACGGTCGCGAATGGGGCGCGAACCGGCCGGCGCCGTTGCGCCGGGAGCGGCCCGCGCCCCGGGCCGCGACGGCCGCGCGTCAGGACAGCGAGGCCACCTTCGCGTCCATGTTCTGTCCCCACTGCTCCGGGGTGGTCTGCCCCTGGACCAGCAGCTGGTACTGCGAGGTCGCCTCGGTGTCGATCGCGTCGCTCTGCACGCCGAAGTTCTGGTTCGGCAGATAGTACTTGCCGAGCTTCAGGCCCTCGTCATACACCTTCTGGTAGTGCGGGTCGATCTCCTGCTCGAATCCCTTGACGGTGACGATGTTGCCCGCGTCCGCGGTGATCTGCAGCGCCTCGTCGCTCAGCATGAACTCCAGCCACTTCTTGGCCGCGTCCAGCTTCTTGCCTTCGACCTTGGCGTAGATCGCGTAGCCGGGGCTGTCGGCGCCGGCGCCGTAGCGGGACTCGCCGCCCTCGAACGTCGGAACGAGGTCCATGGCCCAGTCGATGCCCGATTCGTTCAGCTTCGTGAAGTCCCACGCGCCGGTGATGATCATCGCGGCGTTGCCGTTGATGAACTCCTGCAGCGCCTGCTCGCCGCTGACGCCTACGGAGTCGCGGGACTCGACGTCCTCCTCGTACAGGCGCATCCACTGGGTCAGGCAGCCCTGGTACTCCTTCTCGAAGGTGGTGTCGCCGTTGATGATCGCCAGATCGCCTTCCTCGTTGCCTTCGGCGGCGTAATGGCCGCCCATGCACGCCGCCACGAGGTGCGGGGTCTCGTCGAGGTGCTCCTGGAACGGGGTGACGCCCAGCTCGTCCTTGATCTTCTTGCACAGGTCGATGAACTCGTCCCACGTCTCCGGAATCTCGTCGGCGCCGACCTTGGCCAGTATCTCCTTGTTGTAGACGATGCCCGACTCCCACGCCGTGGAGGTCACGCCGTAGACCCTGCCGTCCTTGGACATGTATGCGCGGCTGCCGTCGCCCATCTTCTCCACGAACGGCTCGTCGGTGATGTCCAGGACGAGGTCCTGGGCGACGTGCAGGTCGTTCTTCGCGTTGCCGAAGTAGAACACGTCGGGGGCCTGCCCGCCGGTGATGCGGGTGTTGAGGATCTGCGCCTTGTCGCCGTTCGCCGGGGCGCTGCTCTGGTCGACCTTGATGTCGGGGTACTTCGCCTCGAAGGCCTCGATGTACGGCTTCATCACCTGGTCGTTGTCCCACGTGAACATCGTCAGCGTCGTCTTGCCGTCGTTCTGGGCGGTGTCGCCGCCGCACGCGGCCAGCGGCAACAGCATCGCACCCGCCGCGAGCGCGGCGGCGACCCGAACTGCCTTGTTGAGTTTCATTGCTTCTCCTTTCGTCGCAGACCACACCGCCTGCGTCGTCATGACCCACATGGCCACTGATGTCGAGCCAGGTACCGCTTCGTCCCGGCACGTGATTTGAATCGATTATTTGACACGATTCAAATCACGATGCACCCATTATGCACCCAATGTTGAATCGTGTCAAATCTGCTTGGTATACTGTGTCTTGCAGAGGCGGATCGCCGTCAGCACCGAAGCCTACAACGCGAACGAAGGGGGAAGGCGCATGGTCACCATGAGCGATGTCGCCAAAGCAGCCGGCGTATCGCGCGCCACGGCGTCGTACGCGCTGCGCGGGGACCCGCGCATCGTCCCCGCGACGGCCGCGCGCGTCCGCGAGGCCGCGAAGCGCCTGCACTACACCGCCAATCTCTCGGCACGATCCCTGCGTTCGGGGCGGAACGGCGTCGTCGGCGTCGCGATCTTCGAGCTCGACCGCCCGTACCCGTCCGAGATGAGCGCCGCCATGTCCCGGGAGGCCGAACGGCACGGCCTGCAGGTCATCGTGCAGCAGACGTCGAATTCCAAGGAGAGCGAGATCTCCATCCTGCGCAAGGTCACCAGCCAGCTGTGCGACGGGATGATCTTCAGCCCCAGCAACGTCAGCGACGAGGAGCTGCGGGCGCTGTCCGGCGGCAAGCCGATGGTGCTGCTCGACGACGTGTCGCCGGACCCGGTGTTCGACTCGGTGGACACCCCATGCGTCGAAGGCGCGAAGGCGGCCGTCCGCCACCTCATCGACATCGGCTGCCGCCACATCCTGGTCGTCGGGGCCGACTTCGAGGACCTCGCCGACGACCGCAAATCGGCGAAGGTCTCCAGCCGACGCATGCTGGGCAGCCTCCACGCCCTCGAGGAGGCGGACATGCCCATCGAGCCGGACATGTTCATCCCCCTCGCGCCCTGGGATCCGGAAAGCGCGCGGCGGTGCGCGCACGCCATCGCCGACTCCGGGCGCCCGGTCGACGGCGTCTTCTGCATGACCGACACCATCGCGCTGGGCGTCATCCGAGGACTGGCCGATCGCGGCCTGCGCGTGCCCGACGACATGGCGGTCATCGGCTTTGACGGCATCTCGGAGGGCGCATGCTTCATCCCCTCGCTGTCCACGATCCGCACCGACCTCGACGACCTGGCCCGCAAGGCCATGGGACTGCTGCTCAAACGCATCGACGGCGACGCCGACGGATCCCCCGTGCACATGACCGCCGACTACGAGCTGCTCGCCCGCGAATCCACACGCCGCCGCTGACCGGCGGCCGCCTCGATCGGCCGCCACTCCACCCAACGCACAATGTGTACGTCGGCAAGCGCTGAAATCGGCCATTTCAGGCGCGAATCCCGACTTTTCACAACGCACAATGTGTATGTGGTAAAGCGCTGCCGGACCGCGCCCCGTCCAGCAAGCCCCCCAAGGACCGACGCGCCACCAGACCACGCCGCAATCCCACCTCACAGGGCCCGGCCCGGCCAAGACACCACGCCGCCGACGACCGATCGGCCCCTCAATGGGCCGCCGCGCCCCTCAGACCCCGTACACGGTCCGGGTCACGCGGCGCGTCGCGCGCGCGACCTCGGCCACCGGCAGATCGAACACGTCGGCCAGCGCGGCCAGCGTGTAGGGAATCATGTAGGGCGCGTTGGTGCGCCCACGGTACGGCATCGGCGACAGGTAAGGCGCGTCGGTCTCCACCATGACGTGGTCGAGGCCGACGATGCGCGCGGACTCGCGGATGCCGTCGTTGCCCTTGTAGCTGACCGTGCCGGACATGCTCAGGTACCAGCCGTGCTCGCGGGCGACCCTGGCCATCTCGGCGTCGCCGGAGTAGCTGTGGAACACGGTGAACTCGGGCGCGCCGTCGGCCAGCAGCGTCTCGATGACCTCGCGGTGCGCGTCGCGGTCGTGGATCTGCATCGGCAGCCCCAGCTCCTTGGCGAGCGCGATGTGCCCGCGGAACGCCTCGCGCTGCAGCTCGCGGGCGGCGCCGCCGGTGCGGAAGAAGTCCATGCCGGTCTCGCCGATGGCGACGACCTGCTCCGGGTACGCCACGGCAAGGCGGTGCACCTCGGCGAGCGCGTCCTCGAACGGCACGTCGTGGTGCGGCTTGTACTTGAGCTCCAGCCCGTCCGGGCCGGGCACGCCGCGATGGCCGTGCAGCACCGATTCGTTGGGATGGATGGCGATCGCGGCGTGGACGACGCCGGGGTGGTCGACCGCCATCCGCACGGCGGTCATCAGCTCGGGCAGCTCGCACCCGGAGTCGATGACGCCCTCGACGCCGACCGCGGCGGCCTGGCCGAGCAGCTCGTCGACGTCGTAGACCGGCACCGGCGGCTGCCCCTTGGCCTCGGCCTCGTGGCTCATCGCGCGCGAGAACGGCACGACGGAGGCGACGTGCGTGTGGTTGTCGATGACGTGGGCGTCCTCGGGCAGCGGTTCGGGGGCCGGCGCCCAGCTGCGGTCGCGATGGTGCTTGCTCATGGTTCCCCAGTGTAGCCGGGACGGGGCTCGCGCCGCCCGGGCCCGGCCCGGGGCCCGCGCCGTTTGCCGGATCGCGGGGCGACGCGCGCCTCACACCGCGATGACGGTGAACGACCACGCCGGCGCCTCGTAGACGCCGGCCCCCAGGTCGCAGGGCGTTTCGACCGGGCGCGTCGGCGCCTCCTCGCCGCGGACGCCCGCGTACGGATCGCCGGCGGTCAGCACGCTCGCCGTGGCCGCGGAGCGCGACGCCATCGGGATGTCCAGCGCGGCAAGCACCCGGGACAGGTCCACGGATACGGGGGCGGCCATCGCGTTGACGACGCGCAGGTAGGTCGTGCCGGAGGCCGAGTCGCGGGCCACGGCCACCGCGCGACGCGGCTCGGCCGGGTCCTCCCACCCCGAGACGACCGGCCTGCCGTCGATGTCCAGCGCCATGCCGGCGCCGCGGTCGGACACGGCGACCCGCGCATGCCATGCGGTGCCCGGACGCACCGCGTCCATGGAGACCTCGGTGCCGGCGATGGTCGACCCGCACCCTTCGCGCACCAGCTGCAACTCGAAGCTGCGGCCGAACGAGACGACGTTGTGGTCCGGTCCGTCCACGTCGCCCATATGCACCTGCACGCCCCACATGCCTTCGTGATAGGTCACGGTCATGTCCACCGTGTACGAGTCGGCGTCGAGCGCCAGCCCTGTCGAGACCGGCCCGTTGCCGCGATACGCGATGCCGGGCAGCTCGACCCGCTCGCCGGAGTCGGTGGTGACGACGATGTCCGTGATGTCCGCGCTCGCACCGCCCGTGACGGATAGGCCCACCGTGCGCGGAAGCCTCCGCCGGAACATGACGTCGCCGTCCACGGCGACCGGCCACGCCGTGTCGGCCGTGGCGGCGGCGAACATCCGCTGCACCCAGTAGCTGTAAGTGCGGTAGACCCGTTCGTTGTCGAAGTAGATGAGATCGGGGTCCCAGCTGTTGTGGCCGTTCTTGCACAGCAGCGGCGCGTACGAGGCCATCGTCACCACGTCGCCGTTGGCCTCCATCCGGCCCATGGCCGCGGCCTCGGCCAGGCCGTTGAGCAGATGGACGTCGCGCGAGCCGTATTCGCCCAGGTAGATCCTCGGGCCGCTCCGGTCTGCGTGGTCGTAATGGTCGAGGTTGCGGAACCACCAGCTGGGCGAGCGGTAGGAGTGCTCGTCCACGATCGGCACGTCCAGTTCTCGGGCGATGCGCCATCCCTCGTCGTAGTCGCGGCCGCTCGGGTCGGGGCCGACCGTGCCGACGATCACGATCTCGGGGTGCGCGGCGCGCACCGCGTCGTGAATGCGGCGGAACCGGTCCTCAAAGACGGGGTCGATCCGATCCTCGTTGCCGATGCCGAGGTATTCCAGCCCGAACGGCTCCGGGTGACCCATCCCGGCCCGCCTCGCCGCCCACTCGTTGGTCTCGGGGTCCGCGTTGCAGAAGTCGATCAGCCCCAGCACGGAGTCGATGTAGCCGGGCATGTCCTCGTCGGCGATCGGCACCGGCCCCTGGCTGGTGTTCTGGCAGCTCACCCCGGCGGGCAGCACCGGCAACGGCTTGGCGCCGATCGTCTCGCACAGGCGGAAGTACTCGTAGAAGCCGATGCGGAAGCTCTGGTGGTAGCCCCATACGTTGAAGTCGTGGGGCCGGTGCTCGACGGGGCCGATCGTGCGCTCCCACCGGTACATGTTGTCCAGCCCCAGGCCGTGGGTGATGCAGCCGCCGGGGAACCGCACGAACCGCGGATGCAGCTCGTCGAGCGCGCGGACCAGATCGGGGCGGCAATGCTCCAGCCCCTTGTAGGTGGAGGCCGGCTCGCAGGAGACGAAGTCCACGTCCGCCACGCCCTCGGCCAGGAACATCACCCGCAGCGTGCCCCGCACGGCCAGCGCGGGGCCGTTCCACGGCTCACGCGGCGTCCCGCCCCCGCCGCATCCGCCGTACGCGGCGCAGTCCGCGGCGGATGAGGCCGGAACGGACAGCGTCACCTCGTACCTCGTCCAATCGCGTGAGGACACGGACAGTCCGGCGTCCGCCAGCGGCGCGCCGTCGTCGCCCGCCAGCTCCACGCGCACCGGCATCGCTCCCCCGGACGCCGTGCGCGCCCACATCGAGAACCGGTAGGTCTCCCCCGCGCGGAACACCATGCCGTCGAAGCCGGTGTTCTCCAGGCCGACCGGGCCGCCCGCCACGGAACGGACCTCGATCCGCGCGTGATGGGGGTTCTCCTCCGCCACCGGATCCGCGGCCCGCAGGCCGAACGCGGCGAACGAGCCGGCCGGCACCGGCTTGCGCCAGGCCGTGTAGCCGCTCCAGTCGGGGTGGTCGGCGCGCGAGTACTCGAACGCGCCGTTCTGGACGAGCTCGCACGCCAGGCCGCCGTCGGCGGCCGACGAGATGTCCTCGAAGAAGATGCCCCACAGGTCGGTGCTGATGCGGCGGACGGCGGAGGCGTCCACAGTGGCGGTCAGGGTGTCGGTCATCGGCGCTCCTTTGCGGGGTGAGGGGTCATCATGGTCGACGTCATGGCGCCGCTGCGATACCGGCGCATGAGACAACGTTGTATTCCGATTCAGCGTAGACCGCGGCGCCGCGACACGCTAATCGATTCAATCGCCGCGGCGGACGCCATGCCGCACGCCGCGCCCGGCCGCCCGGGACCGGGGCCCGACCGACCTCGCCGCGGACGCCCGCGTACGGATCGCCGGCGGCCAGCACGCCCGCCGTGGCCGCGGGGCGGCGCGCCCACGCCGCGACGACGGCGGGCCACGCGGCCGACGCGGACGGACCGCCGGGCGGGGCGCGGACCGCGGGGCGGCACGATACCATGGACCCGGGGCCGTTTGAAAGGAGACGCCATGGTCACGCTCGACGATGTCGCCGCACGCGCCGGCGTCTCGCGCATGACCGCGTCGAACGCGCTTCGCGGCAGGACGGTCGTGCGCCCCGAGACGGCCTGCAAGGTCATCGCGGCCGCCAAGGAGCTGGGCTACCACCCCAACATCGCGGCGCGCCAGCTCAGCTCGGGACGCACGCAGGTCATCGGGCTGACCGTCGCCGACTTCGACCTGATCTTCCCCGCCGCCCTGGCCGCGGCCGTCTCCGACCAGGCACAGGCCCTCGGATACCAGGTCATCGTGCAGCAGACGCGGTTCTCGCACGACTTCGAGCGCCGCATGCTGTCCAGCGCCACCAGCCAGATCTGCGACGGCACGATCATCTGCTGGCCCAGCTCCGTCTCGGCGGAGATGGAGAGCTTCGCCCGGACCCACCCGCTGGTGCTGCTGGACGGGTTCGGCCTGGAGGGGCGGTGCGACTGCGTGTTCACCCCCTGCACGGACGGCATGGCGGCGGCGGCGCGGCATCTGATCGGGCACGGCTGCCGCCGGGTGCTGACACTCGGCGGCGGGTACCTGCCGCCGGAGCGCTTCGACGACGCCGGCACCTCCGAGCAGCGCCGCGTCCGCGGGGCGGCCGAGGGGCTGCTGGCGGCGGGTCTGCCGTACCGCGCCGACGACGTCTATCCCTGCGATTGGACGCGCGAGGCCGGGTACCGCCGCATGCGGGCCATCCTCGACGAGCGCCGCGACTTCGACGGCGTCTGCTGCCTCAACGACCCGATCGCCATCGGCGCGCTCAAGGCGCTGGCCGAAGCCGGCGTCCGCGTGCCGCAGGACGTGGCGGTCACTGGGTTCGACGGCGTGGAGGACGGCCAGTACCTCACGCCCGGCCTGACCAGCGTGGCCATCGACCCGCAGGAGGCCGCCCGGGTGTGCCTGGAGCTGCTCATGGCGCGCATCGAACGGGACGCCGGCCGCCCCCCGGCGCCGCGGACAGTCGATCTCGGATACCGCCTCGCCTCCCGGGGCAGCGGCGAACGGACCTGACCCCAGGCCCCGCCGGGCGCGCCGGACCCTTCGCCCGAACGCCGCGGCGCCCGGCGGAACGGCGCCGCGGCATGACCCACCCACAACGCCCCACCGGTTGGCGGCACGGAATTTTAGCGCTACAATTCTTGTGACGACGCGGCATGCCCGCCTGTCGACGGGGCCGCCTCAGCCAAGCGCCCGCGGACAGGCCCGCGGGCACGCCCGCGAGCGCATTCCGCACAAGCCAGCAAAGGAGCTTCCATGACCATCACCTCACCGTTCACCGCCGCCGACTGCGCCCTGACCTGGGTGGGCGACGGCGAGTCCGTCCGCATCGAGCCATGGGGCGCGAACAGCGTCCGCGTCCGGGCCCGATTCATGCAGCCGATCGCCGACGCCGACTGGGCGCTGCTGCCGCCGCCGGCCGACGCGCCCGCGCCGGCCATCGTCATCGCCGAGGACGGCAGCGAAGCGTCCCTGACCAACGGCGGCGTCACCGTGACCGCGCGCATGCCCCGCTGGGACGGCCGGTGCGAGCTGACCTTCACCGACGCCGACGGCAACGTGCTGCTCAAGGAGGCCGACGACGGCGGCGCGCTGCGGCTCAAGGCCCGCAGGTACGAGCCGCTGCCCGGCGGCGGCGCCCGCACCACCGTCACGTTCGACGCCGACCCGCACGAGCACCTGTACGGCATGGGCGAGTATCAGCAGCCCGTCATGGACCTCAAGGGTGCGTCGCTGGAGCTGGCGCACCGCAACTCCCAGGTCTCGGTGCCGTTCGTCGTCTCCTCGAAGGGATACGGGTTCCTGTGGCACAACCCGGCGGTCGGCCGCGCCACGTTCGCCAAGACCGGCACGCAGTGGCAGGCCGCGGCCTGCGACCAGATCGACTACTGGGTCACCGCGGCAGACACGCCCGCGCGGATCATGGCCCAGTACGCCGACGCCACCGGCCACGCGCCGGTCATGCCCGAATGGGGCCTGGGGTTCTGGCAGTGCAAGCTGCGCTACTGGAACCAGGAGCAGCTGCTCGAGACCGCGCGCGAGTTCAAGCGCCGCGGCATCCCGCTCGACCTGATCGTCGTCGACTTCTTCCACTGGCCGCTGATGGGCGACTTCCGCTTCGACGAGGAGTTCTGGCCCGACCCGAAGGCCATGGCCGACGAGCTGCACGAGATGGGCGTCAGGCTCATGGTGTCGGTCTGGCCGCAGATCGACCTGGAATCCGAGAACTACGACGAGATGCGCGCCCACAACTATCTGGCGCACGCGGCCAGCGGCAAGGACGTGGGCATGTGGTGGCCGCGCGACAACCAGTTCCTCGACGCGACGAACCCCGAGGCGCGCGCCTTCGTGTGGGGCCTGGCCAAGCGCAACTACGCCGACCTGGGCGTCGACGCGTTCTGGCTGGACGAGGCCGAGCCCGAATGGGGCGGCGACTACGACCACGACCACTACCTGTTCCACATCGGCCCGGCGAACAAGGTCGGCAACGTGTACCCGCAGCTGTACAACAGGACGTTCTACGACGGGCAGCTGGAGATCGGGCGCGAGAACGGGATCGTGAACCTGACGCGCGCCGCCTGGGCCGGCTCGCAGCGCTACGGCTCGCTGGTCTGGTCGGGCGACGTGCACTCCACCTTCGACGACCTCAAGGCGCAGATCACCTGCCAGGTGCACATGGGCATGGCCGGCATCCCGTGGTTCACCACCGACATGGGCGGCTTCGCCGGCGGCGACCCCGACGACCCCGCGTTCCGCGAGCTGTACGTCCGCTGGTGCCAGTTCTCCTGCTTCTCCCCCGTGATGCGCAACCACGGCGACCGCCTGCCCGCCACGCGCGTCGTCGGCGAGCCGACGTTCGACCGCCGCGGCAACCCGATCGACCACATCCACACCGGCGCGGACAACGAGCCGTGGAGCTACGGGCCCGACGTCGAACGGATCGCGCGCAAGTACATCGCGGCGAGGGAGGCCATGCGCCCATATACGCGCGAGCTGTTCGCGCAGGCGCACGAATCGGGGCAGCCGATCGCGCGCGGCCTGTTCTACGAGTTCCCCGACGATGCGGCCGCCGCCGACATCGCCGACGAATACCTGTTCGGCCCCGACCTGCTCGTCGCGCCGGTCACCGAACCGGGCGCCCGCTCACGCGACGTGTACTTGCCCGGCGACGGATCCACGACATGGACGGACCTGCACTCCGGCGAACGACTGAGCGGCGGGCGGACCGTCACCGTCGACGCGCCGCTCGACGTGGTGCCCGTCTTCGCCCGGAACGGCGCCGACCACGGACTCGGCGGCCTGATCTAGCGGAACCCGCCCCGCATGTCCCGCGGGCGCCTGCGACGGGGCGCCTACGGGACGTGCCCGGACCGTCCCGGACGCCCCGGACCGCCCCGGCCGGCCGCCGGGCGCGCGGGCGCAATCCGAGGGAGCCCCGCGGCCGGGGACGACAGGGCCGGGCGCGCCATGGTCGGATTCCCGACCGCGGCGCGCCCGGCCCATCCCGGCCCCCGGACATCCCGGACGCCCGTCATGCGGTCCGCGGCCGGCCCGCGTGCGGGACCGCCGCCAACCGTCCGCGCGTCACCTGGGGTCGAGGGCGATCCACAGCACGCCGTGCGGCGGGATCGTGCCGCGGATGACGCGGTCGGCGCTCTCGCCCTCCAGCCTCACGTCGGCCGGGGTCGCGCCGTCGGCCACGCCGGCGAACAGATCGGCCACGCTCCACGGCTCCTCGCGCCGGTCGAGCCCGACGATCGACTGCAGCTCGATGGTGCGGCCGAGCTCGTAGGGGTCGTCGCCGGTCCAGAACAGCGCGGCGTACCGGCCGCCGGGATGCGCGGAGGGCGTGCCGTCGGCCCAGTCGGCGGCGTCGGCGGCCCAGACGATGAGCTCCCCGCGGAACGACGATTCATCCCCCCAGTCGGCGAAGATGCGCTCGCGCACGGTCTCGTGGTTGCCGCGCGAGCCGGCGGTCACCTCGCGCAGGGCGGGGGCGGCCAGCAGGGCGATGGTCTCGGGCGTCGAGGTCGGCAGGTCGCCGCCGACCATCAGCGGGCTGCGGCCCATGCACCACAGCGCGGTCAGCGAGCGCCGCTCGTCCGGGGTCAGCCGGCAGTCGCGGTCGTCGCCGCGCTCGGCGCGCAGGCCGATGTGCCCGAACGGCAGCATGTCGGCGTCGGCCCAGTGCCCGGTCCGCTGGAACGGGGCCCAGCGGGCGAGCCGGGCGAACTGCTGGACGACGTCCTCCCAGCGGTCCCACAGGTCGTCGGAGATGCGCCACATCTCGGCGTTGCCGCGCAGGAAGTCGACGTATCCGGTCGACAGCCAGCCGCCCGGCGACAGCGACAGCGTGATCGGCCGGCCGTGCGCGGCCTCGGCCTTCGCGATGGCGCGATGGTAGGCGGCGATCTCGTCTACGTGGAACGGCGTCTGCATATCGTCCACCTTGAGGAAGTCCAGCCCCCACGCGGCGAACTGGTCGACCTGCGCGTCGTACCAGGCCTGCGCGCCCGGATGGGACTGGTCCAGCCCGTAGTTGTCGGGGTTCCAGACGCACACGTGGTCGAGGTCGGCCACGTCGCGCGCGGTGTACGGGGTGCCCTTGACCGGCAGGTCGCGCTCGACGGCCAGGCGCGGGATGCCGCGCATCATGTGCACGCCGAGCTTGAGGCCGAGCGCGTGCACCTGCTCGGCGAGCGGCCCGAAACCGCGCCCGCCGGCGGCGCTGGGGAAGCGCGCCGGGTCGGGCAGCTGCCGGCCGTAGCCGTCGAGGATCAGCGGGGCGTCGGCGTTGTAGCCGTGGGCGCGGGCGGTCGGGTCGTACCAGTCGATGTCGATGACGATGGTGTCCCAGCCGGCGGCCCTGAGATGCTCGGCCATGAACCGCGCGTTGGCCAGCACCTCGTCCTCGGTGACGGTCGTGCCGTAGGAGTCCCACGAGTTCCAGCCCATCGGCGGACGCCATGCCTTGAGGGGCGCCGGAGCGGCGGCGCCACCGGTCACGCCGGTCGCCCCGTCCATCCCGGTCGTTGCGGTCACGCCGACTGCCTCGGTCGTTGCGGTCGAATCGGTCATCATCATCCTTTCCTGTAAGTTGCCGCCGCGGATCGACGCGGACGGACGCTTGTTGCGCCGCGGACGAACGGGGCGCCGGCCAGGGCGGCCCGCCCGCCGGGCGGCCCGACGGGCCGTTCCACGGGCGCCCGCCGCCCCGCCCCGTTCGCGGTCACTCGGAGTTGAACAGCCGGGCGGGGAACGCGTCGCGGTACCGCCCCGGGGTCAGGCCGGTGCGGTGCTTGAACACCCGCATGAAGTATTTCGGATCGTCGTACCCGACCTCCCGCGCGATGTCCGCGACGGGGCTGGTGGTGGACGACAGCAGCTCGCGCGCCCGGTCGATCCGGCATTCGGCCACCTGCTCGGCGATGCCGACGCCGAACACCCGCTTGTACAGCGCGGTCAGGTAGCTCGGCGAGTAATGGAAGCGCCGCGCGACCTTGGCGACCGTGATGTCCTCGCAGGCGTTCGCGCGGATCCACGAGCGCACCGACCGCATCATGCCCAACCCGGGGTCCGCGGCCGCCCCCGTGGCGCCGGCGCGCTCCTGCGCGGAGACCTCCAGCAGCAGGCTGGTAGCGAAGTAGTCGCAGTAGGCGTTCGAATGCGGGCCGTGCTCGGCGTACATGTCGAACAGCTGCGAGAACATCACCGACAGCCGGTCGCCGTCGGCCGCGTCGGCCAGCTCGGGCAGCAGCAGGCAGCGCTCGTCCTGCGGCGGCGCGTCGCCCGGGCCGAGCGTCTGCGGGCGGACGGCGCCGGGGTCGTCGCGCCGGTTGCGGGGCCGCCCCGCGGACGGACCGGACCGCGGCATGCGGAAGTGCATCCAGAAGAACTCCAGGTCGGCGGTGATCGTCTCGGTGCCGGCGTGCTCGACGCCGAGCGGCAGCAGCGCGAGCTGGCGGGCCGCGACGTGCATGCGGCGCTCGCCCACGCGGATCGGCAGCACGCCGCGCCGGACGAACACCAGCTCGTGCGAGTCGAGCGTGCGGCGCATATGCCGCCACCCCGGTCCGGACACGAACTGTCCGACCGAAAGAAAGTCCACCGGGCCTTCGAGGCGCCCCATCGACACCGTCATACCGTCACCGTAGCAGACGCCCCTCGGGGGCGGCCGGGCGCGCGTCGCATGCGCGCGCGACGGCGATCACACGCGCAGCCATACGGCCATCTCGTTCTCCCCGCGGTTCGCCCAGGCGAAGTACGGGATCAGCGTCACCGGCGTCGCCATGCGACGGACCGGCCGCCACGGGCGGTACAGGCCCGCGGCCGTGGGGGACGATGCGGGCGACGGGGGCGCTCCGGCCGCCGGGTCCCCGGCCGTGCCGGGATCGTCGGCGACCTCGCGCCATCCGGGGACGGTCAGCGTCACCATCGGGCGGTCCACGGCGTCGACCTCGCCGAGACCGGACTCGTCCATTCCTCGCGCCCCGGCATGGAACGTAATATCGTCCACCTGCACCGATTCGGGGTGCGCGGCGACGGTCTCGGCGTCGACGTGCAGCAGGTGCAGGTCGGGGCCGTTGTCGACGCCCTCGGCGCAGAACGCGATCGGGCCGCGCATGAACGCCACCTTGCCGGCGTCCTCGCGCACGTGGGGATCGGCGGCCAGCATGCGCACCGGCATCGGGAAGTCGAACGCCACGGCGTCGCCGTCGTGCCACACGCCGGTCAGGTACACGTAGCCGTCACTCACCTCGTGCGCGATGCGCGGGGTGGACGAATCGTCGGCGTACTGCACGGCGACGGCGTCGGCCGCGGCCTCGCCGCCCGCCCAGGCGGGCAGTCGGAACGCCAGCGTCGCAGCGACGCCGAGGCGGTCATGGTCGCCGCCGACGGAACCGTTGCCATCACCGGAACCGCTGCCCTCGCCGCCCCGGCTGCCGCCCGTGCAATCGGCATGATCGCCGCATGCGCCGAGCCGGATCCCGGACGGCTTATCGCAACCGTCGCGGTCATCGGCATGACCGCCGACACCGGCACCAGCGGAACTGCTTACGACGCCGGCGGCACCATCAGCGATCCGCACGACCGCCCGGCCGTCGCCGCGCCACGGCATGCCCGCCGTCATCTCCAGCGTCAGGCTGCGGCCGGCATCCGCACCGAGGTCGACCGTTGCGGTGCCGCCGATGTACAGATGGGTGTATAGGGTGGACGAATCGTCGTCCACCGTATAGGCGTACTGCTGGATCGATTCGATGATGCGCGCGATGTTCGGCGGGCAGCAGGCACAGCCGAACCACTTCTGCCGCACCGGTTTCACGTGGAACTTGCGTTCGTCCTGATGGCAGGCCTTCGGGTCCACCTCAAGCGGGTTGACGTAGAAGAAGCTCTTGCCGTCGAGCGCCATGCCAGCGAGCGTGGTGTTGTACAGCGCCAGCTCCATCACGTCCGCGTACTCGCCCACCGGTTCGATCTCCAGCATGCGGCGCGCGAAGAACGCGAGCGCGATCGCCGCGCAGGTCTCGGAATACGCGGTGTCGTTCGGCAGGTCGTAGTCGAAGGAGAACGCCTCGCCGATGTGCGTGCCGCCCACGCCGCCGGTCACATAGAGCTTGCGGTCGACGATGCTGCGCCACAGCCGGCGGCATGCGGCCAGCAGGTCGGCGTCCCCGGTCAGGCGCGCGACGTCGGCGACGCCGGAGTAGAAGTAGCAGGCGCGCACGGCGTGGCCGACGGCCTCGTCCTGCTCCGTCACCGGCTCGTGCGCCTGATAGTAGGCGTACGGCTTGGGCAGGTTGGTGTTCGGCACGAACGGCGTGCCGTCGTGTTCGGCGCGGGCGTGGTCCTCCTGCTCGAAGTACAGCGGCGATTGGCCGCGCTCGGTGACGAAGTACCGCGCAAGGTGGAGATATCGTTGCTCGCCGGTGGTCTCATACAGACGGACCAGCGCCATCTCGGCGATCTCGTGCCCCGGGTAGCCGCGCAGCTTGCCCGGTTCGCGGCCGAACACCGAGTCGACGTAGTCGGCGAAGCGGCAGGCGGCCCCGAGCAGGCGGTCCTTGCCGGTGCCCTGGTAGTACGCCACCGCGCCCTCGATCAGGTGCCCGAGGCAGTACAGCTCGTGGTGGTCCTTGAGATAGGTGAAGTGGCGGTCCATGCCGTTGAGGATGTAGTACGTGTCCAGGTAGCCGTTGTCGAGCTGCGCCGCGCAGACGATCTCGATGGCCGCGTCGGCGGTCGCCTCGAGCTCGGAGTCCGGGTGCCGCGCCAGGCTGTAGCCCACCGCCTCGACCCACTTGGAGAAGTCGGTGTCCTGGAACACGAAGCCGTAGAACGTGTCGGGGTCGGGGCGCGACGGGTCCTCGGGCAGCGCCTCGAAGCCGCGGAACGTGTAGGTCGGCGGCACGAAGGCCCTGCCCTCGCGGGCCTTGGCGGCGTTCTGCCGGGCGGCGGCCCTGAAGTTGTGCATGCAGTAGCTCGGGGCGGCGCCGGGCACGGCGTCGTTCAGCGCGTCCCACTGGTACGGGATGACGGCCGTGCGCACCAGCTCCTGCTGGGTGCGCCAGAACTCGTCGGTGACGCCGACCCGACGGATGTCGAGCGGATGGCTGTGTCGTGCCGGTTCGCCCATGGTGTCCTCCTCAACGATGACTGCGGCGGATGCCGAATACACGCACCACGGTATCGGCGACACGGCACGCCACGAGGTGGACAAATCGTTGATGAAGTGGATTCCCCCGTCGGGTCGTCCGCGGGAACGGACGCTGTATGAGACGGAAGTGCCATCGCGGACTCCTCATGTGCGGCCGGACAACGAGGTGGACAAATCGACTCCGCCCCCGGTCGACGCCACGCAACGCCGCATCCGCCGCCGGCACCGCGTCGCGGGACCGGCCACGCGTCAGGAGAAATCGAGGTAGTCGACGAACGCCTGCGGATACTCGACGCCGGTTTCGGACACGTTCGAGAACCCGAGGATCATGCCGTCGGGCAGCCCGTCGACCGACGCCCACGCCTGCGAGCGCGACAGGTCCAGCCCTTTGTCGGTCATGCCGGTCCCCTGCGCGTCGCTGGAATCGGCCTCCACCGTCACGCCGGCCTCGTCCAGCTCCGACAGCTGCGCATCGGTGAGCACGTCCGCCAGCGGCGAGACCATGCCGGCCGCGCTCAGCTGCGCGAACGTCTCCTCGTCGGTGATGATCGCGTTGAGCGTGCCGGCGGACGCCATCGTCAGCAGGCGGGCGCTGCTGTCATAGGTGCCGCCGTTGTACCCGCTCGCGGTGATCGTGAACGCGCCGTCGTAGGTGACCAGCTCGCCGTCCAGCCCGCTGCTCGCGGCGAAGCCCTCGTCCAGACGCTCCATCGGCTCGCTGATGTCGGAGGGCACGTTGACGCCGGCGATGTACAGCAGCGGATCGGGGTCGCGGGTCAGGTTCTCGACGACGAACATCACGACCAACGCGATGGCCACGATGACGGCGACGACCCCGAGCAGGAAGTGCTGCGCGAAGAACGGCCACTTGTCCTTCATCGGCAGCTCGCGGAACGTGCGCCATTTCGACTGCTTCGCGTAGGTGTTCTCGCTCGCCAGATCGGCGATCGCCCGCCGCTGCTCCTCGGTGAAGACGAGTCCCTCGCGCGAGCCGGCGTCCGATGCCCCCGCCGCGCCGTTCACGTCATCGTCGTCGCGTTCCGCCACCGCGTCACCTCCGTTTCCGAACGCGGCCCGGCCGGCCGCATCTGCGGCATAGTCTACACCGCCCCGCTCCGACCGTCGGATCACCGTGCGGCGGCGCCAAGACGGCAACGGGCCGGAGGCGACGCCTGTGCCTCCGGCCCGTCCGCCGGCCGACCGGCCGGCCGCCGCCCACCGCGGGCGACCGCCGGCCGCCCGCTACTCGTCGATCGCGCCGTGCGCGGCCCGGATCATCGCGTACTGCGACTCGTAAAGCCGGTAGTACGCGCCCTTGGCCGCCAGCAGCTCCTCGTGCGTGCCGTGCTCGACGATCTGCCCGTGGTCGATGTAGAAGATCTCGCCCGCGTTCTCGATCGTCGACAGGCGGTGCGCGATGATGAAGCTCGTGCGGCCGACCAGCAGGTGGTTCAGGCCGGCCTGCAGCGCCTCCTCGGTGCGGGTGTCGATGTTCGACGTGGCCTCGTCGAGGATCAGGATGCGCGGGTCGGCGAGCAGCACGCGCGCGAACGCGATGAGCTGGCGCTGCCCGGCGGACAGCGTCGAGCCGCGCTCCTCGACCACCGTGTCGTAGCCGTCGGGCAGGTCCATGATGAACTCGTGGGCGTGCACGGCCTTCGCCGCCGCCTCGATCTGCTCATCGGTGGCGTCGAGCCGGCCGTAGCGGATGTTCTCGCGCACGTCGCCGGAGAAGATGAACGTGTCCTGCAGCATCACGCCCATCTGCCGGCGCAGCGAGGCGAGCGTCACGTCGCGCACGTCGTGCCCGTCGATGCGCACCGCGCCCTCCGACACGTCGTAGAAGCGCGACAGCAGGCTGACGATCGTCGTCTTGCCGGCGCCGGTCGGGCCGACGAGCGCGACGGTGCGGCCGGGCTCGACGTGGAAGTCCACCAGGTTGAGGATGTTGCGGCCGCCCTCCTCGTAGCGGAACACCACGTCGTCGAAGTCGACGCGCCCGGCGATCTGCGGCAGGTCGGCGGCGTCGGGCCGGTCGGCGATCTCGGGCACCACGTCGAGCGTCTCGAAGATGCGCTCGAGGTACGCCGAGCAGGTGATGAGCTGGTTGTAGAAGTTGCCGATGTTGATGACCGGGTTCCAGAAGTTGTTCGCGTAGCCGACGAACGCGATGAGCACGCCGGTGGTCACGTCCACGCCGCCGACGCCCATCACGCCCACGTAGTAGATCAGCGAGATCGTCATCACGGAGATGGTCTGCACGCCCGGCCACATCAGGAACTGGATGTGCACGGCGTGCATCCAGGCCGTGCGCTGGTCGGCGTACTGCTCCTGGAAGGTGCGGTACTGCGCCCGCTCGCGCGCGAAGGTCTGCGTGGTCTTCACGCCGGCGATCGACTCGTGGATGTAGGCGTTGAGGTTGCTCTGCTTGTTCGACAGCTTCTGGTAGGCGCGGCGCTGGAAGTACTGCAGCACGCGCACCCAGACGACCAGCACCGGGAACAGCACGAGGCTGAACAGCGCGAGCCGCCAGTCGATGACGAACATCACGACCAGCGTGATCGCGAACGTGAACACGTCGGAGATCACGTTGATCAGGCCCGACGAGAGCGTGTCGGACAGCGTGTTGACGTAGTTGACCACGCGGATCAGGATCTTGCCATGCGGCCGCGAGTCGAAGTAGCTGAACGGCAGCGTCTGGATGTGCGTGAAGATGTCGCGGCGCATGTCCTTGAGCATGAGCTGGCCGACGCGCGTGATCGCCACCGTGCGGTACCGCAGGCACAGCTCGTAGGCGACGATGGCGACGACGAACACGGCGGCGAGCGCGAGCAGCCCCTGCATGTCGCCGGACGGGATGATCTGGTCGATCATGATCTTGGTCAGGTACGGCACGGCGACCGCGATGCAGCTCATGAGGATCACGACGGCGAGGATGCGCACGACCTCGGCCCTGTACGGCTTGAGGTACTTGCCGATGCGCAGGATGTCATGCAGGTTGATCTGCTCCTCGAGCTCCTCGTCCTCGCGGTAGGTGTTGCGTTGTGCCATGGTGCGTCCTGCTTCCTTACTCGTCGAATCCCTGGATGAGCCCGGACTGCATGCCGAGCTGTTTGCGGTAGATCTCCCAGTACCGGCCGTGCGCCCTGACCAGGCCGGCGTGGTCGCCGCGCTCGACGATCCGTCCGTGCTCGAGCACGAGGATCAGGTCGGCGTCCTTGACCGAGGAGATGCGGTGGGCGATCGTGATGATCGTCTTCGTCCCGCCCATCTCGCGCAGGTGCCGCTGGATCTCGGCCTCGGTCTCCATGTCGACGGCGCTGGTGGTGTCGTCCATGATGAGGATGGCCGGGTCGTCGGCGAGCGCGCGGGCCAGCGACAGGCGCTGCTTCTGCCCGCCGGACAGGCCGACGCCGCGTTCGCCGACCACGGTGTCGTAGCCGTCGGGCATCGAGCGGATGAAGCCGTCGGCGCCGGCGATCGCGGCCATGCGGCGGATGTAGCCCTCGTCGCGGTCGCCGCCCGCGCCGAACGCGATGTTGCCGCCGATCGTGTCGGAGAACAGGAAGGTGTCCTGCGCGACGACGCACACCTGC
Source organism: Bifidobacterium phasiani (assembly GCF_019331775.1). Taxonomy (GTDB): domain Bacteria; phylum Actinomycetota; class Actinomycetes; order Actinomycetales; family Bifidobacteriaceae; genus Bifidobacterium; species Bifidobacterium phasiani. Next base: position 141,575 of record NZ_JAHBBD010000002.1, read on the forward strand.
GAGCGCAGCGTGGCGAGCGGCCAGTCGCGCGCGTCGATGCCGTCGATGACGACGTGGCCGACGGTCGGGTCGTAGAAGCGCGAGATGAGGTTGACCAGCGTGGACTTGCCGGAGCCGGTCTCGCCCAGGATGCCCAGCTTGGCGCCGGCCGGGATCGCGAAGTCGATGTCGCGCAGGATCGGGGTGTCCGGGTCGTCGGGGAAGGCGAAGCTGACGTGGTCGAAGCGGATCTCGCCGCTGATGCGGTCGGGGGCGGCGGCGTGGCGCTGTCCGACCTGGCTCTGGATCGAGACGGCCTGCTTGACGGACTCCTGCGCGTCGGGCTTCTCGACGATGCGCGACTTGGCGGTCAGCAGGCGGCGGATCTTGACGCAGCTGGCGTTGAAGCGCTGCAGGTCGTTGAGCAGCCAGCCGAACTGGCGCACCGGGCCGTCGATCATCCACAGGAAGCTGTTGAAGCTCACCAGGTTGCCGATCGTCATGTAGCCGTTGATGACCAGCCAGCCGCCGAAGACGAGCGTGATCAGCTGCAGCGAGTACGAGCAGCCGTCGAGCCACGGCAGATAGCGGCGGGAGTTGTAGGCCTGGGCCATGTTCTTGTCCATGTAGTCGGCGTTGCGCTCGTCGAACTTCTCGGTCTCGTACCCCTCGCGCACGAACGCCTTGACGACGCGGTTGCCCTCGATGTTCTCCTCGACCATCGAGTTGAGCGCGGCCAGCGAGTTGCGGATGTCGAAGAACAGCGGGCGGGCGTGGTTCGACAGCTGCCGGGCGAAGAACCAGATGAACGGCGTCATGCAGGCCAGGGCGAGCGCCAGGCGCCAGTCGATGGCGAACATCACGGCGATCGCGCCGACGAACATGACGATGCAGTCGAGGATGTTGTAGGTGGCCCACGACAGGAAGTGGCGCATCGCGTCGGTGTCGGAGGTCATGCGGCTCATGATGTCGCCGACGCGCGTGTGGTTGAAGTACGTGAAGTCCAGCTGGTGCAGCTTCTCGTACTCGTCGGAGACGAGGCGGAAGATCGTGTTCTGGCCGAAGCGTTCCATGAACATCTGGTAGCCGTAGCGCGAGCCGACGCGCACGAGCGTGAACACGATCATGATCAGGCACAGCCGCACGAGCAGGTCGGCGCGGCCGCCGGTGATGACCTGGTCGACGATCACGCCGGTGATCAGCGGGATGATCAGCGCCATCGTGTCGTTGACGATGAACAGCAGCACCGCGCCGACGACGCGCGGCAGGTCGGGCTTGCAATACGGCAGGATCCAGCGGAAGTTGCCGGCATTCTGGTTGCGGTTCGGATCGACATACATGGTTGGGAACCCTCATGTTCCTGGGTTGGTCGATCCCGGGGCGCGCCAGCCGGGCATACGGACGCCCGCGCCGCGGCACGGCACGGATACGACGACGGCTCGCCACCCTGGGATTGTTTGCTTGTGTTGGGTTTCGGTTGTTCTGTTTTGCGGCCATGGCGCGGCCGCTACGATTCACGTCCGTCGTGTTTCGAGTAGTCCCGTCGCCGGCTTCCTCCCCGGCCGAACCCCCTGTTCGGATTCGCAAACGCGGTTCATTCTAGACCGACCGGCGCAGGCCGCAACCCCGCTACGTGTCGGCGTGTTGCCCCGCGGCGGCGGGACGGCAAGACGACGGCGGCGACGGCGGCCGGGCGAACGCGTCGCCTCATCCCAGGCAGAGGCGAGGCGCCCGTCCGGTCCGCCGCGGCCGGCCGTCAGCCGACGTGGCGCTCGAAGCGGCGGAAGCCCAGGATCCGGTCGATCTCGGCGAGCGCATCGGCCGGCAGCACCACGCCGGACGCGGCGAGGTTCGACTCCAGCTGGCTCGGTCGGGACGCGCCGACGATCACCGAGCTGACGGAGGGCAGGCGCAGGATCCAGGCGAGCGCCATCACCGGCATCGGCAGGCCGAGCCCGTCGGCCACGGCGAGCAGCGCCTCCACCTTGTCGAGGTTCTCGTCGGTCAGCAGGTCGTTGATCTGGTGGTCCGACTGCCAGGTCGCGCGCGAGCCGGCGGGCAGCGGCCGGCCCTTGCGGTACTTGCCGGTCAGCAGGCCCTGCGCCAGCGGCGAGAACGGCGTGATGCCGATGCCGTAGCGCTCGCACGTCTCGACGATCTCATGCTCGATGTAGCGGTCCATCATGTGGTACTGCGGCTGGACGACGCTCAGCGGGTGCAGGCCGCGCTCGGCGATGATGCGTTCGGCGCGCTCGAGACGCGCGGCGCTCCACTCCTCGGAGACGCCGTAGTACAGGATCTTGCCCTGGTCGACCAGGTCGCTGAGCGCCTGCAGCGTCTCCTCCATCGGGGTGGACGGGTCGAAGCGGTGGCAGTAGTACAGGTCGATGTAGTCCATGCCGAGGTTGCGCAGGCTGCGCTCGCAGTTGGCGAGGATGTGCTTGCGCGACAGGCCGTGCTGGTTGGCGCCGGGGCCGGTCGGGAAGAACACCTTGCTGGAGACGACGACCTCGTCGCGCGGGTAGTCCTTGAGCGCGCGGCCGAGGAAGACCTCGGCGTCGCCGCCCGAGTAGGCGTCGGCGCAGTCGAAGAAGTTGACGCCGGACTCCCACGCCGCGCGGACGATCGCCGCGGCGTTCTCGACGGCCGCCGTGTCCTCCAGGCGGGTCATCCAGCTGCCCAGGGCGATTTCGCCGACGGAGATGCCGGCCTTGCCGACGTTGCGGTACTGCATGATTGCTGGTCCCTTTCGGTTGGGGTGGTGGTCGGGTGACGGCCGGGTGGTGGCCGGGGCGGTCGGGTGATGGTTGGATGGCGGTCGGGTGGCGCCCGCGGCGAATCTCGCCCGTCGCCAGGGTCTCCGGCCGACGTCGCATTCGTCGGCCCTGACGCGCACCTCCCTATAGTACATCGTTTACCCTCAGTTCGGGGACGACGGGGTTTCGCCGGCCGGCCCGAGCGGGTCCCGACACGCCGAAGGCGGTCGCAGAGGTCGCAGATACTGCGCGGGGAATGGCGGAATGGCGCGATTCCCGCAAGGTATCCCCCAAACCCCGCGACCACCTTCGGCGTGTCGCGCCTCGCGCCCTCCTGCCCCATCGCACCTCGCCCCGGCACACCCACACAGCGCATTTCTCCATGCACCGCCACCTTCCCATGCACCGCCGCCTTCCCATGCACCGCCGCCTTCCCATGCACCGCCACCTTCCCACACACCGCCGCACCTCCCCGCACCCGCCGCCGCGCACCAACGCAACACGCCTTATCAAACCGGTTCGCGTCAGGGGCACAATGGAACACAGGGCCACCGGCCACACACACCGCCGGCGCCGGCCGCAGCCCCCGGCCGACAGCCGCCGGCCACCCAGCAAAGGAGCACCACCACATGACCATGACACGAGACATCACCCGCTACGACGCGCAGATGCTCAAGGACGCCGAAGCCTGGACCGAGATCGACGGCGACCTCGCCGCCGTGCCGGACGACATCGCCGCGCCCATCCTGCAGTCGCGCTGCGAGACCTCGAAGTGCGACCACCCGCGCACGGACTACTGGCACGACCCAGAAACGGTCGACGCGATCTGCGACATCGCCTACCTGCCCGACGGCGGCACCGACACGGCGGCCGGCCAGGTGCGCGGGCACCTGCTCGACATCTACCTGCCGCACGAGGCCGTCGTCCGCGGCGGCCGCACCACGCCCGTGTACGTCGACGTCCACGGCGGCGGCTTCTGCTACGGCTACAAGGAGCTCAACCGCAACTTCAACACGCATCTGGCGGCCCGGGGCTTCGCCGTCGTCTCGCTGAACTACCGCCCGGCCCCGCAGACCGACCTCAAGGGCCAGCTGGCCGACGTGCAGGCCGCGCTGCGCTGGCTGAAGGCGCATCTCGAGGACTACCCGGTCGACCCGGATTCCGTGTTCATCACGGGCGACTCGGCGGGCGGCGCGCTGTCGCTGCTGACGCTGGCGATCGAGAACAGCCCGAAGGCCGCCGCCGCGTTCGGCATCGACCAGGCGTCCGGCATCGGGTTCAAGGGCGGCGCGCTGGTCTGCGGCGTGTACAGCCTCGCCTCCGCAGGCAAGGCGACGGGCCGCGGCACCGGCTACGAGGCCGCCAAGCGCGCCATGCTCGAGGACATGCTGAGCCCGTCGTTCTTCGCCGGGCTCGAGGACGCCGACCCGGACTTCCTGACGGCCGCCGACATCGTGGCCAACGTGGACCTGCCGCCGCTGTTCCTGCTGACCAGCAGCGACGACTTCATCCAGGCCGAGACGCTCGGGCTGGCCACGGCGCTGGCCCGCAAGGGCGCGGACTTCGAGCTGCAGGACTGGAAGACCAACACGGCCGAGACGCTCGGCCACGTGTTCCCGGTGTGCATGACCTGGCTGGACGAGAGCCAGCAGGTGCTGGACTCGATCCGCGACTTCTCGTACGCGCGCATCTGAGCGCGGAACGGTGCGGGCCGGGCGCGGCTGCGGGCGCGCCCGGCCCGCGTGCTCTCGCAGGCCTATCTCCGCGAGGGCGGAGCAGGGCGCCGTTCACCATCACCGAGGATCTTCCGCCCCTGCTTACCTCCGCGCGCGGAGCGGGACGTGACCATGAGCGCCCAGCTCGCATCGATGGGCGACCGTCACGACTATGAACGTGGACGGCTGCCGGCCGTCCCGTGATTCGCAAGTCTCCGAAATCCATTGGCACAATGTGTCCGTACGCGACGGCGGGCAAAGGCCCGCCTCGCGGCACGGATTCGATTGCGGACCGCAGCCGGTCGTAGGCCACGGAACCGCTTGCGTCCCATGGAACCGATTGCATCCCACGGAATCGCTCGCGTCCCACGGAACCGCCCACCCCAATCACTTGCATTCCGCGGGACCGATTGCACCTAAGAAAAGAGAACCCGGCGGTGGGTGCCGCCGGGCGAGAGAAGAGAGAAGAGAAGAAGGGGTTCAGTTATGGGGTTCCGCCGGGAACCTCGCCAGCGGTGGTGTTCCGTTGACAGCTTCTATACAACCGCCGCATGCTTGGAGAATCCTCCGCATGTCGCTCAAAGGAACCCGAAAGAATCATCGGAGTTGCACAACAACCGCCGCCCGGGCGCGCCATGGACGCGAGTCCGACCGCATGATTGCCCATCTGCGGCGTGACGCTGACCGGGGTGCATCATGGACACGGGGTCGACGGGAATGCAGGCATAGCCGATCGGCCCCAGGACGGCGGTTCGACGCCCCATCGCCGGACCGGAGCGGTCCGAGATCCCATCATCTTCACTATCTGTAGCGGATTCAGCACCCTGCAGACATCCATCTGGACTACGTGAGGCATCCATCCGCCAACACCCGAAGTAGGAGCCGCGTCATTCCGCGGCCGATACTGCGAGGCACCGCGACCGGCCGCCTCACGTAATCCAGTTGGATGTTCGCAACACCGCAGATCTACCCCAGATAACGCCGATTGCCCGCCAGCGCCCCGCCATCGACGTGCCCCACTTCCAACGCGCCCGCTCCCCGATTCACGGCACTGCGCCGTGACAAGCCCTCCCGGACGCATCGGCGCACCGATGCGCATGCCAAGCGTCCTAAGGCACGACCTCCTGCGCATCGCCGGCGCATACCTTGCAGATAACGGTAAACCAGCGGCCCTCCGCCACGGCATCGGCCACCGCGCGCGCCGGTTCGCGCCGAACACGAACAGCACAAGAACAGTACAAGAAAAAGAGAAACCCGGCGGGGGTGCCGCCGGGTGAGAGAGAAGAGAGAAGAAGGGTTCAGTTATGGGGTTCCGCCAGGAACCTCGCCAGCGGCTTCGTTCTGCTGACAATCCCTATATAACCGCCCCTTGCTTGAAGGAGTCTCTGCGTGTTCCTCAAAGAACTCTGAGAGGAATGTGACGGGCTTGCAAAATACGCACCGACACAGCGACTTTCACGCAAACGAACCCGCTCGTCCGACTCGGACCGAGCTACGGCAAACCCCGCTTTCCGTGCATGGACGCCAACATCCCGTCAGACGCCGCCCTTCCTGGAACCGGGCGGCACCAAAGATGCGGCCGTCGCGATCGAAGCATCGATCTTCGCCGACGCCGATGCAGCAGCCCACACGTCGTGCACGGCATCGACCGGACGTTACGACGGCTACGCACCAAACACATACCCGCGCCCGACAGACCGAACCGACCGGAACGCGGAACCGCAGCGCGCGGAGCCGGCAGAGCGCATACGATACCGACCAAAATCCACAGCCAGATTCAGGCATCGGCACCGCTTACCGTCAGATGCTCGATACGTTCGTCGATGGCATCGCCACCCTACACAACGGGCGCAGCAGAGACGCGTTGGTCCTACTTTGCCCGTTCGGCGAGCCTGGCGTCGGTTTCGGCGTTGGCCGCGTTGATCTCCTTCATGCGCTTGTTGGTCAGCTTGTACGGGATCAGCGGGAGCACGCACAGGAACGTGAGGATCGCAGGCACCGCGTTGACCACGAAGTTGATGTTCTCACGCATGGTCTCGTCCACGACCACGCCTTGCCGGTAGCCGAACAGGCCGAGCAGGAACAGGCCGAGCGATCCGCCGATGGCCAGGCCCAGTTTGATGCTCATCGTCATCACGCCCACGGAGGCGCCCGGCATACGCTGGCCGTTACGCCAGTAGCCGTACTCGACGCAGTCCGACGTCGCGGAGAACATGATCAGCGCCGTCATCGCGAAGAAGCCGACGAAGAACGAGCCGACGACCACCAGAATCGGATCCGCGTCCGGCCCCAGCAGGAACAGGAACAGCAGCGCAGCGCCGTCCAACAGGTTCGTGACGATCATGCTCATCTTCTTGCCCGCGACCTTGATCAGCACAGGCACGACGAACGGCACGAGGAACTGGCCCACCTGATAGGCGACCATGATCGTGCCGGCGAGGTCGGCGCGCTGCAGCGAATGCTGATAGTAGTACACCTGCGTGCCGATGCGGGTCAACGACGCGGCCGTGCCCAGCATGCTCGACACCACCAGCAGGAGCAGCATCGGGTTCTTCAGCAGGGAGCCCAACGACTCGGAGAACCTGACGGGTTTGTCGAACACGTTGACGTTGACCACCGTCTCCTTGCAGAACAGGAAGCTGCACAGGATCAGCGGGATGCACACGATGATGTAGATGATGTTGGTGATCTGGTAGGCGCCGGAGTCGTTGCCGAGGAACAGGATAATCGGCATCGTGATCGCCGAAAGCACGATGTTGATGATCGCGGCGCCCGCGGAACGCCACGAATTCAGGATCACTCGCTCGTCACCGTCCGCGGTGATCGTGTTCACCAGAGCCGCCTTCGACGTATCGACGAGGGTGTAGGCGAACTCAAGGCCGATGTAGGTGATGTACGCGTACATGACCTTGCCGGTGCCCGAGAAATCGAAGTCGGAGAACGTCAGGATGGAAAGCAGCACCAGGAACGGCAGACCCCACAGCAGCCACGGCCTGGCACGACCCCAGCGGCTGCGCGTGCCGTCGATGATGCCGCCCATGATCGGCGCCGCCACCGCGTCGATCACGCGGACCACCAGCATCAGCGTGCTCACCGCCATAGGGGTCAGTCCGACCGCGTCCGTGTAGAACACGCTCAGGAACGAACTGATCATATAGAAACTGAACGTCGTACCCATCTCGGCCGACATATAACCGAAGCGGGTCAGATACTTCGACTTCACACTTGTCGCAGCGACCATTGCCGCGCTCCTTTCACATGAACGCCAGGAACCGAACAATCGCCCTTGACGGCGATGAACGATTCGCGGTGGGCGATTTCAATTGCAGGACGTCGCATCGGCCACCTTGCCGATTGACTCATCGATGAACCCGGCGATCTTTCACAGCCGCGACTCCCCGTCGCGTCACAGCCGACCCCGGACGATCGGGCCGCCCCATGCCGCGGGCGGCCCGATCGTCCGACCTACCGCTTATTCGGCAGCCTCGACCTCTCCAGCCGCCTGGGAAGCGAGCTTGGCGTCGGTCTCGGCGTTGGCGGCGCTGATCTCCTTCATGCGCTTGTTGGTCAAGGTATACGGAATCATCGGGAGCACACTCAGGAAGGTCAGGATGGCGGGCACCGCGTTGACCACGAAGTTGATGCTCTCACGCATGCCGTCGTCCACGACCACGCCCTGCTGGTAGCCGAACAGGCCGAGCAGGAACAAGCCGAGCCAACCGCCGATGGCCAGACCGAGCTTCACGCTCATCGTCATCACACCCACCGAGGCGCCCGGCGTGCGCTTGCCGTTGCGGAAGTAGCCGTACTCGATGCAGTCCGACGTCGCAGAGAAGCTCATCAATGCGCTCATCGCAAAGAAACCAACGAAGAACGTGCCCGCAATCACGGCGACAGGATTCGCGTCCGGCCCCAGCAGGAACAGGAACAGCAGCGCGACGCCGTCCAGCAGGTTCGCGACGATCATGCCCATCTTCTTGCCGAGGAACCGCAGCACCGTCGGCACGACGAACGGCACGAGGAACTGGCCCACCTGATAGGCGACCATGATCGTGCCCACCAGGTCGGCGCGCTGCAGCGAATGCTGGTAGTAATACACCTGCGTGCCGATACGGGACAGGGACGCGGCGACGCCCAGCACGCTCGACAGGAACAGGCACAGCAGCATCGGGTTCTTCAGCAGGGAGCCCAGCGATTCGGTGAACTTGACCTTCTCGCCGCTGGTGGTGGCGTCGACGACGGTCTCCTTGCAGAAGAAGAAGCCGCACAGGATCAGCGGGATACACACGATGATGTAGATGATGTTGGTGATCTGGTACGCGCCGGAATCGTTGCCCAGCAGCAGGATGATCGGCATCGTGATCGCCGAAAGCACGATGTTGATGATCGAGCCGCCGGCGGAACGCCACGAATTGAGCACCACACGCTCCTGGCCGTCCGCGGTGATCGTGTTCACCAACGCGGCCTTGGATGTGTCGACCAAGGTGTAGGCGAGTTCAAGACCGATGTAGGTGATGTACGCGTACATCACCTTGCCCGCGCCGCTGAAGTCAAAGTTCGAGAACGTCAGAATCGACAGCAGCACCAGGAACGGCAGCCCCCACAGCAGCCACGGACGGCAACGGCCCCACTTGCTGCGCGTGCCGTCGATGATGCCGCCCATGATCGGCGCCGCCACCGCGTCGATCACACGCACCACCAACATCAGCGTGCTCACCACCATCGGCGTCAACCCCACCGCATCCGTGTAGAACACACTCAGGAACGAACTGATCATATAGAAACTGAACGTCGTACCCATCTCGGCCGACATATAACCGATGCGGGGCAAGTACTTCGACGTCACGCTACGGGAAGCAGCAGCCATACTATCTCCTTCGACAATTAATCCGCTTCATTGGCGGCCGGCGACCCGTCGCGTCGACGGATCGCCGTAAGGCCTCAAACTCCTGATTGGTTTGAACACTTCTCATTACAGCGCCGTAGACATCCTTCGTCTATCTCAGTAAAATAATATCGATTGCGAAAAATTAATTTTTTTGTGGAGATATTGTGATTATTACACTCAGCAACCGCAAGCGCGGCAAAGACGCCATGCCGCTTGAGGTGAACCTCCTTGGATACGACCACGAACAGGAACCCATCGACCGCCCCCGCGGCATGCCCCTGTACCAGTGGTTCTACTGCGAACGCGGCAGCGGCTCGCTGACCGTCGACGACCAGCGCATGATCATCCGCGAGAAGCAGGGCTTTCTGCTGCACCCCCACGTCACGCACACCTATCAGCCGCTCAGCGACGACTGGACGGTGCACTTCGTGGGGTTCAAGGGACCGCTGTGCGCCAACCTGCTCATGAATCTGGGCATGTACGACTCAGGCGCGTACTACTTTTCCGACCCGGACTTCTTCCGCGACCGCATCGCCGACATGCTTCACCTCTATATGCGCGACCGCCAGGACCACAACGGCATCGCCGCCGCATGCTTCCATCTGCTGCTGGGGCTGTCGGAGCGCATCAAGCACATCGAGCACATCGGCGTCTACAACTCCAATCCGATCGTCGACCGGGCCATCGCCACAATCGAGCGACGTTACATGGAGCCGCTCCCCATAGGGGACATCGCCGCCGAGGCCGGCGTGTCCAACGAATATCTCTGCGGCCTGTTCAAGAAGAACGTCGGGCAGACCGTGCACCACTTCCTGACCATCACCCGCGTCGTCAACGCCCGGCTGCAGCTGCTGCAGTTCCCCGACAAACCGATCGGCGACATCGCGGCGGATTGCGGGTTCCGCTCGGCGAGCCACTTCTGCTCGGTGTTCAGAAAATATACCGGAGATACACCGGCAAAATACCGGCAAACACACTAGCCACGACAATCTTTACAATTTTTCCACTTGTTTCTTAATTTTAAGCTATAGATATTTCATTTTTGCGATAGACAATCCCGACAAACCACGGTGTACTGAGGGTGACCGATTCCAAAGGAGGAACAATGGAACCCATTCCGCACATCGAAGACGTCAACGGGATCCCCACGCTGTTCGTGGACGGCGAACCGTTCCTGGCCACCGCGGGCGAACTGCAGAACTCGTCGGCGGCGAGCCTGGAGTACATGGAGCAGAACGTCTGGCCGAATCTCGAGGGCATGCACGTCAACTCGCTGGTGATTCCGCTGTACTGGGAACAGATCGAACCCGAGGAGGGCACGTTCGACTTCACGCTGGTCGACGGCATCACCAGACAGGCCCGCGAGCACAACACCAAGATCATCGGCCTGTGGTTCGGTCTGTGGAAGAACGCCGAGTCCATGTACGTCCCCGGCTGGATGAAGACGGACACCGACACCTACTTCCGCGCCCGCAAGGTCAACGGCGAACCGCTCGATTCGATCTCCCCGCTGTGCGAGGCCGCCGTGGAGAAGGACGCGAACGCATACGCCAGGCTCATGGAGCATATCGCCGAGCTCGACCATGACCAGACCACGTTCATCTTCATGCAGGTCGAGAACGAAATCGGTCTGCTCGGTTCCGACCGCGACTATTCGGATATGGCCAACGCGCTGTTCGCCCAAGGCATCCCAGCCGATCTCGCGGAACGGCTCGGAGTCGCAGCCGGCACTCCGTGGGCCGACGAGTTCCCGGGCCACGACGGCGAGAACTTCATGGCCTACCACTACGCCAAGGATGTGGAGCGTATCACCGCGGGGGGCATGGCCAGGCATCCAATCCCGGCCTATGCGAACTCCTGGCTGTATCAGTATCCGTGGAATCCGGGCTCCTACCCGGCGGGCGGTCCGTCCACCCCGACGCACCGCGTCTGGAAGGCCATGGCGCCGTCGCTGTTCACGCTCGCCCCGGACATCTACGTGCCCACCATCGCCAAGGCGATGAACGACTACAGCTACGAGGGCAACCCGCTGTTCGTGCCGGAGGTCCGCAAGGACGCGCAGACCGCGTCGTACGCCCTGCATGCGTTCACCAAATACAACGCGATCGGCTACTCGCCATTCGGCATCGAACAGCTTGCGCTCGACCCCAATTCGATTCCGAAGCCGCCGATGAGCGTGATGATCGCCCTGAACATCGACCCGTCGTCCTTCGACATCACGAACAGCAAGCCGTACCTGTCGCGCGTCTACGAGCTGATCCAGGGCATGAAGCCGCTGCTGCTCGAATACCGGGGCACCGACCGCCTGCACAGCTGGGTCCGCGAGAGCGAGACGGATTTCGGCCGCTACTTCCAGCTGAAGAACTACGACCTCAAGGTCGCGTTCTCCCCCAAGGCAGAGTCGCAGCCGCTGGCCTCCGGCGCCCTGTTCGAGCTTGACGACGACACGCTGCTGATGGTCGGCATGATGTGCTCGATGAACTTCTCCGCCAAGATCGGCGAAAACAGCAAGGTGGGCGTCGTCTCCTACCAGGAGGGCACGATCGTCGACGGCAGGTTCGTCACCTCGCGCGTGCTCAACGGCGACGAGAAGATGAGCATCGAGTTCGGCCCGATGCCCGAGGCCCGTCTGCTCAAGCTGTACAAGTACTGATCCTGTTCTTTCCTTCCTTCTTTCCTCTACGCGGAAGCCGCGCATCCCGGATCCCCCGGGGTGCGCGGCTTCCGTCATCGTGCACGCGACGGCTCACGTCGCTTTGCCCACCGCCCTCAGCCCTCGAGCTTCGACTTCGCCGCGGCCAGGCGCTGCGCCTCGGCCTCGCGGCGGGCGGCCTGGTCGGCCTCGAAGCGCTGCAGCTCCTCCTCGACGGCCTCCTTCGGGATCTTCGCGAAGATCGGGGTCGGCTTGGCGATCGGCGTGCCGGCGGCGATCGGCTCGCTCCGCCACGGGTGCACGGTCTCGCCGAGCCGGTAGTCGCCGGTGATGATCGGGTAGATGAAGCCCGGCTTGTCGAGGTCCTCGACCTCCTCGAGGCGCGGCAGCGGCGAGAACACGCCCGTGCCGCCGAGCGCCTCCCACACCTTCTGCGCGGAATGCGGCAGGAACGGCGCGAGCAGGTGGTTCGCGTCGGCCACGGCCTGCGCGGCGACGTGCAGCACGGTGCCGAGGCGGGCCGGGTCGTCCTTGATCTTCCACGGTTCGGTGGCGGAGATGTACTTGTTGATGTCGCCGACCACGCGCATCGCCTCGGACAGCGCGTTCTTCTGACGGTGGCGTTCGATCAGGTCGCCGACCGTGGCGAACGCGGCCTTGGACTCCTCGAGCAGCGCGCGGTCCTCGTCGGTCATGCGCGACTCGTCGAGCGCGGGGATCTCGCCGAAGTTCTTGTACATCAGGTTGGCGACGCGGTTGACCAGGTTGCCCCAGCTGGCGGCCAGCTCCTCGTTGTTGTGGCGCACGAACTCGGCCCACGTGAAGTCCGCGTCGGAGGTCTCCGGCCCGGCGACCGAGATGTAGTAGCGCACCGCGTCCACGGGGTAGCGGGCCAGCAGGTCCTTGACGTAGATGACGATGCCGCGCGACGAGCTGAACTTGCGGCCCTCCATCGTCATGTACTCGCTGGAGACCACCTGCTCGGGCATGTTGAGCGGGCCGAGCTCGCCGACCTCGCCGCCCTTGGAGCCCTGCCCGTTGTAGGCAAGCATCTCGGAGGGCCAGATCTGGGAGTGGAACGTGATGTTGTCCTTGCCCATGAAGTAGTAGCCGGGCGTCGCCGGGTCGTTCCACCACTTGCGCCAGTCGTCGGGGGTCTCGCCGAAGCGGCGCGCCCACTCGATCGATGCCGACAGGTAGCCGATCACCGCGTCGAACCACACGTAGAGGCGCTTGTTCGGGTTGTCGATCCAGCCGTCGACCGGCACTGGGATGCCCCAGTCGATGTCGCGGGTGATGGCGCGCGGCTTGACTTCCTTGAACAGGCCGATCGAGAAGTTGATGACGTTGGTGCGCCAGTCCGTGCGCGTCTTCAGCCAGGCGAGATTCGCCTCGGCGAGCGCGGGAAGGTCGAGGAAGAAGTGCTCTGTCTCCTCGAAGCGCGGGGTCTCGCCGTTGATCTTCGAGACCGGGTTGATCAGCTCGTCCGGGTCGAGCTCGTTGCCGCAGGCGTCGCACTGGTCGCCGCGCGCGCCGTCGGTGTGGCAGATCGGGCACTCGCCCTCGATGTAGCGGTCGGGCAGCGTGCGGCCGGTCGACGGGCTGATGGCGACCTTCTGCGTGCCCTTGTAGATGTAGCCGTTCTTCAGGCACTGCCGGAACAGCTCCTGCACCACATGCTCGTGGTTGCCGGTGGTGGTGCGGGTGAACAGGTCGTAGCTCAGCCCGAGGTCGCACAGGTCCTTGGCGATGACGCGGTTGTACCGGTCCGCGAGCTCCTGCGCGGTCACGCCCTCCTTCTCCGCCTCGACGAGGATCGGGGTGCCGTGTTCGTCGGTGCCCGACACCATAAGCACGTCGTTGCCCTTCATGCGCTCGTAGCGCGCATACACGTCCGAGGGGACGCCGAAGCCGGCGACGTGGCCGACGTGACGGGGGCCGTTCGCATACGGCCAGGCAACATTCACCAAAACATGAGTCATAGCCCGATTATCAGGCCCAGCGGGGACAGCGGCGGCGGGCGGCGGGCGCGCCTCGCCGCCGATTTATCCACATTCGCCGCGGCCCGGCGGCGCCCGCTCCACATATCCACAAATTTTCGCCGGCGACGGGCGGACGGCGCCGAATCGCGATACGGTCGGCGCATGCCACACGACACGACAACGACGCCGTCCGACCCGCTGATTAAGGCCGATCAGCTGCCCGGACCGCTGAGCCTGAACCGGCTGTCCGAGCTCGGCGTCATCCACAAGCTCGACGCCGCCACCGCCTACCGCGCCGAGGACGCGCTGACGCTGTACGGCAGGGCCATGGTCGCCGCCAAGGTCATCCCGTTCGGCACCATCGCCTGCGCGCTCACCGCGGTCTGGGTATGGCTGGGCGGCGAGTTCCCCGACACGGTCGACGTGATCTCCGCCTCGCACTACCGCGCGCTGGTGTTCGGACGGAAGATCAGGGTCTTCAACCGCAAGGCGCCGCCCGCGCACCTGTCCAGGCTCGGGCCGCTGCAGGTCACGAGCCCGGCGCGCACGGCCTGCGACCTCGCGCTGCTGCCGCTGGACGAGCTGTCGCGCCACGAGGCCAACGAGATGGTGTGCTCGCTGATGGAGACGCACCACTTCCGGCCGGCGGACTGCCTGGAGATCCTCGAACGCAACCGGTACTGGCAGAACGCGCCGCGCGCCAGGGCGTTCTTCGAATACATCCAGCATTGCTTCTAGGGCCCCGCGGGCGCGGCGGGTGGCGGGCGACGCGCACCGGGAGCTCCTGCGGCATCGCATCCGAGAGGGGGTGAACATGACGATACGACGACGGCGTGGCGACGTCGACAGCGATGGCGACGGCAACGGCCGACGATCGCGCATACGGTCGACGTTGCGGCGGGCGGTGCGGTTGCCGCCGAAACGGCAGGATGCGCAACCGTCGCCGGAGCACCGGCTGGCCGCGCTCCGCTGGCGCGCGCCACCGGGGACGGGCGGGGAATCGCGAACGGTCACGCGAGCCGGGGCCAGGCCAGGCGGCGCCGCTCCGGTTCCGGCCGAGCCGCCGGCGCCGCCGCTGCAGCCGACGCCGGCTATGGCCTGCGACCCCATGACCCCGCGGGACGTGCTCTGGCGGATCGCGCGCGACGAGCCGGGGCTGCGCCGCTGGATCGTCGCGAACCCCGCGGCGGACGCGGCGCTGCTGGAGTTCGTGTCGCAGGCGGGCGGACCGTACGTCAGGGAGTCGCTGCAGATCCTGTTCGATTCGATGGAGGGGCGGCCGCCCCGCGGTCAGGAGCGCATCTCGAGCACGGCGGCGTAGACCTGCTTGCGGTTGGCGAGCGTGCCGTCGGCCATCGGATGTTCCTCGACGACCTGCGCGATGGCGTCCTTGACGCGCAGCCCGTCCTCGCGGGCGCGGTCGACGGCAAGCACGGCCAGGTCCTCGACGGACAGCGCGGCCGGTGCGGCGGCCTGCGCCTCCTCGTCGGACGCGCCGGCGACGACCAGCACCATCTCGCCACGCGGAGGGTCGGCCGCGACGCCGTCGCGGATCTCGGCGATGGTGCCGCGCCGCACCTGCTCGTAGTCCTTGGTCAGCTCGCGGCACAGCGCCATGCGGCGGTCGGGGCCGAACGCCTCCAGCAGGTCGTCCATCGACTCGGCGATGCGGTGCAGCGTCTCGTAGAACACCATCGTGCGGCGCTCCCCGCGCATGGCGCGCAGGTACTGCATGCGTTCGGCGTGCTTGCGCGGCAGGAACCCCTCGTAGCAGAACCGGTCGGTCGGCAGTCCGGACAGCGCGAGCGCGTCGAGCACGGCGGACGGGCCGGGCGCGCAGGTGACGGGCAGCCCGCGTTCGATGGCGCGGCGGACCACGGTCAGTCCCGGGTCGTTGATCGTCGGCATGCCGGCGTCGGAGACGACGAGCACGGTGGCTCCGGCCTCGACGCGGTCGAGCAGGCCGTCGGCCTTCTCACGCTCGTTGTGGTCGTGGTAGGCGACGACGCTGCCGCCGACGTGCACGCCGAGCCGGTTCGCGAGCGCGTACAGCCGCCGCGTGTCCTCCGCGGCCACGATGTCGGCGTGCTCGAGCAGCGCCACGAGCCGGGCCGACGCGTCGGCCGTGTTGCCTATGGGGGTCGCCGCGAGCACGACCGTGCCCCGCGGGATCTCGACCGCCGGCATGCCCGGGGTCGTTTCGGTGCGCGTGGGTTCCGCCGTCGATTGCGTCTGCATGGGTTCCATATCTTCCAGTATCCCCCACCCGGGCGTGGTTGCGGTGAACGCGGCGGAAACTTTCGCCCCTTGGCTCGGACGAGCTACGCGGACTGCCTGACCAGCGCGACCACGTCGTGGTTGATCTCGTTGATCCGCCCGTCGGCGAGCATCTCGTCGAGCGTCATCCAGCGGCAGTCCTTGCCGCGGACCGAGAACCGATCGCCCCGCCACCCGTCCGGAACGGCGCGCAGGCTGGCGCGGTACAGCTGATAGACGTAGTCGCGCTGTTCGTGGTGTTCGGTCGAATATTTGGTGCTTTCCGCCATGCCCACCGGTTTGAGCTCGACGTCGGACTCGGGGATGCCGAATTCGACGGTCAGGTAGCGGGCGGCGTTCGCCATGTCGGCCTCCACGTCGCCGGTCGCCGCGCGGTTCGGGAAGAAGTCGCAACCCCAGTTCGCGTCGTGGTACAGCAGGTACCGGTTCGACCCGTCGCCATCGGTGACCGCTATGATCGAGCTTCTTCTCAGCGGTCTGTTCATGGCTTTAACATCCTTGTATAGGTCTTCGTCTGTATATCGGTTCCGTATCGAACACACTGCATTATACAGACCGAAACATACAAACCATACGGCGATCATGGCATTGACACTGCCACTTTGTTGCAATATATTTTGTTACATCACTCCAGGCAACCCCACACCGGCAGCAAAGGCAGGCGACGGCGCGATGACCACGATGACCACAGACGAACGACTGGCACTATGTGCGCGACTGGTCAACCAGCTCACACGCGAACGCACGGACGCCTGCCGGCCGCTCCCCTTCCCCGCATCGACGGCGGATCGACCGGACGCCGCGGCGACCTTCGGCCCCGACGACCCCACCGGGCGCACCTTCGCGCAGCAGTGGCACCGGCTGCGCGCGCTGGTCAACACCCGCGAGCCGGCCACGCCGCCGGACGGCTTCACGGACGCGCAGGACCGGCTGCTGCGCGACCTCATCGCCAATCACGGCATCACCGACGTCGCCACCATTCCCGTTACACCGGCCGACCCGCGCATCGCGGTCTGGCGCGGCGACATCACCACGCTCGCCGCGGACGCCATCGTCAACGCGGCGAACAGCGGCATGACCGGCTGCTGGTCGCCGCTGCACTCGTGCATCGACAACGCGATCCACACCTTCGCCGGCATCCGGCTGCGCGACGAGTGCGCGCGCTACATGGCGGGCCGCAACTGGGCGCCCGAACCGACCGGGCGCGCGATGGTCACCGACGCGTACGACCTGCCGGCCCGGCACGTCGTCCACACGGTCGGGCCGATCGCGAACGGGCGGCCGACCGACGAGCACCGCGACCAGCTCGCGTCGTGTTATCGCAGCTGCCTCGACGCGGCGGCGCGGGCCGGCGACAGGAGCATCGGGCTGTGCTGCATCAGCACCGGCGTGTTCGGGTTCCCGCAGGACCAGGCCGCGGACATCGCGGCCGCCACGGTGCGCGACTGGCTGGACCGGCATGCCGATACGCCGATGCGGGTGGTGTTCGTCACGTTCACGGAGCGCGACGAGGCGCTGTACCGGCGGCTGTTCGGCGCGCCGGCGCGCGGTGCGGGCGGCGGCCACGTGCCGCCCGCGCCCGACTCCCCTGGTTCCGATGCCGCCATCCGCCATGCGCACAATGTGTCTTTGCCCGACTCGTCGGCCTTACCCGACACGTCCGACTCAACCTCAGCCGATTCAACCAGTTCAGTCATTTCAACCAACTCAGTCAACCCAACCGACTCGGCCGATTCAGACGCACCCGGCCCCGCAAACCCGGCAGGGCCGGCCGATTCCGGCAATGCCCCGTACACCCGTCACACCGCAACCGACCCGCTGCGCAGCGCCCGCGATCTGCTCGCCGACGCCGACCGCGTCATCATCGGCGCGGCTTATCCGGCTGAACATGGACCCGACCACGACGCGGCCGATGCCGGGGTCGCCGACGCATGCGCCGGTATCGGCGATCCAGATCGCGGCGGACATCGCCGATGTGCTGCCGGCGCTGCTGCGCTGAGCAGGTGGACAAATAAGCGGTCACAGGCTGCAATCCGGCCTGTCTCGCCCGTGCCGTGCTTCGGCTTATCCCCCATACCGCATCAATCGAGGACGCAGGCAGGTCAAACGGCCGGGCAACAGCCGGGCAGCCGGCCGCGCATGGACAGCGGCGACAATGTTAAGACGACGCATCACACGACGAGCCGCACGCACGTCAGGCAGCGGCGACGCAAACGCCGGCACCACGCGACGAGCCACGCCGATGACGGCGCGCTCACGCCTTGGTGAGTTCCTGAATCTGCTGGGAGGCATGGCGCAGCCGGTCGTTCAGGCCGTTGACCTCATGCTCGAGGCGTTCGATACGGCGGGCCTGCTGCATGATGATGAGCTGGTAGATGTCGTCGCTGCGGTGGTCGCCGCGAGTCGACCGCGGCGTGGGGTACGCGTAGCGCAGATCCGCATAGGTGCCGTCGTCGAGGTCGAACGACAGCGGGTCGACGGGCGCGACCCAGCGCTCCGACTCCGGCACGTCGAAGGCGCCGGCCTCGGGGTCGGGCGCGGCGGCGGAGGCGGGATCGAGTGCGGCAGGAGCGTTCTCCGCATGGTCCGCACCATCGGTTTGGCCGGCGGCCGTTGAGGACGGCGCGTGGTCCGCGGTCGGCGAGGCGGTCGGGGCTGCCATTGCGGCGGCGGGCGCAGTTGCGGGGCTGGCGGAGGTGGAGTCGGTCGCGTCGCAAGCAGCGGCGGGGTCGGCATCCGCCGGGGACGCGGCGGCGGAGGCGTCGGTTCCGGCGCGCACAATGTGCCCGACGTCGACGGCGGTCTTGCCCGGTGCGGCGGACTGCACGACGGCGGAGTCCTGCGGGGTTTCGCCGGTTGCGGGACCGGCGGCAGAGTCGGCGGCGGCAAGGTCGGCGGGCTGGGTCTGGGCGCCGGCGGACCGGCCGGACGGGCGGCGGACGTCGTCGAGGTGGTACATCTTCTTCCAACGGGCGATGCAGCGTTCGATGCGCTTATAGCCGATGAGCTGCGAGTCGAGCCCGGCGCGGCGGAAGATCTTCGCCGGGGATTCGCCCGCCATGTACCGGCGCAGACAGTCGACCTTGAAGCCTTCCGTGTATTCGATGCGGGTCCGCGTCACATGCTCGACCGCCGGCAGCGACTGCAGATACTTGATTTCGCGGACGCTGAACCCCCGCGCTCCTTCCGACTCACGTTTGCGTGCCATAACCCTTCACTCCACAACCTGAGAAACGCGCGCATGCCCGCCCCACGGCCAGCGTCGACTCCATTGAGATATACGGATAAACAAGTCCACCTGAAAACAGGGATAGCCGATACCGGCACGCAAGCCGGTATCGGCCAATTCGCCCAGGAATCCCGCCGATTCACCGGGCGTTGACGAGGCCATGCGGCAGACGATTCGTCCACCCCGCGTCACGCGGATGCATGGCCACGTCAGCACTCCGGGAATCCGACGGGATCAGGATGTCAGGCGCGCATGGCGTTGCGCACGCCGCGCGACTTCATGTACACGGTCACGCCCGCGCCCGCGATCAGCAGGCCCAGGACCACGAACATGGTGATGCCCGCGGCGCCGGTGATGGGCAGCTCGGCGAGGCTGGCCGCGTTGTAGACCTTGTAGCCGTCCTCCTGATTACCGGACAGGTAGCCGTC
Source organism: Bifidobacterium phasiani (assembly GCF_019331775.1). Lineage (GTDB taxonomy): Bacteria > Actinomycetota > Actinomycetes > Actinomycetales > Bifidobacteriaceae > Bifidobacterium > Bifidobacterium phasiani. The sequence goes on from NZ_JAHBBD010000002.1 coordinate 161,482, forward strand.
GCCGCCCTTGATCTGGACCTCGACCACGCCGTCTTCATTCTCATCGGTCAGGGTCACGGTGAGGGTCATGTTGGACGGGGTGATGTAATCCGTCGGTGCCTTGACCTCCTTGACGGTGTACGTGCCGAGCGGCAGGCCCTGGAAGCTCACCTGGCCGTTCGAATCGCTGACGACGGGGCTGGCCTTGGCCTGGTCCTCGGTGCCGGTCGTCCACGTATCATTGACGGTGTCATAGATGAGGTACTTGTTGTCATCGATGACGTCCGTGCGGCTGATGATGAACTCGGCGCCCTGCAGATTCTTATCACCGGTCTTGTTGGTCTTGGTGAAGTCGAACCCGTACGTGCGCACGGTCGTGCTGCCCGTGGTGCCCCAGTTCTTATTGTCATGGCTGGCCCCGGCCACGTTGTTCACCGCATCCTTAAGAGCGTTCTCGTTGACCTTCGCGGTGTAGGTCACCTCGATGGGCATGCCGTCAAAGCCGGCGAGGTCACTGATCATGATGGTCACGGGGTCGCCATCGTTGACCTGCGGCGTGACAATCCGATAGTACAGATCTGGCTCTTCACTGTTGCCGTCCCACGGATTCACCGTGAGATCGGTGCCTTCCTGTCCGGCGCCCTTGATGACTACCTTGTAATCGTTCTGCAGGGTCAGGCTGGAGCTCGGGTCATCCTGGATGTACAGAACGTACGGGTTGCCATCGCCACCGAAGCCGGTCGTGTTCGGCACCTTGGTCGACACCGTGTACTGCAGCGTCTGGCCGACGTAGGCGGACTGGTCGTCGAACTTAATCACGGTTTCGTCCTCCGCCTCCTCGACGGTCTTGTCGGTGGAGGGACCCGTCAGCGGCTTCAGATCGGCAGCGCCCAGCGGCATCTTGCTGCTGGTGGCGCCGATCTCGTTCTCGTACTGGTTCGCACCTTCGGTGGCCACCTGGACGGGCGAACCGACCAGGATCGGGGTGCCATTGCTGTCGATGACCAGGTACAGGCCGTCATCCTTCACGGGAATCGTCACGCCGTCCGCGGTGCCCTGCACCTGCGGAATGTCGGCATCAGGCGTATCGACATCGGGGTCGTTGATCTGATCCTCGATGTATTCGACGATCTGGCGCAGCGCGGCGCCGTCGGCGGCGGTGTCCAGGTTCGCGATGAAGCCCGCGGGATTGCCCTGGTACTCACTCTCCTCGTAAGTCGGGTCCAGAGTCGAGGTGACGGCGCCAATCGCGTCCTCCAGGATCTCCGACCAGTCGGGGTCGGTGGACACGCCCACGGAAAGCAGACCACCGCCGTTTTCGGCATCGTAGTTGACATCCGCGTAATCACCAATCTTGTACGCATCGAACGTGCGGCCTGCGGCGTCGCCGGTCAGCGTGATATCCGCGCTGGCGACCGGAGCGGCGTTGGCGGCGCCGCTCATGGCGGCCATGCCCGTCACCGCGAGAGCGGCGGCGGCCACACCGGCCAGGCACCTCTTCAACATGCCCTTCATCATCATTGTTCTTTTCTCCTTAACTCCCCCACCCCCACAGAAGCAGGAGCGGGATGACTATTGGAAAAATGGATTCTTCAGTTATCTGGTTCGCTTTCCCTGAAGGTTTCCCCCGACCCATCCGGGAAAGCGGAGGACAGGCGGGAAATCTCAATATTGGATAAGGGGTAAGGGCCAGCCGGACAGACCGGCCCTGGGGCCGGACGGCTCACGCCGCCCGGCCAAGCACTCGTCAGACTCGCCGACGCCTGGCCAGCAACCACGCCGCACCGGCCAGCAGCAGCACACCGCCACCGGCGAGCATGATGCTCCGCGCGGTCGTGTCGCCGCCAGTCAACGGCAACGCCGACACCGGTTCGGTATACCGATTGGTGAACATCAACGAAGGCAAGGCTTCGTACGTCGACGGGCCGGAACCATCAGAGCCGTCGCCATCATCCTGTTTGACGGGTTCAACGTTGTTTATGCTCAGATACCCCGTACTGTCGTCAATACCCACATCGAACGTGTACCGGGCCTGCGAGTATGTCATGCCGGGCTCACCATCGTCAATCTCGTACACAAGATATTTGACAGACTTAGCGCTGTATCCGTTCACCGCTCCGAAAAGAAGACCAGCTCTACACGTAGTCCAGTCGGATCCCTCCTCAATCGGGCTACAGCTGGTGTCCGATTTCGAAACCGTGAACTCCCACGTATTCGACTTATCAGTAACGGGCGTCGCGTTCATCGGTTGGAATGGCACTTCAGCGCTATCAGGCAACGGCCGCAGACTATCATTGACGGCCTGCACGCGGAACGTGAACTCATCATCCTTGCCCCACTTGCGGCCGACGAGGTCCTTCTGCACCGGTTGCTCTGCCACCGTGATTGAGTTCATAAACGTCGCGATACGCTCACCGACGTCTTCCGGCTGCTGGTTAATCGCCTCATTATTATCATTAACCAACTGCACAGTCACGGTCGGCGCCGCCATGGGCTCTGGAACAATGACGGTGATCAGATACTTATCCGTCGAGTATTCCAAGCCATAGCGATCAGCGATATCATCTGGCCGGACCTCCTGCAACGTATACGTATACGTGCCGGGTTCAGTGAACGTGATGTCGCCAAATGATCCCGTATTCGTCGTTTTCTGCGAACCAGTTGTCGGCCGCTCGATCCTCAACGTATCTTGCTGCGAGCCATCCTTGATCGGCATAGGTGCGTTCTCAGGATTCAACGCTTCTAACTTAAAATCGAAATACTCGTTTTCAAGCCAATCGCGCCCCGCGAGAACTTTCTTCACAGTCACAAAATCCGAACCATCAAGGATTACATCTTTAACCGTAACCTGAATGACCGGCTTCGGGAAGGACTGCTCGCCCGGCGTGCTGCTCGTGACGTTTCCGTTTTCGTCGGTCACGATCGCGTCATAGGTCACCTTCGCATTAGCGTTATCATTGCTCCAGAAACCCGTCTCGTTCTCATCGGCATGCGTGCCTGTACCCGGGTCAGGCGTCTGCTGGTCATCCTCATTCGTGTCAGACCCAACGTACTGCTTGGCATCATTACTCGGGGTGATCGTGGTGGATACCGTGTACCGATAGTTCTGCGCAAGCTGATAGCTGGAATCGAAGACCACGCGAATGGTCTCCTGGCCACCCACCATTTCGACATACACGGTCATCGGCACGTTCTCCGTCGTTTCACCATTTTGGTGGCTCAACGTCACAGATGTCCCGACCTCGCCCGGGCTGACCTCGATAGGTTCAGTATCAACAACGGTGTAATTCCCGTCACTGTCACGATGTTCCAGTTTCACTGTGAACTGGTAGGCGGGAGAAGAACCACTGGAACCGGCCACGGCCACCAAGTCGACATACTTGCTCAACGGGTCGATCATGGCCACGTTATTTGCAGCGAAGAACGTGATGCTCGACGCAATCTGGTTGAACGCGTTCTGCAGCGCGGTCGTGTCGCTCGCGTTGAACACGTTGTTGTCGCCCTTCGACGTAGCATTCACCGCATTCGCGAGAGCCTTCAGGTTCGCTGTGCCCTCTTTATCGACCGTCTGTTCCGGACGCCCAGGCCGGCCGCCTTGCTGGCCGAACTCAGGGCCCATACCAAGCGCATAGAAGTAATCACAAGACAACCCTCTGATTTCATTTACGGCGGCATTGATGTTCTCGTTGCTGGGGTCGCTGCTGCCATTACCCGAGTCGTCGTAGTTGCCCCGGTACGTCGGGATGCCGTCGGAAACGAACACCACGAAGGTCAAGGCGTCATCACGCGCGCTCTTCAGCAGGCCAATGCCCTCATGGATACCACGCTGGTAGTTCGTGCCACCATCGGCATCAATGTCATCGACAAAAGACGTAATACCGTTGCTGTCGCGCCATGCCGCACCGTTGTTCCTTGTCGTAGTGTACGTGCTGCCGTGATTCCCACCGCCGTCGCCGGCGAACGCCACCGCGGCATACCGCGCGTCGATACCATCGTTCGCCTCGACCGTGTCAACCAACGATTTCACCGACGATTGCAACAGGTCCATACGGCTGTCTTCATACTTACCGGGGTATTCATCCTCTTTGTCAAGCGTAAACGCCATACTGCCGGACTTATCGAGAATGAACAGCACATCCACTTTCTGCTTCTGGCTGCTCGACCCACGATCACCGGTGACCGACAACGTCAAATCATAATTACCATCGTCATTCAGCACGGCGGTCTTACCCGTCGTCACCGTCACGTCCTTGTCCCCGGTCTCACCCTCATCACCGGAACCGCCATCTGGATTCTCTTTCTCGGTGTAGCATAGGCGGACTTGCACCGTCACATGACTGCCACTCAGTTCATTGTCGTTCACCTTAGTGGTCCAACCACTGCTATAACTATTTTTGGTATTCTGCAACGACGTCAGACCGCTCCAATTAGTCCAATTCGAATTGTTGAACTGGTACCTGTACTCTGCAGATTCATAGGTATAGCCGCTGATCTGAAAATATCGCTTGGCGTAATCGCTATCCTTCGAGAAGAGGATTGTCTGCCCATTATTGACTTCTAATTTATTGTCGTCGCTATCGGGAATGCTTACGCACGCACCGCCCGGCAACGATTGCTTCGTATCAGCGTCAACACAGGAAACCTCCACGTCACGCGTATAGTCCTTGCCTATGTAGTTATTTTTAACCCATGTGATGGTGAAGCTGGAGAAGGAGTCCACCTGGAACTCGGCCGACACCGCCGCGTCAGCGCCAGCATCAGCGGTCTCGTCGGCGCTCAGGACGGCGACGCCGTCCACGCTCACCGTGCCATCGGACTGATCGCCCGCGTCGGCGACCATGTCCACCGACTCCACGGCACCATCCGCATCCTCCGCCAGGTGACGCACCGCAAGAGTCGAGGCATCCACATCCCCGCCCAGCACGCTTTGGGTCGTGTCGAAACGCACCGACACCGGCTGGGACGGCTCCACCTCGTTACCCTCGGCATCCTCGAAGCGCACGTCCACGGCCAGCAGACCGTCATACTCCACGCCCGCACCTGTCAGCGCGGAGGACACCGCATCCGCATCCTCGACCGCGCCCGCGACCAGCGCCACACCCTCCGGCAGCGCGCCGGCCGGCACCGTCACCTCGACACCCAACGAACCGGCCGCATCCCCCTGACCAACCGGCACATCAACCACATACAGCGCACTGCCATCATCCTGCGCCACCGGATCGGCCGAACGCACATCATCATCCGACGACGGCTCCACCACATCCGCAACCGACGCCGCATCCGATTCGGCGTCGCCCTGCGTACCATCCGCCGCATCCTGCTGCGCCGCGTCGCCTGCGACGACGGTGTCGCCGGTGACCGCGTAGGCGGTCGGAACGGCGAGCGCGACCGTGGCCACCAGGGCCACGATCGCGGTCAGCAAGCGGTTGATTCCGGTGCGTTTGCGGTCACGCCCGTCAGAGGAGCCAAATGGGGATACCCCCCCCCCGAGCATGTTCTTGAACTTGCGGTTACGCATAACCCGTTCTCCCTTTCGCGTCATTCCTCTGCTTTTCCGCACCGTTTCGCGGTTTCGTGGGTGGTTTGCCCGCCCCCACGAGCCACGGACGGCATCGTTCTTGACACTCTGCTGGCCATGCTACCCACAATCAGACGTGGGGGAGATACCCCCATATGGCGCGAGTAGCCCCCTTTATGTCACGAAAAACACTGTCATCGCAACACCTTCATCCCCCATGCAATACCCCCGAAAGACATCGGAGAATATGCCCGGCGTTCGACTCCACATCGAACCGCAATCGCCCGGCAGCGCCCCCGCCCCGCGCGCTCCCGCCCCAAGGCCACAAGCCACACCGTGTATATACGAAAGCCGCCGTGGACACCTCTCGTGTCCACGGCGGCAATCACACCGGGGCTCCATGCCCAACCGGAGCATGCAACCGACCGGCCGACCGGTCAGCGGGCCGACCGGTCGGCCGGCTCCGCTCACCCGCGCTCGAACCGCAGCCCGCGCGCCAGCGGCGAATCCACCGGATGCGTCGACCCGTCGGGCCGCATGCCGAGCAGCAGCGCGGCCACCGCCACCGACGACGCGGCCGACCAGGCCTGCGGATGGCAGGCCGCCGGGTACGGCGCGGGCCCGCCGGCGCCGTCCTCCAGGGCGTCGCCCGCATACAGCTCCGGGATCTGGTAGTCGAACGCCTCGGCGGCGCGCACCAGGCCCTCGGCGATCCGCACGGCCTCGTCCACATGCCCCTCGGCGGCCAGCCCGTTCATCACGATCGCGCTGTCGTGCGCCCACACCGAGCCGCAGTGGTAGCTCTGCGGCCAGTAGCCGCCGGCGGCGCTGCTCATCGTGCGCACGCCGTAGCCGCTGAGCATCTCGGGGCTCGCCAGCCGGGCGGCCACGTCGCGCACGCCCCGCTCGTCGAGGATGCCGGTGCCGAGCAGATGCCCGATGTTGCTGGTCAGCGCGTCCACCGGCCGCTTGTCGCGGTCGAGCGCGATCGCCGGGTAGCGGCCGCGGCCGTCGTCGACCCAGAAGCGCTCGTTGAAGCGCCGCTTGAGCGTCGCCGCCCACGCGCGCCATTCGTCGCCGCCCGGCCGGCCGAAGCGGTCGAGCAGGTCGGCGCCGAGCATGGCCGCCTGGTAGGCGTAGCCCTGCACCTCGCACAGCGCGATCGGCCCGTCGGCGATGCTGCCGTCGTTCCAGCGCACCGAATCGCCGGAGTCCTTCCACCCCTGGTTGCTCAGGCCCTGCCCGGTGCGGTCCACGTATTCCAGGAACCCGTCGCCGTCGCAGTCGCCCCAGTCGCGCAGCCAGGCGAGCGCGGCCTCGAGGTTGGGCAGCAGCGCGCGCACCTCGTCCTCCGGCGCGCCCCAGCGCAGCGCCTCGGCGAGCGTGATGACCCACAGCGGCGTCGCGTCGATCGTGCCGTAGTACAGCGGCGGCAGGCTCATGCCGTCCTCGGCGAACGCGCCGGTGGACACGAGCTGTTCGCCGCGCAGCTCGTGCATGATCTTGCCGGGTTCGGCGTTCGTCGCGGCGTCGAGCTCGGTGGCCTGGAAGTGCGCGAGCGTGCGCAGCGTGCCCATCGCGGTGCGCGTGGTCAGCGGCAGCAGGAACCGCGCGGCCCACAGCGAGTCGCGACCGAACAGCGTGAAGAACCAGGGCGCGCCGGCGGCGAGGAACTCGTCGTCGGGCAGCGCGGGGACCGACAGGCGCAGGCCGGCCAGGTCGTCGAGCGAGGCGTTGACCCAGCGGCGCACGCGACTGTCGTCGGCGACGGCGCGCAGGCCGTCCCACGGGCAGGGCGTGCCCGCGGCGGCGACCACGGCGTCCGGCGCGGCCACCCGCACGCGCAGGCCGACGCCGGCGCGGCCGCGCGCGGGGACGGTCAGGGTCCAGCGGGCCGTGCAGACCAGGCCGTCGACGTCGATCGCGACGGTCGGCGCGGTCCCGCGGTCGGCGGTCCCGGCGGCCGCATCGCAGGCTGCACCGCAATCCGCTCCGCCGGTTGCATCACCGACAGTTCCGCAGGTCTCGCCGCCCACCGGCTCGATCGTCACGGTCATGCCGCCGTATTCGGCGACCGCCGCGCCGTCGGCCGCGCGCAGCGCGATCGCGCCGCCGCTCGCCGCGGCGGAGGGCGCGCCGCCCTTGACCTCCTGCATCGTGGCCATGTCCAGGCCGATCGCGACCGACAGCGTGACGGTCCGCTCGCGGTCGGCGGCGCTGCGCACGTCGATCCGCTCGGTCAGCGCGTCGTGGGCGAGCTCGCGGCGTTCGTCCAGCCGCAGCTGCGGGTCGACGGTCGGGCCGTCGACGTTGCGCGCCACCATCGAGGTCACGCTCGCGGCGCGGCGGGTCGTGCGCCAGGTCAGCGGGGTCGCGGGCTCGCCGTCCACGGCGACGCCGATCGAGGAGACGACGCGCGTGTCCGCGACGTAGAACCCGCCGATGCTGGCGGCCCCGGCGTGCGTGCCGCCGCCGGCCACCGTGCCGTCCGGGTCGCACCACAGCTGGGCGGGCGCGCAGACCAGCGCCTTCATGTCGTGCATCCACGGCTGGCGGGGCTGTGCGTTGGTATGAGTTGTCATGGGTTTCTCCGTTGTTGACGAGGGTCGGGGATCCGTGGGCCGCGGGCCTACTCCTTGACCGAGCCTTCCGACGTGTTCATGATCTTCTTCTGGAAGATGAAGAACAGCACCGCCACCGGGATGGTCATCACCACGGCCGCGCCGAGCTTGACCGGGTACTGGTTGCCGGAGCTGAGCTGTCCGCTGGCCAGCGAGGCGACGCCCTTGGTCAGGGTGGTCAGCTCGGTGGACTGCGTGGAGACGATGAAGTGCGACAGCTCGTTCCACGAACCTTGGAACGACAGGATCGCGATCGTCACGAGCGAGGGCCGCGCCATCGGCAGCACGATCTGCCAGAAGATGCGGAACGTGCCGGCCCGGTCGATCATCGCCTGCTCCTCGACGGAGCGCGGGATCGACTCGAAGAAGTTCTTCATGATGAACACGCCGGAGGCGTCGATGAGCAGCGGCAGGATCATGCCCGCATAGCTGTCGTAGATGCCCAGGCTGTTGATGATGAGGAACTTCGGGATCAGCAGCACCACGCCGGGCACGCTCATCACCGCGACGAGCAGCGCGAAGATGAGGTTGCGGCCGCGGAAGCGCAGGCGCGAGAGCGCGTAGCCGGCCAGCGAGTCGAAGAACACGCGGCACACCGTCACCGCGATCGTGACGATGAACGAGTTCTTGAACCACAGCGGGAAGTCCGAGTTCAGGAACAGCCGCTCGTAGGCCGCGGTCGTCCAGGTCTCCGGGATCAGCGACACCGGGTTGGCGGTCGCGTCCGCGTCGGTCTTGAACGACGTGGCGATCTGGATGAGGAACGGCATGATGTAGACGACCGCGAGCGCGAGCAGCAGGATGTACACCAGGAACCCGCTGTGCAGGATCCGGTACCACAGCGGCTCGTTCCGGCGCGGCCTGGCCGGGGCGGAGCCGGGTTCCGGCGAGGCGAAGTGCGTGGTCATCGTGCCCCTCCTTCCTGGGGTTTGCCGCCTGCGGCGGCCGTCGCGGCGCCGCCCATGGCCGCGGCGACCTTCGGGTCGACCGGGCCGGAGCCGTGAGAGCCGAGCGAGAGCACCTCGGCCCGGCTCATCGAGCGGGCCTCCGCCTTCATCGCCTCGTAGTCGCGGCGCTTGCGGCGGGAGAGCTTCTTGTCCTTCATCACCCAGCGCTGCAGCGCGTTCATCACGATGATGATCAGGAACAGGATGAACGCGATCGCGGCGCCCCTGCCCCACTTCTGGCTGTTGAACGCGGCGCTGTACGACAGGTAGGCGGGCGTGAGCGTGGTCTTGGCCGGGCCGCCCTGCGTGCCGGTGTAGATCTGGTCGAACACCTGCCAGGTGCCGATGATGCCGAGCGTGACCACGGTGAAGATCGTGGGCTTGAGCTGCGGGACGGTGACCTTCCACAGCCGCTGCCACGAGCTGGCGCCGTCCATGATCGCGGCCTCCTCGGTGGCCTCGCCGATGTTCTGCAGCGCGGCGATGAACATGAGCATGTAGGTGCCGGAGGTGGTGAACACGACCATGAGGATGATCGCGAACATCGCGACCGACGGGCCGGAGAGCCACTCCCAGAGGCTCACGCCGAGGAACTTGTGGCCGGTCAGGAACGCCGGGCCCTGCTCGACGCCGAACTTCGACAGCAGGATGTGGATCAGGCCGCGCGAGTCGTTGAACCAGTTCGGGCCGTTGACGCCGAACCACTTGAGCACCGCGTTGATGGAGCCGGAGGCGTTGAACAGGAACAGCCACAGCACGGTGATGGCCACGGAGCTGGTCACCGACGGGAAGTAGAACGCGGTGCGGAAGAACCCGCGGGCCTTGAGCGCGCGGCGGTTGACCAGCACGGCCAGCAGCAGCGCGAGCAGCGTCTGCAGCGGGATGACCAGGATCGTGTACCACAGGTTGTTGCGGATCGCGGTACCGAAGTCGCTCTGCGCCAGGCCGGGCTCGGTGAGCACCTCGGCGTAGTTGCCCAGGCCGATGAAGCTGACGTTGGAGCCGAACGGCGAACCGCGGCCGCTCCAGTCGGAGAAGCTCACCCACAGGGCCATGACGATCGGCACGACGAGGAACAGGCCGAGGATGATGATCATCGGCGCGACGAACAGCCAGCCGGAGATCTCCTCGTTGCGCCGGTTGATGCGGCGGACCGGCACCGCCTTCTTCGCTCGCTTCGACTTCGCCGCCGGCGAGCGGAATGTGTGTTTCATCTCGTGTTCTCCCTTGGACAAGGGTCGCGGTCGCGGTGGCGAGGCGGCCCGGCGATGGCTGGCGGGCGGGGCCCGCGGGGCCGGGGCGGCCGTCTCGGGCCGCCGCCCCGGCCGTCGGTCCCGGCGCTGGGTGCAGGCCGGGACCGGGGCGGATCCGGGAGGTCAGAGGATGGCCTCGAGGTTCGTCTGGGTCTCGTCGAGGATGGACGTGACCTCGGTGTTCGCCAGGTTCTCCAGCTTGGCGTTGAAGTCGGTGATGACGTCGGCGGCGCCGTTGGCGGTCGGCACGGTCACCGAGTACTCCAGGCCGGCCATGAAGGCGCTGAGCTCGGGGTAGGCCTCGGTCCAGGCGTCGGACAGGGTCGTGGTGGCCGGCATGATGCCGAACGCGTCCGCGAAGTCCATGACCACGTCGTCGCTGGTCAGGTACTCGACCAGGTCGATGGCGCCCTGCTGGTTCGGGCTGTCGGCCGCGATGCCCCAGCCGTTGGTGAAGTGCATCGTGCCCTTGCCGGCCGGGCCGGCGGGCAGCTCGACGACGGTGTAGTCGACGTCCGGGTAGTCGACGCTCATGCTGCCGGTCAGCCAATTGCCCTCGATGGCCATGACGGCGGCGCCGGAGCCGAAGGCCTCGCCGCCCCAGCCGTAGCCGAGGTCGGCCGCGGTCGCGACGTCGCCGGTGGCGAGCAGGTCCTTGACCTCCTGCAGGCCCTCGACGCTCTCCTCGGAGTTGGCGATGGCCTCGGTGCCGTCGTCGCTGACCAAGCCGCCGCCGGCCTGCTTCATGAACACGCCGATGCGCGCGTACTCACCGCTGAAGGTCAGGCCGACGTGATCGCCGTCGGTCAGCCGGGCGCACAGCGTCTCGAGCTCGTCCCAGGTGGTCGGGTAGTCGGCCTCGGTCAGGCCGGCCGCGGCCCACAGGTCGTCGTTGATGAACAGCTGCAGCGTGGAGACGTCCTTCGGGGCGGCGTACAGCTCGCCGTCGATCGTGAAGGTCTGCAGCAGGTTGTCGTAGAAGTCGTCCTTGTTCTCCAGGTAGTCGCCGTAGGCCAGCAGCGAGCCGTTCTCCGCGAAGCCGGCGGTCTGCTCGGGGGCCAGGTAGAACACGTCGGCCGGGTCGCCGCCGGCGAAGCCCTGCGACAGCTGCTGGGACAGGTCGCTGGCGACCACGACCTCGGCGCTCTGGCCGGACTGCTCGGACCAGTCGGCCACGGCCTTCTCGACGGCCTGGGTCTCGGCGTCGCCGGAGGAGCCGATCAGGACGGTCAGGGTCTGCGAGGTGTCGTTAGTCAGGCCGCCGTCCGCGTTGGCGTCGGAGTCGTCGTCGAAGCCGCTGCCGCCGCAGCCCGCCAGCATGAGCATGCCCGCCGTGGACGCCGCGAGCGCCGCCGTGATCTTCTTTCTCATCGTTGAGTCCTTTCGTTCCTTTCCGGGGCCGTGCGACCCCGGATCCACCTACCGGCTTTTTGAACGTTACAATTTTGAGGCGCACGAAACACCGCGTCAATCGCGGCGACTTGTCGGTCTGCTGGGTGCCGTGCACAGCGTTCCTCGTTGATGTGTGCGACTCGGAATTTTTACGTTCCAAAAGCACTCCCTACGATAGCACCCACCGCACGCATCCGTCAAATCGGCGGACGGAGGCGGCGGCAGGGGAATCGCCCATGCGGCGCGCGGCGTGTACACTCGAATCAGGAGTCACAGGGAGCCGCCGTCCGAGCGCGTTCGAACGATACAAAACAACAAAGGGGGAACCATGGTCAGCATCAAGGACGTCGCCCGCCGCGCCGGGGTCTCCCCGCAGACCGTGTCCAACAGCCTGAACAACCCCGCCATCGTCAAGCCGGCCACCCGCAGGCTCGTCATCGAGGCCATCGAGCAGCTCGGCTACACGCCCAACGCCTCGGCCCGCCGCCTGCGCACCCAGCGCAGCAACACCATCGCCATCGGCATCGCGCCCGTCAGCTACTCGCGCATCTACGACCGGCTGCTGCACGCGCTCGTCACAGAGGCCGACGCGCACGACATCCGCGTCATCCTGTACAAGACCGACTCCAAGCAGGAGGAGCTGCGCCAGTTCGAGGCGCTCACCCGCGGCGGCGACGTCGACTCGTTCGTGCTCACCGACACCGAGCACGGCGACCCGCGACTGCCCTGGCTCATCGAGCACCACCAGGCGTTCGTGCTGTTCGGCCGCCCGTGGGGCGTGGCGGACATGTACGACCCGCTCGTGCCCTGGGTCGACGTCGACGGGCGGCAGGGCATCGCCGACATGACGCGGCACCTGATCCTGCACGGGCGCAAGCATATCGGATTCATCGGGTGGCCCGGGCTTTCCGGCACGGGCGCCGACCGCCGCTCCGGCTGGCAGCGCACCCTGCTCGACGCCCGGATGGCGCGGCCCGACGAGCTCGACAGCCTGTGCGCCTACGGCGAGGACCGCATCGGCGCCGGACAGGCCGCCTGCGTCGCGCTGCTCGAGCAGCGGCCCGACGTCGACGCCATCGTCTGCGTCAGCGACACGCTCGCCACCGGCGCGATCATGGCGCTGCCGCGCGAATGCGACATCGTCGTCACCGGATTCGACAACACCGCCTCCGCCCAGTCGCTCGAGTTCCCCACCGTCGACCAGCCGCTCACCGAAAGCGCCCGGCAGATCGTGCGCATCATCCGCGAGCAGCTCGACGCGCGCGCCGCAGGCGGCGCGACGGCGGGACGGGACGCCGCGGCGGGCGCGGGGGCCGGCAATTCAGGAGCCGGTGGTTCGGGGGCCGGCGGCGAGGGCGACGGGGACCAGCTGCATGTGCTGCTGAAGCCGACGATCGTCGTCGGATAGTCGCGGCCGATCGCCGGCGGGCGGCCACGGGCCGGCCCGGAGCCGCGCAGGATCCACGGGACCGCAACACCAACCGACGCGACCCGCCGCATAGCTCGCCGGCGCGCCCCTCTCCCCCAAACGCACAATGTGCATTCGCCGTCAATGAGCACGCCCGGCAATCGTCACGCCCTCCCCCAAACGCACAATGTGCACGAGGCCGAGAGTCGCTTTGCCCATACAGCGCCCCGTAATCCTTCGCCACGACTTCCCCGATCAAACGCACAATGTGCGCAGCGTCACGAATACGAGACAGGCGACGGCGATTCGGCGGCATCGATTCCCCAAAGAGCGCCGGCTCCGGATGACGGAAGACGCTGCCGACACGCCATCTTGTTGTAACTTTTGACATTACATCTTGAATGATGCATACTGTTCGTTGTAAGCGCGGTGATTACAACAAATCGACACCGTCATCCCAACGTCGAAAGGCAGAAAACCATGAAGATTGCAGTTATTTGCGCCAACGGCAAGGCCGGCCGGCTCATCACCAAGGAAGCGGTTGACCGCGGACTCGATGTTACCGCCGTTGTTCGCAACGAGAACAAGACCGTCGCCCCGAAGGCCATCGTCAAGGACCTGTACGACCTGACCGCGGCCGACCTCCAAGGCTTCGACGTCGTCATCGACGCCTTCGGCGCCTGGGCCGAGGACACGCTGCCCCAGCACGGCACCTCGCTCAAGCACCTGTGCGACATCCTCTCCGGCACCGACACCCGCCTGCTGGTCGTCGGCGGCGCCGGCAGCCTGTACACCGACGCCGAACACACCACGCGCGTGGCCGACGGTCCGGCGTTCCCCGACGCGTTCAAGCCGCTCGCCGCCGCCATGGGCCAGGCGCTGCAGGAGCTGCGCGCCCGCGACGACGTGCGCTGGACCTACATCAGCCCCGCCGCCGACTTCCAGGCCGACGGCGAGCGCACCGGCTCGTACATCCTGGGCGGCGAGGAGCTCACGCTCAACGAGCGCGGCGAAAGCGTCATCAGCTACGCCGACTATGCGATCGCCATGGTCGACGAGGCCGTCAAGGGCGACCACATCCGCCAGCGCATCAGCGTCATCGCGGCCTGAGCGCCTCACGGACACAGAAACCATCCCACACGCTGCGCGCACGTAATCAATGTGCATTAGGTGTAGCGGATTCGGGACCTTGCGAACATCCATCCGCACTAGGTGAGGCAGCCCGGCGCGGACACCTCAAGTATCGATGGCGGAATACCGCCATCGATACTCGGGGTGTTCCGAACCGGATACCCCAGCTAACGCAGATAGGTGTCTGCACACCCCCAAATCCGCCACACCTAATCAAGATGCCCCGCCCCAGACCTCAGCAAGAGGCGCGGGACGGGGCACATTGTGCCGGATCGCGCCACCCGAACGCCCCGGCTACCGTCGCACGCGGCGACGCATGGCCGCAAACCCGCCGGCACCGGCATCATTACCGGCATACATGCATTAGGTGTAGTGGATTCGGCGCCTTGCAGACATCCACCTGCATTAGGTGAGGCAGCCTGGCGCGGGCACCTCAAGTATCGATGCCGGTATTCTGCCATCGATACTTGAGGTGCGCCGGATTAAGTGCCTCAGCTAACGCAGATGGATGTCTGCATACTCGCAAATCCGCCACACCTAATCGAGATACGCCCCTCGGACCGTCGATGGACGTCAATATGGCCGGCAACGGGCCCCACCGGACCTCGCCAGCGCCCGGACGGCACCGTTGGCGCCCCACCGACCGCCCGACGATTCGCCGACGATTCGCCGACGATTCCCAACCGAACCGGACGCATGGCCCGCTCCGGCCCAGCAGTCCGGCGCCACGGCCAGGGCTGCGGCCGGCCGCCCGCCCGATCAGTGGTTGGTGGCCATCACGCCTTCGAGGCGATGCGGCACATACGGCTCCTCGAGGTAGGCGATCTCCTCGTCGGTCAGCTCGAGCTCGGTCGCCGCGACGGCGCCGTCCACGTGATGCGGCTTGGTCGCGCCGACCACCGGCGCCGTGACCTTGGTCAGCAGCCAGGCCAGCGAGACCTCGGTCATCGTCACGCCCCTGCGGTCCGCGATCTCGGCGACGCGATCGATGATGACGCCGTCCTGCTCGGCGGTCGCGTCGTACTTGAACTTGGCGTAGGCGTCCTCCTCGAGCCGCTTCGAGGTCTCGCCCGGACGCTTGGACAGCCGCCCGGCGGCGAGCGCGCTGTACGGGGTCATCGCGATGTGCTCCTCGCGGCAGTACGGCGCCATCTCGCGCTCCTCCTCGCGGAAGATGAGGTTGTAGTGGCCCTGCACGGAGACGAACTTCGCCCACCCCTCGCGCTCGGCGATCGCGTTCGCCTTGGCGAGCTGCCAGGCGAAGCAGTTGGAGATGCCGATGGCGCGCACCTTGCCGGCCGTGACCGCGTCGTTCAGCCCCGCCATGATCTCCTCGATCGGGGTGCGGTAGTCCCACATATGGCAGATGTACAGGTCGACGTAGTCCATGCCGAGGTTCTTCAGGCTGGCGTCGAGCATGTTCGCCACGTGCCGCCGGCCGTCGACGCCCTCGTCGATCTCCTGCTGGGTGCGCGTCGGGAACTTGGTGGCGACGACGACCTCGTCGCGCTTGGCGAAGTCGCGCAGCGCGCGGCCGACGAACCGCTCGCTGGTGCCGCCCTGGTAGACGATGGCCGTGTCGTAGAACGTGATGCCCCGATCCAGGCCGTATTTGATGATCTCGCGCGAGGACTCCTCGTCGAGGGTCCAGTGGTGCGAGCCGGCCGCGGCCTCGCCGAATCCCATGCATCCCATGCAGATGCGGGACACCGTGATGCCGCTGTCGCCCAATGTCGTGTACTTCATGATCCGCCCGCCTTTCAGCCGGCCGCGGGGCCGCGACGCTCGTCGCGAGCGCTTCCGCCGCGCCGGCGATCACCATGGACGGCCGCCCGCCGCCGCGTATGCCGAGACGGCATGGCCATCCGCTCAAATTATGCCTGGAACGTATTTCTTTCATCGAAGGTATGCATTCAAGGCAATTTCAGTGTATCACGCGCGCCGACGCCGGCCGCCCATCCGCCCGCACGCCCTAGGCCGGCGCCGACCGTGCGGCTTATCCTGTAAGGAAGGGCGACACCACGCGAAAGGACCACCCATGCAGACCTTCACCCGCACACTGACGGGCATCGACGGCACCGAGGCCGCGCTGCACTGCTACGTCATCGACAACTACCCCGAGACCGGCGAGGACCGGCGCCGGCCGGCCGTCCTGGTGCTGCCCGGCGGCGGCTACGAGATGACCGCCGACCGCGAGGCCGAGCCGATCGCCCTGACGATGGTCGGCTACGGCTACCAGGCGTTCGTGCTGCGCTATTCGGTCGCGCCGTCGCGCTATCCGGTCGCGCTGCTCGAGGAGGCGGAGGCGATGCGCCGGATCCGCGCGCACGCGGCGGACTGGCATGTGGATCCGGACCGGATCGTGGTCATCGGCTTCTCGGCCGGCGGACACCTGGCGGCGAGCATCGGCACGGCCGGCAGCGACGACACGCTGCGCGCGCACGGGTACGACCCGGCCGAGGTGCGGCCCGACGGCATGGCGCTGTGCTATCCGGTCGTCACCTCCGGCGAGCACGCGCACCGCGGCAGCTTCGCGGCGCTGCTCGGCGAGCGCGCCGACGACCCGGCGATGCTGGAGAAGGTCTCGCTGGAGCGACAGGTCGCCGACGACACCCCGCCGACCTTCATCTGGCACACGATGGACGACGACTGCGTGCCCGTGGAGAACTCGCTGCTGCTCATCCGGGCGCTCCACGCGCACCACGTGCCCGTCGAGGCCCACCTGTTCCCGACCGGCCCGCACGGACTGTCGCTCGCCAGCGAGGAGACGCGCCGCGTGGACGGCAGCGGCGTCGAGCCCGGCGTATGGCAGTGGCCCGCACTGTTCCGCGACTGGATGGGGCGGGCGCTCGG
This sequence comes from Bifidobacterium phasiani, assembly GCF_019331775.1. Taxonomy (GTDB): domain Bacteria; phylum Actinomycetota; class Actinomycetes; order Actinomycetales; family Bifidobacteriaceae; genus Bifidobacterium; species Bifidobacterium phasiani. Next base: position 178,584 of record NZ_JAHBBD010000002.1, read on the forward strand.
CCGCTGAGGCGGGGGCGGCCGGGCGGCGTATCCGGACCGCGGGCGACGGCACCCTTCGCGGCGCCCGCCGCCGCGGAGGCGGGGCGGACGCCGCGAGAAGGCCGCGCGCCTACCCGGGAATCGCGTTGGTCCGGGCCAGCCGGCGGTAGTACCGCGCCGAATCCTTCCAGATGCGCTCCTGCGTGCCGTAGTCGACCCGGATGATGCCGAAGCGTTCGGTGTAGCCGAGCGCCCACTCGAAGTTGTCCAACAGCGACCACGCGAAGTACGCGCCCACGTTGGCGCCCCGGCCCATCGCCGCGGCCAGCGCCCGGACATGGGCGTCGAGGTAGGCCACGCGCCTGGGATCGTGGACGATCCGCCCGCCGACGACGGCGACGGTGGGCGAGCCGTCGGCCGCGACGGGCCCGGCGACCGGCGCGACGGCATCGTCCGGGACGACCGTGTCGCCGTCCCACGCCGAGCCGTTCTCGGTCACCATCAGCTCCAGCCCGGGGAAGCGTTGCGACAGCGCGGTCAGCAGGTCGGTCAGGCCCTGCGGGTCCTGGTTCCAGCCCATCGCGGTCAACTCGCCGGACGGCGGCAGCACCTCCACGCCCTGCTGGGCGGGCATCGCGCCGTCATGCCGGTCGGGCAGGTCGACGGCGGCCGCCGGCTCGCCCGTCCCGGCGCGCCGGACCGTGTTGGACGAGTAGTAGTTCACGCCCAGCGCGTCGAGCGGCTGGCGGATGGCCGCCAGGTCGCCGTCGCGCACGAACGACCAGTCGGCCACGCCGCGGGTCGCCTCGATGATGCGCGCGTCGTAGCGACCCTCCAGCATCGGACCGAGGAACACCTCGTTGGCGATCAGGTCGGCGCGCTCCTTGGCCCAGGCGTCCGCGTCCGATCCGGTCGCGGCGCGGTTGACCTGCAGGTTCAGCGCGACCGAGCAGCGCGCGGCCTCGCCGGCCGCCGCGCGGACCGCCTGCACGCCCAGGCCGTGCGCCAGGTTGAGGTGGTGCACGGCGGCCAGGGACTGCGCGTGGTCGCGGATGCCGGGCGCATGGTTGCCGCAGCCGTACCCCAGGTACGCGCTGCACCACGGTTCGTTCAGCGTGATCCACGTATCCACGCGGTCGCCGAGCGCCTCCGCCACCGTCGCCGCGTAGTCGGCGAACCGGTAGGCCGTGTCGCGGTTGGCCCAGCCGCCCTCATCCTGCAAATACTGCGGCAGATCCCAGTGGTACAGCGTCGGCATGGCCCGGATGCCCGCCTCCGCCAGCGCGTCGACCAGGCGGTCGTAGTAGTCCAGGCCGGCGGCGTTCGCCGGGCCGCCGGGCCGCGGGACGATGCGCGGCCAGGCGACCGAGAAGCGGTACGCGCCGACGCCGAGCTCGCGCATCAGCGCGACGTCCTGCGCGTACCGGTGGTACTGGTCGCAGGCGACCGCGCCGGACGAGCCGTCGAGCACGTTGCCGGGCGTCGCGCAGTACGTGTCCCAGATCGACGGGCAGCGCCCGTCCTCGTCGGCCGCGCCCTCGACCTGATAGGCCGCGGTGGCGACGCCCCAGATGAATCCCTGCGGGAACGTGTGGGCCATGTCCTCCTCCGATCCCGCCTACCGCAGCCTCGCCACGCCGCCCGACGACGCGACCTCGGCGCCGAAGCCGAGCCGCGCGCGGAACGGCCGCCCGTCGGAGCTGACGACCTCGATATCGTCGCCGACGCGGCGCGCCTCGAACGTCACCGACGAACCGTCCTCCTCGACGACGACGGCGCGCGCCGCCTCGCCGCGGTCCAGGAACACCGAGACCAGCGCGTCGCGCCCGTACTCGTACTCCGGGGCCGTCGCGCCCGGATGCGTGACGATGACGCTGCCGTCGCGCACCCACAGCGGGACGGTGTCGTAGCCGTGGGTCTCGGTGCGCCACCGGCCGTCGTCCACGCGGACGCGCTCGCCGGTGAACCAGTTGGTCCACGTGCCGGCGGGCAGGTAGTACGTCACCTCGCCGGAGCACGAGAACACCGGGGCCACCAGCAGCGAGGGGCCGAGCATGTACTGGCGGTCGAGCGGCCGGGCCGACGGGTCGTCGGGGAACTCCATGAACATCGAGCGCATGACCGGGACGCCGTCGCGGTGCGGATGCAGGCCGACCTCGTACAGGTACGGCATCAGCGACAGCTTGAGCCGCGTGAACGACCGGGCCACCTCCACGGCGCTCTGCCCGGGCGCGTTGACCACGCCGTTGCGCTCGTCCTCCTCGTCGAACAGCCACGGCACGCGGTACACGGTGGAGCCGTGCAGCCGGGAGTGCGAGCCGAGCATACCGAACGCCAGCCAGCGCTTGTACACCGCCGGATCGGGAAAGGCGCCCTCGAACCCGCCGATGTCGTGGCTCCAGAAGCCGAACCCGGAGCTCACCAGCGACAGCCCGGCGCGCAGCGTCTGCGCCATCCCGTTGAACGTCGACTCGCAGTCGCCGCCCCAGTGCACCGGCTGCGTCTGCCCGCCGACCGTCGCCGACCGGGCGAACAGGCACGCGCGCCCCTTGCCGTAGGTCTCCTCGACCGCCTCGAACACGGTGCGGTTGTACAGCTGCGTGTACCAGTTGTGCATCGACAGCGCGGGCGAGTCGTCGTACCACACGACGTCGCGGGGGATGCGCTCGCCGAAGTCGGTCTTGATCGCGTCGATGCCCTGGGCGAGCAGCGCCTTGACCCTGGTCTTGAACCACTCGCGGGCCGCGGGGTTCGTGAAGTCCACCAGCCCCATGCCGGCCTGCCAGAAATCGGTCTGCCAGACCTCGCCGTTCGGCTTGCGGACCAGATAGCCCTTCGCCTTCCCCTCCGCGAACATCGAGCCGCGCTGGCCGATGTAGGGGTTGATCCACGCGCAGGTGCGCAGCCCCTTGTCGCGGTGCAGCCGCTCCAGCGTGGCTTCGATGTCGCCGAAGAAGCGCTTGTCCCACTCGAAATCGGTCCAGTGGAACTCGCGCATCCAGTAGCAGTCGTAGTGGAACACGCTCAGCGGGATGTCCCGCTCGGCCATGCCGTCGACGAACGAGTTGATTGTCGCCTCGTCGTACTTGGTGGTGAACGACGTGGTCAGCCACAGGCCGTACGACCATGCCGGCACATCGGCGGGGCGGCCGACCAGCGCCGTGTACCGGCTCAGGATCTGCTTGGGGGTCGGCCCGTAGATGACGCAGAAATCGATGGCCTCGCCCGGCACCGAGAACTGGACGGTCTCGGTGTTCTCGCTGCCGACCTCGAACGACACGTGGCCGCGGTTGTTGACCAGCACGCCGTAGCCGTTCGACGTCATGTAGAAGGGGATGTCCTTGTACCCCTGCTCGCTGGCGGTGCCGCCGTCCTCGTTCCACACGTCGATGCTCTGCCCGTTCTTCACGTAGGCGCCGAAGCGCTCGCCGAAGCCGAACACCTGCTCGCCCACGCCGAGGCCGAGCTGGATGGCGGTGAACACGTCGGACTCGTCGAACGCGCTGCCGTCGCGGCTGACGCCGAACTCGCCGACGGGCTGCGCGGTGACGGCGGAGCGCTCGTCGAGCCTGAACCGCGCCAGCGACTTGCCGCGCGACTCGGTCAGCACCCGGCCGTCGGCCAGGAACGACAGGTTCCACGGCGCGCCCTTGACGACCCGGGCCGTCAGCCCGCCGCTGGTGAGCTCGACCGACGCGCCGTCCTCGCCGACCTCGCCGTCGCCGTTGCCGTCGGCGCGCAGCGCGACGTAGCCGCGTCCGCCGGGCTCGTCCTCGTTGAGCGGGAATCCGGGGTGTTCGGTGGCCCCCTGCCAGTGCTCGGCTCGCACGCGGATCACGCCCTCGGCCGGCGTGGTGACCCGGATCGTGAAGGTCGGCAGGTTCAGCGTGTCGTACCTGCCGCGCACGACGCCGGTGGTCGCAAGGACGTCCAGGCTTTCGGTGCGTTCGTCGACGCCGATCTCGTACGCCTCGCGGGCGTACAGCGCGTCGACGCCGTCGCGGATCAGCCAGTACCCGTTGGTGAACTTCATGGTGGTGCTCCTCGGTAGCGGAGGTGGGCCCCGGCCGATGGCGCCGGGGCCGGTTCGGTTGTGATGATTATATGGTCCGTCCCACGGACCGGGTGCGGGGCCGCGCTGCCCCGCGTCTACTTGACCGCGCCCGTGGTGATGCCGCGGGACAGCGTGCGCTGGAAGATCAGGTAGAAGACCAGCGTCGGCACGATGCTGATCAGCGAGGCCGCGGCGGTGGTCGTCACGTCCATCAGGCGGTCGCCGGTCAGCGAGCTGACCGCGATCGGCACGGTCTGGGTCGAGTTGTCGATCAGGAACGCCATCGGGATCATGTACTCGTTCCACGTCCAGATGAAGAAGAAGACGAGCATCACGCTCAGCGTCGGCCGGGAGATCGGGAAGACGATGTCCCGGAAGATCCGCCACCGGCTGGCGCCGTCGATGGTCGCCGCCTCGAGGATGGCCTTGGGGAACGTGCCGTACACCGAGGACAGCAGGTAGGTGCCGAACGCGCTCTGGATGACGGTGAAGATGATCACGATCGACCACGGGTTGTTGTACAGGCCGATCTCGCGGAACATGATGTACAGCGGGTAGAGCAGGGCCTCCTGCGGCAGCATGTTGGCGAGCATGATGAGCAGGATGATCCAGCGGCGCCCCCTGACCCGGCCGATGCCGAGCGCGAACGCGTTGAACATCGAGAGCACCACGGCGAACACGGCCACCAGGCCGGAGGTCCAGATGCTGTTCCACACCTTCTCCGGGAAGTTGACGCGGTTCCAGAACGCCATCAGGCCGTCGGCGCTGAACTCGCCCGGCAGCGACAGCGGGCCGGACGCGTTGTAGTCGGCGGTCGTCTTGAACGCGTTCAGCAGCAGCACGATCAGCGGGAACAGCATGACCAGCCCGCCGGCGATCAGCAGGGCGAGGATCACCCAGTCGCCCGCGGAGCGGTTCCTGCGGGCCTTCGGGATGCGGGCCTTCGGCGCACGGGTCGCCAGTTGCACGGTTGCGCTTGCCATATCGATCACTCCCCGTCCTCTGCTTCGACCTTCTGCTGAAGGTTCGTGAACACGACGGCCACCACGACGATGACCACGGTCAGCGCGGTGGCGATGGCCGCGCCGTAACCGACCTGCTGCGACTGGAAGAACTGCTGGTACGAGTAGTACGACGGCACGATGGTGCTGGTGCCGGGGCCGCCCCTCGTCAGCATGTACACCGGGCCGAACACCTTCAGCGCGGCGATGGTGCAGGTCAGCGCCACCACGAAGATCTCCGGCTTGATGGAGGGCAGCGTGATCGCCAGGAAGCGCTGCCACCAGTTCGCGCCGTCCAGGCTCGCGGCCTCGTACAGCTCCGGGTCCACGCGCTGCAGGCCGGACATGAAGATGACCAGCGGGTAGCCCACCTGGATCCAGATCATGATGAGCATCAGGAAGATCAGCGCGGTGTCCGGGGAGCCGAGCCAGTTGTGCTGCAGCCCGCCCAGGCCGACGGCCTCCAGCAGCGCGTTCAGCGCGCCGTTCTCGGGGCGGAAGATCCAGCCCATGACCAGCGAGGCGACCGCGATCGGCAGCAGCTGCGGGAAGTAGTACACGGCGCGCATCGTGGATGCGGCCTTGGCGCCGAACTTCTTCTGCACGACGTCGAAGATCAGCGACGAGAGCACCAGGCCGACCAGGATCGGGATGACCACCATCGCGACGATCATCCAGATCGAGTTGCCGAACGACGTCCAGAACGTGGCGTCGCGGAACAGCCGGGCCCAGTTGCTCAGGCCGGCCCAGACCGGAGGTTTGACGCCGCGGTAGTTCGTGAAGCTGAGGTAGATGTTCCATACGGCCGGGATCACGATGATCCACAGCAGCATCAGCAGGCCGGGCACCAGGTACAGCCAGAAGCGGCCGGACGGGTTGCCCGGGATGCGGGACATCCCGCGCTCCCGGGCCTCGGCCGCGTCACGCGCCGCGGCCCTCTTGTTCTTTTTCATGGGAATCGCTTTCATAGGATGCAATCGATATCCGGGCGCGCCATCGCGGCCCTGTGGGCGGGGCCTGCGCAGCGGACCCCGCGGGGGGGCGGCCGGCGACGCACGCCGCCGGCCGCGGCGCCCCGTCGTCACTGCCGGTAGCCGGAGGTCTCGACGCCGGTGGTGTAGTACTCCTCCAGCATCCGCAGGCAGCCGTCGACGTCGGTGGTGCCGTTCACCAGCTCCTGCAGCGAGGAGTTGAGCTCGTCGTAGAACGTGGAGGTCGGCCAGTCCGGATAGAAGCCGAGGCCGTCGCGCTCGACGACGCCGTTGAACGAGGTGATGAGCGCCTTGGTCTTCTCGTCGGTGATCCGGTCGGGATCGGCGGCGATCGGCAGGCCGCCGGCGTTGCCCATGAGGTCCTGGACCTCCTCGCTCAGCGTGATGTCGATGAACTGCGCGGCGAGGTCCTTCTTGGTGGAGTTCTCCGGAATGACCCAGATGTTGCCGGACGAGCCGGGCACGCGCGTCTCCTCGGCGCCGGGGAAGACCGCGGCGCTCCAGGCCATGTCGGCGATGTCGCTCTGGAAGCGGCCGAACCACCACGTGCCGGAGAAGAACATCGGGTAGGTGCCGTTCATGAAGTTCTGGCCGCAGTCCTCGGCCTTGAGTCCGGTGGAGTTCCGCGAGATATAGCCCTTGTCCACCCAGTCCTTGATGGTCTGGGTCGCGAACGTCGCCGCCTCGCCCTGCCAGTCGACGTCGCCGTCGTACATCTCGTAGGCGTTCAGGAAGTCGTCGTCGCCCTTCATCAGCGCGAGCTGCCACCACAGGTGCTGCAGCGGGTACTCGGCGACGCCCTCCGACAGCGGGGTCACGCCGGCGTCGACGAACTGCTGCATCGCGCCCTCCAGCTCGTCGAACGTGGTCGGGATCGCTATGCCGTACTCGCGGAACATGTCCTCGTTGTAGTACATCATCACGTCCTCGCCGTAGTTCGTGATGCCGTACCAGTCGCCGGAGCCCATGACGCCGAGCTCGTCGTACCGGCCGGTCGCGGCGAGCGAGCCGGTGATCTTCTGGTCCCAGCCGTACTCGTCGACGTAGTCGTTGAGGTTGGACAGCAGGCCCTGGCTGGCGAGCAGGCCGGCGGTGGCGTTGCCCTTGTTGTATTCCATCACGTCCGGCGCCTCGTCGGAGTTGAGGATCTGCGAGGCGTTCTGCCGGATCTGCTCGAAGGAGCGCTTCTCGAAGTTGACCTTCACGCCGGTCTGCTCCTCGAAGATCTCCATGGCGCGCGCCCACGCCTGGCCCTGGGCGCCGTTGTCCTCCTCGTAGTGCCAGATGGTGATCGATGTCGGGTTCTCCTCCTGGGCGGTCTCCCCGCCGCAGGCGGACAGCCCCGTCAGGCCGAGCGCCGCCACGAGGCCGGCGGCGAAGACCCTGCGCATACCGTTCATTCGTTACCCTTTCCGAGCTTCATTGCTTGTGCGACGTCGTCGGACCGCCCGCGAAGCGCCACTGCGCGCCGGCGGCCGCATCCTGCGGTTCGCATTGTTTCGAATCGTTTCGACGACATCTGTTAATTAGTCTATTGAACAAACTTTGCTCTTGTCGAATCGTTTCGACGTTTTTCGACGTTACCCCGAACCAGACGTTCCGCCAACCGCCATGGGGGCAGAATACCGGGCCAGGCCGCCGGCTAGGCCGAAGGCGCCGCCCCCATCGACCCCCGTCGCAGGTACTTCGAGGGAATCAGCTCGACGACGCCCTCGTCGCCGCGTCGCCCCTCGATGGCCTCGACGAGCAGGTCGACGGCGCGGCCGCACGACGAGAACGGCAGCATCGGGATCTCGTCCAGCGGGCGCACCATCGTGGCCGCGTTGCCGAACGTGCCCAGCGCCAGGATCGAGACGTCCTCCGGCACGCCCATCCCCCGCGAATAGCAGTAGCCGACGATGTTGTTCAGCTGACCCAGGCTGCACTGCCCGAAGATGACGGTCGGCGCCGGGTCGAGCGCGAAGGCGCGCTCCATCGACGCCGACACGGCGTCCATGGTCCGCCCGACCGAGGGGATGAACTCCACCGCCATCCCGCACTCGGCCGCACGCGCGAACACCGAGTCGCGCGTCCTGATCAGATAGTTCGACCCGTTGTCGTAGGCGTCGCCCTGGTCGCCCACCAGCAGCGCGCGGCGATGCCCCAGCCGGACCGCGCGGTCGACCGCCCACCGGCCCATCAGCTCGAAGTCCAGGTCGACGCACAGCACGCCGTCCGTCTCGCGCGGGATGCCGATCGACACGACGGGAACCCGGCACAGCCGGGCGCACGCCACGCGCGGGTCGTCGAGCGTGACGTCCAGCAGCAGCACGCCGTCGACCAGGCCGCTGTCGGCCATGCGCATCAGGTCCTCGGTCTCGTCCTCCCCCATCAGCAGCAGCACGTCGTAGCCGTAGCGGCGGGCCCGCTGCGCCACGGCGAAGAAGAACGCCGAATAGTTCGTGTAGTCCGTGTACTCGTGCATCGGCGAGCTCAGCGCCACGATGTTGGTCCGCTCTCCGCGCAGCATGCGCGCCCCCGCGTTGGGGAAATACCCGAGCTCGCGGGCGGCCCGCAGCACCCTGAGCTTGGTCTCCGGCCTCACCGACCGCTTGCCGCTCATCACGTACGACACCGTGCTGATGGCGACCCCGGCGCGCTCCGCGACATCCTTGATACCGGCCACACGTACTCCCATGTCCGCACACTCCCGCATGCACGAGGCTGCGGCTTGCCCATTCCATCGTAGCGGCAGGCGGGCTCCGCGGGGACGACCGGGACCCGCCCCGCAACCCCTTCGGGCAGCCTACGCCCGGCGGCCGATGCCGCGGCGGCCCGCTTGTTCACGCGAGGCACTATCGTGTGGTAGGGTCCGGCGAGGCGCCGCGGCCCGGCCGAATGCGGCGGCGACCGCGCGGAATCCGCGGCGGCATCGCGGCGGCGAGCCGCCGGACGTCCGCGGTCGCGATCGCGGACAGGGCCACGGACGCGGCCACACAGACAGGCATAGCAGACAGGCAGACAAACAGAAGGGCGAAAGGGCATCGCATGGGGTTTGTGAATTTCATCGTCGAGCTGTTGAAGGACCCGCGCGCGGCGATCGCCGGGTGGATCGCGATGGGCGTCGCGCCGACGCTCGGCTTCATCTTCCTGATCGTCTTCATCGAAACCGGCGTGGTGTTCTTCCCGTTCCTGCCGGGCGACTCGCTGCTGTTCGCGGCCGGCTTCTTCGCCGCCCCCGACGCGACGACCGGTGAGGCGGCGCTGCCGCTGATGTTCCTGCTGCCGGTGGTCTGGTGCGCGCCGATCATCGGCGACCAGTGCAACTACTTCATCGGCCACTTCTTCGGCCGCCGCATCATCGAGTCCGGCAAGGTCAAGGCGCTGACGCCGGAGCGCCTGGCCAAAACCGAGGCGATGATCGAGAAGTGGGGGCCGCTCGCCGTGTTCCTCGGCCGGTTCTTCCCGTTCATCCGCACGTTCATGCCGTTCATCTCGGGCATCTCCGGCATGCGATGGGCGCGGTTCACGCCGTTCTCGGTGCTCGGCGGCCTGTGCTGGTCGACGCTGTTCACGCTGCTCGGCTACTTCTTCGGCGGCATCCCGGTGGTGCAGGAGAACTTCGAGCTGGTCATCGTCGCGATCCTGGTGATCTCGCTGATCCCGACGATCGTCGGGCTGCTGAAGGCCAAGTTCGGTGGCAGGAAGAAGGGCGCGGCCGGCGGCGACGGCGGTGACAGCGGCGACGCCGACAGCGCCACGAAATAACGCCAAGCACACATTGTGCCGCTTGGGTCGCGTGGCGCTCGGGCCGCTTGTGCCGCTTGGCGCCGCCCACGTCCGCAGTACCCACGCGGCACAATGTGCAATATGCAATATCGCCGCATATCATTCCCCGCCGAGCGCCGGTAAAGATTCTGCGAGGAACATGACACCCTGATTTGCATTTGGGCAGGGGTCGCACTATAGTAACGAACGTTGTCCTGCGGAGCAAGACAACATCCACGGGGCTGTAGCTCAGTTGGTAGAGCGCTTCGTTCGCATCGAAGAGGTCGTGGTTTCGATTACCATCAGCTCCACGAAGAACCCTCCGGATTCCACCCCGGAGGGTTTTTCTTTTGCCGAATCGGCGCAATGGTGCCGTTCCGCCGAAACGGGCCTATAGGAACTAAATGTGGGTTAAGTGACAGAATGTGGGTCTTATCCAGGCATGTCAGGTGTGTCGTGCGCGCCCTAGCCGCCGTCCGTCCGGGCGTCGGTTCGGTAGCACTTGCGGCGGCACCTGTGCTAACGAACCGACACCGGGAATCGCCCAGCGTCAGGTAAAACGCAGTCGCACCGTTGTTTATCAACCAAAACCGACACTGGCGACGACCACCGGACCCGCGGCCAGGCCACGAACCCCGCCCCGCCACCGAACAAGCCGGGCACAGCCATCAGGAACCCCACGCGTGAACATCAGGAACGCCAACCGCGTTCCACCCGATACGCCTGCAACCACAACCCCAAACACCGGATTATAAACACCACGCTCAGTTCCTATAAACCACGTTCCGCCCCGCACCCGGCATTCTTGCCTACCTGCAGTAGATTGCGGAGCCTGCAGACACCCAACTGCGTTACGTGCGGCAGCCCGGCTGCCGAACCCGAAATAGCAAGGGCGTCATACCGCCATTCATACCCCGGGTATCCGCGCCAAGGCGCCTCACATAAGCCATATAGATGTCTGCAAGGCACCCGATCCGCTACAGCTAGTGCAGATACGCCGGCACCCTGGCGACGAATAAGACATCGAACCGGTTCCACTGCGCTCACACTCGACGCAGCAGGCATCGCATCCCAATCCCACGCCATGTCAGGCGCGCCGGAACCCGTTCGTCCCGCCCAGGTCTCGCCAGCCTCGGCCGTCCACGAATCCACACCATGCGGACGCATCAGAATTCACCACCCCGGCATCGGCAAACCACCCCGCATGCCGCCGGAACCGGCACCAACTGCTCCCCCTCCACGGAAACGGACGGGATCCCCGCACAATCCGGCGCCCCACGCCGTCCCTTTTGACCGGGAGCCGCTACCGGTAGATAGAGTGTCCATCGCACAGGCCCCATGCCGCGCCGACCTCAAAGACGGGACGCATGCGCGCGGCACGCACAACCGAACCACCAAGGAGCATGATGAGCATTCCCTTCATCAACGGCAGCCCGCACAAGAACGGACGCACCGCCCAGCTGGCGGCCACGCTGCTGCACGGCCGCGAGTACGACACGCTTCACCTCGCGGACTACAAAATCTACGAATACGACCAGCGGTTCGACGACGACCAGTTCGACCAGGCCATCGATCGCATGCGCGCGGCCGGCACCATCGTCATGGGGTCACCATGCTACTGGCACAACATGAGCGGCCTACTACGCTGCTTCCTCGACCGCCGCCACCGGGCGGTGAGCCCCGAGCCCATTGCAGGCAAGAAGCCGGCCTTCGCGTTCCGGGGAGAGGGACCAGAACCGTGGATGGCCGATGCGGTCGATTACACCATCAAACGGTATGCGGCGCTTGGCGGCATGACCTACGTCGGAATGGCCACGAACGCCGATAAAGCCCGCAAGCTCGCCGCGATGCCGCGCAACGGCGACAGCGCCGCCGACCGCCCAGCCCCGCACCATACGAAAGAGCCGCCCGGCCACATGCCGGACGGCTCCCGGAAACGCAACGCCCGACGTCAGCCGCGCATACGCCGGCGAACCAGCGTCACGCCGGCGCCGGTCATGGTCAACGCCCCCGCAAGCACGATCATCGCGGTCGCGTCCGAGCCGGTGACGCCCAGCGCACGGTTCGCCTTGGCGGCGGCCAGATCCGCGGCGGTCGCGGCGGCATCACCCGCAGCACCGCCATCGCCACCCGCGGCACTACCCGGTTCACCAGCTTCACCCGCATCACCCGCACCCGCGCCGTCCTCGCCGTTCAGCCCGGCGCCCGGAACGGTCGAATCCGCCTGCTTGTCCGCCGCGGCCCGCGCGGCCTCCAGCGCGATCTGCGCGTCGGACAGCCGCAGGGTCGCCGCCTCCAGCGCGGCGTCCGCGTCATCCAGCGCAAGCTGCGCGGCCTCACGATTGGCCAGGGCCTGGTCGAGCCTGGCCTGGGCCGCCTGCACGGCCTCGCTGCCCAGCGCCTGCTCGCGCGCCTGGTCGAGCGCCGTCTGCGCGTCGGCGGCCTCCCGTTCGGCCTGTTCCAGCGCGGTACGGGCGTCCGCGACGCGCTGGTTCGCCGCCTCCAGCGCGGCGTTGGCGTCGTCCAGCGCGGTCTGCGCGGCCCGGCGGTTCGCCTGCGCCTGGGTCAGGCGCTCCACGGCCTGCGTCAGGTCGGCCTGGGCCAGCTCGAAGGCCTTGACGTCGGCCTGGGCCTGGTCGTACGCCGTCTTCGCCTGCTCGTATGCGGTCTTCGCCTGCTCGTACGCAGCGTTCTTCTCCGCGGCCGTCGTAGCCGCCTGGTCGGCCGCGGTCCGGGCCTGCTCGAATGCCGTCCGGGCCTGGGTCAGGTTCTGCTGCGCGTCGGCGAGGTCGGCGACCCGCTGGTCGGCCACGGTCTTGCCGGCCTGCGCCGCCTCCAGCGCGGCGTCCGCGTCGTCCAGCGCGGTCTGCGCGGCGTCCAGACGCTGGTCGGCCTGTTCCTTGGCCTGGTCGGCCGCGGTCTTGTCCGAGAGCGCCTGCTCGTACGGACCGGTCACCCGGCCAAGTTCGACGGCGGCCTTGTCGCGCGCGTCGCCGGCCTGGCCGAGCAGCGTCGTCGTCTCCCGCGCCTTCGCCTGGGCGGACAGCAGCGCGGCGTCCGCCTTGTCGCGCTCCACGACCGCCGTATCCGAGCGGTCCTGCGCGTCCTGGACCGCCTGGTCGGCGGCGGCGAGACGGTCGGCGGCCTCCTGCGCCTTCGCGCGCGCCGCCTCCAGCGCGGCGGCGTCCTTGTCCGAGGAGGCCGCCGACGCGTCGAGCGAGGCGATGTACGCGTCGAGCGCGTCACGGTAGTCCGCAAGGTCGTACACCGGGTCGTCGGGGCCGGCCTTGGCCAGGAACTCCTGCGCGGCGGCCGAGCCGTACTGGCCGTCGTGGTAGTTCACGCCCAGACCCGTGGCCGAGGCCGTCGTGCTCCTCAGGTTCAGGTAGTGGCCGACCTTCTTGTACAGGTCGGGATACGTCGTGTAGATCTCGTACGCGGTCATGCCCGCCAGGCCCGGGTACTCGTCCGACGCGAGGGCCTGCTCCCACACGGCCTTCTCCTTGGTCCACCAGCCCGAGAACGGGTCGTAGCCGTGCTCCATGTCGCCCCACGCGAGGTTCTCGCTCGCGCGGTTCCCATACTGCCCGTTGTGGTACTTGTTGTCCGTGCCGGTCGCCCAGTTCGCCTGCGCCATGGCCATCGCCATGGCCGTGTCCGAGGCCTTCAGGGGCGGCAGCCCCTCCGTGGCGCGCAGCTCGTTGCACCGCGCGATCAGATCCAGGGCCTTGACGAAGTTGTCCAGGCTCGTCGCGTCCCCGTCGGCGCCCAGGTTCGTCCACGCCAGATGCTGGTTGGCGCTCTCCTCCGTCAGGATTGCATACGCGGCCTTGGCGTCGCGCGACTTGAAGAATCCGGCGGCGCCCTGCGCACGCGCCTGCGCGGCCTGGTCCGCCGATCCACGCGCCTCGCGCGCCGCCTCCTCCGCCGCGGCGAGCTCCGCGTCGGCCTGGGTCTTGGCCTGTTCGGCGGCCGTGCGCTCCGCCTGCGCCTCCTGCAGCGCGGTCGCGGCCCGCCCGACCTCCGCGTCCGCATCCTGCTTCGCGGTCTCGGCGGCCTTGAGCTCGCCCTGCGCGGCGGTGTCGGCGGCGGCCAGCAGATCGTACGCCTGGTCGGCCGAGGCCTTCGCCGCGGCCGCCTTGTCGTATTCGGACTTCGCCTGCTCGTACGCCTGGTCGGCGGTCGTCTTGGCCTGTTGCGCCTTTTCGGCGGCCTGCTGCGCCTGCTCCGCCTCGGACTCGGCGTCGTCGGCGGCCTGCCGTGCGTCCTGGACCGCCTGATCGGCGGCCTGGGCCGCCTCGGCCGCCTGCCGCACCTTCTCCGGGTCGGCGGCGTCGCCCGCCAGTTCGGCGGCGCGGTCCAGATGCGCCTGCGCATCCTGCGCCGCCTGCTGCGCCCGCTCGGCCGCCTGGTCGGCCGCGGTCTTGTCCGTCAGGGTCGAGTCCATCGCCGTGCCGGCCTGTTCGGCCGCCTGCTCCAGCGCGCCCATGTCGTGCGCCTCCGCCGCCGGCTGCGTGTCGCGGACCGCCTGTTCGGCGGCCTGCGCGGCTTTGTCGGCCTCGTCGGCCGCCGCATCCGCCTGCTGCGCCTGTTCGGCGGCTTGGGTCGCTTGCGTCTGGGCGGCGGCCTGCTCCTGCTGCGCGTCCTGCAGATCCTGCGTGGCGTGGTCGAGACCGGACCGGGTGCGGTCCGCCTCGGCCTGGGGGGCCTGAATGCCCGGATCCGCGGCGATCGCCTCATCGACCTGCCGGGAGGCCTGGTCGACCTCCTGATCGGCCTGTGCGAGGTCCTTCCCGGCCTGCGTCGCCTGGTCGGCCGCCGCCTGCCGGTCCGCGGCGGCCTGGTCGTATGCGGCCTGCGCGTCCTGGACCGTCGTCGCCGATGAAGGCTGGGCGTCCACGGCCGGAGGCTGCGGCTGGGTCGCGGTGTCGTCGATCGTCTCGTCGGCCAGCGCGGCCGGCGCGACGGTGGCCATCATGCCCGCGGCAACGGCGCCGGCGAGCAGACCCTTCAATGTCCTTCTTTCCATGGGGACTCCCTTCGAACGAGTGTCTCCCGATACACGGTAAATGATGTCGCCCGAGCGGCGGTAAACCGACGGGGGCATGGCCGATGCGGCTTTCGGTCGCCCGGCAGGGTCGTTTCCGTAGGTACGGCGACGTTTTTCGGCCAGGGTGCCGGCCGGCATCGGCGACGGGACGCGGCAGCGGGCGTCGGCGGGCGGGAGGCCGGCGATATCGCCCTCGGGTGCGGGAGTCGGCGGCGAATCCCCCGTGATGCCGGCAGGTCGGGGCTTGTCGGCGGGCGCGGGACGGCGGCGGGACTTTATATTGCGAGGGGTTGGACGGGGCTGAATGTGCTTGCGGTCGTCGCTCCGCCGCCAGGGCGTTCGGGTGGGTTCGATGCCGCTTAATGTCGTTCGCCGCCGCCAGGGGCGTTTGATGCCGTCTACCGTCGTTCGCCGCCGCTCAAGGAGTTCAATGCCGCCCAACGCCACCCGGGACGCTCCGATGGCTTCCCGCTGTCGCGCGGCCACGGGCTATCTGGGCTAAGTGCGGTAGATTCGGGGACCTGCATACATCCAACTGGCTTACGTGAGGCGCCTTGGGCGCCATACCCGGAGTAGCAGGCGCGCCATAGCGCCGGTCGTACTCCGCATACCCGCGCCCGAGCGCCTCACGTAAGCCAGTTGGATGTCTGCAGTGCCCCGAATCTGCCACACCTAATGCAGTTACCCATCATCATCGGCCCACAATCGGCCCAAGCCACCTCGGTCGAATCCTGCGCCGCGGCATCCGGACCTTCGGCGCAACGCACGCATCGCCCCGCCCTCCCCCGGAGGCTCACGGCCCAACGCACCTGCGCGTTCCACGGCACGGGGCCGCCGGCCGGCATACGCCGAAGGCACCGGGGACAAGGAGGCCCACCATGCCAGAAGACGACAGGCGCCCGGGATTGGCATGCGAACGGCACGACGGGCATACCTGCGGCGCCGATGTGGCCGCACCGGCATGGTTGGCAAGGCGGACACCGCGCAACGTCGACGCGACATGGCTACGTTGCGGGATATGGAATGGCTCGGTCATGTAGTGCGTTTGCATGGTCACCTGTGTCGGTTCGGCGCATCCAAGGTGTGCGTTGCCGCCCTGGACGCGCCGAACCGACGTGGAGTTGCCACGTGTCCGGCCAATGTGTTATCTTTTTATTTCGTGCTTGGGGTGCAGTGATGTGCCGCTTGCAGCAATGGAGGATTCGCCTAGTGGTCTATGGCGCACGCTTGGAAAGCGTGTTGGTGTAACAGCCTCACGAGTTCGAATCTCGTATCCTCCGCCATCAGGCTTCCGGGGTGGTTCCCGGAAGCCTTTTTCGTTGCCCGCTCCCGGGAAGACGGGTTATAGGCCAGATTGTGGGGTTAAGTAAAGAAAAGTGGGTCTTATGCGCGCGTGTTGTGTGTGCCGCGCGGTCATCTTCTGTTCCGGTGTCGGTTCGGTAGCACTCGCAGTGGCACCTGTGCTACCGAACCGACACCGGGAATCGCCCAGCGTCTGGTAAAACGCAGTCGCCTCGTTGTTTACCAACCAAAACCGACGCCCGAGGGCCGCCAGGCCCGCGAACGGGCCGAGGGACTTGCCCGCCGGACGGGCGTTGGAAGTGGATGGCATCGAATCCTGCACCGACAGGACCCGCCCCGTCCACGGAACAAGCCGGACACGACCACCACAACCCCGCGCATTGACGCCGAAAACACCGACCACACCACGCCCCCGACACGACTGCATCCACAACCCCAACCCCGAAACCCAACCCCAGCCCCTCAATC
>NZ_JAHBBD010000020.1 GCF_019331775.1 Bifidobacterium phasiani
AGTACAGCCGGTTCGCCGAGCGCGGCGACGAGCCGTACTACCCGATCAACACCGAGGCCGACAAGGAGCTGTACGCGCGCTACGTCGAGCTGGAGAAGGACGTGCCGAACACCGTGTTCGGCGGCCGTCTGGGCACCTACCAGTACTACGACATGCACCAGGTCATCGACACCGCCCTGACCGCCTACGACCAACAAATCCACCCCATGATCACCAAGTAGGTTGCAATGGTCGACGATGAGGATTCCTTCGCCGGCGATGTCCGCAGCGGTATGCAGACCGATCTTGTCGTGCGCAACGAGGAGGTCGTGTTCCGAGGCGACGACGCCGCCGAATTCACGGTGATCCGCTCGCAGATCGAGTCCGACGGCCGGACGGCGCCGGTCATGTTCGCGCAGGTGCGGGGCGGGCAGCCCAGCGTCGTCTGCGTGACCGTGCGCGCCGACGGACGTCTGCTGCTGGTACGGCACCGGCGCATCGCCACGGACTCCGACGAGTGGGAGTTCCCCAAAAGCATGGGGGAGGACGGTCAGATCGCCGGGGACACGGCGGAGCATGAGGTGCTGCGCGAAACCGGAATCCGGCCGCTGTCGCACCGCACCATGCAGATGATCCATGCCGAGACCTGCAAGCTGCGCGATTCCGTCGCGGTCGTGGAGGTCAAGGTCGAGAACGATCGCGCCGATGCCGCGGCTCTGAACGATCCGCGCCTGCAGTGGCTGGACCGTGAGGAATTCGATGCGATGGTGCGGGCCGGCAACATCAGTGACGGCGTCACTTTATCGGCCTATCTGATCTGGAGCCTGCGGGCGGACGATTGATCATTGCCGTTGATTCGCCGTTAGGGGGGGCATGCCTCAATGGGTGTGCCCCCCTAACCATATCGGACGGAATCAGTACAGCGGCTGCTCCGCGACATACTGCTCGAATATCGGTGTATCCGTGGTGAAGCCGGACCCGGGCACCGGGTTCTTGGTCAACGTGACGTTCTGCGCCTCGGGCACGTCGTAAAACGCCGTATCACGCAGATAGCCCTCGCCGGCGGTCATGTCGTACTGGACCATCTGGTAATCCGCCAGCAGCTGCTGGGCCAGAATCGACAGGGTATCCGGATCGATGACGTTGCCATACATGTCCAGATACGTGGCGTCGCCCTCGCCCCAGCCGGCCGACGCGCCGCCCACGCGGCTGATCGAGGGCACCTGCTGCTGCAGCTCGGTCAGCAGCGCAAGATAGGGGGAGACCGTGGCGTTCATGTGCGCCGCGGCCATCGACATGCAGTAGTTCGACGACGAGAAGCTGGTGGTTTCGGCCCCCAGCTTGACGTCGTTGGATGCGGAGGCGAGATTCGACCAGATGAAGTAATCGGTCTCGTGCAGGGCGAGCGTGTTGTTGGGGTCGGCGTTCGCCGTGGCGTAGATGCTGGGCAGATGGTCGCCGTAGAAGATTACGGTGATGGGCTTGTCGATCTGGTCGAGGGCGTTGAGGAATTCGGTGGTCGCCTGGTCGGTGAGGCTGACTCCCTTGGTGTAATTGTCGATCTGCCGGCGCTCGCCATCGTCGAACGTGGACAGATCGGCATCGTAGAACTCGTTGTATTCGTAGTAGTCGCCGTAGGATGCATGGTTCTGCATGGTGACCAGCTGGATGAACTGCGGCTGGTCCTGCTCCTCGATGGCCGCGAGCACGTTATTGTAGGCGGCCGCGTCGCTGACGTAAGGTGATGATCCTGCGTGGTCCTGGTATTCAATCGCGGGGTCACTGTCCAGAGTCAGCAGTTCGGAAAACCCGAATTTCTGGTAGTTGCCGTCGCGGAAGTACATGTTCTTGAAATACGGATGGAATGCGATCGAGCCGGACTCCCCGTAGACGGCGGTCCATATCTGGTTGAACGAATACGGATTGTCCTGGCTCGGCACCAGCTGCTGGTACACCGACAGCATGGACTCGTCGAAATTCGCCATATCGAGACCGGTGAGCGCCTGATACTCGATGTTCGCGGTGCCGCCGCCGTAGCCGGGAGACAGCATCAGACCGGAGGTCGTGGTCTCCTTGAGCATGCGGATGCCGGGCATCGGGTCGACGGTCAGCGCCACGCCCGGCACGCGGGTCGGGTCGGAGAACGACTCCGAAAGGATCATGATGACGGTGTTGTCGGTCAGGTTGTTCGTTCTGGTGGCGTTGATGGCCTCCGCCTCGACGGCGTACCGGTCGGCGATCTCTTCCATCGCCTCCTGGCTGTAGCCCTCCGGCTCATCCATGGTCTTGGAATGGGCCAGCCGCAGGAAGTTGATCGCCGGGCCGTTGCTCCGTGAATCATCGAGGGCGTTCCATAGCTGCGGCGAATCCGAAAGGCTCCGCGACCACTGCTGCGCCCATGAGTTCGGCACGCTGAGGTTCCACACGTATGAGAACAGCAGCGAGGCGCACGCCACAAACGCCGCGACGCGGCAGACCACCGCCGTGATGTTGCGTACGCTGACGAAGCGCGACGGTCTCCAATGGCAGGGGAACAGGCCTCCGCGGCGGTCGAGGATCTGCAGCGCGACGCAGACCGCGATGAAATAGGCCAGCCCGACGACGACGCTGCGCACCAATGCCATGCTTTCGTCGGGGATGAACGACAGCAGCTCGCCGGTATTGCCGCTTGACACGAAGTTCAGATCGGCCGGGATGATCGGCTCGTTGCGCATGGCGACCTTGAATTTGTTCGCTACGGCGAACACGATCATCACCGTGCCGAACAGCGCCGTCGGCACCCAGAACCGGTTGAACAGCGTGATGACCACCAGATAGATCAGCCCCAGCACCAGGAAGTTGAGCAGGAACTGCCATTGGTGCTCCAACCAGGTCTGGCTGACGAATTTGGTCAGCTGGCCGAGCATGGTGCCCATGACGCGTGTGGTGGTGTCGACGTCCGCGTCCTCGGCGTATTCGATGGGGCTATACACGCTCCATTGCAGCGCCAGCACGCTGGCGGTATCGACGATGACGAACACGATGGCGTACAACGCGAACGACAGCTTCGGCCGCTTGTTCCAGACCGTGCGGATGGCCCGGCCGACCGGGGCGAGTGCGGACAGCCCGGACCTCATGGTGGCGAAGGCGTCGGCGAACCGATGGGCGGATGCGTCGGAGGCTTTGTCTCCGTCCGCCGGCTTCGCCGCATCGGTCGAGGTGACGTCGGTCCCGTCTGCGGGGTCCGTGTCCGCTTCGGTGTCGATTCGGTCTTCGTGATCCGTGTCTGCGCCGGGCTGCGGTTCGGCGCTGCCGGCGGACTCCTCGATCGCCGTGGTCGCCGATGACGCTTCGGGCTGCGACGCATCGTCGTCTGTGGCTGGCGATGTTTCAGCGTCCGGCTCGTCCGCGGCTTCCGTCGTGGCGTCGGTGTCGGGTTCGGTCTCGGCGGCGTCTGCGGTGCCGGGTTCGGCTTCGGCTCCGGTGTCGGCAGTATTGACGGCATTGCCGGTGTTGCCGGGGTCGGCATTGGTGCTGTCGTCTATGCCGGCAGTGTCTACGTCGTCGGATTCGACGTCGGGAGCATCGGCGTCGTTGATGGTGCCGACGTCGATGCCGTCATTGGCATTGCCTTCGGCAGTATCGTTATCGTCATCGACGACGGTGCCGTCGATGGTGTCATCGTCCGTATCGTCGGCAGTGTCATGTGCCGCGGTGTCGGTTGAATCAGTCAAGTCGGTCGAGTCGGTCGAATCGGGTGAAGCGGCCGGATCGGCTGTATCGAAGGAGCCGGAAGCATCGAGCGATTCCGTCGCCACGGCGTCCGTGACGTCGTCGGGACCACCATCGCCATCCCGAACGCCATCCGTCTCCGCAACCGCATGCGCCCTGTCGTCAGGGAACGTCACATCCTGCGGGAACTTGTCGATGATGCTGTCCAAGGTATCGGAGTCGTCGGACGCGGTCGTCGCGTCATCGCGATGGTCGGTTTCGTCGTACTGCTTCATGTCACCGTGTATTCATGTTCCGTTTACTACAACGAAGCATTGTACTCATGGAAGCTGGATGGGGGCGTCCAGGCCGTCCGGGCCGTCCTGCCGCCCGCTGGCCGCACGCGGCCGGATGTGCGGCCAGCGGGCGGTGATGCGCCGCCGGACCGTGTGGCCGATGGGTGTGCACCCGTCGGCCACACGGCGGCCGGCACGGTCGTCTCGCCATGCGGATCCACGCCCGCGTCGGCCTGCCAACCGTGCCGGCCTGCTGACCTGTGCCGGCCGTGCTGTCCGTGTCGACTATGCCGGCTGCGTAGCCGCGCCGCTACCGCCGCGCCCTGCGCAGCAGCAGCCCCGCGCCCGCGATCAGCGTCGCCGCGATCGCGGCGACAAGCGCCGGCACGACGCCGGAACCGGTCCGCGTCAGCTGGTCGGGAGCCGCCTCGTCCGAGCCGGCGGCCTGCCCGTCGCCGCTCTGCCCGCCGTCGCCCTGCCCCGGCTGATCGTCCGGCGTGCCCGGCGTCGTCGGCTGGCCGTCGCCGGTCTGCGTGTCGCACGGCACGATCGCGCTCGCCGGCGCGTCGATGGCCTTCACGCCCCAGAACGCGGCGCGGCCCGCGTCGCTGACGGCGTCCGGCCCGGCGTCGGGGAACGCGTCGCCGCCCACGCCGGTCAGGAACATCGCGTAGTCGCCGGTCTCCGTGGTCTGCATGCCCAGCGTGGCCGTGTAGTCGCCATGCAGGTGGCTGCCCTCCTCGCCGGAGTCGATGTGCAGCGTCACGGCGGTGCCGTCCACGCTCCACGTGCCGTCCACGCTCCACGTGCCGGTCGCCGCGCCGCCCAGCGTGCCGTCCTCGTGCAGCGTCACCGTGCGGGCGTGGTAGATCGCGTCGCTGGCGTCGCCGCCGCCCGCGTAGAACGCGACCGGGTTGTGCACCACGAACTCGTAGTCGCCGGCCACCTGCTCGGCGGTGTAGGAGTCCCGCTGCGCCAGCGAGCCGGACTTCTCGTACGGGGCCATGACCAGCCAGCCGTCGGGCGAGACCACCATCGGCTGCACGCGCACCTGGTGCTCCTCGAGGTTGCCCTCGGTGCGCACGAACCGCGTGTGGAACACGTTGTAGACGCTGCCGTCCTCGTCGGTCAGGATGGCGTTGCCGCCCTGCGCGGTCTTGACGTTCTCCGAACCGGTCTGGTCGTAGGAGCTCAGCAGGCGCAGGCCGCGGTTGAACGCCTTGTCGTCGCTCACGGCCTCGGTGTACACCGAGGAGTTGCCGTTCTGGTCGACGTACGGCCCGGTGATGCTTTCGGAGCGGAACTCGCGCATCTGGTAGCCGCCGGTCTGCTGCAGGCCGCCGTAGGACAGGATCATGTACCAGTAGTCGCCCTGCCTGGTCAGCGCCACGCCCTCGCCGGAGTTGCCGTAGCCGCCGGCCAGCTTGTGGCCGTAGTAGGCGTCGGAGACGTTCGGCACGGTCTCGTAGGTCGTGCCGTAGTCGCGCAGGCCGGTGGCCGGGTCGAGCTTGACCAGCCAGATGCCGCCGAACCAGGAGCCGAGCGCCATCCACATGTCGCCGTTCTCGTCGGTCTTCACGCTGGCGTCGATCGCGTTGATGCCGGTGTTCTGCAGGCTGTCGTAGCGCGACAGGTCGGCGCCCTCGCCGAGCACCCGGTACACGTCGGTTTGGTCGGCGTTCGCGGCGCTGAAGCCCGAGTAGATGACCGGGCCGACGTAGGTCCAGTCGCCCTCGATGTCATCGGCGGTGAGCAGCACCATCACGGTCTTCTGGTACGGGAACCCGCCGCCGTTGATCGACAGGTACATGCACCACTTGCCCATCGTGTCGTTCCAGACCACCTCGGGCGCCCACATGTTGCCGGCCAGGTCCGGGTTGGTGTCCTGCTTGGGCCAGGCCTCCCAGATGTCGCCGAGCACGTTCTCGTAGTCGGTCACCAGGTTGTTGGTGAAGTACTCCCAGTGCTGCAGGTCGGTGCTCTTGGCGAACGCGCGGTGCGAGCCGAAGACGTAGTACGTGCCGTCGGCCTTGATGATGCCGGGGTCGTGCGAGGTGACGCGCGTGTGCGTGGCGTCGTCGCCCGCCGACTCCGGCTGGACGGCGACGTCGACGGTCTTGACGACCGGCTGGTCGAAGGCGTCGGAGGTCACGGTCGCGGTGAGCGTCACGTTCGTCGCGCCGCCGCAGGACGGGCGGTCGACGACGGTCGTGTAGTACGACGACCCCTCCGCCAGCGGGTCGATGGACAGCGTCTCCGGGTCGGAGGAGGTCCACGAGACCGAGCCGGAGACCTGGTACGACTCGACGGTCACGGTGGCGGGCAGCAGCAGGCTGCCGCGCACGTCGTCGGCGTTGTCCACGACCACGTTCGCCGCGACGATCTCACGCAGCTCGTCGGTGTCCACGGCCTTCGGCACGGTGACGGTGAACTGCCTGGTCACCGGCGCGTTCGGCTGCGCCATGCGGCTCCTCGGCGCGAGCGTGGCCGTGAGCGTGACGTCGGTGTCCTGCGGCTGCGGGGTGACGCTCGCCGTGCCGCTGGCCGCGTCTACCGCGATCACGTCGGGGGCGGACGAGGTCCAGGCCACCGATGCGTTCTGGGTGGTCGTCGGCAGCGTGAAGTCCTCGCCGGCGTAGCTCGGCACCTCGAGCGCCTCGGCCTGGGTGGTGAGCAGGTCGGTCAGGCCGTCGGCGGGCAGGATGTCGGCGACCTCCGCCTGCGTCATGGCGCCGTCGTAGACGGTGAACGACTGGATGGCGCCGTGGAAGAACGCGTCGCCCACGCCGGGGTAGCGCGACTCGCCGATGACGTTGTGCGTGTGGTCGCCGAACTGGGCGGGGTTCGTGGTGACCGGGCTGCTGGCGACGGAACGGCCGTTGATGTAGAGCGTCACGGTGTTGGTCGTGCCGTCGATCGTGGCGGTCAGGGTCTGGAACGTGTCCATCGACAGGTTCTCGGAGGCGGAGAAGAACGTTTCGCCGTCGCCGTTGGCCTTGGAGGTGATGGAGGAGTAGAGCGAGGTGTGGGTCGAGACGGCCCAGGAGCCCTTGGCGGCCTGGCCGGTGCCGCCGAGCGACCACAGGTAGGTCCACTTGTCGCTGGAGCTGTTGAACTGGTCGTTCCTCACGACGACCGAGACGGTGGCCGACTCGTGGCCCTTGAGGATGTCGTCCGGAAGCGCGACGTAGTAGTCGCCGTCCATCTGCAGCGCGTCGTCCGCGAAGACGCCGGCGGTCGCGCCGTCGGCGTCGGTGATGACCGCGTCGCCGAACGCCGAGCCGCCGACCGTGTTCGGGACGGTGGAGTCGCCGGTGGTGCCGGTGGTGAAGTCGTAGCTGACGATGGGCTCGGGTGCGGTCTCCTGGGCCATGGCCGTGGCGGTGCCGATGCCGGCGATGCCGAGCAGCATGGCGGCCGTGGTGAGTGCGGCGATGGGTCTGCCGCCGCGGTTCATGCGGGTTGCGACGGATCTTCCCGCCAGCTTGTGCGGGTGGGCCGACAACGTTTTATAACGTTGTAAATTGAGCATGCGACCTTCCTTGTTCGCGATTGATGATGGGTTCCGTGATGTCGAAGCCGGGACGCCGTTCCGTTGGAATTCCCGGTTTCGTGATGTCGGAGGCACGGCATCGCTGCCGTGTGGTTCACTATAGCATTGATTGCAACGTTGTAAATACGGGTTGCCGTGCGAGAGGGGGCAAAGCGGGCCGGCGTGGGCGGGAAATGGCCGATTCGCGCGATCTGGATGACGCCGAGGCGCCGGGCGTGGCGCGGTGTGCGTTTGTGTGCGTCGGCCGGGTGTGTCGGTGGCGCGCTCGGCGGTATCGTCCGTCGGAGTCGCCGGATAATCGACCTTCCATGCCGCCGACGCGGCCCGCCGACGGCATAACTCGCCTAGATGTAGTGGATTTGGGGCCTTGCAGACACCCAACTGCATTAGGTGGGGCACCTGGACGCCCTGCCGTCGAGTAGCATCGGCCATATTCCGCGTCTCGTACTCGGGGTATCGCGACTAGGATGCCTCACCTAATGCAGATGGGTGTCTGCAGATCGGCAAATCGACTACACCTAATGCAGGTAGTCGCTTGCGGCTCGGGATTTCGTCTATCGATCCGTGGCGATGGCATCATCGGTGTTGGCGGACGATGCGCGCAGATACTTTCTGTGCTTGCTGGAGGGCGGGGCAGTGGCGACGGCCAGATTGCGCACGATAAGCATGCGGAGAACCCTGCGGACCGTTGATATGCCTTTGCCGCTGCGAGTCACGATGGCATGGACGTCGAGAGGTGTCTCTGTCGACAGGGAGGCGAGCACGATTTGCTCGGTGTTTGAAAGTTTGTCGGTCGTCGGTTTGTCGTCGGCGATGCCGGTCTGGGGCGTCGTGACGGCGTACTCGTCGGGGCCCGTCGGCGTGATGATGCCGCGTGTCGCAAGCCGTTCCATGATGTGCCGTATGTCATCGGAGTCGATGCGCAGCGAGGCGTGAAGCTGCTGAACGGTCATGGTGGAGGTTTGGCGCAGTGGCATCAGTATGGACTGTTCCTGATTGGTCAGCGTCGTGCCGATTCCGGTCAGCCACCGTTTGTTGTCCTGGTATTCTGCGCCGTATCGGTTCAGCACCACCGTGAAACGGTCCGGCTTGGCGACGAACTTCGGCGCGTCGAGCGCTCGTGACCGCATCTGTTGGATGACCAGGGGGATGCCGGTGCCGCCTCCTTCTACGGTGACCAGGCCTTGGGATCCGTATGGGATTTCGTGCATGAGCCGGACCAGCGTTTCGTTGCGGCAGCGTGAGATGCCGTCGGTGATATTGTCGACGGTCACGCCGCCCCATAATCCGCCTGGATTGGAGACCTCCACCCGATCGGGGTAGATGTCGACGCAGATGGATGTTCCGACGAATCGCGCGTCGTATTCGCGGTGGATGACTGCGTTGGCGATGACCTCGCGCAGCACCTCACGTGGTATTTCGGCGTCGGTCTGTGCTCCTGAGCCCACGACGAATGTTGTGGAACGCAGGTTGCGCGCCGTGGCCTCGACCGCCTGGTTGATGGCTTCGGGCATGTTGCCGTCGCAGATCGTGCGGTCGATGAAGCGCGGCCCCGCCGGGGCGGATTTTTCGGTTTCCGGATAGGCGGCGACGTCGATGACCAAGTTGGGGAAGTATTGCTGTGGATATTGCCCGGCGGCCAGCAGCCCTGCAAGGAGGATGTTGCCCTGTTTGTCGGTGATGTTGAGGCGCGCCAGGCGCTCCTGCCGTGTGGTGGTTCCGCGCAGCGCCTTGGAGTCCTTATGTATGTCGAGCAGGTGTTCGACGGCGTCGTCATTGAGGTCGGTCAGGTTGGTCTCGGGAACGATCTCGCGGTCGGCGCGGCTTGGCACCATGGCGTTTTGCAGCTCGAACACCTCGGTCCGGGAGAGACGGATGTCCTTGTCGTCCGCGCGGCGGTATCCGCCGTCGCTGGGGCCTTTGGCTGTGATGTAGCAGGGCTTGCGGTCGGCTGGGTTTTCGTTGATATCGACGGCGAGGAACGGCTTGCCGTTGGCCTGGCATCTGGAGATGCGGTAGGTCGGCGGGTTGGTCAGCCTGATTCCTTGCGGATTGCCGTCGCCGATGCCGTCCATGAACTGGTTGATGACTCGATCGGCGTCGAATCCGTCGATGGGGCGGAAACCGTCTTGTTCGCTGATGCCCAGCAGCATGGTTCCGCCGGATGTGTTCGCGAAGGCGCTGACGCTTTCCCAGACGCTGGCTCCGATGCTGGTGGTGCATGACTTGGCTTCGAACTTGCCGTCGTCCGACCCCTGGCTTCGCAGGCGTTCGAGAACCGGTTTGATGGTGTCATCCGTCCACATGGCACTGTCCTCCGCGTCACTGTCACGTCAGTGTTACACTGACAGTATCAGTGTAACACTGACGTGACAGTGATGTTCCACTGATGATTGATGGTGCGACGTTAATCGTTGATATTCCGCGGATATTCACTGTTTCGTCAGTGGTGCTCAGTGTGCCACTGATTTGTCAGTGATGGGTCAGTGACATTCCACTGTGAATCGCTGATAATCGCTGGCGATCGCCGACCGGTCATTGGCGGTCGTTGATGGGCGTTAACACCCGCTGATGCCCGCCGATGCCCCGCTGGCGCACGCCGCTGCTGTCGGCGTCGCCATCGTCGCCGCAGCCGTCGCCATCGTCGCCGCGTCCGCCGCACCCTCGTCGCCTCCGCCACCGCAAAGCCCCCCACGTGTGTTGCCCGCCCGCCTGATGCCACAATGGAATCATCGCCGGAACACCCCTACCCAGGAGCAGAACAAGCATGAGCAGCGCATTCGAGCCGTCCGCCACCGCCGCAACCCCCGACCTCGCGTCCATCGCCTTCGCCGTCGAAGGCCCGGCCTACACCAGCGAGACCGAAACCCATGTCGCCCATCGCCCGCGGTCGCTGTACCTCATCGACCACGCCGGCGTGATCGCGGCCGTCCTGACGCCCGACGACCCGGACTACACCGCCGTGCGCGCCGACATGGCCCGACTGAGCCGCCTGACCACCCTCGCGGACGGCCAGGTCCTGCTCCCCGGGTTCTGCGACCTGCACCTGCACGCCCCGCAGTGGGCGCAGGCCGGCGCCGCGCTCGACGAGCCGCTCGAACGCTGGCTCGGACGCTACACGTTCCCGACCGAGGCACGGTTCGCGGACCTCGCCTACGCCGACCGCGCGCATCGCCATCTGGTCGACGCGACGCTCGCCCGCGGCACCACCAGCGTGCTCTACTACGACACGATCGACCGCGCCGCCGCCGTCAACCTCGCGCAGGTCTGCGCCGAACGCGGGCAGCGCGGCTTCGTCGGCAAGGTCGTGATGGACGACCCGGATGCGAACCCCGACTACTACCGCGAGACCGCCGAGCAGGCGATCGAGCGGACCGAACGCTTCATCGGCGAGGTGCGTGCGCTCGCGGACGAGGCCGGGCGCACCGGACACGCCGGGGCGTCGCCCGCTGCGGCGACCGGCGCGACCGATGTCGATGGCGGTGGCGTTCGCGGCGCGGGTGCGCAGACCGCCGCATCCGCCCCGGACGGCCGCGCCGCGCTCGACCCGGCCCCGCCGATCGTCCAGCCGGTGATCACCCCGCGCTTCATCCCCAGCTGCACCGACGCCGCGCTCGAAGGGCTCGGCGCGCTCGCCGCGAAGTACCGCTGCTTCACACAGTCGCACTGCTCGGAAAGCGACTGGGAGCACGCCACCGTCCGCGAACGCTACGGCCGCAGCGACACCGAGGCGCTGGACATGTTCGGCCTGCTCACCGACCGCACGGTCATGCACCACTGCGTCTACCTGTCCGGGTCGGACGCCGACCTGTTCGCGCGGCGCGGCGCGGCGGTCGCGCACTGCCCGCTGTCGAACGTGTACTTCGCGAACGCGGTCGCGCCGATCCGCCGGTACCGCGGCCAGGGGGTGACGGTCGGCCTGGGCACGGACATCTCCGGAGGCTACGATCCGAGCGTCCACGCGATGGTCCGGCTGGCGGCGATCGTGTCGCGCAACCTCGCGTCCGGCGTCGACGCGCGGCTGGGGGCGGGGGAGCGCGGCGGCGTGCCCGAGGCGCTGATGACGCTCGACCAGGCGTTCTACCTGGCGACGGTCGGCGGCGCCGAGGCGCTGAACATCCGCGCCGGGCGGCTCGAACCCGGCTATGCGTGGGACGTGCAGCTGGTCGACGTGCATGCGCCGGGCAACGACCTGCCGGTGTTCGAGTCGGACGAGGATCCGGCGATCACGTTCCAGAAGATCATGAACCTGTCGACGCCGGCGAACATCCGGGCCGTGTGGGTGCAGGGGCGCCTGGCGCACGGCTCGCTCGACTGAGCGGCGGGCGCGGCATGTACGGCGCCGTGTCCGCGCGGACACGGCGCCGATACCCGTTGTATTGATTAAGGGGGATGGATGGCTGCATGGCCGTGTCTGGCAAGGCCATGCTGATGGCGCATGAAGGGGGTGTGTACGTTGCGTGAAGGGGGTTGATTCGTTTTTGGGTTACAGCAGGTTTTCTTGTCTATTATTCGTGGCATCGCGTACTTGATGACGTGAAGGCGGTGGTGACGTTGCCCGAGGACATGACAAGAGCCGAAGCGATGACCCGACGGCTGATCCATGCCTTCTGGCGGGGCGACGACCGCTGGATCCAGTCCGTCGCCGGCGAGGGGTTCACCGGCGTCGGCGCGATGCGCGACCGGCTCATGGTCGGCATCGACGAGGTGACGGCCTCGATGGAGGATCTGCCGCATGTGCTGATCACGCACGAGGAATACCGGGAGGTCGCGCAGGACGGCGGCATGGCCGTGGTGGTCGGGCGGTACGCGGTCCGCACGGATCTGCGCGAGCGTCTGGCCTTCGCCGACGTGCGGCGGATCACGGCGGTCTGGCACTGGGTCGACGGCGGGCTGAAACTGCAGCATGTGCATGCGTCGAACGCCGGACGACCGGCGGCGGGCGACGGGCGGTCCCCGATGCGCATGGCCGGCGAGGCGTACCGCTATCTGAAGGTGCTGGTGTCGCAGGGCGACCGGAAGGACGCCCGGCAGGTGCGTGACGCCGAGGGGCGCGTCCACCTGCTGACGCTGGCCGACATCGTATATCTTGAGGCGAAGGGGCAGAGCGCGATGGTGCACGGCACGTCGGGCGAATTCCGCGTGCATGACACGTTGGGCGGGACGTGCGCGAAGCTGGGGCTCGACGAGGAGCATGGGTTCGTGCGCGTGCACCGAAGTTTCACGGTAAACATGCTGTACGTCGTGTCGGTCGGCGACGAGCTGCTGCTGTCCACCGGCACGACGGTTCCTGTGCCGCGTCGGCGGGCCGCCGCGTTGCGCCGTTATCTCGCCGAGCTGCGGGCGGACGACGCCGGGTGACGTCCGACGGTGGTCGGCGGCGTTCCGGTGGCGTCTCGTGCGGCGTTTCGTGCGGCGGTACCGGATGCGTCGTGCGCATGGTGCGTGTCTGTGGTGCCGATCACGCCGGGTGCTTCGGTCGTGCCGTGCGCATGGTGCGTGTCTGTGGTGCCGGTCGTGCCGGATGCGTCGGTCATGCCGGGCACATTGTGTGCGTCGGCGGAGCCGGTTGTGCCGGATGTGTCGGACGCGCGGTGACGTGGGGTTCGTCGATGGGTGCGCGGCTTCCGGCGGTGCGTCGGCGGCGTCTCGCTCGACGGCGTAGGCGGCGTGACGGTGTGCGGCGGCGTGGTGCGTGGTCACCGGGCCGACGTCGATGTCCGTCGCGGCAGAGTGGCGTCCGGTGGCGGGGCGCGCGGCGTCCGGCGGCAGGTCGCCAAGGCCTTGCCGGAGTGGTGCGGTGGCATGTGACGGGGGTTTGTGATGGGGTGATCGCACCGCGTGTGGGAAGTCCGAATAATGGACGGGGAATGCTGCCATTCATTCGTTTCTTCGATTCATTCATTCGCCGTTGTGTGAGAAAACCGCGACCTGGAACGAGAGCATTAAGGGGGGTTCTTTAATATTGCACGTTGCTCAGTGTCGCTTTGTGGAGAAGGAGCATGCAATGGCGTCGATAACCGGTCAACACCGGCGGAAGGGATTCGCCGGAGGCCTGCATATCGTGGTCGCGTTCGTCATCGCGCTGGCGATGGTCGTGTCCGGCGCGGTGACGTCGGTGGCGCAGGCCGCGATCGCCGACTACACCGTGCAGGGCGTGTCGCCGCGCGGCACGACGATCAACGTGTTCGATTATTGGATCGATTCGCGTGACGCGAATGATCAGGGCAACCCGAGCAACTGGCAGAATCGCGGCATCAATGCGGGTCATGCGCTGAAGTTCGGCCAGGGCATGGGCACGACCGAAGATGAGAACGTGGTCAATAGCACCACCGTGAATCATTGGACCGGTGACGCCGCGCCGCGCCAAGGCATCGTGTCCGCCGAACTGGGCGAGGACGGCTATCCGGCGCTGAGCGGTGTCGGCCAGGGGAATCAATCCATCGGCACCGAGTCGCTGGCGTATCTGTTCAACAGTTCGTCGGGCGATGGCAAGGCCGCGTACACGGATGTGGACGGTCTGCTGCAGGTGGACGGCCAGGGTTATTACTACTACAACAGTCAGCGGAACTTCGCCGAGTTCGACGATGATGGCAGCGGCAGCGGATCGTTCACGCTGTACAACACCTGGGGCGTCACCGCCGCCGGCAGTTCGCCCAACGGTCAGTTCTTCCCGTTCAACACCGGAGCCCAGGTGTTCGATGAGGCGAACGGGGAGCTCGACCGGAAAGGCACCAAGTCGACGGACTCGGTGGTCAACCATTATTTCGGTCTGTCGATGTCGACGCGGTTCGTGCAGCAGTACGGCGGGCATACCGATGAAGAGCGGGATACGCCGGTGACGTACAACTTCTCCGGTGACGACGATGTGTGGGTGTTCATCGACGGCGTGCTGGTCGGCGATCTGGGCGGCATCCACGACAAGACGTCGCTGGAGATCAACTTCGCCACGGGCCGCGTGTACGTGTACGCCGACGCGAACAACAACAACCAGTACGACCAGGGCGAAACCGTGTACAACGGCAGCAACGGCAACGGCCAGACCCTGGCCGACATCATGACGGCGGCCGGCGTGACGAGCGGTCTGGATGGCGATACGCTGGCCGACGACACGTACCACACGCTGGATTTCTTCTATCTCGAGCGCGGCAACACGGATTCGAACATGTCGTTGAAGTACAACCTGGTGAACATCCCGGAGTCGGGCGTGCTCAAGGTCGACCAGAGCGGCCGGACCATCGAGGGTGTGGGCTTCGAGCTATATCCGACTGGTGCCGATTACGCCGTGGATGAGAACGGGGCGTATTACACGGGTTCGACGGATGCGAACGGCGAACTGGTGTTCACCACGACCGAGGGGTCGGGCGACGGTAGTCCGATGCCGGTTACGCTGGAGCAGCTGGAGGCCATCAGCTCGTACTGGGTGTTGCGGGAGACCGATGTGCCCGAGGGGTACCGGAACCCGGGCGACATCCAGCTGCGCTTCGAGGATGGCGTGTTGTTGTCGAGCAATGCGTGGTCGACGGGCGCGTGGTCGCAGCCGCACGTGACCGCGACGGCGACCGACACCGTGTACAAGTACGGTGACGACAGCACGTTCTTCGAGGACAGCTCCGGCACGATGTTCGCGGTGGTCCTGCAGAAGCAGGACGACGGCAGCTGGGCCCCGGTGTCGGGCGACGCGATGAGCGGCTGGACCGTGGGCGCGAGCCTGAACGACGATACCGAGATTTCCGAGTCGCTACTGGCTGCGGCGAAGGCAGATCCGTACCCGTTTGTGCTGGGTTCGGGCGGCGCGTACGAGGTGGACATCGAGGACCTGCCGGGCGACATCACGACCTACGCGTACATGCTCCGGCAGAACGGCGGCGACGCGAACGCCGCGAAGTACACGGTCGCCTACTACCGCACGGGCGCGGACTCGCTCGCCGGCGCGACGGCCGGCAACACGGTGCGTCTGGACCCGGACCACGGCGACAACGGCGGTTTCGACCGTGTGTTCTCGGTGACGTTGAACGTCGCGAACATCAAGAACGAACTGTCCCTGGTCAAGACCGACGCCGAGTCCGGCGAACCGATCGAAGGCGTGACGTTCAAGCTTTACCAGGATGCGGACGGCGACGGCGTGCCCGACGTGTCCGGTGGGGGAGCCGGAGCCGAACCCATCAGCACGCTGGCCACCGACAGTAACGGCACGCTGCAGGTCTACAGCGATGCGGACGCGCAGATCCTCGCGAACGGCCGGTACGTGCTGGTGGAGACCGCGCCCGACGGGTACGTGGACGAACACACGACGATCCGGATCGTGGTGGACAATTCCGGCGTGTACGCGGACGCGGGCAATGCGAATGACAACGTGACTGTGGAGACGAGCGTCGGCTCGCTGGTGGCGGGCATGCGCGGCTTCGCCGCGGACGACGACGTGGACGCGACCCTGCATGATGTGCAGGCGCAGCCGCAGACCGCCACCAACCTTCCCTCGTTGGAAGCGCAGGCGTCGTGGGGGAATGTTGACGGCACCGCAGCCATCCACTACCACTACGATTCCGCTTCCGGTCTGGCCTATCAGCCGACCGACGAGAGCGTCGTCAGCTACACGGCCCTCTCCGGCTGGTCGCGTTTGGACATCACGCAGTGCACCGACGAGCACGACGAGG
This sequence comes from Bifidobacterium phasiani, assembly GCF_019331775.1. GTDB lineage: Bacteria > Actinomycetota > Actinomycetes > Actinomycetales > Bifidobacteriaceae > Bifidobacterium > Bifidobacterium phasiani. The sequence goes on from NZ_JAHBBD010000020.1 coordinate 16,176, forward strand.
ACAGCGGCGCGCTGGGCGAGGCCGGCAACAAGCAGGATTTGGAAGGTCAGAGCCTGAACGCCCTGTTCACCGGCGCCGTGACCATCCACGTGACCAACCGCAAGGACCGCACGCCGGCCACGCTGGGCGGCGACACCGCCCTGCTGGTCCAGAAGACCGTGACCGGCGCGAACACCGACGTCGACTTCGCGTTCTCGCTGACGCTGAAGTCGGGCGACCCCGAAGCCGTGTTCAAGGGCGATGCCGCCACGGCCGCGGCCGGCAACGTCAACGACCGGTTCGGCGACGGCATGTCCGTGACGATGGCCGACCCGTGGGCCGCCGGCGACTCGCGGACCGCCTCGTTCGGCGACATCGCCTTCACCGAGGCCGGCACCTACGTGTTCGAGGTCAAGGAGACCACCGAGGACCCCGATCCGACGAACGGGTGGACGTACGACAATGACAGCGCGCGCACCATCACGGTGACGGTCGGCGTCGATGAAACGGGCGGCCTCGAGGTGACCGACGTCACGTACGACAACGCGAACGCCCGCACCGAGGCCGACCAGGCCGTCACCGACGCCGCGGCGTTCACCAACAGCTACGCCACCGGCTCCATCGACTACGGCGCGCTGGTCGACCTGCAGATCACCAAGACGCTGAACGGCCGCGACATGACCAAGGGCCAGTTCATCTTCACGGTGACGCCGAACGCGACCGAAACGGCCACGGCCAAGGACGCCGCCGACAAGCTCGGCATCGACGAGTCCGGCGCCACGGTCGACACGCCCGCCGCCGAGGACGGCGCGACCGCCGCCGTCTCGCTGCTCAACGGCAAGACCGTCACGTTCACGCAGGCCGACGCCGGCAAGACCTTCTCGTACATGGTCAAGGAGAACGCCCCGGAGTCCGACGCAGACGGCTACACCTACGACCGCGACGTCTACACCGTCGAGATCGCGGTGCGCGACAACGGCGACGGCACGCTGTCCGCCGTAACCACCGTGTCGAACGGCGGCGGCTACACGCAGTCGCAGACCGTCAGCAGCGGCGCCGCGTCGACCGTGCGTGCCACGCTCACCATCCCGTTCGTGAACTCCTACGAGGCCACGACCGATCGTGAGGACGGCTCGTCCGGCGCCGCCGCCGTGTCCGCGACCAAGTCGCTGACCGGCCGCGACCTGCAGGCCGGCGAGTTCTCGTTCGCCGTCGCCCCGCGCACCGCGAACGGCCTGCTCGACCCGGTCGCCACCGCGACCAACGCCGCCGACGGCACCGTCGACTTCGGCGGCCTCGGCTACACCACCGCGGATACGGGCACGGCCACGCTGGTCTCGCTGCCGCAGGCGGTCGCCGGCGGCTATGCGAGCGAGGGCGTGAACGCCGGCGGCAAGCGCACGTGGACGGTGCAGTACACCGCCTACGAGGCGACCGACAGCCTGCCCGCCGGCGTGAGCGCGAACGCGAGAAGCGTCGACTTCACGGTCACGGTCGTGGACAACGGCGACGGCACGCTGAGCGCCACCGCCGACCTGCCGGAGGGCGGCATCGCGTTCACGAACACGTACTCCACCGGCGACGCGCCGGTGAGCGTGACCCCGTCCGGCAGCAAGTCGTTCGTCTACGCCGACGGCGAGGCCGCGGACCCCGACTTCGAGGGCCGGTTCACGTTCACGCTGTCCTCGGACGACCCGACCGCGCCGATGCCGACCGGCGACGGCGCCACCGCGACCAATGACGCGAACGGCAACGTGACGTTCGGCGCCATCGCATTCGGCCTCGACGACCTTGCCGGCGTCGAGACCGCCGCCGACGGCTCCCGGTCGAAGACCTTCACGTACACCGTGACCGAATCCGGCTCCGTCGACTCGGTGACGAACGACGCGACCGCGACCAGGACGTTCACGATCACGCTGACGGACGACGGGCAGGGCCACCTGACCGCCGTCGCCGACCCGGCCAGCGGCCCGCTGTTCGCGTTCACGAACACCTACACGCCCGGCGGCGAGAGCAGCCCGACCGGCGAGGGCGGCGTGAGCGTCACCAAGACGCTCACCGGCCGCGACCTCAAGGACGGCGAGTTCTCGTTCACGATGACCGGCGTCAGCGATAACGCGCAGGGCATGACCGCCACCGGCACGAACGACGCGGACGGTACCGTGACGTTCGGCACGGTCAGCTTCGACGCGCCCGGCACGTATACGTTCGCCATCGCCGAGGACCACACCGGCGAGACCTTCGACGGCGTGACCTATGACCGGACCACGTACACGGCCACCGCGGAGGTCACCGACAACGGCGACGGCACGCTGGCGGTCGCATGGAGCCTGAGCGATGCGGACGGCGACCCCGTCGACGCGGTCACGTTCGAGAACGCCTACCGCGCCACGATGGCGACGCCGGTGACGCTCGGCGCCACCAAGATGCTGTCCGGCGCCGAACTGACCGACGGCCGGTTCACGTTCCAGCTGACCGGCGCCGACGCGGACACCCCGATGCCGGCCGGCGCGGCCGACGGCGCGGCCACCGCGACGAACGCGGCCGACGGCACGGTGAGCTTCGGCGGCATCGCCTACACCGCCGCCGGCACCTATACCTACACGCTCGCCGAGGTCGATGACGGGCAGGACGGCGTGACCTACGACGACACCTCCTACACGGTCACCGTCACCGTGACGGACGACGGCGACGGTACGCTGAGCGCCGCTGTCGACTACGGCGACGCGGACGGTGCGACGTTCGACAACGTCTACACCGCGCCGAGCGATCCGGGCGAGTCCGGTGAGCCTGGTGACTCTGGTGACGAGGGCGACGGCGGTGCAACGGACGACGGCGGGTCCGCCGCGGAGTCCGGCGGCGACGGCGTGCTGACGCAGACCGGCGCGGCCGTGCTCGGCGTCGCGGCCGCGATCGTGGCGCTCGTCGCGATCGCCGGGGTGCTGCTGGCGGTTCGCCGCCGTGCCTCGGGGCGCCGCTGATAGCGGCGCGGCGGTCGGACTGGACTGTTGAGCGTTCGGCCGGGTGCCCGTGACGCACATTGTGCGTGGCGTGGCATCCGGCCGGGCGGCTGGGATGGGCCGGATCGCCGAGTGTTTGGTCGGGCGCCCGTGATGCACATTGTGCGTGGCGTGGCACCCGGCCGCATGTTCGTGGCGTTCCCGGCCGTGTGATGCGGCCGCGTGACGGTCGCGGCGCCGTGCGTATCGCCGGGATGTGAGAGGATACCAGCAAGGGCGCGTCCGAAGCGCGGCGGCCGACCGGCGGCACGGCGCGGTCGCGGCGCCCGACGGCATTGCACACAATCAGGGAGTCGACAGTGAGCCAGGCGAACCAGCAATTCGAACCGTTCTACGACGTGAACCGCACCTACGACGACAACTACGCGCAGGGGCCGTTCGGCGCGTTCGCCGACGCCCTGCGCGCGCCGGACTCCGCCGAATCCGTCGTGGCGGACGGCGATGGCGCCGCGTCTGCCGCAGCCCGCAGCGCCGTCGCGTCTGCCATAACCGATGGCGCCGTCGCATCCGCCACCTCCACCGCCCGCCCGCGTGAGTCCTTCCTGGGCTTCGACGTCGATCTGCCGTTCGGCATCCCCGCCGGACCGCTACTCAACGAGCGCTTCACGACCGCCGCGTTCCGCATGGGCTTCGACCTGGCCGTCTACAAAACCGTGCGCTCGCGGGCGTGGGGCTGCAACCCGTTCCCGAACGTGCTCGCCGTCCACCCGCGTTCGGCCGACGGCGCGCTGACGCCCGGCAGCCCCGAACTCGACGAGGGCGTGCTCGCCGACACCCGCTACGACAGCCCCATCTCGATCTCCAACTCCTTCGGCGTGCCCTCGCGCGACCCGGACGTCTGGCAGCCGGACATGCGGGCCGCCATCGCCGCCGCCGGCCCCGGACAGCTGCTGGTCCCCAGCTTCCAGGGCTCGCGCGTCGCGGGCATGAGCACCGACGACTACATCGCCGACCACGTCGCCACCGCCCGGCTGGTGTGCGAGACGGGCGCGCGGCTCATGGAGATGAACACCAGCTGTCCGAACGAGGGGCACAACCGCCTGCTGTGCCACGACCCGCATCTGGTCGCCCGGATCTGCGAGGCCGTCAAGGGCGAGATCGGCGACCGGCCGCTGATGATCAAGCTCGCCTACATCCCGCCGACGGCGACGGAGCCGCACCCGTGGTCGGACCGGTCCGCCGGCGCCGGCGCCGCTCCGGCCGGCCGCGGCCGCGAACGCTACACCTACGCCCATGTCGTCGACGACGCGGCGCTCGAGCTGATGGTGCGCGAGACCGCCGGCCGCGGTACGGTGCAGGCCATCGCCGCGATCAACACGATCTCGGCGCGGCTGGTCGACGCGGACGGCAACCAGGCGCTGCCGGGCGCGGGCCGTGAGCGCAGCGGCGTGTGCGGCAACGCGATCCGCCATGCGGGCCTCGACATGGTGGCGCGCCTCGCGGCGATCCGCGAGCGGCTCGGGCTGGACTTCGCGATCGTGGGCGTCGGCGGCGTGGTGGCGCCGGCCGACTACGCGGCGTACCGCGCGGCCGGCGCCGACGCGGTGATGAGCGCGACCGGCGCGATGTGGGACGCGCATCTGGCGCGGCGCATCAAGGTGGCCGACATCCGGTGATGTTACACTTGCTGTAACAACGAAAGGCGTGTCGGCGAAGGACGGTGGCCGTGTCGGTGCCGGCGCGTCGGCATGCGGTCGCTTGTGGCACGGTCGTGCCGGCATGGCGTGGCGCGCCGCGGGGCGGTACGGTCGCATCGCCGGTTCGTCGCGGCGCGATGCGGCGGGAACGTGCGGTCGGTGCGGCCGGGCGCGACGCGGAACAGACGGAATACAGGCGAAACAAGGTAAGGAGCATATACATGCGTGCGTCATCGCGGTTCGCGGTCGGTGTGCATACGATGCTGTGCATCGCGCGGTTCGGGGCGACGGGCAAGGTCACCTCGCAGACGGTGGCGGCGAGCACCGGGCAGAACCCGGTGGTCATCCGCCGATCGTTCGGCCAGCTCAAGCAGGGCGGGCTCATCCACGTCGAGCGCGGCACCGGCGGCGCGACCTTCGCCAGGAACCCCGCCGACATCACCCTGCTCGACGTGTTCCGCGCCACCGAGGGCGAGGACGGCGAGTTCTTCGGCTTCCACGAGAATCCGAACCCGCAGTGCCCGGTCGGACGCAACATCCACGCGGTGCTCGACCCGGAGATGCAGGCCGCGATGCGCGCGTTCGAGCGGCGGCTGGAGGCCGTCACCGTGCGGGACCTCGTCGACCGGCTGGACGACCTCGTCGCCAACGAATCGAATGCCGCGCCGACGGCCGCGCCGGACGCTGCGCCATCCGCCGCGCCGGCCGTCTGAGACGCCGCGGAGGCCGCCGGTCTGTCGGGCCGGCAACCGGTCGGCATCGCCTTCCGGTCGGTGCCGCGCTGGCCGTCGGGGCGGTCCCGTTTCCTGACCGATGCGCCTGCCGGGCCGTGAGCGGCCGCGGAACACAGGCCCCCCGACGCGCACCCGACGATGCCCCCGAGCTTGCACCCGACGCGCCGGCCGCCCGGTCGCCCGTCGTGCGCGCCGCCGGTACGCACGGCAGGCTAATGTCATAGGCGCGGGCGTTTCGGCCCGCGGCGCATTTCACCGGGTCGCCACATGCGGTGTGGCAGACTGAAAGATGTCGCATCATGCCGACGCGAGTAGGACCGAGGACAGGAAAAGGGGTTGTGGCGTGGCCGAGAACAACGATGACGTGCTGCATGTCGAGGGCGGCAAGCCGCTGAACGGCACCATCAAGGTGCGTGGCGCAAAGAACTTCGTCAGCAAGGCGATGGTCGCCGCGCTGCTGGCTCCGGGCACCTCGGTGCTCAAGAACGTGCCCGAGATCCGGGACGTGCATGTCGTCTCCGACCTGCTGCGCCTGCACGGCGTGAACGTGGACGTCAACGGCGACAAGGGCGTCGTGACCATCGACGCCACGCACGTCGAGATGCCCGACGTGGCCGACGTCGACACCCTCGCCGGCTCCTCGCGCATCCCGATCCTGTTCTCCGGCCCGCTGCTGCACCGCCTCGGCGAGGCGTTCATCCCGGCGCTCGGCGGCTGCAACATCGGCGGCCGGCCCATCGACTTCCACCTCGAGACCCTGCGCAAGCTCGGCGCGAACGTCGACAAGGAGCACGCCGACGGCATCCACATCACCGCGCCGAACGGCCTCAAGGGCGCGAAGATCCATCTGCCGTACCCGTCGGTCGGCGCGACCGAGCAGACGCTGCTCGCCGCCGTGCTCGCCGAGGGCAAGACCGAGCTGTCCGGCGCCGCCACCGAGCCCGAGATCATGGACCTCGTGGCCGTGCTGCAGAAGATGGGCGCCATCATCTCCGTGGACGTCGACCGCACGTTCCGCATCGAGGGCGTCAAGGAGCTCAAGGGCTACACGCACACCGCGCTGACCGACCGCATCGAGGCCGCCAGCTGGGCGTCGGCCGCGCTCGCCACGCACGGCGACATCTTCGTCAAGGGCGCCACCCAGCCCGAGATGATGACCTTCCTCAACGTGTTCCGCAAGATCGGCGGCGAGTTCGACGTCACCGACAAGGGCATCCGCTTCTGGCACCCGGGCGGCGACCTCAAGCCCGTCGCCATCGAGACCGACGTGCACCCCGGCTTCATGACCGACTGGCAGCAGCCGCTCGTCGTCGCGCTCACCCAGGCCAAAGGCCTGTCGATCGTGCACGAGACCGTGTACGAGAACCGCTTCGGTTTCACCAAGCCGCTGGTCGAGATGGGCGCCACCGTGCAGCTGTACCGCGAATGCCTCGGCTCGCTGCCCTGCCGCTTCCAGCAGCGCAACTACAAGCATTCGGCCGTCATCTTCGGCCCCACGCCGCTGACCGGCCGCGATATCGACGTGCCGGACCTGCGCGGCGGGTTCAGCCACCTGATCGCGGCGCTCGCCGCGTCGGGCCCCTCCGACGTGCACGGCATCTCGCTGATCGACCGCGGCTACGCCGACTTCCGCGGCAAGCTCGCCGCCCTCGGCGCCGACATCGACTGATCGGGTTCCGCCGTCGGCCGGTCGGCCGAGAAGGCGCACGCAATCCGCAGGACCGTGCTCACGGCTGCGCCACATGGGGCCGCCGGGGCACGGTCCTGCGACGCTATGGAGCCATGTCCTGACGGTTTGCCGCATTCGTATGCAGCCGGCCTTTTGCCCGGTGCGGTTGCTCGTGTCGGAGCTGTGCTCCCGACACGATTTTCGGCCATATCGGGCATGGCCGTCACCGGTTCGCATGGTGGGTGCCGTCCACATGACAAGGCGCGCATCGGTCGGAGGCGGGCGTCGGTTTCCCGCGGGTCACCAGCTTGTATGGCCGTACGTCAGAATGCTGCGGCGGCCCTGGCCCAGCGTCCGCGCCGTCATCATGGCGAAATCCTCAAGCGTCCCGTCCGACGCGAAATCCTGCTTGGTCGCGACGAGCACCTTCCATCCGAGGTGCTGCAGGCGGTTGCGCTTATGCAGATCGCTGCGCCAGCGGGATTTGTCGTAGTGGTATTCGCCGTCGTATTCGATGGCGATGCGTTCTTCGACGTACGCCATGTCAACCAGCCATTCGGTGTCCTCCTCGATGTCGGCGACCGCGTGGTTCACCGCCGGTGTCCGGAGTCCGAAATCGACGAGCGCAAGCCTGAGCCTTGTCTCCTGCGGGGAGTCCGTGTCCTCGACGCTTCGCCGGAACGCGTCCCGGCACCGGGCGACGCCGGTGAAACGGCCCAGTCCGGCGATGTAGTCGCCGAGTTCGCTATGGGTGCATTGGCGGAGTTCCGGGTTGTGGCAGGTCAGCCAGTCCATGGCCATGGTCAGCGAGTCCCGGCTGGTGAACTGCGCCATCTGGCAGATGGCCTGCTGGGGCGTGACCGCGGTGACCAGCTCATCCGGACCGGCGGCGTAGCTCATCTCCTGGCGCCATACGTGGTGCTGCACGCCGGCGAGTCGTGATTTGTGCTTCGCGGAGGGAATCGTGACATGAAGCTGGTTCGTATCCAGCGAGGTTTCGAGCGCGACGGTCATGCCGGCCAGCCTCAGCGCGGTGATGTGGCTGAACACCAAGGGGCGTTTGGTGCGGGCGGCGGCCTTCCTGCAGGCGGCCTGCGTCGTGCGGGCGACCCCCATGGCCTCGTCAAGGGTGAAGAATGTGTTTGTCCCAACCATGAGACGAAGGTGTCCGATGTTGCTGGGTGTTTGCTGGGTGGCGTGTCCGACGGATATCGATTGCCTGATTGATTGTGCGGCGCCTGTTCGCGTGGGGCTCGGTTCCGTAGGCACGTTATGGCTTCCGTAGGCACTCCTCGCGGCGGAACCGGCATGTGCGCTGGCGGAATTCCAATGTTCCGGCGTTGGGGTCTTCCGGAACCGGTGCCTACGGAAGCCATAACGTGCCTACTGAATCCGGCGAGGGGCCAATCGGTCTTCGAAGCGATGGAACGGCATGAGCCGATGGGGGCGAGGCGTCGCAGGAGACTCCGCGTCGTATCGGCATGCCGCGGATGCCGCGCGATCGGCGCCTGGTTCCTGATTGGCATGGCATTCGTTCCTGAGCGCCATGGCCCGGATTCCGAATATTCACAGCCGAGATTCCCGATGCGCACAAGACCGCCGCATCCCGCATGCGCAGCCGCCTACCGGTCGAATCGGCCGAGCATCGGCGCCGTCACGACGGACAGCGCCAGGATCGCCGCCGCGGTGCCCAACAGGATCCACGCCGGCGCCGCGACGTCGAACAGCCATCCGTACAGCATCTGCCCGAGCGGCTGGGCGCAGGTGGCGAAGCTCGCCACCAGGGCCATCACCTTGCCGGTCATCGCCTCGGGCGTGCGCATCTGGATGGCCGGAATGGCGATGATGTTGGCGAAGCCGCAGACGCACGTCGTCGCGCAGCACGAGGCGACCAGCACGGCAAGCCGCGCCCACGGGCCGAGCGGCAGCAGGAACGCCGCGCCCGCCGGCACCAGGGTGACGCCGATGAGCGTCAGCACGGCGGGCAGCCGGCCGAGGTCCAGCCGCGCGGCGGCCAGCCCGGCGAGCATGGCGCCGGCCAGGGACGCCACGCCGACGACGCCCTCGCACGCCCCGTACGCCGTGGCGTCGAATCCGAGCGTCGAGCGGATGATCACCGGGAATCCCACGGCCGAGTACCCCACCATGAAGAAGTTCAGCGCGACCGACAGCACCATGAGCCTGAGGATGTTCGGGCGCTCGCGGGTCAGGAAGCGCAGGGCGAGCCGCATGTCCTCGACCGGCGACGGAATGGCGCGCGCGTCGGAGGTCGTGCGGGTGCCGCCGGCCGTCGTCGCGTCCGTCTCCGCGCCGGCGGTGCGCCGCGGCGCGTCGAGCCTGATGAGGCACTCCAGCGCCGCGGTGCCGAGGAAGCACGCCGTGGTGATCGCCATCATCGGGCCGATGCCGACCAGGCCGTACAGCACGCCGCCGATGAAGTACGGCAGCAGCGACGACAGCTGCTGGATCTGGTTGATGACCGCCATGCCGCGCCGCAGCGTCGTTTCGCTTTCGCCGCGCAGGATCTGCGGCAGCGCGGCCTGTACGATGGGCGTCTCGAACGCGCCCAGCACCGCCAGCGCGACCATGAGCGCGCCGACGCCGGCGAAGCTGAACCCGCCGTTCGGGTCGCCGGCGGGTTCACGGGCCGTCGCGATCCCGAAGAATCCGGCGACCCCGGCGCGCGTGGCGAACCAGGCCATGGCCGCGAGCACGAGGACGCCGGAGCAGGCGTCCAGTCCGACCATCAGCGTGCGGCGGTTGATGCGGTCGGCCAGAACACCGCCGAACGGGGAGAGCAGAATCGTGGGGATGACGGACAGCGCGAGCAGCGAGGCGAACGCGGTGGCCGACCCGGTGGCGTCGAGCACCCACATCGACATCGCGAATCGCAGCATCGTGCCGCCGAACAGCGAGCATCCCTGGCCTGCGACGAGCAGCAGGAAGTTGCGGCCCAGCAGCGCCGAGCGGCGGCGCGGCGGCTGCGGTGCCGGTGCGGTCGTCGATGCGGATGCGGCCGGTGGCGCGGGTGCGACTGCGGGTGTGGTGTGGGCTTGGCGATTGCTGGTGGGAGCGGTCATGATGGCCTCCTTGTCTGGCGATCGGTGACTTTTATGCATACCGACCGACGGTATGAAAAATTGGGTATAGTGCGCCGCGGATGCGGTGCGATGCGGGTGGGGAGGGTCGGGCATCGTGCGGTGCGATGCGGGTGTGGCAGGTCGGACATCGCGCGGTGCGAGTGGCGGTCGTGCGATGCGTGATGGTGGGGCGTGATGGTGGGGCAGGGTGCCCATGCTTGGGCGAGGGGCTGCCGTGCGTGGGTGCGTCGGGTGGTATGCCGCAACGCACAATGTGCGTTAGGTCGGCATTTCGGCAATGGCGGAATTCGAGGCGATGACGGAGTCTGGCTGCAACGGCCGGACGGCACAATGTGCGTTGGGGCGCCGTGCGCCGCGCCGCGCCGCCGCCCGCGGCCGGCTACCCGTGTTGCTCGAAGCGCGGCCGGTTGATCTCGCCGACGCCGTGGATCGTGAGCCGGATCATCTCCTCGTCGAGCACGGGCAGTCCGAGCGCGGCGAGCATCGTGGCCACGCACCGCAGCCGCGGCTCGACCTGGTCGGCGCTCGGCGCGTCGCCGACCCAGTAGTTCAGCAGCAGCGAGAACAGCACGGCGGCCTCGTGCGGGTACTCGGTCGTGATCGACCCGTCCTCGACGCCCTGGCGGATGATGCGCTCGATCCATTCGGCGATGGTGGTCTGCCACCATTCGAGGTTGTGCGCCAGCGTGGTCGGGTCCTCGAGGAACTGCGCGCTCTCCCGGTTCGTGGCCAGGTGCGCGTCGTCGGTGGTCGAGGCCCGGATCAGCTCGCGCAGCTTCTCCAGGCCGGTGATGTCGGTGCGGTCGAGCATCTCGTTCGCCATCTTCCAGTGGGCGTTCCAGTCGTCCTCGGTGAGGGCCTCGAGGATCGCCTCCTTGTTGCTGAAGTGGTGGTAGATCGCGCCTTTGGACAGGTCGCCGAGCTCGTCGAGGATGTCCTGGATCGTCGTGTTCGCGTAGCCGCGCTCGGCGAACAGCCTCTGCGCGGCCTCCAGGATGCGTCGGCGGGTGGCCTCCGGATGGGCGTTGCGTGCCATGGCGCTCCTTTCGTCGTCGCCGGTGGTGTCACTGGACCGGTGTCGCCGGTCCGGCATCTGTCGCCGGGCCGGCATTGCCCGGCTGCGGTGTTGCCTGCAGTATATACATACCGTCGGTCGGTATGCAAGTAACTGAGGTTTCGCGCGTCGCCTTGCGGCGGTCCGGGGTGCGCCCCGTGCCGGCGCAGCCTCGGGAGCGCCGCGGAAGTCGGGGGGAGTGGGGCACAATAAGACGCATGGCATCGAAAGGAAAACCCTCACCGCGCTCGTCCGTCCGCCCGCTCAGCGATGAGCAGGTCGCCCGCCTGGACGCGAGGCACCGTCTCGTGGATCCCACGCGCTACTATCCGACCGGCCCGCGCACTCCCAACACCGCGGAGATCAACGCGCAGAACCCCAAGGCCACCGAACGCCTGCTCGAGGGCGTCTCCAAGGTGCTGCGCAACCGCAGCAAGGTCCGGGCATGGGGGCTGGAGCACGTGCCCGAGACCGGCACCTTCATCACCGCCGCCTCGCACGTGACGATGTATGACGTGTTCGTGCCGATGATGAGCCTGTTCCACATGGGCCGCCGTCCGCGCTACATGGCCAAGGCCGAGATGGCGCACTGGCCGCTGATCGGCAAGTGGTTCCGGCTCGTCGGCATGCAGCCGGTCCCGCGCGGCACCGGCCAGGCCCGCGCCATCGAGGAGGAGTCGATCCGGATCGTCACCTCCGGCCGCCCGCTGACCATCTGGCCCGAGGGCACCGTGACCCGCGACCCCAAGAAGTGGGTGATGAGCCTCAAGCCCGGACTCGGGTACATCGCGCTGGAGTCGTCCCGCCGCCTGGGCCGGCAGGTGCCGATCCACTGCGCGGTGACCTGGGGCGCGGCGAGCATCAACCAGTGGTGGCCGTGGCCGCGCAAGAACGTCGTGATGTGCTACGACGCCCGGCTCGACTACGCCGACCTGCTCGCCGACGTCGACTCGTGGGGCGAGGAGCCGCCGGCCGAGGCCGTGGACGAGCTGACGATGCGCGTGCTCAGGCGCATGAACGAGATCATGGCGGAGATCCGAGGCGAGCGGATGCCGCAGGAGGGCTACTGGGACTACCGCACCATGAGCCGCAGGGCGTGGTGAGCGGGAACCGTCCGCCACGCAGAAACGCCGCGCCGGTTCAGGCATGCCTGACGGTAGGATGACCCAGGAACGGCGAACGCAGAACGCAAGACGCAGACGCGAAGGAGCGAAGCACATGAAGATCACGGTCCTGGGAGCAGGCGCATGGGGCACGGCCTTCGGCCAGGTGCTGGCCGACGCCGGCAACGACGTGATGATGTGGGCCATCGAGCCCGAGATCGTGGAGGGCATCCGCGACCACCGCCGCAACGCGGTGCGCCTGCCCAGCGTCGAGCGGCTGCCGGAACGCATGACCGCCACCGGCGACCGCGCCGAGGCCGTCGCCGGCGCCGACATCGTGATCGTGTCCATCGCCGCGCAGGCCGCGCGCGTGGCGCTCGAGCCGTTCCGCGGGCTGATCCCCGAGACCGCCGTCGTCGCCTCGCTGATGAAGGGCATCGAACGCACGACGGGCAAGCGCATGGACGAGGTCGTGCGCGAGACCCTCGACCTGCCCGAGGCGCGCTTCGCCGCCATCTCCGGGCCCAACCTGAGCAAGGAGGTCGCCGCGCGCAACCCCTCCGCCACCGTGGTCGCCTGCTCGGACATCATGAACGCGCGCCTGGTGGCCCGGGCGTGCACCACCCATTACTTCAGGCCGTTCGTGACCACCGACGTCGTCGGGCTGGAGCTGTGCGGGTCGCTGAAGAACGTGATCGCGCTCGCGGTCGGCATGGCGCGCGGCGCCGGGTACGGCGAGAACACCGCCGCGATGATCGAGACCCGCGGCCTGGCGGAGATGACGGCCATCGGCGTGGCAGCCGGCGCCGACGCGAAGACGTTCTGCGGGCTCGCGGGCGTGGGCGACCTGATCGCCACCTGCGGGTCGCCGCTGAGCCGCAACTACACCTTCGGTTCGAACCTGGGCAAGGGCATGAGCGTCGAGGAAGCCACGAAGGTGAGCAACGGCGTGGCCGAGGGCGTGCCGACGACCGATGCGGTCGTGGCGCTCGGCGAGCGGCTCGGCGTGCCGACCCCGCTGGCCACCGCGATGAGCCATGTGCTCGGGCGCGGCATCGGCTGCGGCGAGATGCTCGGCGAGCTGTTCGGGCCGGACATCACCGAGGAGTAACGGGCGCGGCGTCTCCCGGCGTCGGCGCCGTTGGCGTTGACGGTGGCGATCGGTCGGGCCCATCCTCCGGATTCGCCCTGAACGGACCTGTTCAGATAAGACGGATGCGTTAGCTGTAGCGGATTTGAGGGGTTGCGGACATCCATCTGCATTAGCTGGGGCACCCGGATGCCGATACCCCGAGTAGCGATGGCGGAATACCGCCATCGCTACTCGCCCTGGTCCGTTCCAGGTGCCTCACCTAATCGAGATGGGTGTCTGCAGACCCGCGAATCTGCTGCACATAAGCCAACAACATTACGTGCACGCCGTGTATCGCGTCCGCCGGCGCGCTCGTCGGCGGACGCCCGCCCGGGGGCGCGTGCCGGGGTCGATTCGGCGCCCGCGTCGATGCACAATGTGTCTTTGTCCGATGCGTGGATGGCTGTGTTGATGCACAATGTGTCCGCGGTGGTTACTTGGGGTCCTCAGCGGTGTGCGGGCGGCTGTTTGGACACGCGGGTGGCTGCCAAGATGCGCGGATGGCCGCTCGGACGCGTGAGTGGTTGTTGAGATGCGCGGACGGCTGCCGAGACACGTAGGCGGCTGTCCACGCGTCGCGTCGCACCGTGCTCCGATCCGTCGGATGCGCACCGTGCCTGTCGACGCATCGGATGCACGCCGTGCCGGTGTTCTGCGCGGAGCGCGTGAACAAACGCCGCGGGACGCGGTCGCGGTGTCGCCGCGTCGGGTACGCTTGAGGGCGATTGCTGACGCTAACAAAATCAAGAAAAGGGAAGTCATGACCAAGAAGCGCATTGTGGTGTTGTACGGCGGCAAGGCGGACGAGCATCCCATCTCCTGCATCTCGGCGGCGGGCGTGTTGAACGCGATGGACACCGAGAAGTTCGAGCCGATCCCCGTGGGCATCACCAAGCAGGGCCAGTGGATCGTCGGCGGCGAGGACCCGCGCGGCTGGAGCCTCGACGGCGGCGAACTGCCCGAGGTCACCGTCACGCCCGGATCGCGCCCGGTGCTGCTGGACATCGGCCGCGGCCGCGACGGCTTCCTGGTCGGCGGCCCGTCGCTGCGCGACGGCGACGCGGCGAACGCCTCGCTGGCCGACGCCTTCCGTGCCGGCGCGCACCGGCTGGCGGCCGGCCAGTCGGTCGTGGAGTCCCTCGGCCGCATCGACGCGGTGCTGCCGGTGCTGCACGGCCCGTTCGGCGAGGACGGCACGATCCAGGGCCTGCTGGAGATGATGGACGTCCCGTACGTGGGCTGCGGCGTGCTGGCCTCCTCCGTGTGCATGGACAAGCATTACACCAAGGTGCTGCTGCGCGCGGCCGGCATCCCCGTGGCACCCGGCATCACGCTGGACACCCGCGGCTACGACGCCGTTGGCGGATTCGCCGCCGACGGTCCCGCGATCCTGGGCCAGGTCGAGCGGGCGGGCCTGCGGTACCCGCTGTTCGTCAAGCCGTCGCGCGCGGGCTCGAGCTTCGGCGTGACCAAGGTCGAGCGCGAGGGCGACGCCGCGGAGCTGGCGGCGGCCGTCTTCGAGGCGTCGCGGCACGACTGGCGCGTGCTGGTCGAGCAGGGCATCGACGCCCGCGAGATCGAGTGCGCGGTGCTGTGCCCGAAGCCGGGCGACGAGCCGCGCGCGAGCTGGCCGGGCGAGATCGTGCTCGACCGCCGCGCCGAGGACGACGACCAGTTCTACGACTTCGACAGCAAGTACATGGATTCCGAGGCCTCGCACGTCGAGGTGCCCGCGCACCTGCCCGAGGAGACGCTGCAGGCCGTGCGCGAGCTGGCGGTCAGGGCGTTCCGGGCCGTCGACGGCGCCGGGCTGAGCCGCGTCGACACCTTCGTGACGCCCGACGGCGGCATCATGATCAACGAGATCAACACGATGCCCGGGTTCACGCCGATCTCGATGTATTCCAAGGCGTGGGAGGCCACCGGCCTGAGCTACACCGACCTGATCACCACGCTGATCGAGGGCGTGCTGCGCTAAAGTCCGGTCGGCCGGCGCGCCCGCGCCCGCCGGCGTCGCCCGCCTATGATGGACGTAGGGTCTGTTCCATCGTAACGAGGCGATTGTGATGACTGGATCGGTTTCATCGCGCTGTGGCGAGGCGCCGGCGCACATCCGCCCGGCGGCGGTCGCGGGGTCGTTCTATCCGGCCGACCCGCGCCGTCTGGCCGGCATGATCGACGAACAACTCGACTACGCGCGGCAGGCGCTCGCCCGCCGCGCGGCCCGTCGCGCCGACCTCCGCCCCGCGTCGGGCGGCGCCCCCGTGAATCCAAGTCGTGGGCCCGACGCAACGCCGGACGACGACTCCGGAGCGATTGCGGCCACCGGTTCCGCAGGGGACCCGAGCATCGGTTCCGTCGGGAGTCCGGCCCACGGCTCGGGCGGGGTTCGCGTCGCCGCCCATGCTGCGCCGGGCGCCGATGCCTCCGCTCATACCATGCCGGGCGCCTCCGCCGCCGCCCGCGATCGTGCCTCCGACCCCACCGCCCCGCCGCCGCGGCCGCACCGGAGGCCTTGGCCGAAGGCGATCATCGTGCCGCACGCCGGCTACGTCTATTCCGGCACCACCGCCGCGCTCGCCTACGCGCTGCTCGAACGCGGCCGCGGCACGGTACGCCGTGCGGTCATCGTCGGCCCGACCCACCGTGTCGCGGTGCGCGGCGTGGCCTGCTGCTCGGCCGACGCCTTCGCCACCCCGCTCGGCGTGGTGCCGGTCGACACGGCGTTCGAACGCCGAGCGCTGGGCCTGGCCGCCGACGATGCGGGGGATTGCGACGTTCCCGCGCGGACGTCGGGTACCTCCGGCGGCCCGACTCCGGACAGCCCAGACAGCCCGGGCGGTCCGGACAGCCCAAACGGTCCGGGCATCTCGGCCGCCCCGACCGGCTGCGCGCCGCGCCTGCGCTCCGGCATGACCGCCGCGCCGGGCGCCCCCGCCCCCGCGCTGATCGTCAACGACCCGACGCATGCGCAGGAGCACGCGGTCGAGGTCCAGATCCCGTTCCTGCAGCGCGTCCTGGGCGACGGCATCGAGATCGTGCCGCTCAACGCCGGCCTCGCCGCCCCGGAGCAGGTCGGCGACGTGCTGCGCGCGCTGTGGGGCGGCCCGGAGACGGTGGTCGTCATCAGTTCCGACCTGTCGCATTACCATCCCGAGTGCATCGCGCGCGAGCTCGACGACGAGACGATTCGCCGCGTCACCGCGCTCGACTACCCGATCGACCCCGACCTGGCGTGCGGCGCCTATCCGATCAACGGCCTGCTCGATGTCCTGGCGCGGCCGTCCCGCATGCCGGCCGGTGGCGGGCGTGCCGACGACGCGTCCGGCGACGATGGGGCACCGCCGGCGGCGCCGCGCTGGGACATCGAGTTCCTGGGCTGCGCGACCTCGGGCGATGGCGGCGAGGTCGCGCTCGCCGGCGAGGAACGACCGGCGATGGATGACCCGTACGCACGCGTGGTCGGGTACGCGGCATGGGCGGTGTGGCAGTATGACGATGATGCGGCCGGGGCGCCGCGTGATGGCGCCGCGTGCGGTGCGTGCTGTGGTGACGACGAGGTTGTGCCGCCGCGAGACTCCGGTGTGCCCGCGTCGGGCCTCGGCGATGCGGGTGCGGCCCGCGGCGAGGTGCTGCTTGACCTCGCCGACGCCGCGCTCCGCGAATATCTGGGCATCGCCCCGGAGCCCGGGCGTGTGGCGCCGTGCGCTGCAGATGCCGCGCCGGCGCGCGGTTCCGAGGATGCTTCAGTTCCGGCAGGCAACTCCACGGATGCTTCGGTTCCGGTGGGCGACGGTTCTACGGGTGCCTCGGTTCCGGCAGGTGGCGGGTCTGTGGGTGCCTCGAGTCCGGCGTGTGGGTCTGTGGGTGTCACGCCGGCGCGCGGTTCCGCGAATGCTCCGAGTCCGGCGTGCGGTTCTGCGGATGCTCCGGTTCCAGCGGCTATCGGGTCCGCGGGGGCTTCGAGTCCGATGCACGGATCTGTAGGCGCTTCGACCCCGGCGGGCGATTC
Organism: Bifidobacterium phasiani; assembly: GCF_019331775.1. Classification (GTDB taxonomy): domain Bacteria; phylum Actinomycetota; class Actinomycetes; order Actinomycetales; family Bifidobacteriaceae; genus Bifidobacterium; species Bifidobacterium phasiani. The sequence continues at coordinate 33,617 of NZ_JAHBBD010000020.1, forward strand.
CGCGACGCCGCCGTCGCCCGGTTCCGCATCGGTGCATGCACCGGTCGTCACGGTGCGCGGCATTCTGGAGTCGCACCCGTGGCTGGACGAACCCGGCGCGAGCTTCGTGACGCTGACCAAACACGGGAGCCTGCGCGGCTGCATCGGCACGCTGGAGGCGTACCGCCCGCTCGGCCGCGATGTGGCTGGCCACGCCGTGGACGCCGCCGTCCGCGATCCGAGATTCTGGCCGGTCACGGCGGACGAATACCCGGAGCTCGACATCGAGGTGTCGGTGCTGTCGGAGCCGGAGCCGATGCCGGTCGCCGACCGCGCCGGGCTGGAACGGATGCTGCGCCCCGGCGTCGACGGACTGGTGCTTGCCGACCGCGGCGGCCGGCATCGCGCCACGTTCCTGCCGCAGGTGTGGGACGAGCTGCCCGAACCGCACGACTTCGTCGCGCATCTGCTGGCCAAGGCCGGGCTGCCGGCGTCATACGACTGGCGTGGCGGCGCGATGGACTGCCGGCGGTACACGGTGACGGCATACCGCCGCTGACCGAAGCCGGTACCGGATGATGGCACGCGCGGCGACGGGGGAAAGGACGGTGACGGTCATGATGCGAATCGCAGCGCCCGCGATGGCGGGAACACGGCCGGCCGACGGAACATCAGGCGATCGGCGGCCGGCGGTGCATGATGGCGGAGGTACGTGCCGGATGGCGTGGCGGCGGCTGATCGGCGGCCGGCGGCGCGCATGACGACGGGAAAGGACGGTGATGGACATGGCGGGAATCGGGGATACGGGATCCGGCCGCGCTGACGGCCGCGCTGATGGCACATCCGTTACGGTGTCTGAGACGGATGTGCAGGGGAGCCGGGCGGTTCCGGGCACATCCGTCTCAGATGCTGTAACGGATGTGCCGGGAGGACAGGGGGTCTCTGGCACATCTGTCTCAGGGACCGTAACGGATGTGCCGGGAGAGCTGGGTGTTCCGTGCACATCTGTCTCAGGGATCGTAACAAATGTGCCGGGAGGGCCGGGGGTTCCAGGTACATCCGTCCCAGACACGGTCACGGATGTGCCGGGAGGACTGGTTTCTGGTACATCCGTCTCGGGTACTGCGACGGATGTGCCGAAGGGGCATGGTACTCCGGATACATCCGTCCCAGAGACCGTAACGGATGTGCCGCCGCCGGCGGTGGGGCGCTGGCAGCATCGCCTGGCCGACCGTCGCGTGCGGTGCGACCTGTGCCCGCGCGGATGCATCCTGCGCGACGGCCAGCGCGGCTTCTGCTTCGTGCGCTCGAACCACGGCGGCCGGATCGTACTCGACACCTACGGCCGGTGCTCCGGACTGGCCGTCGACCCGGTCGAGAAGAAGCCGCTCAACCACTTCCTGCCCGGCTCGCGCGTGCTGAGCTTCGGCACGGCGGGCTGCAATTCGGCGTGCCGGTTCTGCCAGAACTGGACGATCGCCCGCGCCCGGGACTGGCATGCGGTCGGCGTCGAGGCGCCGCCCGAGCGGATCGCCGCGCTGGCGGTCTGGCACCGCGCGGCGTCGGTCGCGTTCACCTACAACGATCCGATCGTGTCCGCCGAGTACGCCATCGACACGGCCGCCGCCTGCCGCGAGCGCGGCGTCCACCCGATCGCGGTGACCGCCGGGTACATGTCCGCGGCGGCCCGCCCGGAGTTCTACGGCGCGATGGACGCGGCGAACATCGACCTCAAGGGCTTCACCGAGGACTTCTACCGCCGCGTGACCGGCACGCATCTGCAGGATGCGCTCGACACCATCGAGTATGCGGTCAACGAGGCGCGCACGCCGGACGGCCGGCATGTGTGGGTCGAGCTGACGACGCTGCTCATCCCCGGGCATAACGACGGCGACGCGCAGCTGCACGCCGAGTGCGCGTGGATCCGCGAACACTGCGGCGTGGACGTGCCGCTGCACTTCTCCGCGTTCCACCCCGACTACCGGATGCGCGGCGTGCCGTCGACGCCGCTGTCCACGCTGGTCCGCGCGCGGCGGATCGCGATGGGGGAGGGACTGCGCTACGTGTATACCGGCAACGTGCATCACCGCGAGGGCGACGCCACGCTGTGCCCGAACCCCGACTGCCGCGCGACGCTCATCCAGCGTGACTGGTACCGCATCGAAACCAACCGCGTCGCGCTCGCCGCCGACGGCACCGGCCGCTGCCCCGACTGCGGCACCCCCGTCGCCGGCCGTTTCCGGCGCTGACCCCCGAGCGTCCGGCCCTGGAATGCCGCGCCTTCGCCGGCGCCGGAACATGCGCGCCGCCCGCCGACGGGGCGGGGGCGTCGCGCGGGCGATACACTGAAAGGGAGCTGTACGTCGGCATCGCCATGATTCCGGCACTCGTTGAAGAGAAGAGACCATCATGAACGATCAGCAGTACCCGCAGGACGACCAGCGCATCCCGGACGATCCGCACGCGGCGCAGACGCCGCCCGCCGAGATGCCCACCGAGGCGTTGCCGCAATCCGCAGACGCCGCCCCCACCCAGACGTTGCCGACCGCGTACGGTTCGGGCGACGCCGCGCCGACCGGGGCGTGGCCGCAGTCGCCCGTCGCGCCGTCCGAAGCGCCGACCGCGGTGCAGCAGCCCGTCGGCTCGCCGGCGTCCCCCGCCGCGGACGACGCGACCTCGACGCTGCCGGCATACCCGACGCCGGGCGCCGACGCCGCCACGAGCGTCATGCACGAGTCGGCCGCGGGCGCCGCGCCGGACGACCCCACCCAGACCCTGCCGACCGCATACGGCCCGGGCGGCGCCGCGCCGACGGCGGCCTACGCCGCGCAGCAGCAGTATGGGTACGTCGCGCCGGGCGCGCCGCAGCAGCCGCCGTATGGCGCCGCCGGCCCCGTGCCGCCGTACGCGGCCCCGGGCGCGACGCCGCCGCAGGGCCCCGGCGCCCCGTACGGATGGCGGCCGCAGCAGCCCGAGCAGTGGAGCGGCCTGGCGATCGCCGGCTTCATCGTGTCGTTCTTCTTTGGCCTGATCGGTCTGATCCTGAGCATCCTCGGACTGAACCAGACCAGGAAGGAGCGCCGGAAGGGCCGCGGCCTGGCGATCGCCGGCATCGTGATCGGCGTGATCAACATCGTGGTCGTGTCGCTGTTCTGGATCGCGGTCATCGGCGTCGGCGTGAGCGCGGTGGACGAGGCGCTCGACCAGGCCACACAGTCGCAGACCGACCCGAACGGCCCGGACGGCCGCGGCGATGGTTCGGCGGACGGTCAGTCGGACGGGCAGTCGGACGGCCTGACGGACGACGAGCTCGCCGACGGCCTGGGGGAGGACCTGTCCGACGATCTGACCGACGACCTGGACGCGGCGGCCGGCGACCTGTCCGCCGAGATCTACAGCTCGCTCGACGACTTCGTCGCCTCCCCGTATTTCCAGGACATGCTGGGCTCGGTCACCGACGACGCCTCGCAGGTCGGCATCACCTTCTCCTACCGCACCGAAGGCAGCACGCTGGTGCTGGAGTACGCGGTCGACGACCTGTACGGCATAATCGCCGAGGACCTCGCCTCCTCGGTGGAGGAGACCGCCGCGGACTACCAGGAAGCCGTCGACGCGATCGGCATGCTGTGCCGGACCGACGGACCGGCGCAGCTGCGCGTGTACATGCACACCTCCGGCGGGCAGAGCATCTACGATAGAACCTTCGTCGAAGGACAGTGACGCGGCGGCCGGCGCCGCGGGTATGGACGCCGGGCTCGGGCCCGGCGGGAAGGAGGGGACGGACGATGGACTGGCTGATCGAGGCGCGGCGGCGCTGCTCGCGGGTGGGGCTCGCCGGCTGCGTGATGGTGGCGGCGTGGCTGGCGTGCAACACCGCGCTGTCGGTGCTGCTGCTGTCGGTGACGAACGGGAACCCGCCGGCCTGGGCGCTGCTGCTGATCTCCAGCGGTCCTCTGTACGTGGTCGCGATGCCGCTGGCCGTGCTGGTGATGCGCGCGGCGCCGGCGCTGCCGACGCGGCGGTTCGCGATGTCGCCCGGCCGTTTCCTCACGCTGCTGCTGATGTGCCTGCCGATCATGTACGCGGGCAACATCGTCGGCACGCTGCTGTCGTCGCTGCTGTCGGGCGGCACGGCGGTGAACGCGGTCGGCGAGCTGGTGATGCGCAACGACCCGTGGACCGCGCTGTTCGTGGCGGTGCTCGCCCCGATCTTCGAGGAGTGGCTGTTCCGCAAGCAGATCATCAGCCGCACGCGCCGCTACGGCGAACGGCTGGCGATCGTGCTGTCGGCGCTGATGTTCGCGCTGTTCCACCTCAACCTGTTCCAGTTCTTCTACGCGTTCGGCCTCGGCCTGATGTTCGGCTACGTCTACACGCGCACCAGCAACCTGCTGTACCCGATCGCGATGCACATGGTCATCAACCTCAACGGCGGCGTGCTGGCCCCGTGGGTGCTCTCGCAGGTGGACTACGGCACGCTGGAGCTCGTGTCGTCGGGCGACGTGGCGGCGGCCGAGCAGGCGCTGCGCGGCGGCGCGATGGGCGGCCTCGGCGTCGTGATGCTGTACGGCCTGGCGCTGGCCGTCCTGTCGATCGCCGGCCTGGTGCTGCTGATCGCGAAGCGCCGCTCGTTCGTGTTCTACCGCACGCCCGAGGAGCTGCCGCGCGAGGCGGCGGCGCGCACGGTGTTCGGCAACCCGGGCGTCGTCGCCTACATCGTGATCACCGTGCTGTACATCCTGGCGTCGCTGGTCCTGCCCATGTGACGCCTCCCACGCGGCGCCGCCGGCCCCGGTTCCGGCTCCGGAGGCGGGGCGATCGGGGTTTAGCCTTGCGTGCCTGCGTGCCTCGCGCGCCTGCGCCGCCGGTCTTCCGCGGCGAACCTGCCGCGCGCGGCGCCGCTCAGTCCTGCGAGCCCGCGCCGACGGCCGCTCGCTGCTCGATGAAGTCGGCCCCGGCGAGCGCCCTGGCCGCCGCGTCGGCCGCGGTGGAGGGGAACACGTCGAACTTCGCGTAGACCTGCACCTCGCCGCTGATGCCGTACGGCGTGAACCCGGTGAACTTGACGAGCGTGGGCGCGTTCTCCAGGCGCATCCCCTCGGTCGCCCGGTTCACGGTGTCGAGCACCCGGCGTTCGACCTCCTTGAGGTCGTGCCCGGCCGCGACGGTGAACGGCACCGACACGCAGCCCTCGGAGGCCGCGGTGAGCCGCTCAAGCGACGAGGTGTTGAGCACCGAGTTCGGGATGACCATCTCGTTGCCGCCGCGTTCGAGGATCACGGTCTGCCGCCAGGTGATGTCGCGGACCACGCCGGTGGTGCCCTGGATGCGCACCAGGTCGCCGGGCTGGATCACCTTGCCGAGCATCAGCCCGAAGCCGCTGATGACGTTCGAGATCGTGTCCTGCATGCCGAGCGAGACGGCGAGGCCGCCGATGCCCAGCGCGGTCAGCAGCGAGGTGGGCGTGATGCCGAACACCGGCTGCAGGATCGTCGCGGCGGCCACGAACCATACGATCACGCGCATGATGTTGACGAAGATCGAGGCGCTGGGGATGCTGGCCCGGTTGAGCACCTCGGTGATGAGCTTGCCCAGCGTCTTGGTGATCAGGACGGCGAGGACCAGCACCACCGCGACCAGGACGATGGTGTGGGCGTTCTCGCGCAGCCAGTTGAGTACCGTATCCATAATGCCCCCGTGATGTGTGCCGTTACGGTTCCCATCCTAGCGGCGGTTCGCCGGGCGTCGGCCGGACCGTCATGTCGTCGGCCGCCGCGATGGCGGTCCGCGGTCGCGGCGCGGTATCGCGGCGGTGCCGTCGCCGGTAGCGCGCCGAGGCCGCGACGCCGCCACTCCGGCGGGTGGCGACGGTCGCGGCGGCCCGCCCCGTGGATTGCCCTACGACCGGTCCTGCGGCCGGCTCGCCTCGCGGCGTGCGCTACGGCCGGTCCGCCGTCCGATCCTGCGTCCGGTCCGCCGTCCGGTCGGTCGCCTGGCCCTGCGGCTCGCGGAACACCTCGCGCCAGTACTCGCGCAGGTCGTTGTTCGAGATCGACAGGTAGACGCCCATCGCCAGCGCCGTCAGGTTCTCGTCGAACAGCGTCTCCGCGGTGAAGCGCGAGCGCAGCTCCGGCCAGCGGCGCAGGATCGCGATCACCCCGCCGACCGCGAACTCGAGGGTCAGGTCGGATCTGAGGCTCAGGTGCCGGGGATCGAGCTGCAGCGCGCTGATCAGCGACATCCGGCTGAAGTCGCGCAGCGATTCCATGAGCTCCGGCGCGCTGTGCGGGCCGGCGATGAGGGCGAGCCGGTTGATGTGCTCGCGCTGCTCCGGGTCGTCGAGCGCGGCGACGAGCCGTTCGTGCAGCTGCCGTTTGAGCGTGCCGTCGTCGGCGGCGCCGGTCGCCGCGTCGCCCGGCCGCCGGTCCGTGCGGTTGGCGATGCCGTGCAGCGGGACGCGTTCGACCTCGCGCAGGATGGCGGCGTCGGCGAGCTCGGACAGTCCGCTGAAGTGGTAGTAGAACGAGTTGCGGTTGACCTGCGCCTCGCGCACGATGTCGGTGACGGTGATCTTGCGGTATTCGCGGTCGGCGAGCAGCTCCCAGAACGCGTTTTCGAGCCGTTCCTTGGCGGGGAGGATCTCCGAGTCTCGACGGGGGCGTGGCATGGGTGGGGCTCCTTTCTGCGATGCCGTGGCGCGGGTGCGGCGGGCGGCGCCCGGCATGCCGCGTCGTCGCGCGGTTCCTGAGCGCCTGCGCCCAAGTTATTGGGCATTCTGTCTAGACATAATACCGATATCATATTGGACGCCGTGCCTGGAGGAAGGGGTGGTTCGCTGAGGGCGGCAACGCCGCGCGACGCCGCGTCCTTCGGCGTTTCCGCAGGCGGGCACGGTACCATGGTGCGACAACACGGGGCGGTCCCGGGGAGGCGGGCCGCCGTCCGGGCGGCGTCGGCGCAACGGCGGCGCGATGACGATGAGGAGGTTGTCATGACGGTACCGCGGCAGGTTCTGGACCGGATGCAGTCCGGGGACGTCTACCTGTGCGACGACGAGGAGATGCTCGCCGCGCAGCGCGCGCAGATGGAGCTGCTCTACGACTTCAACGCGACCCGGCCGGGCGAGATGGACCGGCGGATGACGCTGGCGCGCCGGCTGCTGGGCTTCGTCGGCGAGGGCGCGTACATCGAGCCGCCGCTGCACGCCAACTGGGGGTGCAACACCAGCGTCGGCAACCGGTTCTACGCGAACTTCAACCTCACGCTGGTCGACGACGGCACGATCACGATCGGCGACGACGTGATGCTCGGGCCGAACGTGACCATCGTGACCACCGGCCATCCGATCCGACCCGACCTGCGCCGCGCGCCGACGATCACCCAGTTCTCGCTGCCGGTCTCGATCCACGACGGCGTGTGGATCGGCGCGGGCGCGACGATCCTGCCGGGCGTGACGATCGGCGAGAACAGCGTGATCGGCGCGCACTCGCTGGTGACCAAGGACGTCCCGGCCAACGTCGTCGCCTACGGCAACCCCTGCCGCGTGGTGCGCGAGATCGATGGGCGCGACGACGTGTACTACTGGCGCGACCGGCGCATCAACCCGCCGTTCGACGTGGTCCCGGAGCCGGGGCGGTAGCTCGCGGGCGGAGCGGAGGCGGGCGGCGGTCCGCGGCGCGTTCGCCGTGCGGCTCGCGCTCGTCCCGCTCGTCGTGTCCGCCGGACTACCGCTCCGCGTCGCGGCTGTCGTCGTCGCGCTCCTCGCGTTCGCCGGGGTCGCCGCCGATCGACAGCGACGCCTTGACCAGCAGCGTCGCGGCCTCCACCAGATGCCGCCGGTCCTCGTCCGACAGCCCGGCGAAGGTGCCGAGCATCGCCGCGACCTGCTTCGGGCCGACGTCCCGCAGTCCCAGCAGCCCCTTGCGCTCGCTGGCGCCGAGCACCGCGAACAGCGCGTCGACCGCGCGCTCGCGCTGCTCCGCGCTCATGCCCGCCAGCCACTGGTTCAGCGAGCGGTTGAAGTACCGGGAGCTCGCGGACACGCCCGGCGCCTCGACGAACGCGTCGCCGCGGACCCGCCAGGAGAAGGCCAGATGCTGCATCAGGCCCCACTCGTTCGAGCGCACCACGCGGCACGGCTCCGGGGTCTCCAGGATCATGCCGACGATCGAGGTCTCCGGTACGATCTTGACCACGCGATCGGCGACCGCGCGGTACTCCTCGCCGGCCACGACCTCATCCGGGAACCCCGGGCCGTCCAGCGAGTAGACGCGGCGGATGCGCGCGCGGACCTCGTCGTCCGCGTGCATCGCCGCGTACACCGCGAGGTTCCCGCCCTTCGAATGGCCCAGCAGGATCAGGTCGCCGCGCCACAGGCCGGCCACATGCGCCACGTATTCGGCGGCCGAGCGCTGCGCCGGCACCGGGTATTGGAAGGCCATGTTGAAGTCCTCCTTCCAGCCGACGAACGAGGTGTCGGTACCGCGGAAGGCGACGGCCAGCGTGCCGTCGGGCAGCAGCATCGTCATCGCGGCGAACTGCGTCTGGTCCTCCTCGCTGAACCGCTCCCGCACGCCGCCGACGCGGATCGGCGCGAACCGCGGATTGGCGGCCGCCCCGGCGAACAGGGCCTCGGTGAGCTCCGGGTCGGCCAGGCCGGTGTAGCCGGCGTCGTGCGCGAAGTCGCCGCCGTCGAGCGCCGCGTAGGCGTCGGCCAGCGTGACGGCGGGGAACGGGGCTCGCAGCAGCGCGCGCAGCGCGCCGAGCATCGAGACGCCGGCGCGCTTCCGGTAGGACGGCAGGTCGCGCACGCGGGCGGCGAAGGTGCCGTGGCGTTCGAGCGCCGTCTCCAGCGTGGGGACGGCCGCGGGCATGCGCTGGTAGGCGAGCGAGGCCAGGACCAGCGCGTCCACGTCGTTGAACGGCCGCTCGTCGAACGAGGCGGTGCGCCGGCTCACGTAGTCGATGATGTTGCCAGTCGAGTTCGCCATGTCATGCCATCCCGTCATGCCGTGTCGTCGTTCCGTCGGAGCCGGCCGTGCCGTGTGCCGCGGCGCCCGGCCGTGTCGTGTCGCCGCGCCGCCCGGCCACGTCGCGTCGTACCACCGTGCCGTCGCGTCGTACCACCGTGCCGTACCACCGTGCCGTACCACCGTGCCGCCGCGTGCCGTCGCGCCGGAACGCCGTGCCGTCCGGCGGGGCGCCGATCGCCGTCGGTCGCGCGGGGCCGGTCCCCGCCCTGCCACCATGATAACGAGCGGCGGCTTGGTTCCGTCGTTCGCCACGGTGCCACGGGTCGAGGGCGCGAGTCCGGCGCCGTCAAGGGGTTCCCGCGCCGCACGGGGCCATGGCCGCGCCGTGCTACGATGCCGGAGGAACCGCGCACGGCGGTTCCCGGACGAGGGAGCCGTACCCGGACAGCGACAAGACGGCCGAGAAGGATGGACGATGAGCGGTGCGGAATGGTCGGAGGCCGGGGCGGCGGATGGCGGCCGGCCGGCGGCGGACGTCGCGGCGGACGGCGGCGTGACGCTCGGCCGTACGACGGCGAAGAATATGACGGACGATGCCGCGCGCCACTGCGCGATGCGTTGCGGAGTGGCGGCCGATGGCGCGGCGGACGGCGACCTGTCGCTGCGGCGTTGCGACGAGGGCGACGTGGCGGCGCTCTGCGCGATCGGCGCCGAGACGTTCCGCGACACCTTCGCCGACACCAGCGCGGCGGACGACATGGCCGCGTACCTGCGCGACGCGTACGCCGGGCCGGTGATCCTCGCCGAGCTGCGCACCGCCGGCAGCGAGTTCTACCTGGCGTATCGCGGCGCCGAACCGGCCGGGTTCCTCAAGCTCAACTTCGGCGCCGCCCAGAACGAGGACATGGGCCCGGGCATGATGGAGATCGAACGCCTCTACGTGCGCGTCGGACACAAGCGCCACGGCGTCGGCGGCATGATGATGCGGTTCGCGCTGGACCGCGGCCGCGCGGAGGGCTGCCGGGGCGCGTGGCTGGGCGTCTGGGAGCACAACGAGCCGGCGAAGGCGTTCTACACGCGCATGGGGTTCGCGTTCATCGGCAGCCACGTGTTCACCGTGGGCTCCGACGACCAGACCGACCTGCTGATGTCGCGCATGTACTGACCGGACGCGGCGTGGATCGGGGCGCCGGCCGGGGTGCGGACCGGGCCGTCCGCGTCGTCGCCGGCCGACGGCGGGCGGGTGCCGGGCCGTGCGGCGGGGCCGCCCGTGTCGGCGGCGAAAGGCGTGCTACTGTAGTCCGACAGAGCTGGACTGGCTCCCGGACGATGGTCAAGTACCCGGTGTGCGACAAGACTTGCCAAGGAAAACCATCATGTCATGGATCGTATTGATCGTCTCCGGCGTCTTCGAGTCGGTGTGGGCGATCGCGCTGGATCACATCGAGGGGCTGGGCAGGCCCCTGCCGATCGTGCTGTTCGTGGTCGGGCTGGTCGCCAGCATGGCCGGCCTCGCCTTCGCGATGCGCGACATCAGCGCCGGCACCGCGTATTCGATCTGGGTCGCCATCGGCGCGTCGATCACGGTGTGCTACGGCATGCTGACGGGCGCCGAATCGTTCTCCTGGGTCAAGGTGCTGCTGCTCATGGGGCTGATCGGCTGCGTCATCGGCCTCAAGCTCGTGTCGTGACCCCGCCCTGCCCCGTGCCCCCGTCGCGAACCGCCGCCGTTACGCCATCGCCGCGCCGCACGCCCACAGCGTAAGGGTGGCGGCGTATGGCGTTTCGCGGGAATTGCGGCAATGATGGAGGTGACATCGACGAGCGCGCGCAACGCAGGAAGGTGACCCATGACCGACGAAACCACCAGCATTCCCGGAGGTACCGATCGCGCCGAGGCGGCCGGCGGCTCGCGGCCCGCCACGCCGCCGCCGGCCCCGCCGCGGTCCGCCGGTTCGCAGCCGGCCGGCCAGCAGCCGGACCGGTCGCAGCCCGCGGTCCCGCAGCAGTCCGCGGTCCCGCAGCCCGACGCGTCGCCGGCCGAGGCGTTCCGCATCGAGCACGACTCGCTGGGCGAGCTGCGCGTGCCGGCCGACGTGTACTGGGGCATCAACACCCAGCGCGCCATCGGCAACTTCCCGGTCTCCGGCATCACCGACTCGCAGCACCCGAGCCTGATCCGCTCGTACGCGACCATCAAGCGCGCCTGCGCCGAGGCCAACGACGAGCTCGGCCTGCTCGACCACCGGCGCGCCCGGCTCATCGAGGACGCCTGCCTGGAGATCGAGCGCGGCGGGCTGGCCGACCAGTTCCCCGTCGACGTGCTGCAGGGCGGTGCCGGAACCTCGACGAACATGAACGTCAACGAGGTCGTCGCGAACCGCGCGCTGGAGCTGGCCGGGCGCCCGCGCGGCGACTACGCGACGATCCACCCCAACGACCACGTCAACCATTCGCAGTCGACGAACGACACGTACCCGGCCGCCTGCAAGCTCGCCATCGTGGACGCGCTCGGGCCGCTGACGGCCGAATGCCGCCGCCTGGCGCGCGCGTTCCACGACCTGGCCGACAGGCACGTCAACGACGTGACGATCGGACGCACCCAGCTGCAGGACGCCGTGCCGATGACCTTCGGCCAGGAGTTCCACACCTTCGCCTCGTTCCTCAAGATGGACGTCGCCGCGCTGGAGGAGCTGGTCCCGAAGCTGACCGTGCTCAATCTCGGCGGCACCGCCATCGGCACCGGCATCTGCGCCGACCTGCGCTTCCGCGAGAAGGCGCACGAGCGGCTGGCGGCGATCACCGGGCTGCCGATCACGGCCGCGCCCGACCCGTTCGCCGCGGTCACCGACATGAGCGCGTACATCGCGGCCTCCGCCGCGCTCAAGAACCTCGCCATCCACCTCAAGAAGGCGGCTGATGACCTGCGGTTGCTGAACTCCGGGCCGCGCTCGGGATTCGGCGACCTGCGCGTGCCGCCGCGCCAGGCCGGCTCGAGCATCATGCCCGCGAAGGTGAACCCGGTGATCCCCGAATGCGTGGACCAGTGCTGCTTCGTGATCTTCGGCATCGACGTGACCGTGAACTGGGCGGCCGCCGAGGGCCAGCTGCAGCTCAACGCCTTCGACCCGGTGATGACGCACGAGATCCTGACCGGCATGGAGCTGATGGACAACGCGATGCAGGTCTTCCGCCGGAACTGCATCGAAGGCATCGAGGTGAACCGCGAGACCGGCCGGCGCTACGCGGAGGGCTCGCCGTCCATCTCGGCGGCGCTCAACGCCGAGATCGGCTACGAGCGCGCCGCCGCGATCGCCAAGGAGGCCGTGGCCGACGGGCGCACCGTCCGCGAGGTCGCCGGCGAGCGCACCGACATCCCCGAGGACCAGCTGGACGCCCTGCTCGACCCGATCGCGCTGTCCCGCCGTCTGGGCCAGACCTGCCGCGAGCGCCGATAGCGGCGGCGGACCCGGAAAGACCGGAGGCGCCGGGCCCTGAGCTGCCTGGGCTGGATTGCCTGAGCTGGATTGCCTGGGCCGGATTGTCTGAGCTGATCCGCCCGAGCTGATCCGCCCGAGCCGTTTCGCCGGGGCCGAATCGCCTGGACCAAGGCGCTGGAGCCCCGGCATGTCGGTGCCCCTCACTTCACCCAACGCACAATGTGTATATGGCCCGGCGTGTCGCGCAATCGAACCGGTTCGCCGCGTATGATTCTGCACATTGTGCGTGTGGGTTGATGCATCCGGGCGTTTTGCGCGCGACGCATCTGGGCGTTTCGCGCGCGATGGGGCTGGGCGTTTTGCGCGCTATGGGCGGTAAGGCATTTGCATGCGACGGGCGGCGGGGCATATGGCGCGCGATGCGGCGGGCATATGGCGCGCGATGGCGGCCGGGGCATCCGCGCGTAATGGCGATCGGATGCTACGGCGCGGATGGCCCCGCGCCATAGCCCCGGCCCGCCGCCAGCCTCAGCTGGCGCGGGTCGGATCCTTCTGCAGCCCCAGGAAGATCAGCGCGAGCACCAGCAGGATCGCGATCGAGAGCACGCCGAGCGAGGCGTCGCCGGTCAGCGACGTGGTCGTGGCCACCAGGAACGTGCCCAGCACCGACGCGGTCTTGCCGAAGATGTCGTAGAAGCCGTAGTACTCGTTCGCGCGGTCCTTCGGGATGATCTTGCCGTAGTACGAGCGCGACAGCGCCTGGATGCCGCCCTGGAACATGCCGACCAGCACCGCGAGGATCCAGAACTCGACCGCGCTTTTGAGGAAGAACGCGGCGAACATCACGATGCACAGGTAGGCGACGACCGCCGCGACGATCATCGGCTTGGCGCCGAACCGGCCGGCCAGCCGCCCGTACAGGATCGCGCACGGGAACGCCACGAACTGCGTGACCAGCAGCGCGACGACCAGCTGCGTCGAGTCGATGCCCAGCTGCGTGCCGTACGAGGTCGACATCGAGATCACCGTGTTCACCGCGTCGATGTAGAAGAAGAACGCCAGCATGAACAGCAGCAGCGGCTTGTTCGCGGCGATGCTGCGGAAGGTACCCGCCAGCTCGCGGAACGTGCCGCGCACCGCCTCGGCCGTGTGGTCGGCGGTCGTGCGGTAGTGCACCTGCCGGTAGCTGCGCAGCAGCGGGACCGTGAACGCCACCCACCAGGCGGCCGTGATCACGAACGAGATGCGCGTGCAGGCCGCGGTGTCCAGCCCCGGCAGCGACGGGCCGGCGAAGATCAGCGCGATGCACGCGATGAACGGGATCGTCGAGCCCACGTAGCCCCACGCGTACCCGTGCGACGACACCTTGTCCATCCGCTCGTTCGACGTCGTGTCGATGAGCATCGAGTCGTAGAACGTCAGCGAGCCGTTCAGGCCGATCGTCGCCAGCACGTACACGACCAGGAACGCCAGCCACCCCAGCGGCAGCGCCATCCCCAGGCACATCACCACGCCGGTCAGGAAGAACCCGAGGAAGAACCTGACCTTCATGCCCTGCACGTCGGCGATCGAGCCGAGGATCGGCATGAGCAGCGCGATCACCAGCGACGCGACGGTCTGCGCGTAGCCCCACGTCGAGACGATGTTGCCCTGCCCGGCGGCCTCCAGCAGCGAGTCCGCGTAGATCGGCACCACCGCGGTCGACAGCAGCACGAACGCCGAGTTGCCCACGTCGTACATGATCCACCGCTTCTCCCGCGCGGTGAGCCGGCCGGCCGGCTGCACCGGGAACTCGCCGGTCGACAGGGCCTCCGGCGCCTCCAGCCCCTTGGCGGCCGAGGACTGTGCGGCCGGCGAGGCCTGCACGTCCGGAGATGCCTGCGGCGTGCGCGCGGCCGGCGCGGACTGCGGCGCGCCGCCGGCCCCCGTCGTCGTGGCGGCATCCCCCGTGGTCTGGCTGTGTGCGTTATGCGACATCGTGAAACTCCTTTACCACTGCCCATCCTAGGGGCTGGCTCCGAACGCCGCGTCCGGCGCGGTTGAACGCCGGATGAACAATCGCCCCGCCGGGCGTGCCGTCGATGCCGTCGATGCCGCCGCGCGGTCGTTACGATGGAGGAAGCACCATACCCGAGACAAGGAGGTCGCCGTGGGCGCGCATCGAACGGAAGCCGTGGACGGGACCATCAAGCTCCCGCTGCTCGCGAAGACCGGCAAGCTGGCCGCCATCCCCGGGCAGCCCGAGGGCGTGACCTACGCGGTCGTCTGGGACGCGTGCGGCGAGCCGGCGCGCGGCCTCGGCTACGTCGCCGAGCTGCTGCCCTCGCGCCGCGCCCGGCCGATCGCCTGGCTGGCGGGCGACGGCAAGGCGTACTCGTGCGACGGCCCGCTGCGCGATCTCGCCGGGCTGCGGCCGTCGCTGACGCTGGCGCGCTGGGAGGAGCAGCCGGACACCGGCGCGATCCGCGTGCCGAACCCCGACGGCTCGTCCGGCGTCACGCTGGTCGGCGAGTTCCGGCGGGGCTGGGACGGCAAGTACGCCTTCGTCAACCCCACGCGCGACCCGGGCCGCTTCTTCGCGTCGCGGACCTGGGAGCTGCGGTACTTCCTCGCCGTGTGCTGGCTCACCTTCGTGCACGTCCCGCAGACGCAGGGCGTCGCCCCGGGCGCCGGCGGCGGGCGCATCTCCGAGACGCTGCTCGCGCTGGTCGGCAAGCCCCTGCCCGACGCGCTCGACGCGATGATCTGGCGCGGCACCACCAACGACGGCTCCGTCAGCGAGTTCGAGCGCTTCGCCGCCCGGCAGCTGGTGGAGGCCGGCGCCGCCGACGTGCGCGCGATCGCCGCCGAGCACAATGTGCATTTGGTACGGTTGTCGACGACCTCGCTGTTCTGGATGCGCTTCGACGATGACGTCGACGAGCGCGGCCGCGCGACGCTGCTGGCGGTCGAGGCCGCGCTGAACCGGCTGTGGTACGTGGCGTGGGCCGCCGAGGCCGCGGACGGCGGCGTCGGCATGCTGCACGCCTTCGACCAGCACTTCTGCGCGCAGGCGGCGCAGGGCGCGCTGCGCGAGGCCTCCCGCATCGCCGGCCGGATCGCGGCGGCGGAGGGCGCCGACAACCCGCACCGCACCGTCGGCGGGGCGAGCGGGCAGCGCGGCGGCGCCTGGGACGTGATGACCCGGTTCGCCGCGATCTGCGAGCGCACGCGGTTCCCGTTCCGCCTCGAATACCGCTTCGACGTGGACGTCGCCAGCGGCGCGATGGCCGTGCGGTTCGCGGTGCCGACGCCGGCGATGTTCCCGGCCACGCGCCTGGAAGCGCCCGGTTGGCAGGACGCGCGCGCCCGCCGTCCGGCGCACGCCGCCGCCTACGCGGTGCGGCTCGCCGGGCTGCTCGCGCAGGCCGCGTTCGCCAGCAGCGTGCGCATCACCGCCGTCGACCTGACCGCGCACGAGGGCGCGCTCGACGGACGCCCGGTGCTCTCGCTCGGCTTCGAGCGCACGCCGTTCGTGATGGGCGCGCAGCCCGCGCTCCGGGACGGCCGCTGCGACGACCCGGCGCTGGACGACGACCCGCTCGCCCTGCTGCACATCCTGCGGCCGGCGCGGCACGCGGTCGCGTTCGCCGCGGACCGCGGTCTGGCCGCGATCGAGCCGCTGCCGTTGAACCCGGCGTTCGCCGCCAACCGCGTGCCGCTGTGGCGGGACGGCCGCCCGCTGCCCGAGGCGCTGCGCCCGCTGCTGCGCGCCGATACGGCCGCGGAGCTCGACGTGATGCACGACGACGCGGCCGTCGGCTCCGACGACGTGCGCGCCATCGTCGAGGACAACGAGGACTCGCCGCTGGTGGGGTCGGTGCAGCTCGAGGCCGCGCTGGCGCAGCTGGGCGAGATCGGCCTGGACGGACAGGGCAGGCTGCCGCTGTACTGCGGGCAGCCGGCGATGCGGCTGCTGGTGTCGCTGAACCCGGCGGAGTCGCCGGACACGGCCATCCCGGGCATCGAGCAGACCCCGGCCTCGGAGCGACGGTACTGGAAGATCCCCGACGCCGTCTACGACGCGCACCTGTGGTTGGGCCGGTTTGCGCACCGCTCCGGGGAGCATGAGCGCGCCGTCGCCGAGGCGGTGCAGTGCCTGAC
Source organism: Bifidobacterium phasiani (assembly GCF_019331775.1). Taxonomy (GTDB): domain Bacteria; phylum Actinomycetota; class Actinomycetes; order Actinomycetales; family Bifidobacteriaceae; genus Bifidobacterium; species Bifidobacterium phasiani. The sequence continues at coordinate 50,151 of NZ_JAHBBD010000020.1, forward strand.
GCTGGCGCCAACCACCCCGCGCTCGTACGTCGAGCTCGCGGTGCGGCACGCCGAGCAGGACCAGTACGCGCAGGCGGCCGACGTGCTGGTCCGCGGCCTGCGCGTGGCGACGCTGGAACAGGACTACGTGTACATGTACTACCGGCTGGCGTACGCGTTGTGGCAGACCGGACGGCACAACCAGGCCGTCGCCTGCTACACGCTCGTGACGGACTGCGCGAACGAGGCGCTCGCCGACACCGCCCGCGAGGAGCTCGGCGAGCTGCGCCGGCAGACCGACGACGCCCGCCCGCCGATGGCGCGGGCCGAGGCCGAGCAGGTGCTGCGCGCCGCGGGCATCCCGGTGGCGCCGACCGAGGCGGCGACCGAGACGCTGGCGCGCGCCGCGATCGGGCTGATCGACGCCGGGTTCCCCCTCGCCGCCGCCGACGCGGTGTGGCTGGTCGGCCGGCACACGGGCGGCAGCGACGTGCTCGGGGCGCTGCCGCCGAGCCTGCGCCTGGGCGTGGCCGACGCGCCGCAGCCGGACTGACCGCGTGTCGTGGCCGGATCCGTCGCGCGTCGCGGCCGGCGGGCCCGCGCAACCGCTGGTTGCGCGCCGCGCCATACCAAGGAAAGCCGCCCTTGCGCGGTTCCCGGCGCACCGGCGGCCGCCGGCGCGGGACTCAGGGGCGCGGGCGGTTGCGCGGCACCCGGTTGCGTCCGGCCGGCGCAACCCAAAGCTGGTGGCGGACGGTTCCGGTCCCGGTCATGATGGGGATACCGACGGAACCACGGACGGGCCCGGCGAACGGTATGGGCGACGAGAAGGAGGCACCCACGATGAGTTTTCGCGACAACCTGCAATACCTGCGCGCCTCGCGCAACTTCACCCAGGAGCGGCTGGCGATGCTGCTCGGCGTCTCCCGCCAGGCGATCTCCAAATGGGAGTCCGGCAAGGCGTATCCGGAGATGGACAAGCTGCTGATGATCTGCGACCTGTTCGGCTGCACGCTGGACGACCTGGTGCTCGGCGACGTGCGCCGGCCCGGCGCGTCCGCCGCGGGCGCCGGGGCCGGCGTGCCGGGCGGCGTCGCGTTGGCTGGCACGGCGTCGGGGGTTGCCGCGGCGTCGGCTGGCATGGCGTCGGGCGCCGTTGCGTCGGCCGGCGGTGCGATGACCGGCGGCCCGGCCGTCCCGCTCGCCGGCGGCCCGGCGTCGGAGGGCGCGCCGGATGCGGATGCCGCGCAGGGGCCGGATGGCGGCGACCCCGGCCATGCGGGCGGCGTCGGCATGACGGGCGTGGACGGCGGCTCCGGCATGGCCACCGCGGCCGGTCTGAGCGTCGCGGCGGCCGGGGCGGCGGGCGAGGGGCTCGGCATGTCCGCGCCGGTCGCGCTCGCGCAGGACATCACCGGCTACGACGCGCACGTCCGCTCGTTCGCCTGGCGGATCGCGGCCGGCGTGGCGGCGATCATCGCCGGCGTCGGTCTCGGCGTGCTGTTCGACACCCGCGGCATGTTCGACCAGGTGGACACGATGCGCGACGGCCTGGCGTTCGCGACCGGCGACTTCATGGTGTTCCTGTGCATCGCGGCCGGCGTGGTGGCCGGGCTGGCGCTGATCATCCCGGCGGGCATGACGCACGCCGAGTTCCGCCGCCGCCATCCCTACATCGAGGACTTCTACACCGACGACGACCGCGCGCGGGCCTCGCGCAACCTGGCGGTCGGCATCGTGGTCGGCGTCGGGCTGATCATGGCGGGCGTCGCCGTGACGGTGTACGGCGAGGAGGTGCTGCACATCGAGGACGGCTGGCCGACCAGCGCGATGCTGCTGTGCGTGGCGGCCGGCGTGGCGGTCATCACGCTGTTCGGCGTCCGGCGCGGGCTGATGGACGTCGACGCCTACAACAGGGAGTCGGAGTCGGATCGCCGCGAGCGCGAGCGCGAGGCGTCGGGCGGCGACTTCTACGACAGGCTGACCGGCGCGGTGTGCGGGATCATCATGCTGATCGCCACGATCGTGGGCCTGGTCCTGCTGTTCGGCGGCCCGAGCCTCGCGGCGATGAAGGACGGCGACTGGGAGCCGTGGGGCTCGCCCGCTACGCTGTTCTGGCTGGCCTGGCCGATCGGCGGCGTGCTGTGCGGCGTGGCGGCCTGCATCATCAACATCTTCCGCTCGTTCCACGACCGCGACCGGTGACGGGCCGACCCGTCATGGGCGGGGCCGGCCCGCCGCGCGACGGGCCGGACGTCATGCGAACGTGAAGGGCCGTGCGCTCCGAGGCTCTGAACTGCGTCCCGTTTGTTGGACGTTGTTTATTAGGATACAGGGTCTAGGCTGTGAGGGACATGCTCCGGTATTCCTCCGGGGTGTGTCCCTCCAGTCGTATCTGGCGCCGTTTGGTGTTCCAG
>NZ_JAHBBD010000021.1 GCF_019331775.1 Bifidobacterium phasiani
AACAACGCATCCCCGTCGAACCTGTTAAACTCGCGTACAGGCCGTGAGACATCTTCGGTTATCTTCTTCACAACCAACCATGATGCCCCACGGCTCTCCCATCACACACACGAAAACCGGAAGAGCCTCATTGCTATGTACCTCTCTTTCGCGGGGATAATTATAGTCTATCGTATCTTTTTGAAAAAATCTACCTCTGGTGCAGCTCATTTCCCGGAAAGCTGCCAGTATTTTTGCCGCTGCCGTTCGGCCTCTTTCTTCCGACGCACCCGCGCCGCGCAATCCGGGCAGTATTTGGCCCGGTTGGACTTCGGCGTGAACACGGCCCCGCACTCGACGCAGCGTTTCACCTCGTCCCGGCTCTTGCTGATTTCGGCGTACAGGGCCGCGTCCAGCGGGAGGACGGCGGCCCGAAACCACCGGCACAGCAGCGAATAGGAAATGCTCTGGACGCACACACATTCCTCTCCATCGTCCAAAAGCAGGCAGTTCCCGTCACAGTAATTGCAGCACTCATGCGTCAGCTTCCGGGCCTTGCGGTACTGCCGGTAATTCATTCTCGGTATGCTCATAGCTCTTGTGTCCTTTCTTGATGGGGCGTCACCCGCAAAATGCTGTCTACATTCTGCTTGATGATGCCGTAGTCGGCCAGTTCCTTTTTCACCTCGCCGTACTTCTGGTACAGCCGCTCCTTTTCCTCGTCCAGCTTTCGGTATTCGGCTTTCAGGGCGGCCAGATTGGGGAGCTTTGTCACGCCTGCGTCCCTGATGGCCTTTGCCGCTGCCTCATACAAGATAAGCTGGCTTTCATGTTCGCGCCGGTACGCGGCCTTGTCTTTGGCCTTTTTGTATTCCAGCGCCACGGGCCGGGTTTGCCGGTAGGTGGAAATATTCTTTATCAGCACCGCCATATCAGACAGACGGCGTTCCACCGCTTTCAGCGCAGCGGCGGCCTCGTCGTTTGCCGCGCTGATTTCGGCCACTTTGCTTTCCAGCACCGCATAGTCGTCTATGCCGTGTTCGGTCAGGAAATTCAGCGTCCGGGCGGCCTGCTTCAAGTTGTGGACTTTCGCCCACTTTGCATAGCCCGCGCTCTGCTGGGCCTTGATGCTGTTCTCCAAATCAATCCGCAAAGTGATTTCCTTTGTGGCTTTCCGTTTCGGGCCTCTGTCCACGGCCAGCCCCTTGATCCGGCGGGTGATGGCTTCCTCGGTGTAATTCTCACCCAAGGTCTTACAGCGGGTGAAGCGTTCTTGACCGGGAGCGCGGAAAGAAACGAATTTGCCCGGTTTGATTTCATAGCCCTGCGCCTGCATGAGCCGCAGGAAGTCGTCAAAGTCTTTGGCCTGCGGGATAGCGGCGTCAATAGCAATTTTCAGTTTGGCTTTCCAGCTCTTTCCCTTGCGCTGGGCGTCCCATTCGGCGTAGGACTTGCCCTTGTCCTTGCCCGGCTTCACGACGGACAGGCCGTTTTCCTTGCATAGCCGGTCACTGGTGCGCCGAATGTAGGCGTAGCTGCGCCGGTTGGAAATGTACTTGCGCTGCTGTACCATATCCACGGCACAAAAAATGATGTGGTTATGCAGATGGCCCTTGTCTATGTGGGTAGTCAGCACATAGGGGTATTTGCCTTGCAGCACTTCGTCGGCAAGCTGCCGCCCGATCTCATGGGCCTGCTCCGGCGTGGTTTCGCCCGGCTCAAAGGCTTGTATCAGGTGGTGGGCCAGATTGTTGCCTTTCTTGAACGCCTGATCTAACAGCATTTGAAATTCAATGTCCGCCGTTTCGTAGGAACAGCCAAAGGACGATACCAGCATTTTATCGTCCGTCTTGTCCGGGTTTTCGATGTAGTCAAGGGCCGCTTTCAGATTTACCTTGATAGGATGGATCTTTGTAATTGCCATATCTGTGCCAGCGCCCCCTTGATGTCCTCAACGTCCTGCGCGTACACAGCCCCGGTACTGTTGATACGCCGCGCAATTTGATTGACGTTGACGCCGATTTTTTGCAGCTCCGCAGTCTGCGCCCGGATGTCGCTGGTGTCCATGTGGATGATATACCCGTCAATCAGCATTTTCCGGGCATAAGCCGAGAAATTCTTTGTGCCGAGCTGGGCCATTTTCTGCTGGATGATGGCCCGTTCTTCCGGCGTCACCGGGACGCGCAGCACGATTTGACGCTTTCGGTTTGCCATTGCGTTTCACGCTCCTTTCCGGCAAAGGGGTTTGGGGATTTCCCCAACAAGCAAAACGGACGGCCCGCAGGGGCGGGACGGAGCGTTTTCGGAAGTGTGGCTACACTTCCTATGCTTGCTGTTTTTGTTCTTCTCCGCTATAAGTACCTTCGCAAACCCTCAAACTACCCGCAAAACAGGAACTTTCCAGAAAAAAGCGCAAAAAAATAAAGGGCGCTTCCGCGTCCCTCACAAACAAGAGAAAACAGAGGATGGTTTTCAGGCATCCCCCGTTTCTTTCTTCTTTGGCTGTTCAATTTTCATGGCCCCGTCAATCGCGCCCTCAATGATCGTCAGATATTCTTCGGGACAGAGTTTCAGCTTGTGGCTGACACGCTGGCGCTGCTCACTTTCCGAGCGCAGCACTTCGGGATTGAAATACCGTTCCACAGGAAGCCCGCAGGTCTTGATAAGCTGGATCACGACCGGGAGGCTGGGGATCGTCCCTTTATTCTCAATGTTGGCGAGATACCGCCACTCAATACCTACCATTTCCGCCAGCGCCTTACGCGCCAGACGCCGGGCTTTCCGCGCTGCCTTTACATCCGCGCCGAAAGTTTCAAAGCCGGGGCAATCTTCTACTTTCGCCATATAACATCACCCATTTACATTGTATAATTCATATTTGCCCGATGGAATGTTGTTATATGCAGGTGAGTTGAACTTTATAATTCATATCTGACTTTGATTTATCTTCGCTAAAAGACTATAATTAAGATGTAGTATGCGACACGCCGCAAGAATTATTAAAACTTTGATGTTGATTTCTGATAATCTTTCTATGGAAAGGAGGGAAGGCGCATGGAAGTCCAAAAAGTTGTCAGCATTGAAACGGTCATTGAATTTATTGAAAGTCACCTCGATGGAAAATTGGAGCTTGATACAGTTGCAGCTGCTGTCCATTATTCAAAATATCATCTGCACCGTATGTTTACCGAAACAGTAGGCATGACAATCCATGATTATGTGAGCAGGCGGCAATTAACAGAGGCAGCTAAACTTCTGGTTTTTTCCAAAAAGTCCATTATAGATATTGCTTTGATTTGTGGCTATGAAAGTCAACAGGCTTTTACCTCTGTATTCAAGGCCATGTATAAAATGCCACCGGCAGAGTATCGAGAGTTAGGGCAATTTTATCCTTTGCAGTTACGTTACTATTTGCATAAGGAAGCGCACAATAATATGAATTTTACTTCTGATGATATTAAATTGGCAACCATATCAGATATTCCTGCATGGATGGAACTTGTCAGAATGGTAGTTGACGGGTATCCATATCTTGATGAAGCTGACTATCTTGCAAAACTGAAAAACAGTATTGAAAAAAGTCAAGCATTGATTTTACCATTAGGAAATATTGCTATTGGTATTATGGCTTTTTCCTATAACACGGGAAGCATTGAGTTTATGGGTGTTCATCCACAGTATCGCAGCTATGGTATTCCAAAACTTTTTTTAGATAAACTGATGAATGAATATCTTCCGCAACAGGAAATCAGCACAACAACATATAGAGAAAATGACAAAGCAGATACAGGCTATCGCAACGAACTAAAACAGCTCGGCTTTGCTGAAAGAGAACTACTCATTGAGTTTGGCTATCCGACACAGCGTTTTGTCCTTCCTATACCAGAATAGGAGGAAGTCAAATGCACACAACAACACAAGTCAGTTGGAAAATTCGGACGATATTATTTTTCATCAGCCAGTCAATCACGTTATTTGGTTCTACGTTGGTTCAGATGGCGATTGTCTGGTATGTAACGCTAAACACATCTTCCGGCGTATGGGTAGCTGCATTTAGTGTATGCTCATACCTGCCTGAATTTATGATTTCATTTTTGGGTGGTGTGTGGGCCGACAGGTATCACAGAAAGAAGCTGATTATAGGGGCAGATTTCATCATTGCTATGGTTACTCTGGCTATGATGTTGTTTATGCCATATATATCCAACCAAACAATTCTCCTCTGGGCGCTTCTTATCATGTCAATTCTGCGTTCTTTGGGAGCCGGTATACAAACGCCCGCAGTCAACGCAGTTATTCCGCAGCTTGTTCCCGCAGATCAGCTTATGCGTTTTAATGGTATCAATGCCACTATGCAATCTATTGTTCGATTTGCAGCCCCCGCCGCAGCGGGCGTTATTCTGACAATCGGCACCTTGCGGTCAACGCTTTCAATAGATATTTTAACGGCTGTGCTGGGAATTGGACTTTTATCTTGCATTTTCATTTCTTATGAGCGAAAGGAAAATGAAGAAGCCCCTGTATTAACGGATTTGAAAACTGGGATTTCCTATGCGTTTTCTGATAAACTGATTGGCAGGCTTTTGATTATTTATGGTTTATTCGTTTTCTTATGCGTTCCAGCGGGCTATCTTGCAGGACTTTTAGTAAGCAGAGTTTATGGTGACACTTACGGTTATTTAACAATGGTTGAATTGGTTGGCTTTGCTGGCATGATGGTTGGCGGGCTTTTAATGAGTACATGGGGCGGCTTCAAAAACCGAAAGACCACGCTGCTATTGGGATTAGCTATATTTGGTATTATGGCAATCCTCATGGGGGTGTCTACAAACTTTATTTTTTACCTTATCTTAATGACCATCTACGGGGTTGCATTAACGACAGTACAAACAGCGATTACTACTCTATTGCAAGAAAAGACCGACATTGCAATGCAGGGACGTGTCTTTGGCTTACTCGGCTCTATGTATTCCGGGTGTATGCCTATTGGTATGGCAATTTTTGGGCCGCTGGCAGATGTAATTCCCTTACAGTGGATTATGATTGCTTCTGGCATTGCGCTAATCATTATTGCTATGGTTATGCGCTGTGATTGTCAATTTTGGAGTGTACCATATACCAAAAACTAAATATTGCTTAATCTGCCGGACGACGGCAAAAGAAAAAAAGCCGTCGTGCAGCAGTTCTTTGACACGCCTATACAACCGGCGGCTTTGAACAAATCAAGGCCGCCGTTCTCTATGCCCTCATACTGACGACGCCCTGACGCTGGCGGGATCGGCGGCCCACGGAGGGAGCCGCCATGAAGCAAAGAGCGTTTCGACAAAATAAGACAGGCTATGTACCGTTAAAAAAAGCCCGTCCCCGGCAACGGGGACAAGCGGTTATGAATATGCACTATACCATGTAAATCAACTGCATATCGCTTCTGCTTTCGCCCGGTGGGTCTGTGACCTGCCGGGCGAAATTTGTTGTTTTTTGCGGTTCTTCGGTGCGGGCCGGGAACGCTACATTGCTGCCAGTGAAAGGAGTGGTATCAGCAGCTTTTTCTTCTCACTCTCCCGCAGATCGGGGGTGAGAAGATGAACGAATACACCTTTGACTATGTGGAACGGAACCGGCTGGACGCTTTCTGCAAGACCGTTCTCCGTAACGAGGCTATCACCTACCTGTCGGAGATGGCCCGCCGCCGTGACCGGGAAAAGCCGCTGGACACCTTGCCGCAGGCGGAAATGGACAAGCTCTGTACACTGGACGAGTACCCCAGCGACAGCTTTACATTCTCGGCCTTTGGCTTTGACCTACATATCCGGGACGAGCTGGTGGCCGGGGCTTTTGCCAGCCTGCCGGAGCAGGAGCAGCAGATTTTAATTCTGCGCTTTGTTGCGTCTATGGCGGACGGCGAGATCGGCGGCCTTGTGGGGATGTCCCGCAGCTCCATCCAGCGCCACCGCACAAAGACTTTGAATGAGCTGCGGCAGAGATTGGAGAATAACGGAGGGAGGAACGCGAAATGAAGCAGCCTACATTCCACGGCAGGGTGCTTCTGCCCCTGTCGGTCTTTGCGGAGGCCCGCGCCGGTGATCCGCTGGCAATGGAGCGCATCTTGCGGTACTATAACAGCTACATGAATAAGCTGTGTACCCGGACGCTCTACGAGCTGGACGGAACGCCTCATGTGCGGGTGGACGAGTACATGAAACACCGCTTGCAAAACAAGCTGATCCGGGCCATCCTAAAGGACAGCCTATGAGAAAACGCCGGACGCAGAGCCAGCAGGCCGCCGCGTCCGGCGCTTTCTTATGGGTTTTCCTACGCATTTAGAAGCCCTTTCTGGCGGGGATTGGATAATCTGCCCCACCTGCCTGCCTACTGTGGCGGGAAAACCTTGAAATAGCGGGCTTTTATTCCCTTAAATGCGTAGACAGGAGGTATCTTTTCCGCTACTGTTCGGCCCCATTTCCTACTCATGGATGCCTCTGTATATGCCCTGTACTTACACTGTATTATTCACATTTCCTGCCTTGTACTATTCGAGAAAACGAATTATAATGTTAAAATTGGAGGTGTAGCATGGATTATATGACATTGAAACAAGCTGGCGAAAAATGGGGTGTAACCCCTCGTTGGATAAATTATTACTGTTCTTCGGGCCGTATTCCCGGTGCTGTAAAAATGGGAACTGTCTGGCTTATTCCCAAGAACGCAGAAAAGCCAATAGATGGCAGGACGAAAAAAGGCAAGGACGCCAAATAGCTGGCTGTACTTTTAATAGCAGAAGATGAAAAAGATAATTTGGGGTAATTCAGTCAGCCAGAACCGGCTGACTGTTCTGCTACTTTATTTTGAAAGTATTAAATCGAACGAAAGTAGAGTTTTTTCCATTTCATTCTTCCAATTCTACCGTTGGTAGGTGTTCATTCTATATAGCCAAAGTATAATGGAGATATGGCAAGGAGGGCAAAAGACACATGGATCAAATAAAAATAGGGAAGTTTATAGCTTCCCAAAGAAAGGAACACGGGTTGACGCAGAGCCAGTTAGCCGAGAAGCTGGGTATTACCGATAAGGCCGTGTCAAAATGGGAAACAGGAAAATCACTTCCTGACCTATCGCTTTTTACGCCGCTATGCAGTCTGCTTGATATAACTCTAAATGAGTTGCTTTTAGGGGAAGTAATACCCGATGAGTGCTTGAAAGAAAAATCAAATCAAGTTTTGTTTGATGTTATATCCGGGCTGTTGGGTAATGATAAAGGATATATTCCATGTCTTGTGAATAACGAAATTGTCTTACAGCTTAAAAATGTAAAAAAGATTTATGATGAAGCTGACGCAAAGACCGTAGCGATAAATGGGATTAGCTTTGAAGTAGCCAAGGGCAGCTTTGTCGGGATTATGGGGGCGTCCGGTTCAGGAAAATCCACCCTGCTAAATATGATTGCTACGATAGATAAGCCGAGCAGCGGAACAGTCAAAATAGACGGTCAGGATGTATCAGGATTAACAGAGGAAAAGCTGGCGGATTTTCGACGTCAACACTTAGGCTTTATCTTTCAGGAGTATAACCTGTTAGATACCCTAACGATATATGAAAATATTGCTTTGGCATTGACGATAAAAGAAGCGCCCAAAAAAGAAATACAAGCTACCGTCAAAAAATTGGCGGCAGCCCTCAATATTACCGACATTCTTCAAAAATTTCCGTATGAAGTATCCGGCGGGCAACGTCAACGGTGCGCCTGTGCCAGAGCGATTGTTGCAAATCCAAGCCTCATTTTGGCGGATGAGCCAACAGGAGCTTTAGACAGCCATTCTGCTAAACAGTTATTGGAGACTTTAGTAATGTTCCGGCAGGATTACCATGCAACAATTCTGATGGTAACGCATGACGCTTTTTCCGCCAGCTATTGTGACCGCATATTCTTTTTGAAGGACGGAGAAATCAAGACATACTTAGACCGTGGTGAAAAAAACAAACAGGATTTTTTTGCAGATATTTTAGATGTCATGGCAAAAATTGCGGAGGACAGCAGTTATGTATCTTAAATTGGCTATACGGAATGCAAAGCGTTCCGTGATGGATTATCTTTTATATATTGCAACAACGATTATCCTGCTTTCTATTATTTTCGTCAGCAACTATATTTCTATATGGGGAAATTTGCGGGCAAATTTCCAAACTGTTTCTTTGCCGCTGCTAATTGTGCTGATTATGACTTTTTTGATGGCCTACATCAACAATTTCATGGTAAAACAGCGGTCAAAGGAATTTGCAACATATCTGCTGTTGGGAATGAAGAAACCCTCGCTTTTCTTTATGTTTGCTTGTGAAATCATATTAGTTGGGATTATATGTTTTGCTGTCGGCGGATTGTTCAGTTTGCTCCTATATAATCTTTGCTTTACCTTTTTCCAAGAGGGTGATGTCAATCAGCTTTCGATAGAAGTAATCGGGAAGGGGACGCTGTATTCATTTGCATATTTTTGTCTGATCGAGATATGCGTTATGTTCCAAATAAGAAAATCTGTATGGAGGTTGGAAATCAGCCAGTTAATAAAGGAAAAGCATCGGAACCAGCCACTCAATGAACGCAGGAAAACGTTCTGGATTTGTTTATTTGCAATCAGTATTGCTATCTTATGGCTTATGCTATGTGCGATTGTAGCTTTGCCGGGGGATAAGGGCTTTCACTTTATTTCGGTTATCAGTTTGCCCGTACTATGTGCCATCTTTTCGTTTTATAAGTGGATATATGCTTTGTTGTCATCCATACGGATAAAATCATCGGAGCATTTGTATGCGGGAAACCGATTATATATGATTGCTGAAATAACATCTGGAACAAGGACAAGCTCAATTATAAACTCTATTTTCAGTATGTGCCTGTTATTTTCAGCTATATCCTTTATGTTTGGAATACTGTTGTTGAATAAGAACATTCATATTTATCCTGCGATTGAGCAAAGATGGATGGCTTTTTTACAAATCTCTATATGTATTATTTTTATCGTGATATTTTTTTCGATACTATCACTGTTGCAGATTATAGAACTAAAACGACAGGCAGAAAACATACGGATTTTGCATTATATGGGTAAAAGCCAGATGGCATTAAAGAAACTGATAAGAAATCAAATTTCGGCAAAATTACTCATTCCAACACTTATGTGCTTTGTTATCTTGTCCAGTGCAGTACCGGCAATCAATTTGAAATTAAACGATTGGTTTGCAGCCCCGATGTATAATGATTTGCTAAAAGCATTTGCGATCTATATTCTTTGCTTTGCGGTCTTTTATCTATGCTATTTCTGTATAACTTATTTGATTAGCCGACATTATATAAAGACATTAACTCAATAAAATCTATCTGCCGGACGACGGCAAAAGAAAAAAGCCGTCGTTCAGCAGGCAATCACCATGCCTTAAACACACCTACGGCGGCTTTGACAAAATCAAGGCCGCCGTTCTTTATGCCCTCATATAGAACGACGCCCTGACGCTGGCGGGATCGGCGGCCCACGGAGGGAGCCGCCATGAAGCAAAGAGCGTTTCGACAGAATAAGACAGGGGTTGCACCACCCCTAAAAAGCCCGTCCCCGGCAACGGGGACAAGCGGCCATGAATATGCACTATACCATGTAAATCAACTGCATATCGCTTCTGCTTTCGCCCGGTGGGTCTGCGACCTGCCGGGCGAAATTTGTTGTTTCCTGCGGCCCGCGCCACCGGCCAAAACTTTTTCAAAAAAATTTCCAAAAAGCGGCGTTTACCGGGTAGCTGACGGCCTTTCAAAAGTAACTTTGGCGGAAAGGGAGAGAACCACCGAAATCCCCCACAGAAAGGGGGTGAGAAGATGGATACGATCCCCCGCAATGACTTTATCCTGCGGAACCGCTATGACGCATTTTGCAAGGCGGTACTCCGCAATGAGGCCAAAGATTATCTGCATGAGATGGGACGGCAGCGCGACCGTGAAAAGTCGTTAGACGCCCTGACCCAGCAGGAATTGGACAAGCTCTCCACTGTGGATCAGTACCCCAGCGACAGTTACATTTTTTCGTCGCATGGATATGATTTGCTGATTAACAACGAGCTTGTGGCCGAGGCTTTCGCCAGCCTGCCGGAACAGGAACAAAGCATTTTGATTTTGCACTGTGTTCTGGAAATGGCCGACGGAGAAATCGGCAGCCTCATGGGAATGTCCCGCAGCGCCGTACAGCGCCACAGGACAAGCACCCTGAAACAGTTGCGCGTGAAATTGATGGCGTTAATGCCGGGAGGGAGGTAACGCGGATGAAGCAGCCCACATTCAACGGCAGGGAGCTTCTGCCCCTTTCGGTGATGGAAGCCGCCCACGCTGGGGACGCAATAGCTATGGAACAAGTGCTGCGGTACTACGAGTGCTACATAAACAAGCTCTGTACCCGTACCTTGTACGACGGCAACGGCATCCCTTATGTGTGCGTGGACGAGTACATGAAGCGCCGTCTGGAAATCAAGCTCATTCATGCCATCGTCGTTGATTTGAAGTAACGACCCGGCCACGGTAACGGAAATCGCTTTTTACTCCCTTTCCACATTTCCGCTGATCCGCTGGCCGCAGGCTTGCACCTTGACAAATATGCCCGCAAGATAACGGCGGCGCATCATAGGGCAAAACGGACACATTCTGTCTGTGCCGAGCCGGGCGGCTGGTGCGCCATGAGGCTTTTCCCTACGGGAAAAGCGGAGCGAAAAACACAGGGCCGTAAAGCAAGTGTGGCAGCTTGCGGGCGACGACGTGCAGGCAGGACAATGATACTCCCTTGCCGTCGTAGTCCGAGCGTTCAAAGCGTCGCAGGCAACGAGCATGGCCGTGTGAGAACCACGCGGGGGTGAAAGTCCCGTGGAGCTGCGCCAGCAGCCGTCCGTTATGGCCCCTTTTGCAACTACAAACTTTTTTAGCCATTGGAAAGGGGGCTAAAAGTATGAATAATACTGATGTGCCAATCTGGGAAAAATACACGCTGACGATTGAAGAAGCGTCCAAATATTTCCGCGTCGGGGAAAACAAGCTGCGTAAACTGGCCGAGGAAAACCCTACCGCTGGCTGGGTGATTATGAACGGCAACCGCATCCAAATCAAGCGGAAGCAGTTTGAAAAAATAATTGACAGCCTTGACGCCATATAGTGAAATCGGGCCTTGAATATGCTATAATATCTTTATAGCGTGTCAAGGCTCTTTCCGTCATGGAAAGGAGCATGACGATATGCCGAGAAAAGAACGAGATGAAAAAAGGCGCGACAGCAAAGGCCGCCTTTTGAAATCTGGAGAGAGCCAGCGACCAGACGGAAGATACGCTTACAAATATATGGACACCTTTGGAAACCCCAAGTTTGTGTACTCATGGAAGTTAGTACCCACCGACAAAATCCCTGCCGGGAAGCGCCCCGACCTTTCTCTGCGTGAAAAGGTCAGGCAGATACAACAGGACATTGCCGACGGGATCGACCCCATCGGCAAGAAAATGACGGTCTGCCAGCTTTATGCCAAGTACATCCGGCAGCGGGGAAACGTGAAGCGTGGGACGAAAAAAAGCCGCGAACAGTTGATGAAACTTTTGTCTGACGACAAGCTGGGGGCGGCCAGCATCGACAGCGTGAAGCTGTCCGACGCAAAAGAATGGGCCTTGCGTATGCAGGAACAGGGCGTTGCCTATAACACCATCTGCAACAGCAAGCGTTCCCTGAAAGCAATCTTTTATATGGCTATTCAGGACGATTGCATCCGCAAGAACCCGTTTGACTTCCCGATCAATGACGTAATCAACGACGACACGGAACCAAAGGTGCCTCTCACCCCCGCACAGGAAGAAGAACTCCTGAAATTCATGCAGGACGATCCCGTGTATGCCAAGTATTATGACGAGGTTGTGATCCTGCTGGAAACAGGGCTTCGGATTTCCGAGCTTTGCGGCCTGACCGAAACCGACCTGAACTTTGAAAAGCGTTTTGTCAATGTAGACCACCAGCTTTTAAGAAGCACAGAGGATGGCTACTATATCGAAACGCCTAAGACGGACAGCGGATTTCGGCAGGTGCCTATGAGCGCAGCCGCGTATGAAGCGTTCCAGCGAGTGTTGAAGAACCGTAGAGGCGCAAAGGCCATTGAGGTTGACGGGTACAGCAATTTCCTGTTCCTGAACCGGGACGGCCTGCCGAAAGTGGCCGTCAACTATGACGCCATGTTTAAGTGCCTCGCCAAGAAATTCAATAAGTGTCACAAGGAGCCGTTACCGCCGGTAATGACGCCCCACACCATGAGGCACACATTCTGCACAAGGATGGCAAACGCCGGGATGAACCCCAAGGCTTTGCAGTACATCATGGGACACGCCAACATCGTTATGACGCTGAACTATTACGCACACGCCACTTTCAATTCCGCACAGGCGGAAATGGAACGGCTGGAAGCGGCCAAGGCGGAAACCGCCGTAGCCGCTGCGGAAACCACCGTGGAGAACACGGAGGAAACCAAGGCTGCCGCCTAAATAGGAAGCCGGTATTTACTACCGTTCCTACTACTTTAGGACGCAAAAACATGAGGGGTTATGAGAGGAAACGTGAGCTTCTTCCGTTACGAAAAATGCCGGGAAAGCCCGTAGTTATGGGCTATACCGGCATATAAGAATTTCTAAAGAGATAATCTGAAATCTATTAAACTATTCAATTAATATTGCAGGAACATGGAGATTAGAGGCGGCAGTGACATTTGCCAAATGAGTTTTCCAACGGGCTCAACGGCCATTTTGTTTTCGGTTCGCATATTTTCCTCCTCTCCGCTTATCCGATGCAGGGGAATCGCGCCAGATAACGGATGTCAGACCCGTACGATGTAGTCTTGCTTCCGAGCCGCGGGCCGACCGGGCTCCCCGGCCGGATAACCCAATGCAATCGCCCCGACGCCGCGCAAGGTTTCCGGAAGCCCCCATTCCCGCAGAAGAGCCTTGCCTTTTTCTCCGTCAAAAATCTCACGCTCCCGATGCACCCACACGGTGCCCAATCCGAGCGCATGGGCGGCCAGCATCATATTTTCAAGAACGCAGCTCCCATCCTCCACAAAGGTATTCGCGGAGCCATTCGCCAAAACCAAAACCACAACGGGTGCGCCATGGTAAGGGTCCGTTTCGTTCCCTATCACTTCCGCGTTCAGTCTCGCTATCTCCTGCCGGTATTCGGGATTCGTGATCGCGACAATGACGGGAGATTGGCGTCCGCCGCCGGTAGGCGCGTAAGTTCCCGCTTCCAGTATGGCGTCCAGCACATCGGATGGTACCGGTTCATCTGTATAAGCCCTTACGGCGCGACGCGTCTTGATAAGAGACAGGAAGTCGTTGTCCATAACACCATCCTCCATTCCATCGGCATTCCGAATGCGGACAACAAAAAAGCCACGTGGCTATCACAAGATAGCCACGTGGCAAAAAGATGACCGAATCCGGAAAAGTCCACTTGAATTTTGCGGTTCTGATTGTAGCGCGATTCCGATAGACCGTCAAACATCGATCATTTCCCGCGCCCGTGGCTATCATCGGTCGTGGGAGGTGTTGCGTATGCCGTTGCTGCTTCTGGGCGTCATGGTCGGTGCCGTCACACCGATCCAGACCGCCGTCAACAGTCGTCTGCGCATGGCCGTGGGGACGCCGTTCCGCGCATCGCTGGTCTCGTTCACCGTCGGGACGCTGGTGACGCTCGTCGCCTCGCTAACGCTGGGACCGCACCCGCTACTGCCGGCATCGGCACTGGCCGGCCCGTGGTGGATGTGGCTGGCCGGTTTGTTCGGTGTGATCTTCATGACTGGGAACATACTGCTGCTGCCGAAACTGGGCAGCCTGCAGACCGTGATGATGCCGGTGCTGGGTCAGATTCTCATGGGTCTGCTCATCGACGAATTCGGCTGGTTCGGCAGTCCACAACAGCCGATGACCGTGGCGCGCGCGATCGGCGCGATGCTGGCGGCGGTTGGATTCGCACTGGCGATCGTCGTCGCCGACCTGGTATACGGCGGCCGGCTGCGGCCGCAACGCGGCGTCCGACGGACGGAGGGCCCCCGGGCCGATGGCGGCGGGGACGACGGCACGGGAGCCGGCGTTCAGGTCCGTCGCGACGAGCGGATGTTCCCGTCGATATGGCTGTGGCGCGGGATCGGCATGCTGTGCGGCATGTGCTCGGCGGTGCAGACCTCAATGCTCGGACGGCTGGGCACCGAGCTGGGTTCGCCGATCAAGGCATCGTTCGTCTCGTTCTTCGTGGGACTACTGACGCTGCCGGTGATTGTGCTGGTCCATGACCGCGGCTTCGGACTGCACCGGGCATTCGGCGGCGGCAACCCGTGGTGGATGTGGTTCGGCGGATTCCTCGGCTCGTTGGTGGTGCTGACCAATTCGGTGCTGTCGCCGCTGCTGGGCACGGGGCTGACCGTGCTGGTCGCGCTGCTCGGCCAGGTGATCGGCGGCCTGCTCATCGATACGTTCGGATGGTTCGCGGTGGCCAGGCGCCGCGCCGGCGTCGTGCAGATCGCCGGCATCGTCGTCGCCGTCGCCGGCATCGCGTTGATCCGTCTGGGCTAGCGGAGTCCCGCGCCATCATTCAAGCCACGGGCCGGCCCGCCGCGACCGGACCTGCATCCGGACCGTCCGCGGACCACGGCCGCCCGTACAATGGGAGCCACCTGCCATCGACGAGGACGGCCGATGTCAAGGAGGATGCGATGGACACCCTGATCGTGTACGGCGGCAGATACGGCACCACCGAACGGTACGCCGACGAACTCGCGCGGCTGCTGGGCACCGCCGCGGTTCCCTATGCCGCGGTCGACGACGTCGCGCTGGTCACCGCGGACGTCATCGTGTATCTCGGCGCGGTGTTCGCCGGCGGCGTGCCGGGACTGAAGCGGACGATGGCGCGGCTGGTGAACGTCACCGAACGCATCCGCCGGTTCCCGCGCGAGGACGACCCCGTCGCCGAGGCGAGCCGTCGACCGCGCGTCATCGTGGTCACCGTCGGACTGGGCGATCCGGCGATCCCGGGCAACGCCGAGCACCTGCGCGCCGTCGTCGACGGCCAGCTGCCGCCCGCCGTCGCGGCGCACGTCGAATGCTTCCATCTGCGCGGCGGCATCGACTACGCGGCGCTGAGCCCGAAGCACCGGGCGATGATGTGGATGATGTGGCAGCACGAGAAACGGGTGCCCGAGGACGAGTGGACCGACGACACCCGCATGTTCAACGAGACGTACGGCGGCGCGGTCGACATGGTCGACTTCGCCACGCTGCGGCCGGTTCTCGACGCGATCGCCGGGAGTGGGGACGCAGGAGCCGACGGGATCATGGATGTCGGAACGGCAAACGACCGGATCTTGGATGGCGGCCCGGCGGACGATGGGACCGCGAACGACGGGATTGCGGGTGACGAGACCACGGATGATAAGACCACGACGGCGGAACCATGAACGACAGGATTGCGGGTAACGGGATGACGGACAAGGGAACCACGGACGGCGGCACGGGGGACGACGGGCCTTCGCCGGCGGAGGATTAGAAGGGGGCCGTGATGGGCTGCATCGAGACGTTCGACGAATTCGTCCGGTACGCGGAGGACCGCGGCGGGCTGGGGATCGAGGGCGTCGCCATCGCCGACGGCGAGCGCGTCGTCAGGGAGCATCGCTTCGCGCCCGACCTGGCGCGCAACATCTATTCGCACACCAAAAGCTACGTCGTCACCGCGATCGGCGTGGCGGTCGAGGAGGGGCTGCTGGGGCTGGACGACCGGCTGGCCGACGCCTTCCCTGAGTACGTGCCGCAGGACGCGCCGGAACGCCTCGGGCGGATCACGCTGCGGCACCTGCTGACGATGTCGAGCGGCTTCGACCGGCCGTATCTGATGAACGCGGACCGTCGCGCCGGCGTCGGCGCGCCCGACTACCTCGCCTACATGTTCTCGCGCCCGGTCGAGGCGGAGCCCGGCGAGCGCTTCTGCTACTCGTCGGCCGACTCCGACCTGGCCGGCCGGATGCTGGAGCGGGCCGTCGGCGAACGGCTCGGCGAGTACGTGTTCCGCACGGTGTTCGACCGGCTCGACCAGGGGTTCCCGCTGTGGGAGGCGGACCCGCAGGGCCATCACATCGCCGGCGGCGGCATCCACATGACGCTGCGCGACATGCTCAGGATCGGCCAGGTGTACCTCAACGGCGGCGTGTGGCACGGCCGGCGGATCGTGGGCGGGGACTGGGTGCGGCTGGCGTCGTCGAAGCGGATCGACACGCCCGTCACGAACGTGTGGACGTGCGGATACGGCTTCCAGTTCTGGATGTCGCCGTACCCGGGCGCCTACCGGGCGGACGGCGCCTACGGGCAAATCACGACGGTGCTGCCCGGACAGGGGCTGGTCGTGGCGATGCAGTGCCACGAGACCGGCGACTTCGACAACGTGATCCGCCCCGCCGTGCACGAACGGCTGATGCTGCCGCTGTGCGCCGGCTGAACCGCGGATGACCGTGGCCGCCATCGTTGCCTCTGTGAATCACGGAACTTCCGTCACACACGCCACGACTTGCGGATGGAGGGGGCCGGCCGACACCCGGACGGATCGGCCGCCGGCCGTCATCCGCATGCACCAAACGTGCGCTGACGAGAGCACGCATCGGCCGGAACATACACCGACGGGAACATGTGCCGACGGGGACCGGTAACGGTCCGTGCCCCTACTTGCGGACGGTGACCGTCTCGCGCCGGTCGTCGCCGCCGAGCGAGAGCGCGCGGATGCGGTCCGGGAACCGGAACAGCCGGTTGATCGCGTTGATGAACAGGCCGACGATGACGGCCGAGATGATCGTGCCGATGCCGATGCCGTTCAGTCCGCCGAAGAAGATGAACGAGCAGATCGTCGCGATGACCATCAGCGTCACGTCGAACACCACCTTGACGGTGCCGTACCGCACCTTCGTCACGATCGACAGCGCGCGCACCATCCCCTCGCCCGGCACGACGATGACGTTCGGCGCGACCTCGATCACGATGCCGAACGCCAGGACCAGGCAGCCGAGCACGACGCACAGCAGCCGCTCCCACAGCGCCTGCGGATGGAGGAACCCCAGGATCGCGCCGCTGACGTCGATGGCCGAGCTGAACAGGATATTCGCCACGATCTGCAGGAACTGCGAGGGCTTGAACCGCCGGCGCAGCAGGATAACCTGGACGATGATGAACAGCACGTTCCAGATGAACGTGGTCAGGCCGAAGCTCATCTGCGGGAACGCGAGGCTGAACACGTACGGCACGCTGGAGATCGGCGACGTGCCGAGGTCGCCGACCGTGATCAGCACGATGCCGAACGAGTTGATGGCCACGCCCAGCACAAAGAACGCGAACCGCGCCACGATGTGATTCATTGCCCGTTGCTCCCTTCGTCGTTTCGTTCGTCCCCGACGGGCGCGTCCGGGTGGCGGGCCGCCGCCCTTCCGCGCCCCTCGAGCGCGGCGGCCGCCGCACGCAGCAGCGCCGCGAGCCGCCGGTAGTCGTCCGCCCCCAGCGCATCCCGCACGATCCCGTCGACCTCGGCGACGGACGCGCGCATGCGCCGCGCCGTCTCGGCCCCGCGGTCCGTCAGCCAGACCGTCGACGCCCGCCCGTCGCGCGCGCTGCGGCGGCGTTCGACGAGCCCGGCCGCCTCCATGCGCGACAGCAGGCCGGTCATCGTCGATTTGTCGAGCACGCAGCCGGCGCAGATGTCGGTGGCGCGGCTGCCGTCGTGCTCGGAAAGGTATTCGAGCACCTTCGGCTGGCCGGGCAGCAGCCCCATCGCGCCGGTGCGCCCGACGACCAGGCGGTTGCTGCTGTTGAACGCCCGCATCAGCAGGACGTGCACCTCGTCGTCCAGCATGGCGCACCCCTTCCCGCGCGCCGCAGCACGCGACGACACCAATTGGTTTGATTGCAAACCAATTTTTTAGGCCGCCCTCCCGACAACCGCATGCGCCGCGGGCGCGGCCGAAGTGCTACTGTCGGAACCAGCCACCTGCGCGCGCGACCGGGATTCGCCGCGCGCCCGACCCCGAAGGAGTGCCAGCATGCAGCGTCCCATCATGACGTCGGTCTCGTTCCTGCGCCGGCCTGCCGAGCCGGCGACCGCCGACGACCTGCCCATCGCCGACGACCTGCGCGACACGCTGGAGGCCAACCGCAGCCGCTGCGTCGGCATGGCGGCGAACATGATCGGCGAGGCCAAGGCGATCATCGCGTTCGTCGACGAGGAAATGGGTGGTCGCATCACCGTCATGTTCAACCCGCGCATCACCGCCGCCGACGGCGCGTTCGACACCTCCGAGGGCTGCCTGTCGCTCAAGGGCGAGCGCCGCACGCTGCGCCACCGCCGCATCGAGGTCGACTACCAGGACCGCCGCATGCGCGACCGCCACGCCACGTTCACCGGCTGGACCGCGCAGATCATCCAGCACGAGGTCGACCACTGCAACGGGATCATCATCTGACGCGACCGCCCGACCGGCTCCGCGGCATGCGGACGGCCGTTCTGTAGACCGCTTGCGGAATAATTAATGACGTATTGTGACCAATCGAATTCCTAGAGGATGGGATTACTTTGGCTGAGTTCATTTACCAGATGATCAAGGCGCGCAAGGCGTACGGCGATCGCGTGATCCTTGACGACGTGACGCTGAGCTTCCTGCCCGGCGCGAAGATCGGCGTCGTCGGCCCGAACGGCATGGGCAAGTCGACGCTGCTGAAGATCATGGCCGGTCTGGAGACCGTCTCCAACGGCGAGGCGTACCTCACCCCCGGCTTCACGGTCGGCATCCTGCAGCAGGAGCCGCCGCTCGACGACACCAAGACCGTCGGAGAGAACATCAAGATGGCGTTCGGCGAGATCGCCGAGAAGGTCGCCCGCTTCAACCAGATCGGCGAGGAGATGGCGAACCCCGACGCCGACTTCGACGCGCTGATGGAGGAGATGGGCACGCTGCAGACCGAGATCGACGCGGCCAACGGCTGGGATCTCGACTCGCAGCTCGAGCAGGCGATGGACGCGCTGCAGTGCCCCGACCCGGACACCCCGGTCTCGGTGTGCTCCGGCGGCGAGCGCCGCCGCGTCGCGCTGTGCAAGCTGCTGCTGGAGGCCCCGGACCTGCTGCTGCTCGACGAGCCCACCAACCACCTCGACGCCGAGTCGATCCTGTGGCTGGAGCAGTTCCTGCACCAGTACCAGGGCGCCGTCATCGCCGTCACCCACGACCGCTACTTCATGGACAACGTGGCCGAGTGGATTTGCGAGGTGGACCGCGGCCACCTGTACCCGTACAAGGGCAACTACTCCACGTATCTGGAGACCAAGGCCAAGCGTATGGAGATCCAGGGCGCCAAGGACGCCAAGCTCGCCAAGCGCCTCAAGAGCGAGCTCGAATGGGTGCGTTCCAGCCCCAAGGCCCGCCAGGCCAAGAACAAGGCCCGTCTGGAGCGCTACGACCAGATGGAGCAGGAGGCGCGCAACTCCAAGAAGCTCGACTTCTCCGAGATCCAGATCCCGCCGGGGCCGCGCCTGGGCTCGCAGGTGCTGGAGGCCAAGCACATCCACAAGGCCTTCGGCGACCGCGTGCTCATCGACGACCTGAGCTTCACGCTGCCGCGCAACGGCATCGTCGGCGTGATCGGCCCCAACGGCGTCGGCAAGTCGACCCTGTTCAAGACGATCGTCGGGCTCGAGCCGCTCACCTCGGGCGAGCTGACCGTCGGCGACACCGTCAAGATCAGCTACGTCGACCAGAACCGCGCGGGCCTCGACCCGAAGAAGAACCTGTGGGAGGCGGTCTCCGACGGGCTCGACTTCATCGAGGTCGGCGGCGTCGAGGTGCCGACCCGCGCCTACGTGGCGAGCTTCGGCTTCAAGGGCTCCGACCAGCAGAAGCTCACCGGCGTGCTCTCCGGCGGCGAGCGCAACCGCCTCAACCTGGCGCTGACGCTCAAGCAGGGCGGCAACCTGCTGCTGCTCGACGAGCCCACCAACGACCTCGACGTCGAGACGCTGGAGTCGCTGGAGAACGCGCTCATCGAGTTCCCGGGCTGCGCCGTGGTCATCAGCCACGACCGCTGGTTCCTCGACCGCATCGCCACGCACATCCTCGCGTGGGAGGGCGACGACGAGAACCCGGCCCGCTGGTACTGGTTCGAGGGCAACTTCCAGGCGTACCAGGAGAACAAGGTCGCGCGCCTCGGCGAGGACGCGGCCCGTCCGCACCGCCTGCACCGCAAGCTGACCCGCTGACGTCAGGACCGACCGTCCGGTTCGCGGTCGCATGACAAGGGGTCGGCGGCGTCCGAGATGATTTCGGACGACGCCGACCCCCTTTTTTGAATGTCGATGACCCCTCATGTCGATGACCCCTCATGTCGACGACCCCTCATGCCGACAACCCCTCATGCCGACAACCCCTCATGCCGACAACCCCTCATGCCGACAACCCCTCAGATGTCGCTGACTTTTTTTGGGGGGGTATCAACGACCCTTTTGGACAACGACCTCTTTTTGGGGGCCGATGCCCTCCTTTAGATGTCAACAACCGCTTTTCCATATCCTGCGTCGGGTATTACACAACCGTACGCAACAACTGACGCAAACCACCCACTCCACGTCCGGAATCACACGGCCGCGTGGAATATCGGACGCAAACCGCCCACTCCGCGCCCGGTCTTAAGCAACCGTACGTAATATCTGCCGCAAACACCCACTCCACGTCACGTGTTACGCCGCCGTACGCGTTCCTGACACCAGTCCCCGCTCCGCGCCCGGCCCCACACAACGATGCGTGATTCCCGACGCAAGTCCCCGCTTCATGTCAGGTATCGCACCACCACACATAATCCCCGACATGAATCCCCCCCCCCCTGCGTCCGCTCCTGCGCAACCACATGGAATACCGGACACGACCACTCGCGATACGTCCGGAATTACACGACCACGCGAAACATCGGACACAAAACACCCACTTCGTGTCCGGTACCACACGGACACGGGGAACATATGACACGAACGGGGTGACTGGCAGCAGGTATTACACAACCACGAGCAATACCTGACGCGAACCGTCCACCATACGTCAGGTATTACACAGGCGTGCGGAATATCGGACACAAGTCGGCCCCCTGACGTCCGGTACCACACAAACGTGCGGAACACCGGACACAAGTCGGTCCCCTGACGTCCGGTACTACACAAACATACGGAACACCGAACACAAGTCGGCCCCCTGACGTCCGGTACCACACAAACAGGGGGAATACCGGACACAAGTCGGTCCCCTGACGTCCGGTATTACACGAACATGGGGAATACCGGACACAAGTCGGTCCCCTGACGTCCGGTATTACACGAACATGGGGAACATACGACGCAAATGGGTGATCGGGAACAGGTATTGCACGAACCACGCGCACATTGTGCCTTTGTCAGAGACACGAATGGATGATCGGCAGCAGGTATTACGCGACCGCGAGCAATACGTGACGCGAATCGGCCATCACACGTCGAGTATTACGCGACCACGTGGAACATATGACGCGAACGGGGTGTTTTGCGTCAGACATCACGCGACCACGCGAAACATCTCACGACGACGAGACCGCGAGGAGGGACGCAAAACCGGACACGACACCCGCAACATACCAAGCGGATACGTCAAACGCTCTTAACGTCGCGCCGCTAGACTGCAACCCAGTACAGTGATATGACATGTGCAAGGAAAACGAGGTCGACATGACAAGGAACGACACCCCGGCCGAACGTCTGGTGCATGTGCTCGAGCTGTCCGAGCCGTCGCCGTACCGCAACCACACCTACATCAACGGGGAGGCGATGTACTTCCCGACCGGCCGCGTGTACGGCGGCCAGGTGATCGCCCAGTCGGTGATCGCCGCGTCCAAGACCGTCTCCCCCAGCCGTCTGCCTCATTCGATCCACGGCTACTTCATCACGGCCGGCGACATCCACCAGGACCTGCTGTTCGACGTGGAGTCGTTGCGCGACGGCCGTTCGTTCTCGGCGCGCCGGGTCAACGTCACCCAGGCCGACGGCGCGATCCTGACCGCGATCGCCAGCTTCCAGGAGCAGGGGCAGCACGGCGTCGAGTTCTCCGACCCGATGCCGCAGGACGTGCCCGACCCCGAATCGCTGGCCGGCGCCAAGGAGCTGATGGAGCCGTACGCCGGCAAGTCGCCGTTCGCGGACTACTACGCCCAGCAGTCGCCGTTCGACATCCGCCACGTCACGCGCACCGTGATGCTGGGCGCCGACAAGGACAGCGCCGCGCATGACTCGGGCAGGCAGATGGTGTGGATGCGCGCCGACGGCGCCATCGAGGCGCCGCAGGTCATGCACCGCGCGATGCTGGCGCTCGGCTGCGACCAGATCATGCTGGAGCCGATCCTGCGCCGCGCCGGCCTGAGCCTGCTCACGCCCGGCATCTCCTACGCCTCGCTCGACCATTCGATGTGGTGGTACCGCGACATCGACATCAACGCCTGGCACCTGTACGTGCAGGACACCCCGACCGCCGGCCACGGCCGCGGCCTGGGCACCGCCAAGGTCTACGCGCAGGACGGCACGCTCGTCGCCGCCATCGCGCAGGAGGCGATGATCCGCGTGCCCGAGCGGCGCTAGCGGCAGATACGCGTTCGCAGGCCGCTTGACCGACCGTACCGTACCACCCGCCATACCACCGTTAAACGCATGTTCGCGAGCGGCCCGACCGCCCCGCCGGCGCCGGCGCCGAAAATCAGCGCCGGGCGTCGTCGCGTCGCTTCGCGGCGGCCTGCGGCACCTGCCGCCGGCGGCGCGCCGCCCGCTTGAGCTTGGGGTTCTCGGCGCCCTCCTCTGGCGGCAGCTGGCACAGCCACTCCCCCACGATGCCGACGATCATGTCGGCGACGCACACGGCCGCGGCGATCGCGCATTCGATCACCGCGTCGTGGTAGTACGAGGCCTCGAGATGGCCCAGGCACATCAGGATCTGCCCGCCGTACCATCCCGCGAGCGCCGCGCCGGCGAGGCCGAGCGCCTTGGCGAGCACCAGCGTGTACATCGCGCGCGTCGGGTCGAGCCGCTGCGTGCGCTTGCGCGGGTCGGTGGTCGCGTAGGCGTGCACCTGCAGCGCCATGACCAGCACCACGACCCCGAGCACGACCAGGATCAGGATGACGAACCACGGCGCGCCCAGCAGCGCCATGCCGGTCCGCTCGCCGACGGCCGCCAGCCCCATGCCGGCGAGCACGCCGAGCGCCAGCGCCACCGGATACTGCCACCACGGGGTTCTGCGCGCCTTCATGCCGTGCCTCCGATGATCCAGTTGTCCGACAGCATGCCGACGCGCCCCGCGTCCGGGGCCATCGCCAGCAGGAACGCGACCGGGTCGTTGCCGAGCCGGGCGTCGGGGTCCATGTCCAGCCACGGGGCCAGCACGGCGGCGCGGAAGGACGCCGACGGCCAGGGGACGCGGCAGTCCGGCTCGTCCGAGGTCACGCCGTCGACGTCCACGACGTCGAGATCGACGGCGTCGCCGTG
Organism: Bifidobacterium phasiani; assembly: GCF_019331775.1. Classification (GTDB taxonomy): domain Bacteria; phylum Actinomycetota; class Actinomycetes; order Actinomycetales; family Bifidobacteriaceae; genus Bifidobacterium; species Bifidobacterium phasiani. The sequence goes on from NZ_JAHBBD010000021.1 coordinate 23,588, forward strand.
CGCGCGCTCGACGTCCTGCAGCGCGGCGATCAGCCGGCGCGGGGCGAGCCGGGTCTGCGCCTGGATGACCGCGGCCATCGCGTCGGGGCCGTCGAAGTTGCTTACGTGGTACAGCGGCGAGATGCCTTCGACCTGCGTGCCCGGCAGCGCCTCGACGCTCGAGATGGCCGCGCGGAACAGCGATTCGGCGTCGGCGGAGGTGCTGTCCATCGAGATGATGGCCCGGCGAGGCCCCGGCATCCACGCGATGTCGTCCTGGACCGGCCCGTCGGATTCGTCCAGGCTCCCCGGTTCGGCCGAATCGGACGACTCGCCGTCGTCCGGCACGGCCGCCGGACCGCCCGTATCCGCGGCCGCCGCCCGCCCGCCGTCGCACGCATCCAGCAGCGCCTCGTCGGCCTGGCGCACGCGCACCCGCACGTGCGGCGCCAGCGTGGCGAACCGCGGATCGTCGCAATGCACCACCACGTCGACGTGGAAGCGGTCGGCCAATGCCTCCAATGCCTCCCGCGGCACGTCGGCGTCGACGTTCAGCGTCACGTCCGCGCCCAGCACGTCACCGGCCTGCACCGGGATCCGGCGCGCGCCGCCGGACCGTGACGGTTCACCATAGTCCATTCGTCTCACCACTCTTCCGTTGATTCCGCCGCGTATGACGAGGGGCGTGCCGTCTCCGGCATGCCCCTCGTCCAGTCATGGGCCACCGCCCGTCCGCCGTCACTCGCCGGACGCCATGCCCACCGAGCGCTTGAGCGATTCGGGGATCGGCACCGGCGGGACGTCGGAGTCGGGGCGCCGCTCGTCGGACAGCCACACCGGGCGTTCCGGCGCCTTCTTGATGTTGGCGAAGATCGCGGCGACCTCCTTCTCGTTCAGCGTCTGCTTGACGAGCAGCTGGCGCACGAGCTCGTCGAGCACCTCGCGGTTCTCGTTGAGGATCGTCCACGCCTCGGTGTGCGCGTTCTCGATGAGCGCGTGCACCTCCTCGTCGATGATCTCGGCCGTGCGGTCGGAGTACTTGCGCGGCTGCAGACCGTCCATGACGGTGGTCTGGTCGTCCTCGTCGGCCCACTTGATGGCGCCGAGGCGCGAGGAGAAGCCGTATTCGATCACCATCTTGCGGGCGATGTCCGTCGCCTTCTCGATGTCGTTCGACGCGCCGGTGGTCGGGTCGTGGAACACGATCTCCTCGGCGGTGCGCCCGCCCATCGCGTAGGCCATCTGGTCGAGCAGCTGGTTGCGCGACTGCGAGTAGCGGTCCTCGGTCGGCATGACCGCGGTGTAGCCGAGCGCCCGGCCTCGCGGCAGGATCGTGATCTTGGTGACCGGGTCGGTGTGGTGCAGCGCGGCGGCGACGAGCGCGTGGCCGCCCTCGTGGTACGCGGTGTTGCGCAGCTCCTCGAGCGCCATGCCCTTGGACTGGCGCTTCGGGCCGCTCATCACGCGGTCGATGGCCTCGTCGATGGCGCGGTTGTCGATGAGCTGGGCGCCGGCGCGGGCGCACAGCAGCGCGGCCTCGTTGAGCACGTTGGCCAGGTCGGCGCCGGTGAAGCCCGGCGTGCGCACGGCGATCGCGCGCAGGTCGACGTCCGGCACGAACGGCTTGCCCTTGGCGTGGACCTTGAGGATCGCCTCGCGGCCCTCCAGGTCCGGGGCCTCGACGGCCACCTGGCGGTCGAAGCGGCCCGGGCGCAGCAGCGCGGGGTCGAGCACGTCGGGGCGGTTCGTCGCGGCGATGATGATGAGGTTGGTGTCGTTGTCGAAGCCGTCCATCTCGACGAGCAGCTGGTTGAGCGTCTGCTCGCGCTCGTCGTGGCCGCCGCCCATGCCGGAGCCGCGGCGGCGTCCGACGGCGTCGATCTCGTCGATGAAGATGATCGCCGGGGCGTTCTTCTTCGCCTCGTCGAACAGGTCGCGCACGCGGGAGGCGCCGAGGCCGACGAACATCTCGACGAAGTCGGAGCCGGCCATGGAGTAGAACGGCACGCCCGCCTCGCCGGCGATCGCGCGGGCGAGCAGCGTCTTGCCGGTGCCCGGAGGGCCGTACAGCAGCACGCCGCGCGGGATGCGCGCGCCGAGCGCCTTGTACTTGGACGGGTCCTTGAGGAAGTCCTTGATCTCCTCGACCTCCTGCACGGCCGCGTCCTCGCCGGCCACGTCGGCGAACTTGGTCTTCGGGGTCTGGCCCTCGAGCAGCTTGCCGTTGTTCTTCTTGCCGCCCATGCCGAACATGCCGTTGGCGCCGCCCATGCGGCTCATCGCGAACCAGAAGATCGCGATGATGATGACGAACGGCAGGATCGAGCTGATCAGGTAGCTCCAGATGCTGGTCTGCTGCATGCTGGAGGTCCACCCGTCGCTCGGGTCGGCGTCCTCGACGGCCTGCACGACGTCGGCGCCCTGCGCGAACGTGTAGTAGAACTGCACGTCGCGGCCGTAGTTGGTCACGCGCCCGGTGTCGGGGTCGGTCTTCGTGAAGTCGCTGTCCAGCTCCAGCTTGACGAGCTGGCGGTTGTCGATGATGTCGGCGTAGGTGACGCCGCCGTTCGACAGCAGCTGCATGCCGTCCTTGGTGTCGATCGTGCGCGTGCCGGTGCCGGCGAACAGCTGGAACATCACGATGGCCAGCACGACGATCGCGATGCCCCACAGCCACGGCGACTGCCAGAACGACTTGTTGCCGTTGGGGTTCCTGCCCGATCCCCTGCCGTCGCCGGCGTTGCCGTTGTTGTTGAACATGCCGAACGGATTGTTCGGCCAGTTGCCGTTCCCGTTGTCGTTGCCGCCTCCGTTCGACGGCTGCTGCGGCCCCTGGGGGTAGCTCATGCTTGTTCTCCTTGGTACACTGCCGGTTTCAGGACTGCGATCGAATCGAGGTTGCGGAAGCGTTCCGCGTAGTCCAGGCCGAAGCCGACCACGAACTCGTCGGGAATCTCGTACCCCCGGTACTTCACGTCCACATCCACCTCGCGTCTGGACGGCTTCTCCAGCAGGGCGAACACCTCGACCGAGGCGGCGCCGCGACGTTTCAGCTCGTCGACAAGCCATGCCAGCGTGCGTCCGGAATCCACGATATCCTCCACGATCAGAATGTGCCGCCCGCGAACATCGGTCGACAGATCCTGCCGGACCGTCACGGTGCCGCTGCTGGTCGTGCCCGCCCCATAGCTCGACAGGCTCATGAAGTCCATCTGCACCGGGATGCTCAGCGCCTGGGAGAACGCGACCAGCGTGTTCACCGCGCCCTTGAGCACCGCCACCAGCAGCAGGTCGCGACCCCGGTAGTCCTCGCTGACCTGCGCGGCCATTTCCTTGATCTTGCTGTCGATCTGAGCTTTCGTGACCAGCTCGTGATCGATCTCATCCTGAACATCGGCGATTTGCATGCAGTCCATCTTGGCACACGCGAATGACGTGTTTCTTGCGATTGGCTGAATGTCCACTGGGAAGAGACACGGCGCCTTGACCGTGCCACCGGACGATCAGCCGGTCGATCGCCTCGACATGCCGCGACGTGCAGGGAATCCCGGCCCTGCCGAGGGCGTGGGCGACCACCCGCAGCCGGATCGCCTCCGGCTCGCGCTCCAGCACGTCCGCGCGCAGCGTCATCACGACGTCCCCGCATTCTCCGTCGGCGAACGCCACCGCCTCGGCCGTCGCGCGCTCGGCCATCGCGTCGAGCAGCGCCTTGTCCCGCCGCGCCAGCCGCGAGGCCTGCGCCAGGTGCGCCGCCACGCCGCCGCCGGCGAAGCGCTCCAGGAACGGCATCAGGTCGTGCCGCACCCGCGAGCGCAGCGGATAGCCGTCGGGCAGCGGCCCGTCGGCGCCGTCGCCGTTGGTCGGGTCGTCCCACCACCGCAGCCCCAGGTCCCGGCAGATGCCGGTGGTGTCCTCGCGCGACAGCCCGAGCAGCGGGCGCAGGAAGCGCACGCCGTCGCGCTCGAAGGACTCCGGCATGCCCGCCACCGCGTCGACGCCCCCGGAACGCAGCAGCCCCATCAGCACGGTCTCGGCCTGGTCGTCCATCGTGTGCGCGAGCAGCACCGCGGCCGCGCCGCGCGCCCGGGCCTCGCCGGCCAGGGCATCGTAGCGCGCCTCGCGCGCGGCGGCCTCGACCCCCTCGCCCTCGGCGCGCACCGCGACGCGGCGCACGGCCACCGGATTCAGCCCGAGCCCCTCGCAGCGCCGTGCGGCCTGGCTCGCGACGGCCGCCGACCCCTCCTGCAGCCCGTGGTCCACGACGACGACGCCGCACCGCAGGCCCAGCGAGGCGCACACCGTCGCCGCGACGGCGGCCAGCGCCATCGAGTCACGGCCGCCCGAGCAGGCCACCAGCACCAGCGGCGCGTCGGCGTCCGGCTCATGGCTGCCGTGTCGCGCGAACCGCGCGTCCTGCAGCCCCAGGCCGGCGGCCTCAAGGGCGGCGCGCACCGCGCCGACCGCGGATCGCATGCGGGTCGAGTACGCCATCACAGACCGGCCAATCCGGCGATGAACACGTCCACGGCCCGCGCCGCCTCCCAGGCGTTCTCCGGGTCGTTCACGATGATCGCGAAGGCCAGCACGCCGCCGTCGCGCCGCGAGACGTTGCCGGTCATCGCCGTGACCGCGTCCAGGGTGCCGGTCTTGACGCGCAGCAGGCCCGCCGCGTCGTCGTCGGCCAGGCGGCCGGCCGCGGTGCCGGTCAGCCCGGGCACCGACATGCCCTCGAGCATGCCGGCGCCGACGTCGCCGCCCAGCGCCAGCGCCTGGACCTCCACGAGGATGCTCGCGGTGAGCCGCGAGCCCGGCGCCAGCCCCGAGCAGTCCGCCATGCTCAGCGCGGCGGTGTCGACGCCCAGATCATCCAGAGCGGCGGTCACGGCCTGCGTCGCGCCGGCCGGCGAGTTGTCGTGCCCGGTCGCCAGCGCGACCAGCCGGCCGAACTCCTCGGCGAGCGTATTGTCGGAATGCCGCAGCATGAACGCCATGATCTCGCTCAGCTGCGCCGAGCTCACCGTCGCGATCGGCGACATGCCCGCCGGAGTCGCGCCGGCCGCGGGCTCGCCGGCCACCGTGATCCCCCGTTCCGCCAGCCGGGCCGCGAAGGTCGCGGCGGCGTCGGCCGCGGGTTGCGTGGACAGCTCCGGGTACGCCGTGTAGGTGTCGGGGTCGTCCGGCGGGTCGGCCCACCGCCGGCCGCCGTCGACCGCCATCGAGGCGATGCCGGTGTAGTACAGGTTGCCGGGGTTGTTCTCCTCGATGCCCGCCGGGTACCGCGAGTCGCCGAACAGGGAGTCGTCGTACAGCAGCGTCACGGCGGTGATGCCGCGCTGGGCAAGCGCCTCGGCGGTCCGTTCGGCGAGCGTGCCCAGCCCGGCCCGGCCGTTGACATGGTCGGGGTCGCCGTCGCCCGCGCCGAGCAGCATGTCGCCGCCGCCGGAGAGCACCACGGTGGCCGAGCCGTCGGCGTTCTGGACCAGGTAGGTCGAGGTGTCCAGCGTGGAGGCCATGTCCAGCGTCGCGGTCGCGGCCAGCGAGGTCAGGGTCTTGAGCGTGGAGGCCGGCTCGCGCGCGGCGTCGGCGTTGCGCTGCGCGGCCACGGTGCCGTCGGCGTCGGCCACGACCACCGAATAGTCGGCGCCCACGCCGCTGCTGGCGGCGAAGGCGTCGATCAGCGCGTTCGCCTCGTCGGCGTCGACGGGGATCGACAGGTCCGCGTCCGCGACCAGCCCGCCGGACGACAGGGACCGCCCGGCCTTAGGGACCTGCGGCGCGGCCACGCCGCGCACGGTGAGCGGGCCGGGCAGCACGTCGTAGGCGTCGGCGACGACGTACCCCACCCCCAGCGCGATGGTCGCCGCCGCCGACACGGCGACGGTGAGCACGCGATGCGACGCGCGTGCGCGCCTGTGCTGCCCCGCGGTTGCTCGTGCCACGGCCGCTCCCCCTTCGTGTCCTGCCGGTTGCGCCTACTTCTGCAGGGATGCGAACGAATCGAGCGTGCGCACGATCGCCGGCATCCTGGCATCCATCAGCTTACCGCCAAGCCACGAACCGAGCACGAGGAACCCGACGCCGTCGGCCAGCGCCACCGGGATCAGCACCCAGTACAGGTCCCACAGCCCCGCCAGCAGCAGCCCCACGCCGACCAGCGCGGTGGGCAGCATCAGCACCACCGTGCCGAGGATCGGGACGAACGGGAACAGCATCTGCGCCACGGCGCGGCCCTGCGGGGTCGAGAACGGCTTGTCGATCGAGGGCACCGGGTACATCAGCACGCAGGACGTCACCTCGGCCGCGCCCAGGCTGCAGTACGACAGGCCCAGCGACAGCGCGGCGTAGGTCAGGCCGGTGGCGACGCCGCCGGGCGAGGCCCAGTCCCCCGTGATCACGAAGCACGCCACGGCGAGCACCAGCGTGTACAGCGTGATCAGCGTGGCGTACACGCGGGCGCGGCCGATGCGGTCGTCCATGCCGCGCACGCCGCAGATCGCCTGCATCGTCCAGCCGCGACCGTCGTAGGCCAGGCCGTTGGCCTCGGCGAGCGCGACGAACAGCCCGCCCCACAGCAGGCCCTGCCAGACCATGACGCTCATGCCGTGCGACTGGATGGCGAACAGCACCACGAACAGCAGCGGGAAGATGAACATCAGCCCCTGGCGCGGATCGCGCCTGAGGTAGGTGAACACCCGCGCCGACACCGCTCCGGAGATACTGTCCGGCGCCCAGGCGAACGCGCCGACGCCCTTGACGGAAGCGGTCGCGGTCTCGGAGCCGACCGTCAGCCGCTCGCGGCGCAGGCACCATACCGAGATCAGGAAGCACAGCACCCAGGTGACGGCCAGCACCGCGACGCGGCCGGCGAGCATCGCCCAATCGCCCGCGTACGCGTCGAACGGCAGCCGGAAGGCCGCGCCGAACGGCGTCCAGGCCAGCACCGAGGCGGTCGCGGCGAACGGCTCGATGGTCAGCACCTCCACGTCCTGCGTGTTGATCGCCACGCTCGGGACCTGGCACATCACCACGAACGCGACGAGCACGACGCAGTAGAAGGCGTTGCGCCCGCGCGTCGAGCGGACCAGCGTGGTGGCCGCCGAGATGACCATCTTCGAGACGCTGACCATCGTGACGATGGCCAGCGGCGCCGCGACGAAAGCCACGGCCACCGCGCCCGCGCCCATCCAGCGGTACGCGAGGGGCCACAGCAGCAGCGAGAGCAGGCCGCAGATCGCCGGAAGGCCGGACAGGCCGGAGACCAGCAGGCCGGCGTGCAGCTCGCGGTCGGGGATGCCGTAGAGCTCGAACTTGCGCGGACTCATCGTGGCGCCCTCGCCGATCAGCATGAGCTGGACGAGCGCGACGCCCAGCGTGAGGAACGCGCCGACGATGACCACGACGGTCTGCAGCACCAGGCCGTACCCCGGGATGGCCAGCAGGTCTGCGGAGCCGCCGAGGAACCAGGCGAGCGCACCCGTTCCGACGACCACGCCGACGCCCACCAGCAGCGAGATCACGTAGCCGATGGTCTGCCACACGGATTTGCGCAGCGCCGCCCAGGTCAGCGCCCAACGCAGCGCGACGATCGTGCCTATGGTGCGCATCATGCCTCCGAACCGCCGTCGAGCCAGGACAGGTGCGCCGCGGCGTGACGGCCGCCGACCAGCTGCAGGAACCGCTCCTCGAGGTCCTCGCCGGCGGCGACCTGCTCGACCGTGCCGGCCGCGCACACCTGGCCCTTGTTGACCACGGCCACGTGCGTGCACATCTTCTCGACCAGCGCCATCACGTGCGAGGAGATGATCACCGTGCCGCCGGTGCCGGCGTATTCGATCAGGATGTCCTTGAGGTTCGCGCTGGAGACCGGGTCCACCGATTCGAACGGCTCATCCAGCACCAGGATGCGCGGGCTGTGGATCATGGCCGCGGCCAGGCAGATCTTCTTGGTCATGCCGGCCGAGTAGTCCACGACCATCGTGTTCGCCGCGCCCGTCAGGTCGAAGGCCGACAGCAGGTCGTTGGCGCGCCGGACGGTCTCGTCGCGGCGCATGCCGCGCAGCATGCCCGAGTAGACCAGCAGCTGCAGGCCGGTGAGCCGGTCGAAGATCTGGTCGGGCTGGGGCATCACGCCGATGGCGCGCTTGGCGCGGTTGACGTCGCTCCACACGTCCCGGCCGAGGATCATGGCCGTGCCGGCGTCGGGCACCAGCAGTCCGGTGAGCATGTTCAGCGTCGTGGTCTTGCCCGCGCCGTTGGGGCCGACCAGGCCGTAGAACGAGCCGATGGGGATGTCCAGCGACAGGCCGTTGACGGCCACCTTGTCGTCGAAGCGCTTGAACAGGCCGCGGATCGACACCGCGGCGGCGGGATTGGCAGGGACGTCGGGCACGGGCGCCGCGGAAAATTCGGCACCCGGCACGTGATTGTCTAGTGTCATGCTCATAAGCATATACCCCCCCCCGGAACCGAAACCGGAGTGTCGGGAAGGCCGGATCACGCGCCCTTGTGCACGATCGGCTTCCACTCCGCCTTCGAGAAGATGGCCTGGAATGAGATCGGGATGTAGCTGAGCATGTAGATCGGGAAGCTGAGCACGTAGGCGAACAGCTCCTTGTTCGTGGCGCCGATGTTGTCGCGCTCGACGACGATCGTCAGCGCGGCCAGCAGCATCAGCGAGAGCATGCTGGTGATGATCGCCGAGGCCCAGCCGGTGATCGAGCCGAGCTGGCTCGTCCAGGTCACGAAGCCGAACGCGGCGAACAGCAGGCCCAGCACCACACGCACCACGCTGAGCACCATGAACGGGCAGATCAGCAGGGTCAGGTCGACCGCCGAGAAGTCGCGCTCGCGCACCGCGCGGAAGATCAGCTGCGGCCCGTAGTAGCGGAACACCTGCAGGAAGCCCTTGCTCCAGCGCAGGCGCTGGCGCCAGCTCTGCCGGAACGTCACCGGCTGCTCGTCGTACAGGATCGCGGTGCCGCAGTAGCCGATGCGGTCGCCGTGCAGCACCGAGTCCATCGTGAACTCGAGGTCCTCGGTCAGCAGGTGGAACTTCCAGCCCTTGTTGCGGTTCATGATCTCGCGCGAGAACATGAAGCCGGTGCCGCCCACGTGGCAGCTGGTGCCGAGCTTCATGCGCGAGGAGTTCAGGAAGCGCGACTCGCGGATGAACCACAGCGCCGAGCCCGACGAGACCCAGTTGTCGGACAGGTTCACCGAGTTGCGGTAGCTGGTCAGGATGCGGAAGCCGGACTGGAACGCCTTGTTCATCTCCTCGACGTAGTGCCGGTCGAGCCGGTTGTCGGCGTCGAACACGAAGAAGGCGTCGTAGCGCTGCGCCTCGCCGGAGTCGAGCATCCGGTCGAGCAGGTAGGTCAGCGCGTACCCCTTGCCGATCAGCTCCTGGTTGAAGCGCTCGATGACGTGGCAGCCCCGGTCGCGCGCGACCCGGGCGGTGTCGTCGGTGCAGTTGTCGGCGACCAGCCAGATGTCGATCAGTTCGGTCGGGTAGGTCTGCGCGTGCAGCGAGTCGATGAGGTTGCCGATGACGTTCCGCTCGTTGCGTGCCGAGATCAGCACCGCGTAGCGCTTGTCCATCGGGGCGTCGGGGAATCGCACCGGCTTGGCGAACAGGGAGATCAGGATGCACACGCCCTGGTAGATGACCCCGGCGCCGCCGAGGATCACCATCAGCACGTCCAGCACGGTCAGCAGCACCATCAGCGCCACCTGCTTCTCGGGTTGTCGGCCCCGCCGTCCTTTGTCGCGCCGCCGCCGGATGCGGACGGGCGGCGCGTCGCGGCCCCGCCGTCCTTCGGTACGGGGCCGTTCGTCGACGCCGAACCGTCCGTCGACGCGGCGCCGTCCGTACGCTCCCCGTCCGCCGGCCCGCGGCCGCCGGCCGCGCCGCCGTCGGATGCGGACGCGCCGGAGTCGGCAGACGCGGCGTCATCCGCCGCGGCGCCGTCCGGTGCGGTACCGGTCGCGCCGCCGCCGATGAACAGGTCGGCCAGCACGTCGGCGTCGGCCACGCCGGTTCCGGCGAGCCCGGCGCCCCTGCGCGACAGGATGTGCTTCGGGATCGCCACGGTCTGCGAGTCGTCCAGGTCGGCGGCGGTGGGGATCTGGTACAGCTCGCGCAGGCGCTCGATGTCCTCGTCCATCGGCACGCGGGCCGTCGATCCCTTGGCCGCGCGCGGCATGTGGTCGCTCACCGGCTTGATGACGTGCTCGGTGAACGCCTCGGCGCCCTCGACCACCTTCGACTTCTTGACCGGCTTCGGGTCGCTCATCAGCGGGGAGTCCACCAGCTCGTAGCGCTTGGTGTACAGCTTGAACATCGCCTGCAGGCTCGCGGTGATCGGCAGCGCGAGGAACGCGCCCAACGCGCCGAACACGCCGCCCAGGACCAGCACGGCGAGGAACGCGATCGCCGGGTTCAGGTCCATCGTGCGCTGCGAGATCTTCGGCGAGAAGATCAGGTTCTCGATCTGCTGGTAGATGACGATGTACACCAGCACGGCCACCGCGTACGCCAGGCCGTTGTCGCCCCAGGCGAACAGCACCGGCAGCGCGCCACCGATGTAGGTGCCGACCGTCGGGATGAACTGCGAGACGATACCGCAGAACAGCGCCAGCGGCAGCCAGTACTGCACGTGGATCAGATCGAGGAAGATCGCCGTGCAGAACGCGTTGATCGCGGCCAGGATCGTGCGCGAGAACAGGAAGTTCGAGATCTGGTCCTGCACGATCGTCCAGCCGAGCAGGAAGCGGCGTTGCGTCGCCGGGCCCAGCCACTGGCACAGGCTGCGCCTGAGCTTGGGTCCCGCGGCGGACAGGTAGTACGTGACCATCACCACGGTGAGCAGGTCGAGCAGGAACGAGAACAGGCCGACGGTCGTGTTCAGCGCCTGGCCGGCGAAGTCGGTGACCCACGAGGTCTGGATGCTGTTGAAGATCTCCGTGCCGAGGTTCTGGATCTCGGGCAGCCTGAACGTCGTGTAGTGCTCGACGGTGTTCGCGATCTCCTCGTAGACGCCGGGCAGCCCGCGGACCATCGAGATCAGCTGCTGGACGAACATGTTGCCGAACAGGGCCATCAGCGCGATGATCACCGCCGCCAGGCCGACCAGGCTCACCGCGGAGGCCACGCCGCGCCGCCAGCCGTGGCGGACCATCATCAGCACCAGCGGCTCGATCGCCAGCGCCAGGAACAGCGAGATGACCACGTCGAGCACGACGCCGGACACCCCGCTCCACGAACGCCATGCGAAGTACGCGAGGAACACGGCGATGGCGGCGTACAGCAGCGCGCGGCCGTACCACTCGGGAGGCCGGCGAGAATCCCCCTTCGCCGGGAACACCGCGGCCAGATCGATCTTCTGATCTTCCTGTTCGTTCATGGTGCCCTATTGTACGGCGTGGTGCGGGCCAAGCGCCGGGCGCGATCCCCCGAGAACGGGAAAACCGTACGCCCCGGCTGTGGAGCGTACGGTTTTCCTGCGGGAGGCGCCGGACTACATCAGGCTCTTGTAGATCGCGAGGATGTCCTCCTCGGTGGCCTGGCGCGGGTTGCCCGGCGTGCACACGTCGTGGAAGGCGTCGTGGGCGAGCGCCTCCAGGTCGGCCTCGGTGGCGCCCACCTCGGAGATCGTGGTCGGGTTGCCCAGCTCCACGGTCAGCTTGTGGACGGCCTGCACGGCCTCCTCGCGCACGGTCTCCAGGTCGCCGGTGTAGGCGTCCGCGACGCCGAACGCGTCGGCGATGTCGCGGTACTTCTCGCCGGTGTACTCCTTGTTGTACTCCATCACCGGGGCCAGCAGGATGCCGTTGGCCACGCCGTGGGCCACGCCGAGGCGGCCGCCCAGCGGGTGGGCCATGCCGTGCACCAGGCCCAGGCCGACGTTCGAGTAGGCCATGCCGGTGATGTACGAGGCGTACGCCATCTGCTCGCCGGCCTCGACGTCGCCCTCGGCGGACTTGGCGAGGTTCCTGGCGATCATGCGGATCGTCTGCATCGACAGGCAGTCGGACAGGCTCCACGCACCCGGGGTGATGTAGCCCTCGATGGCGTGGGTGAGCGCGTCCAGGCCGGTGGCGACCTTCAGGCCGCGCGGCTGGGTGTCGGTCAGGTCCGGGTCGACGAACGCGACGATCGGGATGTCGTGCGGGTCGACGGCCACGAACTTGCGCTTGTTCGCGGTGTCGGTGATGACGTAGTTGATCGTGGTCTCCGAGGCGGTGCCGGCGGTGGTCGGCACGCCGAAGATCGGGACGGACGGGTTCTTGGTGGCGGCCACGCCCTCCAGCGAGAGCACGTCGGCGAACTCCGGGTTCGCGGTGACGATGCCGATGCCCTTGCAGGTGTCCTGCGGCGAACCGCCGCCCAGGCCGATCAGGAAGTCGGCGCCGGAGTCGGCGAACTTGGCGACGCCGTCCTTGATGCACTCGACCGGCGGGTTCGGCTGGACGTTGTCGAACACCTCGTACGGCATGCCCGCCCCGTCGAGCACGTCGGTGACCTTCTTGACGGTGCCGGTCTCGATCAGCACCGGATCGGTGACGATGAACGCCTTGGTGAAACCGTGGGACTTGGCGACGCCCGGGATCTCCTTGATCGCGCCGCGACCGAAATACGCCGTCTGGTTGAAAATCATCCTATAGACCATGAAAGCCCTCCTTTGAAGCCCGTGTCTATCGCGTACCGTCCAAGCCGCCCGACGCCGGACGGCCGACGTCTTTCATCATAGTGCCGGCGCATGCGATTCGCCGGAAGCGACCTTCCGCGACACTCCGACGATGTTAGCGTTACCGCGCGCCGCGGCGGCGGACCGGGGTCACCATACGCATCGCAAATGACGCAACGTTTCATCATAGAGAAACGCTATTTCAGCGGATGTCCGGCGAACATTGGCGCCCACGTCCGGAAACCCGCATAATACCAGTGCAACCGTCGGCCGACGACGACGTCCGGCGGCCCGCTGCGCCGATGCAGCACGTCGCCCACCCCGCCGCGGGCACCAAGCCCGCCGCCGAAGGAAGCCCACCCACATAAGCGAAGAGAACAGAAGAGAGGAGAACCCACCCATGTTGCAGATCAACATGGCGGACGTCATCGCGGTGCTCAATTCGATCGCGCCCCACCTCATCGCGATCGGCATCGTCCTGGCGCTGGCCGTCATCATCACCGTCGCCGTCAACAGGCGGACCGTCGCGGACACGGCGACCCGCAAGCTCGTGCACGCCGAGTCCTGGCTGGCCGTCATGGTGGCCGCCGTCGCGGCCGTGTCGATGATGCTGTTCGGCCCGCTGGCCACGCTGCTCAACAACGCCTCCACCGAACGTTACATGCTCTCCGGCGAGACCGTCGCCGCCGCGAACGACCTCGCCGAGGAGGTGCAGTCCGAGGGCATCACGCTGCTGAAGAACGACGACGGCAACCTGCCGCTGCAGAACACCAAGGTCAACGTGTTCGGCTGGGCCTCGACCAACCCGGTCTACGGCGGCACCGGCTCCGGCTCGATGAACGCCACGTACCCGACCGTCTCCGTCCTGCAGGGCATGGCCAACGCCGGGCTGGAGACCAACGAGGAGCTCAGCGAGTTCTACACCGACTACCGCGCCGACCGCCCGGTCGTCGGGTTCTGGGATCCGGACTGGACGCTGCCCGAGCCGCCGGCCAGCAGCTACGGCGAGGAGCTGATGGGCAACGCGCGCGACTTCTCCGACCAGGCCGTCATCGTGATCACCCGCGTCGGCGGCGAGATGGCCGACCTGCCGACCGACATGACCGCCGACGGCGTCATCTACACCGACAACTCCACCGAATACGCCGACTTCGCCGAAGGCGAGCACATCCTGCAGCTGTCGCAGTCCGAGCGCGACATGGTCGACCTGGTGACCTCGAACTTCGAGAACGTGACCTTCGTGTACAACGGCGCCAACGCCTTCGAGCTCGGGTTCGTCGACGACTACCCGCAGATCAAGTCCGTGATCTGGTGCCCGCCCGCCGGCCAGACCGGCTTCACCGCGCTCGGCGAGATCCTCGCCGGCACCGTGAATCCCTCCGGCAAGACCTCGGACACCTTCGTGTACGACCTGACCGCCACCCCGACCTGGAACAACTTCGGCGACTTCCACTACGACAACATGGACGACTACGCCGTCGACTACCTGGACTTCCGCGGCGTCGAGACGCACAACACACCGACGTTCGTGAACTACGTGGAGGGCATCTACGTCGGCTACCGCTACTACGAGACCGCCGCGGACGAGGGCGCGATCGACTATGAGTCGACCGTGCAGTACCCGTTCGGCTACGGCCTGTCCTACACCACGTTCTCGCAGGAGATGGGCGACGTGACGTATTCCGATGGCACGGTGTCGTTCGACGTGACCGTGACCAACACGGGCGACGTGGCGGGCAAGGACGTCGTCGAGGTGTACTACAACCCGCCCTACGTCAACGGCGGCATCGAGAAGGCCAGCGCGAACCTGGTCGCGTTCGACAAGACCGACGAGCTGGAGCCGGGCGAGTCGCAGACCGTGTCGATCTCGTTCGACGATGACGACATGGCCTCCTACGACGAGAACGACGCCCAGGCGTGGGTCCTCGAGGCCGGCGACTACGGCATCTCCATCCGCTCCGACTCGCACAATGTGCTCGACGAGGCCACCGTGACCGTGCCCGAGACCATCACCTACGACTCGGAGGACAACACCCACAACGGCGACCAGACCGTCGCCACCAACCAGTTCGGGTACGCCGAGGGCGACGTGACCTACCTGTCGCGCGCCGACCATTTCGCGAACTACGACGAGGCCACCGCCGCCCCGGCCACGTACTCGATGTCGGAGGAGTCCATGGCGATGTTCCTCAACAACGACAACTACGATCCGACCGAGTACGACGACCCTGACGACGCGATGCCGACCACCGGCGCCGACAACGGCGTCCGCCTGGCCGACCTGCGCGGCGCCGACTACGACGACCCGCAGTGGGACCAGCTGCTCGACCAGCTGACCTTCGACGAGATGGACAACCTGATCGCCAACGGCGGCTACGGCAACGCGGCGATCGACTCGATCGGCAAGATCGCGCTGGTCGACCTCGACGGCCCGGCCGCGCTGAACAACAACTTCACCGGCGTCGGCTCGATCGGCTTCCCGGCGTCCGTGGCGTTCGCCTGCACGTGGAACGTCGACCTGGCCACCGAATTCGGCGACATGATGGGCCGCATGGCGCGCGAGCTCAACGCCACCGGCTGGTACGCCCCGTCGATCAACAACCACCGCTCGGCGTTCGCCGGCCGCAACTTCGAGTACTTCTCCGAGGATCCGACGCTCGCCGGCGTGATGGCCTCGGGCGAGGTCGCCGGGGCGCAGGCCCAGGGCGTGTACGCGTTCGTCAAGCACTTCGCGCTCAACGACCAGGAGGCCAACCGCCAGAGCATGCTGTGCACCTGGGCGACCGAGCAGTCGATCCGCGAGATCTACATGAAGCCGTTCGAGATCACCGTCAAGGACGGCGGCACCACGGCGATCATGAGCGCCTACAACTACATCGGCCCGGTGTACGCGGGCGCCTCCGCGAACCTGCTGACCACGGTGCTGCGCGACGAATGGGGCTACCAGGGCGTGGTCATCTCCGACTACTTCCTCGGCCAGGGCTACCAGAACGCCGACCAGATGGTGCGCGCCGGCAACGACTTCATGCTGGCCACCACCGACATCACCAACCACATCACCGACGAGTCGGCCACCTCGGTGATCGCGATGCGGCAGGCGACCAAGAACCTGCTGTACACCGCGGTGAACAGCTGGGCGTACGAGAACGGCGAGCCCGAATCGGCCACCCCGATCTGGCAGACCATCACGTACGTGGTGATCGGCGTGGCGGCGGTGCTGTTCGTCGGGCTCGAGGTGCTGGCCGTCAAGCGGTACCTGAGCCGCCGGGCCGCGGCCCGCAACGCCGACGCGCGCGGCTGATCGACATGTCCTTGTGGTTTCGGCCGGCGGCCCATGCCGGGCCGTTGCCGAATCCACAAGGTTCCTCCTCCCCACCAGAGGGCCGGTCCGCCCAGACCGGCCCTCGATTCGTTGTTCGCGCCGTTCGGCCGGCCGCCTATCTGCCTGTCCGTCTGTCGGTTCGCGCCCGCCCGTTCGTTGTCTATCCGCCTGCCCATCTGTCTTGTCTGTCCGCCCGCCTCCAGCTGTCCACCCGGCCGACGGCCCATTTGCACATCCGTTCGCTGGCCCACTCATCCGACTGTCCGCGCACGCAGCCCCTCGTCCCCAGCCCGGCGCCCACTGGCGTCGGTTTTGGTTGATAAACAACGAGGCGACTGCGTTTTACCCGACGCTGGGCAATCCTCAATGTCGGTTCGGCAGCAGCCATATCGCCCCAAGCGCTACGGAACCGACTATGACATGATTCGCGCCGGACCATCCGGCGAGCGGATCCCGTGCTACGGAACCGACACCCGGCCGAAGCACCATCATCGGCCTATCGGCCCAATCATCCCGTCTTCGCCCGCGCCGCACTCCCACCGGTACGACCCATCACACATTGTGCATGTCGGCCTCGGCCGCGTCGAGCCGTCCGCCTTCCTGGAGGATACGACCCACCACACATTGTGCGCGCTGGCGGCATGCCTGCCGCACGGATAAACTCACGCTCGACCCTTAGCCCGACATGTGGGCCGGCATACAGCTGCCCGCGTCCGGCGTCAACGCCTGCGAGAACGGGTTCGGCATCAGAAAGGGATGGACCGGACGGTCATGACACACCTGACACGCCCGGATAAGACCCACGTTTCGACCCTTAACCCTATAACCCCAGACCAATCTGTACCCCTCCGTGCCCAACTCCCATTGGGGTGACCCTGCGCACATTGTGCGCCCACCGGCGGCATGCCCACCGCGCGGATACGAGCGACCCCCGGTCCGTCTTGTGCCACCACGACGACACGCCCCAAAGCACAGATACGCAAAACCCTTGCAAACACTGATGTTTACAAGGGTTTCAGATGGTACCCCCAGAGAGAGTCGAACTCTCGTTGTCAGATTGAAAGTCTGGTGTCCTAACCGTTAGACGATGGGGGCAACAAATACAAAAGTATAAGCGCGGTCCATATGCCATGCAACCCGGCGTGTCGGCCAGATACCGGGGCGACACGCCGCATGCGTCGACTCTCGCCCGACATGCCCCATACGGCACGCCACGGCGGCCCGCAGGACGAAAAGACGGAAACGGTCCAAACGGTCACGGGCGCGGACCACACGGCCCGCGCCACGTTCCGGAAATCCGGAGCCGACCGCCTACACGGCGCGGTAGGTGAAATCGTGGATCACGCGCCCGGCCTCAAGCCCCTTGCGCTCGAAGTTCGTCAGCACGCGGCCGCCGAACCGCTCGGACTCGCGGAACTCGGCATGTGGCAGCCCGGCCGCCAGGTCCGCGTTGCCCTTGCCCACATGCTCGACCGGCAGGCTGACGGTCAGCCGGCCGGCGTTCTCGAAGCCGTCGCGACCGTCCATGACCTCGTGCACATGCAGCGCGTAGTCCTCGATATCGGTGGCGATGCGCCACACGCCGCCGTCGACCAACGCCCGGCGGATGTCGGCGGCGAGCGCCGGCTGCACGATGCGCCGCTTGTGGTGCTTCATCTTCGGCCACGGGTCGGGGAAGAACGTCCACACCTCGGCGGCCACGCCCGGGCGCGCCGCCTTGAACAGCTCGGGCGCGTTCACCTGGGCGATGCGGATGTTGGACAGCCCCTGCTTGCCGGCGAGCAGCATCGTGTGGGCGACGCCGGGATCGTACACCTCCAGCGCCAGGTAGTTCACGTCCGGATGCCCGGCCGCCGCGGCCACGACGTTCTCGCCCTGGCCGGTGCCGATCTCGACGATCAGCGGGTTGTCATTGCCCCACGCCGACCGCACGTAGTCGCGGTCGAACACCATGTCGTCGCGCACGGCCAGCGACCCCTCGCGCACGTTGATATCAAGCAGGTACTCCCCCGCATAGCGGTCCCACGCGCGCTGCAGGCGGGCATCGAGGTGCCCCGACCGGCGCACGAACGACAGCACCGGGCGCCCCCACAACGCCGGGCGCCCGGCGGCTCCGTCGGCACCCCCGTCGATCCCGTCAGCCGAGCCCGCCGCGTCGCCTTCAGACACCGCGCCATCCGTCCGCGCCGCGACGCCTCCCGCCGCCGCGCCCGGCCCCGACGACGCCCGCACCCCCGGAGCCGACGCCCCGCCGGCCTCCGACGTCACGTCCGCAGCCGGCGCCACGCCCGGCATATCCTGCAACTGCTCACCATCATCATGCATAGCCTTATTTATACAGGGACACGTTGGAAAAGGAAACGCACGGACCGCACCAGATTTGTGCGTTCATGTTTACATGCTATACTGAAATTGTTCAAAAGATAACAAACCGGAGCAAAAGTGAACATCAGGTGACCGCGTTCACCGCCGCGTCACCCATGTCGCCCGACTCCACCAACGAAAGGCCACAGCATGACAGTTCTCGTCACCGGCGGGTGCGGCTACATCGGCGCCCACGTCGTCCACGCACTCCACCAGGCCGGCCAGCAGGTCGTCGTCGTCGACGACCTGAGCTACGGCAAGCCCACACGCATCGAAGGCTCCCGCCTGTACGGCATGGACGTCTCGGCCCCGGGCGCCGGCGAGCGCCTCGCCGAGATCATGGAGGCCGAGCAGGTGGACGCCGTCATCCACTTCGCGGCCCGCAAGCAGGTCGGCGAGTCCGTCGAGAAGCCGCTGTGGTACTACCAGCAGAACATCAACGGCATGCTCAACGTGCTCATCGGCATGCGCGACGCCGGCGTCAAGAAGCTCGTCTTCTCCTCCTCCGCCGCCACCTACGGCGTCCCGCCGGTCGACGTGGTGCCCGAGGACGTCGTCCCGATGCTGCCGATCAACCCCTACGGCCAGACCAAGCTGTTCGGCGAGTGGATGGCCCGCGCCTGCGAGATGACCTACGGCATCCGCTTCTGCGGCCTGCGCTACTTCAACGTCGCCGGCTGCGGCCCGGTCGAGCTCGAGGACCCGGCCATCCTCAACCTCATCCCGATGCTGTTCAACCGCCTCAAGCAGGGCAAGGCGCCGGCGATCTTCGGCGACGACTACCCGACCCCGGACGGCACCTGCGTGCGCGACTACATCCACGTCTCCGACCTGGCCGACGCCCACGTGGCCGCCCTCGACTACTTGGACCGCGACGAGCGCAAGTACGACGTGTTCAACGTCGGCACCGGCGAGGGCACCTCGGTGCGCCAGATCGTCGACGAGGTCAAGAAGGTGACCGGCCTGCCGTTCCACGAGACCGTGATGCCGCGCCGCGCCGGCGACCCGCCGCACCTGATCGGCTCCCCGAAGCGCATCAACGAGGAGATGGGCTGGCACGCCAAGTACGACGTCGAGGACATCGTGAAGTCCGCCTGGGACGCCTGGCAGGCCAACCCGGAGCACCACATCGACGTCGAGACCTGGAAGCAGACCGACTGAGCCTCCGACCGACCCACCGCCCGGCGGGCGCGCAGACGTCGCGCCCGCCGGCGCGCATCCCGCCCGCGGAACCGGAAGATTCCCGGGACGCCCCGCCAAAGCACCCGACGCCGCCGGCGGTCCGCCCATGCGCCCACCCCCGCGACCAAACCGAACGATAACACGCAGCGGGTAGACTTGTCGCATGACAGATTCCAACCCATACCCCCAGCAGCCCGACACCGCCCCCGCCGGCGGCGCGCCGCAATACCAGCAGCAGCCGTCCGCCCCGCAGGACCAGGCGGCCCAGACCGCGCCGGCGTACGGATACGCCGCGCCGGACGGCGCATACGACCAGCAGACCGCGCAGGCGCAGCAGCCCGCCTATCAGCCGCCCTACCAGTCCCAGCAGACCCCCTACGGGGCGCAGCAGCCCCATCAGCCCTACCAGCAGCAGTACGGCGCGCCGTACGTCCAGCAGCCGGCATATTACGAACCCGCCCCGGAAAGCCGCTGGAACGTGATGTGCATCGTGGGCTTCATCCTTGCGTTCGTCATTCCCCCGGCGGGCCTCATCCTGTCGATCATCGCCCTGGTCCAGATCAACAAGTCGCACGAGAAGAGCCGCGGGCTGTCCATCGCCGGCATCGTCGTCGGCGCCGTGACCACGGTGCTGATGGTGGTCAGCGTCGTGTTCTTCGTCTGGGCGCTCGGATTCTTCGTCGATCACGCCGACTATTGGTACGACCGGAGCAACGACCGCGGCCACGGCGAATACTCGTACGAGGACGACCAGATCTGCTTCGACGACGGCACCTGCATCGACCCGTACGACTTCGACCTCGATGACGACACCTCCGGAATCGACGGGTGGGTTCCCGATTCCTGGCACACCGCGACCGGCGATGTGCCCGTGGCCATCGAATTCGTCGACTGACACGACGCCGCGACACGCCGGTCGGCATGTTTTTTGCGCGCCGATCGGCGTTCCGGCCCTCCCAACGGCGACATCGCCAAAAATCAAAAACCGCGGAATTTCAACGCAACACGCCGAGAGTTGCACTCAAGGTCGATCCGAGTAATATATCTACTCGGCTCCTGAAACAACAGGAAGCCACGGCCCCGTAGCTCAGTTGGTTAGAGCGCCGCCCTGTCACGGCGGAGGTCGCCGGTTCAAGTCCGGTCGGGGTCGCGAATGGTTAAAACCCGGTTTCTGCCGGGTTTTTTCAACTGTTCATGGCTCTGTAGCTCAGTTGGTAGAGCGAACGACTGAAAATCGTTAGGTCAGCGGATCGATGCCGCTCGGAGCCACCACCGCCCCGCCTCGTGCGGGGTTTTTCTTTTTCCGCTTCCTGCCGTTCACTCCGCCGCAGGCTCCTCCTCGGCATCTCGTTTCCGACGCATGCGAACGCACGGCGCCACCGCCGCGTTCCACGATCCGGGATCCGGTCAGTCGCCGGTGTTTTGGGGGTTAAGAGGTCAAGGGCCGAAACGTCGGGGTTATCCGGCTCTTCCGGTTTTCGTGTGTGTCGGGTTCATGGTTGTGAGATTCGTTCCCGTATGGTTTGTCTGAATCCTCCGGCGTGCAGGAGGCTTCTGGTGATGTAGTTGCCGAGGTTGGTGAAGCCGAG
>NZ_JAHBBD010000022.1 GCF_019331775.1 Bifidobacterium phasiani
CCCTCGGCTTCACCAACCTCGGCAACTACATCACCAGAAGCCTCCTGCACGCCGGAGGATTCAGACAAACCATACGGGAACGAATCTCACAACCATGAACCCGACACACACGAAAACCGGAAGAGCCAGCAATGAGCGAATTGATAAATACTGACGCGATCCAGCTATTTGAAGATAAAAAAATCCGCACCGCATGGGACGAAGAACAAGAAGAATGGTACTTTTCCATTGTGGACGTTATTTCCGTTTTGACCGGCACAGAAAATCCCCGCCGGTATTGGAGTGACTTAAAGCGGAAGCTGAAAAAAGAGGGTGCGGTTGAGTTGTACGAGAAAATCGTACAACTGAAAATGCTGTCCTCCGATGGGAAAAGGTATAAAACTGACGTTGCCAATACAGAACAGCTATTGCGGATTATCCAGTCTGTTCCCTCCCCGAAAGCCGAGCCGTTTAAGGCGTGGCTGGCAAGGGTGGGCCGGGAACGGATTGAAGAAACCATTGATCCGGAACAGGCCATTGACCGGGCGTTAGAAACCTATCTGAAAAAAGGTTATTCCGAGGAATGGGTACATCAGCGCCTTTTGGCAATCCGCATCCGCAATGAGCTGACAGACGAGTGGCAAAAGCGTGGCGTGGAAAAGGGAAAGGAATACGCAATCCTGACTGACGAGATTTCCCGCGCATGGTCTGGCATGACAACCCGGCAGTACAAGAAACTGAAAGGCTTGAAAAAAGAAAACCTCCGGGACAACATGAGTGATCTGGAACTGGTTCTGACAATGCTTGCCGAAGCTACCACAACGGAGATTTCTAAAACCGTAAAGCCCGCTACTTTTTCTGAAAATCAGAAAGTGGCGCAAAAAGGCGGTTCGATTGCGGGAAATACCCGGAAAGAGATTGAAGATACAACGGGAAAGCCGGTGATTACTTCCCAAAACGCCAAAGACTTCCGGCAGCTTATAACGGATATTGTAGAGGATGCCGCCGCCATGCCAGAGAAAACAGAGGAAAAAGACGACAACAAGGATGAATAACGCCTACATTCTACGCATTTAGGCCGATAAAACCCCGCCATAGCAAGGCTTTTCTGGCGTGGTCGGCGGGCAGGCGGGACAGATTATCCAATCCCCGCCGAAACAGGCTTTGAAATGCGTAGAAAACAACCCATAGGAAAACGCCGGACGCGGCGGCCTGTTGGCCCCTGCGTCCGGCGCTTTTAACTTCTGTATTGGCTTTTATCAAGTAATATCTTTTTTCTGATAGGCCATAACTGCGATTTTATGTGATACGAAAAAGAAAATGGCAGCTATAATGAGTACAATATTGAATGGCAAAAGGATATTTCCTTTCACTGGAATAAACAGGTTGATAAGAAGTACCAGCGCAACAATAATGCCCGTCGAAGCCAAAAATGACATCAAAAAAACAATCTGCGATTTATCGGGGTCAAAAAAGTATGCACATGGAAGGCTAAAGCAGCCAGCAAACAAAGCAGCACTTACCCCTATGGAGCCATACAGCAACAAAGAAGCCAATGTTATTTCAGCGCCAAAGATTGCAAGTACACCACATGGAATAAGGGCTGCCATGATCCCTAACACAGAAAGAATAATAAAGAGAATGAATTTTTCTCCAATAATCTGGCTTCTTGACACTGGCATGGTAATTACGTTCTTACTCCATTTCGAGTTTGCATCGCTTGTGATACTGATAAAAACTGCTGTCGTGGCACATGGGGGAGCCAAAACCAAAAGCGCACTTGCTTCTATCAAAACCGAAAGGCCAAACCCCAAAACGATTAAACTACCGATTATTACAAGGATATTGCTTTTGGCAATATACAGGTCTTTCAATAAAAGTCCTTTCATCATCTTTCCCCCTTTACATAGAGAAGCATAATTTCGTCAATCGTTGCCGGAACCACCATTGCTTTCGGGTATTTCCTCTGCATTTCCTCTCTGTCTGAAACCAAAATCTGCCACTCGTAGTCCATTTTTCGATACACAATAATATCGCTTTTGTCTAAGGCATCAAACTGGGCAGCCCCGCATTTGATGATGCCGTATTGCTCTGTTAATTCATCTTTCGGCTTGAAAAAGACCACTTGCCCTTCATGGATAAACACGATGTAATCGGCAATTTTTTCTAAGTCACTGGTGATATGGGAAGAAACCAGTATGGAGTGTTCTTCATCCTGCACGAAATCCAGCAGCATATCCAAAATATCGTCCCGGATTACAGGGTCAAGGCCGCTGGTCGCTTCGTCCAAAATCAGAAGTTTAGAATTGTGGGACAATGCCACGGTGATTGCCAGCTTCATTTTCATTCCCTTTGAGAACTGTTTAATTTGTTTATCGGCAGGCAATGAGAATTTTTTCAAAAGGGACATATATGTGTGTTCGTCCCATGAATGATAGATATTCTTCATTACTCGGTTGAGCCTTTTGGGAGATAGGATTTCCGGGTAATTGCTGCCGTCAAAAACAACGCCAATCTGTTCTTTGGTATCATTGTCCAATTCTTCTTTCCCCATAATAGAAATATACCCTGCGTCCTTTTGAATAAGCCCCAAAGCTGCGTTAATTGTCGTGCTTTTCCCAGCGCCATTTTCGCCAATCAGCCCTACGATGGAACCTTCTGGAACAGAAAAAGAAACTTTATCCAAAACAAAATCCTTATATGTTTTGGTAAGCTCTGAAATCGTCAAAGCATTGTTCATATTCAATCCTCCTCATACAAAAGTGTTAGTAGATCAACCAACTTATTCAGTGAAATTCCGCTTGTACGCGCTATTTCGATTGCCTCGCTGAAATGTTCCTCTATTTTCTTCTGCTGTTCCTCCAAATAAAAATCTTGGTTTTGGACAGAAACATAGCATCCCTTTCCTGCCGTCGTTTCTATGAAACCGTCTGTTTGAAGGAGATCGTATGCTTTCTGCACTGTCAACACACTGATGTGCAATGATTTAGCCAATGCACGAATAGAGGGAAGTGCTTCACCAGCTTTCAGGTCGCCACTCATAATTTGGGTTTTAATTTGCGTTGCAATCTGTTCATAGAGTGGCCGACTTGTCTTGTTGCTTACAACAATCTCCAAAATCTCACCGCCTTCCGTTCTGTACTGTATCATATTGACAAGTACAGTATAATACGCAACAAGTCGGTTGTCAATAGGGCAAGACAATTTCATGGAAATTTAACAAATCGCCTCCTGTCTACGCATTTAGGGTGGTAATAAGCCAGCCGCAGCAAGGCTTTTCCGGCATGGTCGGCGGGCAGGCAGGACAGATTATCCAATCCCCACCAGAGAGGGCTTCTAAATGCGTAGGAAAATGTTTCCGCCGCTGGTATTTCTCCCGGTTCTGTGTTATGCTGATACAAGCATAAAAAAGACAGGAGTGTATAGGATGCCCGAACAGGAAATGTTGCTGGACAGCGCCACGATTAAGGCCGCCGTCGCAGGCGAGAAGTGGGCTACGGAAAAAGTGATTGAACACTATACCCCCATGATCGACGAGCTGGCCGTAGACGAGGATATGAAACAACACTTGATTATGAAACTGTTGGAAGCCCTGCCGAATTTCCCGATGGAGCAGGCATAAAGGCAAAAAAACAGCGCCGGACGCAGAGGCCATACAGCCCCGCGCCCGGCGCTTCGTTATGTTTTATTTACTCGTCTGTGAAATGGAACTGGTACGCCTCAAAGTCGGCGTCGGTCATGGTGTCCAGCTTGGTAAGGGTCTGGCGGGCCAGTGCCGCCATTTCCCCGTCCATATCCGGCTGCGCGGCATGGAGCTTCGCCATCGTCCTGCGCCGGTCGGCATTGTGATACAGACAAATCAGGTTTTCTTCCTCCACATTAAACTGCATTGTCATACCTCCAATTCGTTTTTCTTGGTGCGGGCCGGGGCCTTTTTCGGGGCTTGGGCCTGTTTGGTTTCGGATAGCTGCTTTCGGATGGAAGCGCGGGGCCGCCGCACTTCCTTGTCCCGGCTCTCGTCTTTGCCTATCATGGCATATATCCCATGCCGGTCTTTCATGCCGGTAAACACCAGCGATTTGTAGGGCAGCATGGAAAAGAGGCGGTCGGTGTCCCTGCTGGACGCGATCTGCGTAAAATAGGGGGACAGTTCCACCATGAAATGCGTCTTGTTGGGGCTGTTGGGGGCAGAAAGACCTTTCATTTCCGCAACAATGCGCTGGGCCTCATCCCGGATCAGGCGGTCATGCAGCGCCGTGACGTGGGCTTTGAAGTCGCCGGAAGCAAGCTGCTCCCGGCCTTTCTGCTCCTGCCGCCGCACTTCCCGCAGGTTTTCCGGCTCATTGGGTTTTGCCTCATACCGCAGGAACGCCCCCAGCTTGGGGTCAGGCCGTCCGTCAAAATACAGGCTGGCGGGCTGTTCCCGGTTGCCCTTTTCATAGTGTAGGATGATGGTGTCGGCCTGTACCGCCTCGGCTGCGACGTGCCGGAAATGCTGGGGATAGTCCAGCTCATAGAGATTGCCCCGTATCTTTCCGCCCACCTTGCCGGTCAGCTCCACGGCGTAGGCCAGAATACGGTCGCGGGTCTGCTCCCCATAAAAACGCCATGTGTTGTGCTGCCGGGTATCTTGCAGGAAAACGTCGCGCTCCCGAAAACAGTACGTCCCGGACGGGCGGGACATCCACAGCAGCGTTTTGTCCTCGGCCCTGTCACTGGCGGCGGCCTGCCGGATGATTTCTTTGTCAATTTCAAAATCGTTGCGGTAAAAGGCGGTGTTCTGGCGCATAAGCTGTTCCAGCGCGGCCAGCACATCCACATTTTCAAATCTGTTCACGGCCTACACCTCCAATTCTTTTGATTTTTCCCGCTGCGGCGGCTTTTTGGCCTGTTCCTCCTTGGCGGCTTTAAGCTGCGCCCGGATGGACGGCTTTTTCTGGCGCTGGGCGCTCTTGGACGCCGGGCGGGTCTGCTTCGGCTTCTTGTCCTCCGCCTTGGCTGCCTCGGCCACATCGAAAAGGGAAATCTGTTCCCCGGCCTTTGCTCTGGCTTCCAGTTCCCCCATCGACGGGGCATTGTTCAATACGCCGTCAATCATGTTGTAATTTTGCTCGGTGGACATTTCAGCGGTCTTGATGGGGCTTTCCTGCATAAACTCCGGCACAGGGGTAAACCCGATGCTGTCACAGTAATGGGCTTCCTCCTTGCCACCGCGATTTACCACAACAACGTCCGAAACGGACAGGCTGTGTCCCCGGAAACCGGCGGGCCGGTCGTCGGCGTTGAACGTGCGGTAAATATCCTCCAATGTGGTCTTTTTGTCCAGCGGGGCCGTGTAGACAAGCGCATAGTTTTTCCTGTCCACAGTAAGCCCTGCGGCCTGCAATTCCTCATAGGGCCGATAACGGAAGTCGCGCCCCTGTGGGCCAGCAGGCACTTGATAGATGGAAAAGGTGTCCCGTTCCGGCTGGTCGGCGCTGCGCTGGGCCAGCGTTTGTTCCGCCCGTTCCCGTACATCCTCCCGCAGCGGCAGCGTATAGAGGGTGGACGCAGAGGAAAAGCCCACGTTGTTGAACACATAGTCCACATCGGTTTCTTTCAAAGCTCCCGCTGTGAAGTAGTCTGCCCGCGTGGGGGTGTCGCTCACCTTGCCGTCTGCAATATCATGGCTCAATCCCGTTTCCAGATGGGTGCAGATTTTTCCGTCCACGGCCAGCGTCACATAGTACCAGCCGATATAGCCGCCGGTCTGCTCGTCGGCCCCGTCGTTAAACTCCACATTCAGCAGCGTGTAGGGCTTTAGGCCCTTTTGGGCGGCGATCTCGTTGTCCTTGGCCTCCCGCTGCAACAGAACAGGCAGGGCGGCTTCCTTGGTGGCCTGCACGATCTCCGGGTTAAAATGCACCAATGCACTATTGACACATTCTGTCTGTACCTTTACGGTTTTGGACTTTGGCGTCAGGTGGTTGCCGATGAACAGGGACGCGCCGTTGTCAAAGTGGATGGACATATCACTGGTGCCGCGCCATTTGCCGGTACAGGGGGACGTGCGGATTTCGCCGGTCTTGCAGCCAAACGCCTGCGCGATTATATCAATCTTGCCTTGTAGGGGCAGGTCTTTGTAGCGGCCAGCGATTTCCACCGCCTTTTTCTGCAAGTCGGTCATGGGCTTGGCCTGCGGCCCGGCTTCCTGTTCCGGGGCAGGCTCCGGCTCTGGTGCTGCCTCCTGTTCGGGGGCCGGTTCCTGTGGCTGCTCCTGTTCCTTGGCGTACAGCTCCTTGACGGCCTCCTGCGTCAGCTCCCCGGTGTTGAGCTGATCCAGCAATTCCCGGCATTTTTCTTCCGTCCCCCCATAAAGAACCGCCCCGATTTTTATGGTGCCGTCCGCCTGCGGGACATAGGCTTGCAGCAAGTACAGGTTTTCCGGGCTGTCGCTGCGGGTGGCGGCGTGTACCCGGTAGACACATTCCTCCGGCTCGGCTTGGGCCTGTGCCATCTGCGCCTGCTGCTGCCGGATGCTGCTGCGTTGCAGCTCCGTGGGTTTCTCGCCGGTAAGGGGCTGAATACTTGAAATGCGGTCGGCGGCGTAATAGGCGTTCCCATTCAAAAGCCGCTGCCATGCCCCGACGCTTGGCGCCCATCGGAAGCCGTGTTCTTTTAGCTGCTGGCGGGCGTCAGCGTCCGGCTTATCTTCAAAGAACACCTGCAAACGGCTCTGTTCCCGGTTGGCCTCCACATGGCCGCCCTCAAACTCCCAGCCCACATAGACGGTTTCTCTGGCGCGGGTCAGGCTGTCGATCCGCTGCCGGATGCGGCGGATTTCCGCGTTGTTGTTAGACAGCTCCCAGCTCTGAAAGGGTTTCTTTTCATAATGCCAGCCGGACACCATAGCCGCTTTCAGCTTTTCAAGATTTTCAGGGGAAAGGTGCGGGCAGCCGTCCAGCGTACCGTGTTTGCGGTAGTAAGCGTTCACGGCTTTCATGGTTTCCTGCGCCTTTTCCAGACCGGCCAGCTTCTTTTCCAGCTTGGGGATGGCCTGCGGGTCGTCCTGCCGGATGCCGCCCATGCCGGTACTGCGGATTTTATCAAGCAGCCCTTGGATGTACTGCCATTCCTGCATATTGCTGTCGCGGGCTGCGTTTTGTTTTTCTTTCTGGCGTACCGGGAAATTGGAACCACCGGCAATCAGGATGGAAGGAACACGGGCGTCAATAGCATAGCTGTGGTTCATGTTGGCGGCCAGCTTCCGGGCGTAGGTGTCAAGCAGGCTGTCGATTTTCTCATGGTACATGGGATCAACGCGCTTTTTCTGTGCCTGCGCGATTTCAAAGGCATTATCCACATAATGCCGGTACTCCGCCGTGGCGCTGCCGGGCTTGTAATCGGAATAGCTGCTCATCTCCTTGGCGCGGCGGGCCGCCCCCTCATTGATGGAATAATAGTAGTCGGACGCCGCAGGCTCCTTTGTCGGCTGTTCCGGGGCTTCCTGTTGTGGCGGCTCTTGGGCTTCCTCCGGGGCAAGCTCCGGCTCTGGTGCTGCCGAGGCCTCATAGCCAGCCGCCGCGTATTCCTCCACGGTCATACCGGCGTCAGCGGCTTCCTGTGCGATCTCGGCCTGTACCTGCGCTTTGTAATCCTGCAAGCTCTGGTCGAAGTCAGAAAGTTTCGGCGGCTCCGGCAACTGATACTGTCCCTGATTGAGAAGCGGGCGGCACTCCTTGACGTAGTTTTCCAGCGCCCCATAGTAGGCTGTTTCCTCCGGCGTCAGGGTTTCGCCGGACGCCAGACGGGTTTGCGCCTCCTGTTCCAGCCGGGACAGGTTACAATGCAGCTCCATATAGGGGACAAATTCAGTCAGAAGCATTTCCCGCTGGGCCTTGTCTGCCTCCCATGCCTCCGGCCCCTCATGTTTCAGCACATGGTTTTTCCAGCTTTCATCCTGTGCGTAGTATTCGTGATAGCCCCGGATATGCTCAATCAGGGAACCGTCCCCGTCGCCAAAATCCTGCCGCCCCTCGTAGTTGTCCGGCTGCCCCTGAAACGAGAAGTCAATGCGGAACTTGGTCTTGTCGTACCAGCCCCCCGTGTAGTCGGGCTGTTCCCGTTCCAGCCGTTTGGAACTGTCCAGCGCCCGGAAAATGGCGTCAGCCTCATGCAGCGGCATTTGTTGGCCGTCTTTTAGGTGGGGGCTTTCACTCCAAATAATCGTGACAATCGGCTCCGATGCTGGGTCGTTGGCTATGGTCTGTTCCGCCCTTGCAACGGCAATTTCACTTTCCATCTGGCTTTTCATAAAGTCGTCCATGTAGCCGTGTTGCAGTTCAAAGCCCTGTTTGCACAGACGGTTGATAAGCTCGATCACCTTATCGGTGTCGCCCACGGCCTCGGCATATTCCATAATCAGGCGGCGTTCTCCGTCGCCCAAACGCGGGCCGTCCTTTTCGGCCAGCGCCACCAGCGCGGCGGCCCGTTCCACCGGGGATGCCTCCGGCATCAATGGCTTTTCATTCAAGAGGCCGTCAATCCCATTCCACGCCTGCGGCTCCTGCCGGGGTTCGGCCCGTTGCAGCGTCCCGTCGTCGGAAAGGACAAAGCCCTGTGTCTGAATGGCATCCAACGTGCCTTGCGTCACCTCGCCGGTGGCTTTCACATCGGCGTCAATCAGGGTTTGCAGCATGGCTTTTACACTGTCGGTCATTTCCTGCTGCTGTTCCGGGGGCAGCTTGGCAAACACACTGTCCGGCGCTGGCTGCTCGGCGGCCTGTTCCGGGGCCGCGTGTTCCTGCTGGGCCTGCCGTTCCTGCTGAAGCTCTAACAGGTGGATTTCCATTTCATTGATAAGGTCATTGGCAGCGGCCCGGATCGTTTCAAGGGACGCCTGCAATTCTTTCAAATCCCTGCCGGAACTCCAATTTGCAATGTACCCGAAAGAATAGTCCGACGTATCAAGCCCCCAATACTGGCATACCGCATAGGCGACGCTCTCGGCCTGCACTTCGCGGGTGGCCTTGTCTGGCTGCTTATCCTCTGCAAGATGGCTGTTTTTCTCATACAGGCGGGCGTGGGCGACTTCATGGATGGCAGTCTTTAGGGTCTGCAATTCGCTCATGCCCGCATTGACGGCGATCCGCTGTTCCAGATAGAAGCAGCGGCCCTTGGTTCCGTCCAAAACCGGCTCAATGGAAATAGCATAGGGGGACGATCTTTCCAAAGCCGCCTGCAAATCCTGAAACTGCTCCACGTCGCCGGACAGCATATCCACATGGGTCTTTGGAAGCTCCTTGCCCTCGGTCTGGCTTACGTCATACACCGATACCACACGATAGTCCGGCACCGTGATTTCCTGTTCCTCCATCACCGGCTTGCCGTTTTTGTCCTTGATGGGTTCGCCGGTGTCAGGGTCTTTCTTGGCAACGCGCTTTTTGACTGCGTAGAATTTAGGGGCTATGATTTTCAGCCCGGCTTCGCCCTGTTTTCGGGTGCGTTCAAATTCCGATTGCCATTTCCCTAAACCAGCTACCAGAGAAGCGTCCGGCTTTTGCAAGAAAATCAGCATGGTATTTCGGAAACTGTATGTGTGGAACTTGGACATTGAGGTGAGGTAGGCTTTATAATTCTCACCGTCCAGAACACCCCGCACTCCGGCTTCCAGCCTGTCGGTGATCTCTTTCATGTATTCGTCTTTAGTCATGCCTTTTATGATAATCGGGCCTGCCTCCGGCAGAACAGCGGCGGGGGCCGCCGGTTCGGTGCGAAAGGCTTCCCGGTCGGCCTCCGGCTGGGGATAGGCCATCACCCGGTATTCCTCCGGCACTGGCTGTCCCTCATAGACACGCTGCCATTCGTCGCCGCTTTTCACCAGATAGCCATAGTCGGTGAAAACACCATGCTCCGTATTGGCAATATGCAGGCCAAAGCGGGGCAGGAAAATCCCGGCTTTCCATTCCTCCGGCATATCCACCATGCCGGAACGGTTCAGGTAGTAGTCCCCCAACTGGCCGGTGCCGGTGACATCCGGCAGATGTACATAGAAATCCACGTTGTCGGGGTAGTCGATGATCTGGCCGATGCTGTGGAAATCGCTCTGCGGGCTTGTCAGGGCGGCGTTCAGCTCCGCAAGCTCGGCGGCGTCCAGCTTTTCCAGCCTTGCGGCAAGGAAGTTCAGTTCGTCCACATTGGCGGACAGCACCAGATCGCGGGGCAGCTTGACAGGACGCTCCTGTGGGCTTCGATAGTCGTACAAGAAAAAGTCCTGCGGATTGTCGGCGCTGACGCCGATTTCCCGCAGGGCTTCTTGCAGCTTTTCGGTTGTGGTCGGCAAAGCAAGCCAAAGTCCCTCTTTGCCCTGTTCATAACGCTGGCGGTTATGAAGCAGGATAGAAAATATTTCGCTCATGGGTTCACTCCTTTCCGGGATAAGTTCAGATAATGGTTGCTCCCATACATCCCCAAAACCGCGAATGACGGTTTTGCCGTTGGCTCCATTTCGGGCGAACATCTCCACTGTGGAAAAAGCATGGTCAAATTGTTCTGGATTGCGGGCGTCAATCGCCGGGGCAAAGTGGATCACGCCGTCTTTGTAATCTTTTCCAGTCCCAACCCAGCCGCGAAGAAAGCTGTCAAAAGGGGCTTTCGCGCCGCTTTCCCCGTGTTCCTCGGCATGGCTCTTAACAAGGGCATTGCCTCGGTATTGCCTGCCTAAAATCAGTTCCCCGGTCTGTGGGGAGAACATGAAGCGCCGGTTCTGGATAGCCTGCATATCAAAAGCGGTACGGCTGGTATCAATCAGCATCAGGCCGTTGCTTATTTCCAGCGGGACGGCTTCTTTGGGGCGATCCTGTTCCCGGTCTTGCTCCATCAATTTCTGCATCAATTCGTAGTCCTCAATGCTCATGTGGCCGTCATAGGTGTACGGGTCGATGTCGTCCCCTCGGTAGGGGCGTTCATAGAACGGCAGTCCGGCAGCATGGGCTTTTTCCCGCGCTTCCTCCAACATATCCGGCGGCAGCTCGTCGCTGTGGGCCTCTATGAACGGGGAAATGTTGTTCAGGCCGTTGTCGTAGTGGTGCCGCACACCGGCAGCCAGCTCCGTCACGCCCATTTCCTCGGACAGATAGCCGGAATAGTAGCCGTTCACCACAACGGCCTGTGGGTCGGCGGCCTGTATCTCCGCAAGCCGCGCCCTGTCCTCTGGATAAAGGGTGTCGTCCAGATCAAGGTGAAACGCCTCTGCCTGCCAGCTCCGGCCCTCACGCCAGAACGCCAGCCATGCAATGCCGTTTCGCAGGTCGTCTTGATATTCCGATACAACGTCCCTAAGACTTGCCATCGGCAGCCCTCCTTTCTGAAAAAATCAAGGGGTTTGGGGATATGCCCCAAAAAGCAAAATCCCCGGCCCGGCAGGGTGGGCCGGGTCAGGGATTTGCCGGAAGTGTGGCTACACTTCCTATGCTTGCTGTTTTTTAGTTTTTGTCCCTCCGTTCAATACGATAGTTGACGTATTTCCCGCCGGTATCGGCCAGAAGCACCGTCCCGTCGTAGGTTTTCCCGGTTTTCATGGAGCGCAGGCCCTTTACCTTTGCCTTTCCGTCTTTGAGCAGCGCAGCGGCGATTTTCGGCGTGAACGCCTTGCCCCGTTCCTCAAAAAATCGGTCATTCTTCCACATGACAAACTGGCAGGCCCGGTTTCCGCAGTAATAGTTCTTCTTGCCCTCGTAGACAGCTTCGCCGCAGCGGGGACACTTGCCGATAGCCACGCGCTCGGCCTGAAACAATTTCTGCGCGTCCTCGCTGATCTGCGAATAGCCGGAAATCAGGCCCCGCGTCATTTCCTCAATGCCAGCCATGAAGCCCTCCGGGTCAGCCTCGCCCTTGGCAATGGCCGTCAGCTTGGTTTCCCATTCGGCGGTGAGCTGGGGAGAGGTCAGCACATCCGGCAGGACGCAGGCAAGGTTGTGGCCGTCCTTGGTGGGAAGTAGCTGCTTGCCTTTCCGTTCCACAAAGCCCATCTGCACCAGCTTTTCCAGAATGGAAGCGCGGGTGGCCGGGGTTCCCAATCCCTGCCGCTCGGCGTCCTCCGGCATATCCTCGGCCCCGGCCCGTTCCATAGCCGACAGAAGCGTGTCCTCGGTGTAGGGCTTCGGGGGCGTGGTGAAATGCTCGGTGATAGAAGCCTCCACCTTGTCAAAGGTCTGGCCCTCGGTGATCTCCGGCAGCTCCCGCGCCAGCTCCGGCGCGTCCTCGTCGGCGTCGGTCTTGAACGACGCCCTGAAACGGCGGTCAATCTCTTTCCAGCCGGGGGTGAGAATGGTTTTGCCCTTGGCGGTAAACTCTTTCCCCGCGCAGGTGAATGTGGCGGTGACGGCCTCAAACACATGGGGCGCGGCCACAGCACACAGCAGCTTGCAGCACACAAGGGACAGCAGTTTCTTTTCGCCCTCGGTCAGCCCGTCAAAGCCTTTTTGCACAAACTCCATCGTGGGGATGATGGCGTGGTGGTCGCTCACCTTTTTGCTGTTCAGCACCCGGCCAAACTGCGGGGCAATGTCAAGGCCCGCCGCAAAAGGAAGCAGCGGCCACAGGCCGGACACGATGCTTTCCGCCGCAGGCTGCATATCGTCGGTAAGATACTGGCTGTCGGTGCGGGGATAGGTCAGCAGCTTCTTTTCATAAAGCTGCTGGGCGTAGTCAAGGGTCTGCTTGGCGGTAAATCCAAACAGACGGTTGGCCTCCCGCTGCAACGTCGTGAGGTCGTAGAGGCGGGGCGGCTGCTCCGTCTTTTTCTCCCGCTTCACCGATACACAAACGGCCTGCGCTCCTGCACAGGCCGTCTTGGTGGCGTCGGCGTCGGCAGCACTGGAAACGCGGTCGCTGGCCGCCTCCATGCCGCCCGCCGCGATATGGACAACGTGATATTTCTCTTTCTTGAAATCGCTGATCTTGGCCTCCCGGTCAACCAGCATTTTCAGGGTAGGCGTCTGGACACGGCCCACGGTCAGGGTCTTGTGGTAGAGGATGGAGAAAAGCCGGGTGGCGTTGATCCCCACCAGCCAATCGGCCTGCGCCCGGCACAGGGCCGATTGATACAGGTTGTCATAGTCGGCCCCCGGTTTCAGGTTGGCAAAGCCCTCCCGGATGGCGGCGTCCTCCATGCTGGAAATCCAAAGCCGCTTGAACGGCTTTTTGCAGCCTGCCATCTGGTAGACGAAACGGAAAATAAGTTCCCCCTCGCGCCCGGCGTCAGTGGCGCACACAAGGCCGTCCACGTCGGGGCGCTCCATCAAAGAACGCAGGATGTCAAACTGCTTTTTCTTCTCGTCCGGGATGATGTACTGCCATTCCTGCGGCAAAATCGGCAGGTCGTCATAGGCCCATTTCTTATAGCGTGGGTCGTAAGCCCCGGCGTCGGCAAGGGAAACAAGGTGGCCGATGCACCAGCTCACCAGATAGCCGCCTCCCTCCATGTAGCCGTCCTGTTTCTTGGTGGCTCCGATGACGCCCGCAATGCTGCGGGCGACGCTCGGTTTCTCTGCGATCACTAACTGATAACTCATTCTTCCTCCTCCTTTTTCGGTTCATCTTCATCCAGCAAATAGTCGTCTAACGGTCTGGCCTCCACCTCGCCGGTGTCGTCGTCCACCTCCGGGGCCGGTTCGTCCTCGTCGTCGTCCTCGTCCTCCCCGAAGTCGTATTCGTCCAGATCGTCATTGCCCTTGGTACTGGCTTTCGGCTTCTTAAACTTGAAGAAGTAAAGGGCCGCGCCGCCGCCAATGAGCAGCACCACAAGGAACACAATCAGGCCGCCCATGCTGTTTCCGGTTTCTTCCGGCTCGGCGGTTTCTGCCGGTTCCTCGTCCTCCGGCGCTGCGCCCACACAGGCCGTCAGGTTGTTTTTGCAGATCGGGCAGGCGGTGTTGACAGCCCCGGCCTCGCATTTCTCCGCACAGGTGCAAACCTCCGGCTCCGCCTCGCCGTCCTCCAACAGTGCTTGCAGGTCGGCGTCGTCCACTTGGTTGAGAAAATGGACGGATGTTTCCTTGTCCTTGTTGGCCCGGTCGATCAGGATATAAAAATAGTTGCCTGCCTTGGTGGTAACGGTGATAAGCTGTTTATCGCCGTAGAAATCATCCACCAGTGCGGCGTTGCCCTCCGGGGTGACGGGTACGCCCTCCGGCTCCATCTCGATCCCCCCGGTGGTGGGTTCCTCGGTTTCCTCCGGCACTTCTTCCGGGGCCTCCGTGGTTTCCGGCAGCGGTTCCGGGTCAGGGTCAACGCCCCCGGCAAAGGCGGTGGTGGAAAAGGCCGCGAAGCACAGCATAACGGCCAGCGTCGCGGCAAAGGTACGGATGATTTTCTTATTCTTCATCGGCATTGTCCTCCTGTTCAAACTCCGGCTGCGGGGCTGGGGGTGCCTGCAAAGCGCCACCGCGTACAAAGGCGGCAAATTCCTCCGGCGTCATGTTCAGGCCGCGCACAAGCTGGACGATCTGCAAATTTTCCTGTTCGGTCTTTGCCGCTTCCAGCTCCCGAAGCTGCTTTTGCAGCTCCGCGATCTTGGTCTTGGTTTTCTGAATATCCCGTTCGATACGGTCAAGTTTGTTGGTTGCCATAGTCAAAAACTCCTTTCGTCAATGGATTGTTCATAGCGATATTTCATCTGCGCGGGGTAAAGGTCAGCGGCAGGTCGGCGGCTTCCCGTCCAGCGTTTTCCGCCAGCCAGCCCCGCGCATTTCCATCCGGCGGCCCGCAGGCTTGCGCCGCTTTCCGTGTCGAGAATGTAGGTGATGATTTTCCGATAGCCCATAGCCCGCGCCGCCCGCCATGCGGCGGCATAAAGGAAGCTGCAAGCGTTTTTGGTGCCGTCTGTACAAAGCCGGTTGACTTCCAGCGTCAGGCCATTGTCCAGATAGCGGCTTACAGGCCGTCCCACAATGGCGACGCCAACCAGCCGTCCGTCTGCCATGCAGCCGATAGAAAACTTATGGCCGACAACCGGCTTATGGTGCCGGTGGTAACGGGCGACAAAGGCGTTGGCCTCGGAAAGTGAAACAGGGGTCAGGCTCAACATAGGCGTCCCCCTTATGGCAGTCTGCCGTAGCAGTAAAGATGTTGCTGCCAGTAGCTTGAATTAAGGTTCGTGTAACTGATGGGGTCGCCGCAATGCAGCATCACGGAATTACCCACATACAGCCCAACATGGGACACGCCGGGGGTGTCGTAGGTGCCGACGAAAAACACAAGGTCGCCGGGCTTGGCCTGATCCGCCGTGACAGGGGTGCAGATGTTGTAAAGGCCCTGCGCCGTCAGGCGTCCCACGTTCCAGCCGGAATGATTGATTACCCAACTGATAAAGCCGGAACAATCAAAGCTGGTGCTGGGTGAGCTGCCGCCCCACACATAGGGATAGCCCACATACTTATCTGCCTCCGCAATCATGGCCGCAAAGGTTTCATCCTCCAAAGCCTCCGGGGGGATTTCATAGTAGGTCGGTTCCTTGACGGTGGAAGCGTTAGGATAGCTGCCAGAGGGGAACAGGTCGGGCCGGTTGCCTAACGTCTGCATATAGGCGGCGTAGAAGCTCAACTGTTCCTCGTTCATAATGGAAACAGGCAGGTGGGACAGGTCGTTGTTTACCAGCTTCACGTTGCAGATGTAGTAGGTGTATGGCACTTCCACGGTATAGGTGTTGCCCTCGCTGTCCGTCCTCGTTTCGGTGCGGTAGCGGGTTTCCGTTTCAATGGTCTGCGTCAGAGTGTATTGCAGCCCAAACAGCCGGTCAAGGTCGCCCTGTACTTCATCCAGCGTGTAGGCCCCGCCGTGGAGCGCCGACAGGATGGAAGTCAGCACATAGGGGTCATGGCCGATGTCATCCAGATCATAGCGGTACTCGTCATAGCCGGGGTGCAGGCTTTCGTAGTTGTCCAATTCGTGCTGCAAGTCGGCCTCCAACTCCGCGTAGGCGGCTTCGGCCCCCAGCATATCCGCGTCCTCGGACAGATAGGACGTGGCCGCAAGCCCCGTCCCGGTGCCGCCAAACATGGCGGTGCAGGATTGCAGGCCGCCCATAATCATCAGCAGCAAAAGGCCCACGCCGCCGATCACCAGCGCCCCTTTCCAGTGGCGGGCCACAAAGGACGCGGCCTTTTCACTTTTCTTTGCGGCTTTTTTCGCGGCTGCGGCGCTGGCCTGCGCGGTCTTGGCGGCGGCTCCCGCCGCGCCCTGTGCCGTCTGGCCTGCGGCCCTCGCTGCCTTGGCGTAGTCCCGCTTGATTTTCTGTTTCTGCCAGAACCGGGACACGGGGTTGCTCACCGCCTGCGCCAGCTCCGGGTTATCCCGCAAGGATTTCTGGTAGATGTATTCGGCGTTGGCGGCAATGGATTTCCGTTCCGCCTTGGCTGCGGCCCGATAGGGTTTGAGCTTATGGCGGCGGATGCCGCTGCGGATAGCCTTGCCCGCCTGCCGTTCTGCAAGTTCCTCCCCCTTGTGGCCGCCCTCCACGCCCACGTTTTCATGCTCGACTTCGTGGATTTTGCCGTGGACGAACAGCCCGGCTTCCTGAACCGGGCGGCTCATGGGATTGGGCTTTAGCTGGGGCGCGGGCTTCTCCACCTTGTCAAAGCGCAGCTTGGTTCTGGCCCTGCCGGATGCCTCGTCATAGACGGTTTCCTTGGTGACAACGCGCTTTTTCGGCAGCGCGTCTTTGGCGGCGTCCAGCTTATCCGCCTTTTTCTCTGCCTTGTGGATGTACTTGGAAAGCTGGGGGTCAGCCCGTTCCTCGGCGGTAAATTGCAGCCGGGAAGATGGCCGGTGCAGGGCTTCGCCTGCCTCCGTCACCACGTCCCCGGCGTCCTTGGCCGCCTGTTTCGCCTTATGGCGGTCGCGGATGTCCCCGGCCCGTTCCAGTACCTTTTCCGCAGCGCCGCCCGGCTCGGCGGTATATTCCTGCTCGGCCTCCCGGCTGGACACGTTGACGCTCTCGCCGGTGGTCTGGTTATCCAGCGTCAGCCCGTCGCGGGTCATGCGCTGCGTCACCTTGTTACGGGGTTTTAAGGGCTTCATGGCGGTTCACCTCCTTTGGTGGCTCTGTGCCTCATACCGTGGCCCCCTCGCCTAACCGGGTCGTCATAATCTTGTAAAGCTGGGTGTTCTGCGGGATGGGGTTCTTAAAGGGCAGGATCACGTTTTCGTAAATCAAAAGCCCCTCGCCGGGTTCCGAATTGTCCACATACCGTAGCTGCTGCGGGGAAATGTTCAGCCGTTCCGCAAGGATTTTCCGGTCGCCGGACGCCTGATTTAACAGGCAGATAAAGTCGCTGTT
This sequence comes from Bifidobacterium phasiani, assembly GCF_019331775.1. Taxonomy (GTDB): domain Bacteria; phylum Actinomycetota; class Actinomycetes; order Actinomycetales; family Bifidobacteriaceae; genus Bifidobacterium; species Bifidobacterium phasiani. The sequence goes on from NZ_JAHBBD010000022.1 coordinate 17,297, forward strand.
CTCCAAAATGTTTTCAATCTCAGGGGAAGAAAGCAGGTCTTTCACGTTCTGCGTGGCACCTGTCGGGACGCCGCCCCATTTTCTAAACCGCTTCCAAATCTCGCAGGAAAAGGCCGCCGTCTGTTCCTCCCGCAGAAGCAAATGGAACTCGTCGCAGAAATACCACGTCGCCTTGCCTTGGCTGCGGTTCTGGGTCACGCGGCCCCAAATCTGGTCTTGGACAATGAGCATCCCCAGCTTTTTGAGCTGCTTGCCTAATTCCTTGATGTCAAAGGCCACAATGCGGTTTTCGATGTTGACGTTGGTGCGGTGGTTAAACACGTTCAGGCTGCCGTTCACATACAAATCAAGGGCCTGCGCCACCCGGTCGGCCTCCGGGATATGCTGGTCTAACAGGGCTTTGTGCAAATCCGAAAGGATCGGCATATTCTCCGGCTTGGGGTCTGCCAGATAGGGCCGGTAGATCACCTGCACCGCCCGGTCAATCACCGTCTTTTCAATGGCTTCCAGCCCGTTCTTGCCGCCCATGACAAGCTCACAGAACGACAGCACAAAGTCGGATTTTAAGGCCAGCGGGCTTTCATCCTCCGAATAATTCAGGTTGATGTCCAGCGGGTTCACATAGGATTTGCTGGTGGGCGACAGCTTTACCACCTGTCCGTGGAGCCGCTGCACAAGGGGGTAATACTCGGCCTCCGGGTCACAGATATACACGTCGTCCTGCGTACAGAGGAACACGCTCAAAATCTCGGATTTGCAGCTCATGGACTTGCCGCTGCCGGGCGTCCCCAGCTTCAAACCGTTGGGGCAGCGCGCCCGTTTTCTGTCCAGCATAATCATGTTGCCGGTCTTGGCGTTGATGCCGTAATACATGGCGTTGCCGCCCTGAAAAAGCTCCTGCGTCACGAACGGGACGAACACGGCGACGCTGGAAGTCGTCAAAGAACGCTCGATTTTGATGTGGCTGGCCCCCAGCGGCAGGCTGCTCATAAGGCCCTGTTCCTGCTGGTAGTCCAGCCGGACAAGGGAATTGTTGTACTTCTGCGCCACGCCGGAAGCCCAGAAGATTTCGTTCTCCAACTTCTGCCGGGTGTCGGCGGTGTTCAGCACCAGAAAGGTGATCTGGAACATCCGTTCATTTCGGCTTTGTAAGGTTTTCAAAAGCTCTTTCGCGTCCTGCCCGTAGGTGGCAAGGTCGCTGGGAAGTATGTCCATGTCATAACCGCTGCGGACGGCCCGTTTCTGCTCCTGTATCTTCATGGCGTCAAGGTCGGTGATCTTCCGCTTGACGGTTTTAATGGCCTCCCCTTGGTCGATGGCCTGCACATGGAGATTGACGACAATGCCGTTTTCCGTGTTGAGGAAGTCGGCCAGCATTTCGTCCGACAGCTCCGGGGAGAGGATTTGCAGGAAGCTCACGGCCCCGTACTTGCCGCCCAGCCCGAACATCCGGGCATTGCCGAAGCGGAATGAGGACGGGGCAATGAAATCCTTGGTGGAAAGCCCCGACGGGGCCAGCCACTTCCAGTCAAAATGAAACGGTTCCCCGTCCGGGTGGAAGATGCTGTGCATGACTTCCAGCCGTTCTTTCGCGTCCAGCACCCATGCCACGGCCCCCATTGTGCGGAAGTAGCCCAGCAGGTCGGTTTCAATCCGGCGAAGTCTTGCGCGGGCCATTTTCAGGCTGTCAGCCTCAATGGTGAAGGTCAGGAACTTGCGCTTTTGCAGGCCGTTGTTGCCGTTCACAAGCTGGTCTTGCAGGATGCCGGAATACTCGGCCCGGATGTCGTCGAAGTCGTCCCCCTGCGCCTTGATCTCAAAGCTCTTGGCGTACTGCTTGGGGTCGATTTTACGGTTGATAAAAGAAAACTGGACGTGGATGGAAGCGTCCAGATAGTTGTAAAGGTCGCACAGGTTTTCAAAGACAGCGGTTTTCGTGTCGGCCTGCGCGAGCTGATAGCTGATGTCCAGAAATTCAATGCACTTGGAAAACGTGTTGGCCGTCACCCGGCACACGCCGTCCTGATACATAGCCTCATAGGGGATGCTTTCCTGCGCCGAATGGGGCCTGCCGTCGCCCTTATATTTGCGGATGATGGCCTGAATTTCTTTCTTTTCGGCGCGGGTGAGCTTTACCGGCGTCTTTGGCTGCGGCTCTTGCTTTTGCTTTTTGGACAATGGCATTTACCTCCTTTTCCATTTGGTGCTGCCGCACAAGGGCAGAGTAAGCGTTGTTGGTCTGGTAGGGCCTCTCCTTTGGCTGGATGAAGCTGCACTGGATAATCTGCCATACCACCACTTCAAGGGGCTGGCCGTGGCGTTCGTACAGGGCCAGCAGGAAGCCGGGGAGCATGGCGAATACCATAATCAGCGCGGCGGCGCTGGTGGGGACGCGCCCCCGGATCAATAAAAAAAGCGGGACGCCAACAAGAAGCGCACCGCCAAAACAGATCAGTTGTCGTTTCGTCAGTCCCAGTACCACCTTGGATTTCACACGGGTTAAATCCTTGGGGACAGTCACATAAGCCAAATATCATCACCTCATTTCCATGCCGCCGCCCAGCAGCTTTTTCACCGGCTCATAGTCCGAAAAGCTGGGGATGGCGTAAAACAGTCGTTTGTTGTTCACCCACCGCTGCAAGTGCCGCGTGATGGGCGGAGCCGTGGGCCTTTCGTAAATCATTACATAGGGGTCAAAGCCCATCTGCCGCAGCGTTTCTACCCGGTACAAATCCTGTTCGTGGGTGCTGCCGTAGTTCGTTAAAAGGTACACCCGGCGCAGCCGTGGGTTCCTGATGGAAGTCCACTCCAAAAACTGCCGGAAATACCGGGTCAAGTCCTCGTCAGGGTTATCCCATGCAAAGTGAACGGCCTTTGTCCGTACCTGATTGAGCAGCGCCACGTTGTCGCGGGTTATCAGGCGGATGTCAAGCCCTTGGGAAAAGTCCACCAGCGCCCGGCTCCCTGCAAGCTGCAAAAGCAGGCTTTCATGGTCGGGGCAGGCCAGCAGGTTTGCGTCCATCAGCTTGATTTCCCGCTGGCCCCGCCAAAACTCGGACAGGTCGGCCACCTTCCGGCTTTTGCGGCCCTCCTTGCCGCCCACGATGCAAAACCCGCAGCCTCTTGGACAGCCACGGCTTAAAAATCCGTAGGCGGTTTCGGAATACTGCGGATAAAGGGAATAGTCGGGATAGCTGTGTTCGATTTCGTCCGGCAGGTCGGGGCCGGGGCCGTAGCCTGTGCCGCCTTTGATTACCTGTCCGGCGTTTCTGACCGTGATGCTGTCCTTGGAATAGGTGTCGGTGAACACCCGGCTTTTATACACCACGTCAAAGTAAAATAAAGGGTTCCAGAAGCATACCTGATGGCCCTGCGCCTTATGGTAGGCGGACAGCTTCATCAGGCAGAGGTTCGGGAAGTTGTGAGAGTCCACGTCAATCAGTCCGATGCGGATATGCGTCACCTCCCGTCAGTGGGCGGTAAACACGGCTTTACTGATGCTTCCCGTCTTGAACAGGCAGAAGCACAAAAGCACTGTGTAGCCCATGCAGCCCCAAATCGCGCCGGAAATGTCCTCCGCCGTCCCGATTTCCTGTATCAGCACCGCATAGATGCCGACGACAACCATAATCAGGAACGCTTGGAAGCCCAGCGCCAAAAGGGATTTCAGATAGTTTTGGCCCATGCCGCGCCACTCCGCGTTTCCCAGCGTGGCAAGGGGGATCGGCCCCAGCGCGGTCACGGCGTATATTTCAATCATTCTCCCGTAGGTCACAAGGAAAATGCAGATGGATAGAATGTTCATCGTCAGCCCCACAACAAGGGTCTGGAACCATAAGCCCAGCAACGGCCCGATGTCCATTGCTTCAAGGCGGCTTTCCAGATCGGGGAGCAGCGTGTCAAAGTCAATGCTGGTTTCTCCGATGATTACCCCGGCGCTCTGGTTGACGACGGCTTGTGTGGCGTCGAAAACGCCCATGACGATATTCCATGTGTTCGTCACAATGAGGATGGCGAAGGCAGATTTGAACATCCAGCGAAAGAACATAGAGCTGTCGAAGTCGTGCATATTATTTTTCTCGACAATCATCTCGATCAGCTCATAGCACATGACAAGGGCAAGGATGGCTGCCGCTATGGGGACAATCACCGTTTCGGACAGGGATTGCAGCATACTAAAAATGCCGCCGTTCCATGCCTGCGGCGTCGTCCCCACGTCGGAAGCGATTTCTCCGACTTTGGTATTTACCGTGTCGAACAGGCCGGAGAGGTTGCCCATAATGCCGTCAATTAAAATGCCTTTCAGCCAATCCCCAATGAGATCACCTATCATGCGGGTACACCTCCTTTCCCGCGCCCTCCCGGTTCAAACGAGAGGGCGCGGCGGGGATTATTTCAGGTTTCATGCAGCGTCAGAAGTTACGGTTCGGACAGGGATGGGGCTATCAGCCCAGCAGCCCGGACAGCAGGGGAACAAGGGTCAGGCCGATCAGGGCAACCCCACCTCCCGCGACAAGCTGCTTGACGCCCTGTGATTTGGATGCCGGGTTATCCTGCCCGTAACCTTCCAGCAGGTTCACGCCGCCCCACACACAGAGGGCACCGCCGAGGCCGATCACGATAGTCTGCAAAGTATCAACTGCGCTATTGAAAAATTCCATACATTTACCTCCATAAATTCAGATTGTGATGTGGTTTTGGGTACAAAAAAGCTGCCGGTCATATCCAGCAGCACGTCACAATCCGCAGGCGGCCCGGAGTTATTGGCCGTCCAGCCATTCCCGCAGGGTAAGAACATAAAGCTCTCCCCACACGTCACACATTTGTCTGGACACCTCAATGTCCATCAGCCGGGCATCTCTGTCTGTCGGTTCTGCAAAATCATGGTCGATCAACCATTGCATAGCGACAACAAACGTAATCAATCCCCGGAATAGGTCATATCTGGATTTGAAGTATTCCGCAAATGTCAGTTCGTCCGAGTGTTCCATAGGGTCAGGCTCCTTTCTATGGCAGCCGCCTTATTCGGCGGCCATATCTTCATCCAACAGGTCAATGTCGTACAGCTCAAAGGTTTCCGCCTCTGATACCACGCGCTTTTTCTTCCGGCGCATGGACGACAAATATCTGTCCACGTCAAAGGTGTTCTTCTTGTCGGCGTCGGAAAGGTATTTATACCGGGGGTGCTTGGTGATGTCGTATTTCTCACTGAAAAACGGCCTCACGCCGCGCACCTGCAAAATACACTTGCCTCCGTCCATCGTTGCAATCTCGTCTTGGCTCATCAGCTCCTTTCCCAATTTTTGATAGTTCAGTCCGTGGGAAGTCTGCGCGCCCCGGTTCTCGCTCTGATTGTAGCTGTCGATGGTTTCTTTCCCCAGCACGTCAGCGATCTCCTTGGCGTTTTTGCCCCGCCCACTAAGGAAAAGCGTACAATCGCAGTTGTCGGAAATGATTTCCGCAGCGTCCTTGTAAATCGCCTTTAACTGCGACTGGCTTTGCAGAATGATGGATGCCGAAATTTCCCGGCTTCGGATGGTGGCAATGAGCTTGTCAAAGTTCGGTATCTGGCCGATGTTCGCAAACTCGTCCAAAATCATCCGTACATGGACGGGCAGCCGCCCGCCGTATTTATCATCGGCCCGGTCACAAAGCAGGTTGATAAGCTGGCTCTGTACCATTGCCAGAATGAAATTGAAAGTGGTGTCGGTGTCGCTCATTATGAGGAACAGCGCCGTTTTCTCGTCCCCGATGGTGTCAAGTTCCAGCTCGTCGTCCTCCATCAGCTCCCGTACCTCCCGGATGTCAAAGGGCGCTAAACGTGCGCCGCAGCTAATCAAAATCGAGGAACGGGTCTTGCCCGCACTTAACAGGAATTTCTTGTACTGGCGTACAGCAAAGTGATCCGGGTCTTTTGCTTCCAGACGTTCAAACATCTGGTCTACCGGGGATTGAAATTCCGGGTCGTCCTCGCGGGCTTCACTGGCGTTTATCATTTCAAGCAGCGTCGTGAAGTTCATTTCCTCGTCCGGCGCTTCGTACCAGATATAGCCGATCAGGGCCGAATACAAAAGCCGTTCCGACTTTACCCAAAAATCCTCGGCGGATTTTTCGCCCTCGCCCTTGGTGTTGCAGATCAGGGTGTTTACCAGCTTCAAAATGTCTTTCTCCGAATGGATGTAGCGGAACGGGTTATACCGCATGGATTTTGAAAAATTGATGGTATTCAAAACCTTAATGCGGTAGCCGCTGCGCTGCAAAAGCTGGCCCACCTCACCGATCAGGCTGCCCTTGGGGTCGGTTATCACAAATGAGGTCGGGTAGTCCTTGGACACGCATTGCATAAGGTTGGGCTTCACAAAAAACCTCGTCTTGCCGGAGCCGGAACCGCCGATTACCAGAACATTTTTATTTCTCGCGGTTTTGGGGTCTTTGGGCCTGTTGTTCATGGTGAGCCGTTCCGTCTGCGTCAGCAGAATGTTATTGTCAAAGTTGGGGTCGATGTACGGGGCAATATCTTTGGCCGTCCCCCAACGGGCGCTGCCGTATTCCTCGCCCTTGCGGTATTTCTTGGCGTTCTTGCTTTTGCAGTACACCATGAGCCGCAGGGCGGCGGCACCGGCGACGCCGATCAACAGGTCAAAAGGGTGGAAGCTGGGGGCGGCGTTTGCAAAGGCCGCCGAACAGCCGTCCATGAAGTGCAGCAGCTTTTCCGACAAGTCCACACCTGCCGCCAGCCGGTATGCCTGCCCCAGCTTCCCGAACAGGTAAACGAAAATCAGGTACGGGAGATTGGACAGGATCAGTTTTTTTACCTCTGGTTTCACAGTGACAGCCCCCTTTCCTTGACTTTCTCCTTGGCCCGCTGCTGCGTCTTGGCCGCAGCCTTTTGTTTCAGGGTGGATAGGGTCTTTCGGATTGAGGGCCGTTCCTCCCGGCTTAACTTCTTGGCCGTGAACTCCTTGAACGCCTGTTCCAGATTGTCGGCCTGCTTGGTCTTGAAAATCACGATATAGCGCGGCGGGTGGGTGGAACTGTCTTTCCGCAGCGTGTAGTCAATATCGTATTTCTTGGCGCAGGGCTTGAACAGGCCAATATTCGCGTCGGTGATTTCGATGTTGGAGAGGGCCGAACCGTCCTTTTTGAGCTGCCGCAGGCTTTGGTGGCCGTGGTGGGGCTTGGCTTTGCCCTTCTGCCGGGCGGCCAGAAATTTCTTCATGGCCGCTTGCAGCACTTGGCCGGTCAGCTTCCCGGTTTTCACCGCTAACGCTATGGTTTTCTGGTCTACTTCTTCCTGCAATCGCTATCCCTCCTTTCGCAGAAGCGCGGCGGTGTGGTTAAGGTGGCACCGAAAGCCGCCGCAGGAAACAGAAAAGGGACAGCCGCTTTCGCCGGTTGCCCCCGATTAAATCCGCACCCGCAGGCCGGAAAGGTCGTCGGCGCGGACGCCTACCAGATACCAGTCCTCGGCCATCTCAATGCGGGTGGGCTTCCACCTGCCGTCCACCATCACGTCAAAGGTTTCTCCACAGTGCAGTCCGCCGTAGTAGTCCGCAAGGTCAAAGCGGATGTCGTAGCGGTCTGCCTGCTCGTCAAAAATCAATGCACCCTGTTTCATAGGGCCGTCCTCCTTTCAGATTTTCCCGGTCGCCATATCATGCGACACAAGGGAAGAATAGTAGTTCCCAATCGTGGACGGGGCGTTGAACAGCGCCGCCCGTAGGTACTGCTTGATGTTGCGGATTTCCGTGGTATTCCTGTTCAGGCAATCCAGCACAAAGCGGATATGTTCACTGTCCAGCTTCATAATCTTGGATTTCACCAGCTCCGCCGGATAGTCGTCACCGGCAATGCGGATGGTCTTGCGCCGGGTGCAGACGATTTCCAGCATCAGGTCTACAATCTCGTCCAGACGGTCGCCGTCATAGGGTAGATCGGTTTTCAGGATGTCATAACTGATGTTGTCCTTGATGATTTCCTCATACACCCGGTATGCCTCGTTCGCTTCCTTTCGCTTCCGTTCCGGCGGCTGTGCCGCCCTGCCCTCCGCAGGAGAGGGGTTTGGGGAAAGGATAGGAATGGAATGGGTACTTGATGGATCAGTAGTTAATGGGTCTTTAGTTTGTATATCTTTATTTAATTGCATTGGATTTCCCGATACCGGGTTTTCCGACGTTGGATTATCCGATGTTGGATTTTCCAACACCGGGTTTTCCAATCCCGGCTGTTCTTCCTCCGCTGCCTCTGGCCGGGGCTGCGGCTGTTCGTAGATGGTATAAACCATGTCGGCCATCTTGCCCTTGCCGTCCCGGTTCTGCTGGCGGGTGATATACCCGGCCTTTTCCAGCTCCCACACCGCCGTCCGTATGGCGTCGATGCTTTCCCGGTTGATAAGGGACAAGCCTTTCAGCGTATAGTCCCAATCTTCCGGCAGGGACAGCATTTGCGAAAGCAGGCCCTTGGCTTTCAGGGACAGGTCTTTGTTCCGCAGGTGGTGGTTGCTCATTACCGTGTAGCCCCGGTTCTTCTCCACACGAAAAACTGCCATTTCGTCGTCAACTCCTTTCACTTGGAATTTCACCGCGTCAAGGGCGGTGAGCTTGCCCGGCTGGTAGGGGCACTCTGCGTAAACGCAAAACTGATATTTCCAGTCGGGACGGTAGAAACGGCAGTCGCCGCAATCCTCCGGCGCTCCGGCGTCGCCGCTGTCGTAGTGGTCGAAGCCGGGCTTGCCTTGCATAAGGCTTTCAAAGGCGCGGTCGCCGCCGGATGTGAAATACATGGCGTCGCCTCCTCTCTGGTTTTGGGCGCAAAAAAAGCGGCGTCCTTTTCTCCCACAAGGGATCAGAGAACGCCGCTTCTGCGGTGTCGTATTCAATTTTAGTCTGATGTGCCGTTCGGGTGGCAGGCATTTCACGGGAAGTAGTAAGCGTGTCGAGGCTTTTTCCAAAAGTAGTAATTTGGTAGTAAATTCGGTGTCCCTATCCCGTGATTTGCCCGTATTTCCGGGCTTTTTTGAGATAATCAGAGTTGTTCCTATAACCTGATAGACAGTGCGTTCGTGGCGCAGCTGAGCGAGAATGCGCTGACGGCGGTCTCCCTGTCGTTCCCGATCACGACTCTGATGAACGCGGCCTCCATCTGGATCGGCGTCGGCGTGAACGTGCTGATCGCCGGGTATCTCGGAAGGAAAGAGCAGGACAAGGCGAACGCCGCCGTCACGCACGGGTTGCTGCTGTCTTTCGGCATCGGCGCGTTGCTCACCCTGGTGTCGCTGTGCATGATGAGGCCTTATTTTCGGGCGTTCACCGGCAATGAGGAGATCTATCGGCTGAGCATCGCCTATATGGGCGTATGTTCGTTCATGCAGATTCCCAACATGGTGCATATCGCGATCCAGAAGATGATACAGGCCACAGGGAATATGGTGACCCCCATGTGGTTCCAGATTGCGGGGGTGGTCGTCAATTTCGTTCTCAACCCCGTCCTGATATTCGGCATCGGCGTCTTCCCGGCCATGGGCATAATCGGTTCCGCGTCGGCCACCGTGTCGGGCTATCTGGTATCCATGATCCTGGCGTTCGCCCTGTTGCTGGGGACGAAGCAGAAAGTGCAGGTGAAAGTCAGAGGATTCCGTCTGCAAAGGCGGATGATCGGCCGGATCTTCGTCTTTGGGCTGCCGTCGTTCATCATGAATGCCCTCAGCTCGTTTATGGTGACCATCGTCAACCTGTTTCTGGTCGCGTATTCCGATACGGCAATCGCGTTCTTCGGCGCGTATTTCAAGGTGCAGCAGTTGATCATCATGACGGTGAACGGTTTGATTCAAGGCTGCCTGCCTGTCATGCGGTTCAACTACGCCGCGGGGAACAAGGAAAGGCTGCATTTGGCCTTCCGATACGGAACCGTTTTGGTCACCGGCATGATGGTGCTGGGGACACTGGTCGTCGTCCTCCTCCCGGCGCAGATCCTGGGATTGTTCATGGCATCGGAAGCCATGCGTTCATTCGGAATATCCGCCATGCGGATCATGGCGGCAAGCTACCTGTTCTGTGGCCTCTCCACGATGATCTCCACCTATTTCCAGGCCACGGAGAAGGTATGTTCGAGCATAGCGATCCAGCTGTGCAGACAGTTGCTGTTTCTCGTCCCCGCGTTATGGTGTCTGGACAGGCTGTTCCGGTTGAACGGGATCTGGCTTGCATTCCCCGTCGCCGAAATCGCCGCCCTGCTCGTTGCCTTCGTGATGATGGCAGGGTATCGCCGCAAGGAAGGTTCCACGCCGCGTGTCGCGGACGGAAACGATGGACAAACGTCGCGACGTTGATCGTCAACGGGCGATCATGCCTGGCAAGTCGTCGTTACCGGCGTGCACGGGCGTCGCGGGTGCGCAGCCGGTAATACTTGTGCGGCGTGGGGACGGCATCGCCCGATTCGACCAGCCCTTTGTTCATCAGGCTGCGCAACCCCGCCGCCACGGCGATCGGCGAGAGGCCGAGCTCGCGGATGATGTCGCGCACGCTGGCCGACGGCTCGCGCTCCAGCAGCTGCAGGATGCGCTGCGCGAAGTTGCGTTCGGTCATGGCGGCGTCGGTCACGCGTCCGGGGATGATGACGCGGAACCGGTCGAGTTCGTTCTCGATGCGTACCGGTTCGCGCGCCTCGCTGCGCAACGCGGCGCCGATCTGCAGGTATCCGGTGCCGTCGTCCCGCAGTACGGTGCCGCCGTCCGGGTAGGGGGTGGACCGCAGCAGGGAGAACAGGAACGCGTTGCGCGCGGACGTGGACGCCTCGTGCGTGAGCCGCCGTTTGGAGACCGCGCCGAACAGGCCGCCCGGATTGGAGACCTCGATGCGGTCGGTGAACACATCGACGTGCACCGGCGTGCCGAGCGCGTCGGGGGAGTAGTCGCGATGCGTCAGGGCGTTGGCGATGGCCTCGCGCAGCACCAGTCGCGGATACATCGGCGGCTGCGTCGGATGCGTGCCGAATTCGGCGTCCGTGGGGCTGGCGGTCCAATCCATCAGCGACGTGACCGCATCGTCGATCATGACGGGAATCGGCCCGGTGACGGTTTCGGACGTGACCAGCCGTGCGCCGCCCGTGAACACCTCGTCGCGCGATGTGCCCGGATAGACCGCGATGGTGACGTTGAGCCGGGGAAAGAACTTCTGCGGATACCGGCCGACGGCCAACAATCCGGCAAGTGTAGGAACCGCGGGACGGCTGCGCCCCGATCCGCGGACCGATCCTGCGCCGTCACCGGAGACCGTCGGAACGTCTGCATGGCCGTGACAACCGGGATCGGCGCCGGGAATCGTCCGGGCATCTGCGTGGCCGGGGAGTTCGGGAACGGCGGCGTCGGCATCGTCGTCCTGCGGACGTTCACGCAGAATGCGCAGGTCGAGCATCATGTCGTCATCGGAGCGGTTCGCGAACACGTGCGGATGGCGCTCGCGTTCCCGGTCCAGCAGCGCGCGGACCAGCGTCGGATTGAGGTCGTCCAGCGTGGCTTCCGGCACGACGGCGATGTCGTGCTCGGGCTGCCGCTGCTCCTCGAGCAGACGGTCGACCTCGTATTCGGTCATCTTGCGGTCACCGTCGCCGGTGCGGATGTAGGAGCCGCCGTGCGGGCCCGATGCGGTGACGTAGCAGGGCTTCTCGCGCGGGAGCATCTCGTCGATCACGGCGAACACCAGGTTGGCCCCCTCGAACGGGCAGGTCACGATGACCGGGCGCACCACCGGCGTGAGCTTCTCGCAGGCCTGGCTGAGCGCCTCCTGCATCGAGCGGGCGTCGAAGCCCTCGACCGGCGTGAACCCGGCCTTCTCGCTCAGTCCGAGGATGATGTAGCCGCCGTTGCCGTTGGAGAACGCGGAGAGCGTCTCGGTGATGGTGGTGCTGATGCGGCGCTTGCATTCCTTGACCTCGCACTGCTGGGTGTCGTTGCCGATGATGCGCATCAGCTCGATGAGCTCGGTCATCTTGGCTGTGTAGTCGTCGTTGTCCATCACGCCTCCGATCCGCAGTGGTCGTGTGCGCCGATTCCAGCATAGCCGCTGCGAACGGGCCGGGCATGCAAGGCAACAACGACGGCGAGGTGATGATCAAGGGCCGAACGTGGAACGGGCCGGGCACGTAAGGCAACAACGCTATCTGTAGCGGATTTCGGGTGCTGCGGACACCCATCTGCGTTAGGTGAGGCATCCGTGGCGAGAGAGGCCGGGTATCCGCCTTGGAATCATGCGGTTGATACTCGGGGTATTCCGGTTTGGATGCCTCACCTAACGCAGATGGGTGTCCGCAAGGGCTCCAAAATACCCCAGATAAGGCAACTGGCTTACGTGCGCGAGGTTGTGCGGCCGGTGCGGAACGCCCGGAACGTAACCGGGCCGGCCCGGACACCGCAGGCAAGGCCTGCGCGGTCCGGACCGGCCCGGTTCCCGGTCGTTGCGAAACCGACGCGTCAGAGCACGGCGTCCATGGCCTGCTTCAGGTCGGCGATGATGTCGTCGGCGTTCTCGATGCCGCAGCTCAGGCGCACCAGGTCGATGCCGACGCCGGCCTCCTCGAGCTGCTCCTCGGTGAGCTGGCGGTGCGTGGTGCCGGCCGGGTACAGCGCGCAGCTGCGGGCGTCGGCCACATGCGTGGCGATCGAGATCATCCTGAAGTGGTCGAGCAGCGCCGACACCTTGTCGCGCCCGCCGGGCACGCCGAAGGAGATGACGCCGCACGTGCCGTTCGGCATGTACTTGCGCGCGGTCTCGTAGTACCTGTCGCCGGGCAGCCCCGGGAACTGCACCCAGCTGACGCGCGGGTCGGCGGCCAGGAACTCGGCCACCTTCTGCGCGTTCTCGCAGTGGCGCTGCATGCGCACGGCCAGCGACTCCAGGTGCATGCCCATGATCCACGAGTTCATCGGCGCCGGGGTGGAGCCGAAGTCGCGCATCAGCTGCGCGGTGGCCTTGGTGATGAACGCCGCCTTGCCGAAGTCGGTCGCGTAGGTCACGCCGTGGTACGAGTCGTCCGGCGTGGTCAGGCCCGGGAACTTGTCGGCGTGGGCCATCCAGTCGAAGTTGCCCGAGTCGACGATCGCGCCGCCCACGCAGGAGCCGTGGCCGTCCATGTACTTGGTGGTCGCGTGGGTCACGATGTCGACGCCGAACTCGAACGGGCGGCAGTTGATCGGGGTCGGGAACGTGTTGTCGACGATGATCGGCACGCCGTGGTTGTGCGCGGCGGCGACGAACTTGTCGAAGTCGAGCACGATCAGCGCCGGGTTCGAGATCGACTCGGCGAACACGGCCCTGGTGTTCGGGCGGAACGCGGCGTCGAGCTCCTCGGGCGTGCAGTCGGGGCTGACGAAGGTGCACTCGATGCCCATCTTGCGCATCGTCACGTTGATCAGGTTGAACGTGCCGCCGTAGATCGCCGAGGAGGCGACGATGTGGTCGCCCGCGTTGCAGATGTTGAACAGCGCGAAGAAGTTCGCCGCCTGGCCCGACGAGGTGAGCATCGCGGCCGCGCCGCCCTCCAGCTCGCAGATCTTCGCCGCGACCGTGTCGTTGGTCGGGTTCTGCAGACGCGTGTAGAAGTAGCCGGATTCCGACAGGTCGAACAGGCGGCTCATCTGCTCGCTCGAGGTGTACCTGAACGTCGTCGCCTGGATGATCGGCGGGGTGCGGGACTCGCCGTTGCCCGGCCGGTAGCCGCCCTGCACGCATGTCGTGTCGATCGCGCTCATTGCTCTCCTTCGTTTCGTCGAGGTCGTTGTCACGCATACTCTAACACCGGCGCGCGGCGTGTCGGGGCGCGGTATCACTCTGCGGCGCGCGCCCGGCGACCCGCGCGGTTCCGGCGTTCCGCGGGGCGCGGCGGCGCGGCTCGGGGGAGCCGCCGGCCGTCGGCTCGGGGGCGTGCGCCGGGGCGTTGTCGAGACGTCTTCTTTTCATGAACGACTGGCCCGCGGGCGCCTCGACGGCGTCCGGTCCGCGGCCGTGCGGGAGCCGGGGCGCATCCGGCCGCCCGCCGTCATGTCCGCCCGCCGGGGAGCGCGGGCGTCGTCGCGCCGCGGGATCGCGGCCCCGAAGAGAAGGAGCATGTGGGTGAATCATCTGCCGCAAAGGTCCGCGCTGTTCGTGCTGGGCATGGTGATCAATTCGTTCGGCATCGCGTTCATCACGAAGGCGGGGCTGGGGACGTCGCAGATCTCCAGCATCCCCTATGTGCTGAGCCTGGAGTTCCCGGTGAGCTTCGGCATGACCACGTTCTGCGTCAACATGCTGTGGATCGTGCTGCAGATGGTGCTGCTGCGCGGCCGGTTCCACCCGTCGCAGCTCCTGCAGGTCCCGGTCAACGTGCTGTTCAGCGTGCTCATCGACGTGAGCATGGGGCTGCTGTGGTTCCTGCAGCCGGTCGGATGGTGGCAGCGGGTCCTCTCCGTGGTCGTCGGCTGCGCGATCCTGGCGCTCGGCAACGTGATCGAGGTCGCCCCGAACGTGGTCATGGTGCCGGGCGAGGGCATCGTGCGCGCGCTGTCGATCGTCACCGGCGGGCGGTTCGGCACCGTCAAGGTCGTCTTCGACGTGACGCTGATCGCCGTCGCCGTCGTGATGTCGTTCGTCTTCTTCGGCCGCCTCGAGGGCGTCGGCGTCGGCACGGTCGTCTCGGCGCTGCTCGTCGGCACGATGATCAACGCCATCAACCGCACGTTCCGATTCCCGTCGCGCATCAGCGCGCTCGCGCTGTCCGACGACGACGGCGACGTCAGCGACGTGCCGAACCGCCACGACGTCGGCGGGTACACGCTGTCCAAATGATTCGCGCACGGCGCTATCATCGTCCGGTGAGCAAGACGAGAAACGGGACGGGGGCGGATGCGGGCCGCGCCGGCGTCCGGCAGGTGACGCAGACCCCGCAGGGCGTGACGGCGATGGTGGTCGCCGAGGTGGTGTACGGGTTCTTCCCGCTGTACTGGGCGGCGCTCGCCAACGTCCCGTCGATGAACGTGATGCTGTACCGCATCGTGACCGCGGCCGTGGTGATGGCGCTGTTCATGCTCGCCACCCGGCGCTGGCGGGCGTTCGCGGCGGCGGTGCGGGCGATGTGGCGCCGCCCGAAGGTGTTCGCGGCGGCGGTGGCGGCCGCGGTGCTGGTGACCGTCGACTGGGTGGTCTACATCTACCTGGTGTCGATCGGGCACACCTCCGAGGCGAGTGCCGCGAACTTCCTGATGCCGCTGATCAACATGCTGCTCGCCCTGGTGTTCCTGCGCGAGCGCACCACCTCCCTGGGCGTGGTCTCGATGCTAGTCGCGCTGGCGGGCGGCGCGCTGTACGTGCTGGACACGGGCGCGTTCCCGGGACTGGCGATGCTGATGACGTTCAGCTACAGCGGCTACTGCCTGATCAAGCGGTTCGTGCCGCTCGACCCGTTCCAGTCGCTGACCTTCGAGACCGGCGTGCTCACGCCGTTCGCGTTCGCGGCGCTCGCCGTGCAGCCGCGGTTCGGCGTGCCCGAGGGGGAGCCGTGGTGGGGATGGCTGCTGCTGGCCGGCTGCGGGCTGCTCACGGTGGTCCCGCTGGTGCTGACCTCGTACGCGGTCAAGCACGCCACGTTCATCACGGTGAGCTTCAGCCAGTACATCACGCCGACGATCCAGCTGGTGCTCGGCATCGCGGTGCTGGGCGAGCAGGTGCCGGCGAGCCGGTTCGTCTCGTTCTCGGTGATCTGGCTGGCGTTGGCGGTATACTCGGTCGACGTGGTGCGCCAACACCGCCGGCGTCTGGCGCTGGGGGCGCGCTGACGCGGTTTGGCCGATGGCTGATGGCTGATGGCTGCAGGTTGTCGGGGCGTCGTCCGGTGTGCGTGAGCTGGCGGCGCTGATATGTTTCTGTTGGCGATTGTCGGACTGGCTGCCGGCGTTGGCGTGAGGCGGTGCCGGCTCGGTCTGACCGGCGATCTTGAACCGTGATGATCGGCGGCGCCGTTGCGGTCTGGTCGGCGGGATGATTCGGCCATCGATTGGCGTCGGGGCATTGGCCGCGTGGGGTGCGCGGCTCAATGGGACGGCACTTGCTCGCGTGGTACGGTACGGAATCCACATGCCGGCGTTTTCACCGTACCGTACCGCGGTACGGTACGGTAGGTCGATAAGAATGGCGGAATATCAAGGGTCTAGATTCCGTACCGTACCGTGGTACGGTACTGTGCAGTCTGGGACCGGCAAGAGGGGTTCCGTACCGCAAGGTACGGTACGGTAGCCCGCCGGTGTGTGATTGGGCGGCTTTGGGGGTTCCGTACCGTGGCGACATATTTCATACCGTGGTGATGTATTTCTTCATACCAGCGCGGTGCATTCCAGGGTGATGCATTCCAGCGCGATGCATTCCGGTACCGTGTGACATCTTGGCTGATTGTTCGCGTTGTGCGGCATCTCGCCTGATGCGTCGGGGTGCATGGCTCCCCGAAATACGCGGCGCACTGAGGTGTGCGGTGCACTGAGGTGTGCGGCGCACTGAGACACGCGGTGTCGCGAGACATGCGGTGCGCTGAGACATGGGGTGTCGCGCAGGCTTGGCCTGTTGGATGGAGCACCCGGCCGGCGCGCTGAGGCGTGCAGCGCACGGGGGAGTGCATTGAGATACGCGGTGTCGCGAGGCGCGTAGTGCATTGAGGTGTGCAGTGCGTTGAGACGTGTGGTGCGTTGAGACGTGTGGTGCGTTGAGACGTGTGGTGCGTTGAGACGTGTGGTGCGTTGAGACGTGTGGTGCGTTGAGACGTGTGGTGCGTTGAGACGTGTGGTGTGCTGCGATGCGCAGTGCGCTGGGGCGCGTGGCGCGCTGAGACATGGGGCGCCGCGTGATTTGGCCTGCCGGGCGGAGCGTTCGGCCGGCGCGCTGAGGCGTGCGGTGCGCCGGGGCGTGTAGTGCGCTGAGACACGCGTCGATGCGAGACGCGCGACAATCCGAGACCTGCGACGGGCCATGCCACGCGACGCGCCGATAAAAGTTAAACGGTTTGACATATTTGGGTAAATCATCTTACTATTGGGGCAGCGGCGAACGGCAAGGCTCGCCGGCAATACCAGCTCGATTCACTAGCAAAGGAGCACCCCATGGGTCTGTGGGACGTTGACAAGATCGAATACGTCGGCCGTCAGAAGGGGCCGCAGGAGGGCCTGGCCTTCCACTACTACGACGCCGACCGCGTCGTCGCCGGCAAGAAGATGAAGGACTGGCTGCGCTTCGGCGTCGCCTGGTGGCACACCTTCGACCAGGAGCTCGTCGACCCGTTCGGCACCGGCACCGCCCTCCGCCCGTGGTACGGCAAGTACTCCGACCCGATGGACGAGGCGCTCGCCAAGGTCGACTACGCCTTCGAGTTCTTCACCAAGCTGGGCGTCGAGTACTTCTGCTTCCACGACCGCGACATCGCCCCGGAGGGCGACACCCTGCGCGAGACCAACGCCAACCTCGACCGCGTCGTCGACAAGATCGAGGAGAACATGAAGGCCACCGGCGTCAAGCTGCTGTGGAACACCTCCTCGCTGTTCACCAACCCGCGCTTCGTCTCCGGCGCCTCCACCTCGCCGTTCGCGGACATCTACGCCTACTCCGCGGGCCAGCTCAAGCACAGCCTCGAGATCGCCAAGCGCCTGGGCGCCGAGAACTACGTGTTCTGGGGCGGCCGCGAGGGCTACGAGAACCTGTGGAACACGCAGATGAAGCGCGAGCAGGAGCACATGGCCAAGTTCTTCCACATGTGCCACGAGTACGCCAAGGAGATCGGCCTGGACGCCCAGTTCCTCATCGAGCCGAAGGCCAAGGAGCCGACGATGCACCAGTACGACTTCGACGCCGCCACCGCCATCGCGTTCCTGAAGACCTACGACATCGACTTCATGAAGCTCAACCTCGAGGGCAACCACGCCAACCTGGCCGGCCACACCTACCAGCACGAGATCCGCACGGCCCGCGAGGCCGGCGTGCTCGGCTCGCTCGACGCGAACCAGGGCGACAAGCTCATCGGCTGGGATATGGACGAGTTCCCGACCGACCTGATGGAGACCACCACCGTGATGTGGGAGGTCATCGACGAGGGCCAGATCGGCCCCCACGGCGGCCTGAACTTCGACGCCAAGCCGCGCCGCACCTCCTTCACCGCCGAGGACCTGTTCCGTTCGCACATCGCGGGCATGGACACCTTCGCCGCCGGCCTGCTGGTCGCCGCGAAGATGCACGAGGACAAGTTCATCCAGAACCTGCAGGCCGAGCGCTACGCCTCCTACGACTCCGGCGTCGGCGCCACCATCGAGGACGGCACCGCCACGCTGGCCTCGCTGGAGCAGTACGCCCTCGACATCCCGCAGGCCAGGCTGATCGAGGCCACCAAGTCGGACCACCTGGAGTCCGTCAAGGCCACGATCAACAACTACATCATCGACGCCCTCGCCGAGGCGTGATGCCGCGGGGCGGCGACGCCCCACGGAAACGCCCGGCCGGAACGGGTCCACGGACCCGCCCGGCCGGGCCGGCGACGGCCGGGCGCCACGCACATCCGGCCCGCGCCACGGGACGCGGCGACGCGCACCGGAGGCGCGGACCCGACGCCCGGCCAATCGGTCCATCTCCTTTCTCCTTCCTTTCCGATTGATAGGGAAACGCTCGCAGACCCCGCGGTCTGCGGGCGTTTCTGCGTATTCGGGGCCCCGCAAGTTTCCGAAAGTTTCCGCCGCCGCACGTCGAAGTGCGCGCGGACCGCCCGACCACAACCCGAAGGTGCCGACCATGACCACGCCAGCCACACCGATCAGCAACCCCATTCTCACCGGCATGTACCCCGATCCGTCCTGGATCTGGGACGAACCCCACGGCCGGATCGCGCTCGTCAACTCCTCGTTCGAGCTCGTGCCCGGCCTGCCGATCCACGTCTCCGACGACCTGGGCCGCTGGACCCACCTGACCGACGCGATCGACGCCGGCATGGCCCGCCGGCTGCTCATCCCGTTCGTCGAGGACTCGGGCGGCGTCTACGCGCCCACGCTGCGCCGCATCGCCGGCCGCTACGCCATCGCCTGCACGATCGCGCGCATCGACCGCGCGGCCGCGCTGGCCGCCGGCGTCGACCCGGCCGAGCTGGAGGCCGCCGAACGGGCCGACGGCAACTTCGTCATCGTCGCCGACGCGCTGGAGGGCCCCTGGCGCGGCCCCTACTGGATCGACGGCGCCGAGGGCATCGACCCGGACCTGTTCGAGGACTCGGACGGGCGCGTGTACTGGACCCAGACCCGTCCCGCCGTCGACCCGCGCTGGGAGGGCCAGACCGAGGTGTGGACCCGGCGCATCGACCCGGCGACCTGGCGTCTGGCCGACGACGACGGCCCCTGCGGGCGGCGCACGGTCATCTGGCGCGGCTACGGCGTCGACGCCGTGTGGGCCGAGGGGCCGCACCTGTACCGCGTCGGCGAATACGTCTACCTGATGACCGCGGAGGGCGGCACCAGCTTCGAGCACAGCGAGATGGCGATGCGCGTGCACGCGCCGCGGGGCCTGGCCGAGGCGATCGCGGCGTTCGAGCTCGAGGAGGGCGTCGGTGACTCGCCGGTTGCCGTGCGTGATGGAGAACGCTGCCTGCTGGGCGTGCGCCGCCGGCTGCTGCACGCGAACAAGAAGAACCCGGTGCTCACCCACCGCCACCTCGGCCTGGCCGAGCCGGTGCAGTGCGTCGGCCACGCCGACCTGATCCGCCACCCGCGCCTCGGCTGGTGGCTGGTGTGCCTCGGCGTGCGCGAGACGCGCGGCCCGCGGCCGGGCGAGCTGCTCAGCTACCTGGGCCGCGAGCCGTTCATCGCGCCGGTGACCTGGGAGCGCAACCCCGCCGACTGGAAGCTCGACGGCGGCGGCGCGCCCCGCGCGGACGGCGCCGATCCGGGCTGGCCGGTCGTGGCTCCCGGACTGGGGCGGCTGCCCGGCTGGGTGGCGCTGTGCGAGGCCGGGGCGACGCCGCCGGCCGGCGGCGTCGCGGTCGACGACGACCGTCCGGTCCGTGTCGTGATGGGTCTGGGCGGCGCGGACGGCCTCGAGCGCCCGACCCGCCCGGTCGTCGACGTCGAGCGCGGGGCCCGCGAGGTCATCCGCGCCGAGCGGGGCGTGCGGTACGCGCGCATCAGCGCGGACGACTGCGTGATCCCGGTGCCCGGATGCGGCGGGCTGGTCATCCGGCAGAACTCCGACCACCATGTCGAGGTGCGGGTGCGCGACCTGCCGGACGGCAAGGGCGCATGCGCCGTCGCCTGCACGGTCACGGACGGCGGTCGGCGCGAGACGCGCGACCACGGGCCGATCGGCGCCGAGCCGGGGCGGGCGGTCCGCGTGGCCGTGCTGTTCCGCGGCAACGCGCTCACGCTGTTCGCCCACGATGCCGGCCTCGACCCGGCCGCTGCGGCCGAGCGCGTGGTCGCGGCGGTCGACCGCATGCCGCATGGCGAGGGGATGGCCGGCGGCGGGGGCCGCGGCACGATATGCGGCGACGGTGCGGACGGAGACGCGGCGCGTGACGGCGTGGCCGGCGGGGCATGCGACGGTGCGGCGTCCGATGGCGTGACGGTGCCCGGCGGCGCCGTGGACGGTGTGGCCGTGCTCGACCGCATCGACGCGCGCTTCCTGAGCACCGAGTGGGCCGGCGGCTTCGTCGGCTGCCTGGCCGGCGTGCCGACGGGACGGGAACGTGCCGGGCATGCCGGGTGAGTCGCGCGGGCATATGCGGGACGTGCCGGATGGGGTGCGCGGTCGTATGCCGGACGTGCCGGGCGAGCCGCGCGGGCGCATGCCCCGGGCGCTCGCCCTGTCGCTGGTCATCGGCCCGGCGTGCTGGCTGATGCCGCACCAGGGCGCCATCGCCACGCTGCTGCCGCAGCGCATCGCGGCCATCGACCCGGAGCACAAGGTGACGCTGGTCATGATGTTCTCCACCGTCGCGATGCTGGTGGCGCTGGTGGCCAACATCGTGCTCGGCGCGTGCTCCGACCGCACGCGCACGCGCTTCGGCAAGCGCAAGCCGTGGATCGTGGGCTGCTCGGTGCTCTCCTGCCTGGTGCTGGCGGCGTTCGCGCGCGCCGACGGCATCCCGGCGATGCTGGCCTGGTGGTGCCTGTACGAGCTGGTCGTCAACGGCGTCGCCTCGGCGATGGTCGCGCAGCTGTCCGACCGCGTGCCGGCCGGCTGGCGCGGCACGCTGTCCTCGGCGTACGGACTGGGTCAGACGATCGGCGGGCAGGCGGGCACGCTGGTGGCCGCGCAGTTCCTCGGCGACGTGACGCTCGGCGTGGACGTGTTCGCGGCCGTCGCGCTGGCCGGCGGCGTCGTCTCGGCGCTGCTGGCGGGGGAGCGTTCGAACCTCGACGAGCCCGCGCGCCCGTTCTCGGCCCGCGATCTGGCGTCGATGGTCATGTTCCCCACGCACGGCGCGCGCGACTTCTACAAGACGCTCGCCGCGCGCTTCCTGCTGGTCGTCGGCGGCAGCATGGCGTCGAACTACATGCTGTACATCCTGCTCGACTACCTGCGGCTGGGACGGGCGGACGCGCAGCGGCTGCTGTCGGTCAACTCGGCGATCACGCTGGTCATCGGGCTGGTGTGCTGCCTGGCGGCGGGGCCGGTCACGGACCGGATCGGTCGGCCGAAGCTGCTGGTCGTCTGCACGACCGCGATGATCGCCGTCGGCGCGCTCGTGCCGTTCCTGTGCCCGACGCCGGGCGGTCTGATCGCGTTCTCGTGCATCGTCGGCGTGGCCTCGGGCGCGAACTCCTCGCTGGTGCAGACGATCAGCGTCGAGGTGCTGCCGGACGCCTCGGCCGCGGCGAAGGACCTGGGGGTCCTCAACCTGGCGAACACGCTGGGCGGCGTCGGCGCCTCGCTTGTGGCCGCCTCGGTGATCGGCAGGTTCGGCTACGGCGCGGTGTTCGCGGCGCAGGCCGTGATCGTGCTGTGCAGCGGGGCGCTGTTCCTGTCGATCCGCCGCCTGCGGTAGGCGGAGCGGCGTCGTGCCGGCCGGGCCGCGTCAGTGCGGCTCGGTGACCTCCAGCGGCCGGGTGCTGTCGCGGATGATCAGGTTGGTCGGGAAGATCATGCGGTTCTGGATCGTGCGGCCGCGGCTTTTGTCGACGACCATGCGCACGGCCGCCGCCGCCATGTCCTGCAGCGGCTGGCGCACCGTCGTCAGCGCCGGGCCCATGTAGGCGGCGGTCTGCACGTCGTCGAAGCCGACGACCGACAGGTGCTCGGGGATCTTCAGATCGAGCGTGCGCGCCGCCTCGTACACGCCCATGGCCTGCAGGTCGTTGCCGGCGAAGATCGCGGTGGGCCGCGTGTCCGGGCGCTTGAGCATCGCCAGCGCCTGCCGGTAGCCCTCGGCGGTCGAGAAGTCGCCCTCGCGCACCAGGCGCGGGTCGAAGGGGATGTCGTGCTCCTCGAGGGCCGCCTTGTAGCCGTCGAGCCGCGCCTTGGAGCACATCATCGAGTTGGGGCCGGTGATGATGCCGATGCGGGTGTGCCCCAGCGAGAGCAGGTGCCGGGTGGCGATGACGCCGCCGGTCCAGTTGTCGGCCTGCACGGAGAGGTTGTCGGGCGAGGGGTCGCCGGAGGGGTCGAGCGTCACGTAGTCGATGCGGCAGGCCTGCAGGCGCGCCTTCTCCGAATCGGTGAGGTTCGAGAAGATCAGCACGACGCCGAGCGGCTGGCGGCGCAGCACGCCGTCGATCCACTTCGAGTCGGGGTGGGATCGGTCGCCGCTTTCGGTGGTGATCACGCTCATCTCGTGCGCGCTGGCCTCGGTGACCAGGCCGCGGAGCACCTCCAGCGACCAGATGTTGTCGAAGTTCTGGAACACCACCTCGAGCAGCCGGCGGTTCTTGGTGGTCGAGACGCGCTTGACGTAGCCGCTCTCCTTGATCGCGGCGTCGATGACCTTGCGGGTGGCGGGGGAGACGTCGCTGCGGCCGTTGAGCACCTTCGAGACGGTGGCGAGCGAATAGCCGGTGCGCCTGGCGATGTCGGCGAGCTGCGTGGCCTTCGACGCGGTGCGTTTCGCGGCGGAACGTTCCGGCATGGCGATACCCCCAGATGACGTGACGATGGACCTCTCAACCGCCAGTATAGCGAAAGTTTCGGAAAGCGCAATGGCGATGTTGCCGTTCGTCCGCGCGGGCGGCTGTGGGGATGGCGATGTGCGGAGGCGCTGGGGGCGACGATGCGTGGCGCTGTATAGGGGGGTGTCCCTATGGTTTTGTCAATCCGTTTGGGGTTGTTTGTTGGTGGCGTTTTCGGGCGCGTTTCGCCCTGTGTCCGGTGCCGTCGGTGTTGGTCCTGCGTGATGTCGGCTAGGCGGCCTT
>NZ_JAHBBD010000023.1 GCF_019331775.1 Bifidobacterium phasiani
GTCGCCGACGCCACGGCCACCTTGCCGTTCTGGCGGTCAAGCACCAACATCACACCACCTCCAGTGGTTCACGGCCGAGCAGCACGTCCGTGGACACGCCGAACAGGTCGGCCAGCTTGGCGATCTCATCCGCGCTGAAACGGATATCCCCCTTGAGCTTGTCGCTGAACGACGCGCTAGAGATTCCCAGGGCACGGGCTGCATCTTTCTGCCATATGCCACGCAACACAAGCATGCACTTTATGCGTTCATAAAACAGATTTGTATTATACGAATCACTTTTCGTCATGACGAATATCTATAGCACCTTGCAGCAACATATGCAAATCGGATTTGTGTTTTATTGATTGCAAGTTTGGTATATGCTAATCTAATTTACATGACAGCGACAATGGTGCAGCCGAACACATCCGGCAAAAAGACAGGCAAAACACTACAGGACCGCGTGAGCTACAACATTCGCGTCCTGCTAGCGATCAAGCAGACCACGCAACAGGACATGGCCCACGCCATGGGCATCGCCACTTCAAGTCTTTCCCAGAAATTCAGCGGGAAAATTCGATGGAACTTAGACGATATAGAAAAAGCTTCGGATTTCTTCCACATGGAACCCGAAGCTTTGGTGTCAAGCAACTTGTGGGGGCGCAGGGGCTTGAACCCTGGACCGGCGGATTATGAGTCCGATGCTCTAACCGACTGAGCTACACCCCCGCCGCCGTATAGGCAACGATGATTGTAGCATGAGGCGAGGAGACACGGGCGGTGTGGCGACAGGACGGTGTCATGGCGCCATGGCTGGGTTCGCGTCGCGTGTGCGTTTCCGTCGGTCTCCACCGGTACCCGATGCCGGCGCATGCGGGCGGATGTCCGCGCATGTCGGTGCGAAGCTCTTGGAAGTACAGCGTTTTCCTAATTCACAGGATGGAGGAGGGCGATCCTGTGAACCGGCGTCACGGCCGAATCGAAC
The DNA here is from genome assembly GCF_019331775.1 of Bifidobacterium phasiani. Lineage (GTDB taxonomy): Bacteria > Actinomycetota > Actinomycetes > Actinomycetales > Bifidobacteriaceae > Bifidobacterium > Bifidobacterium phasiani. The sequence goes on from NZ_JAHBBD010000023.1 coordinate 968, forward strand.
ATTCGCGCCCGGTATTCCGCCGATGTCGATGTGCGGAAATGTGCATTCCATATCGTTCCAGTTCACAGGATCATCCGCCTCCGAACCGTGAACCAGCCAAAACCAGCAGAGCCCCGAATCGACGGCGAACGGCATCGAGTTGACCGGGAAAAACCGCTCATGCCCCTCCCCACAAGCCACTCCAAGATGAAAAAGCACGATGACTGCATGAACGCGTCTTCATGGTCGGGATCAGGCGCTCGGATACCAATACCGCCATGCACGCCAACGTCTCGGCGGTATATCGTGATTATCGTAATGGTGTCCGCAATTTATCCGCCGCCATCAATGGCTATCTCGAGCCGTATTAGGGGGTTCTCATGCGCATCGGCAAAGGAATCGGCATCTGCGCCATGCTGCTCGCATCGCTCGTTCTCGGCGCCTGCGGTTCGGACGCCGGCACCACCGAGCCCGGAACAGGAACGGAGACGTCGCGCGCCAAGCTGTACCAATCGACCGAGCAGATGGCGGACGACAGCGACCTCATCGTCGTCGGATCGGTCGGCGACACCAGAACCGTGCAGGACCTTGACGACACCACCGATTTCACGCTCGCCGACGTGAGGGTGCTGACGACGATCAAGGGCGACGCCGGAGGCGACACCGTCGCCGTGCGGCAGACCGGCTCCCCGGAGCAGAGCGACTCCGACCTTCTCATGTCGTCCGGCGACACCGTCATGCTCTTCCTGGTGCATTCGGGATTGGACGGCGAACTCGCCGACCAGTACTACATCACCGGCGCCACGGCCGGCCTGTATGCCATGGACGCCGTTGACGTCGCGGCCGACACGACCCAGGAGGGCGACCCGCCGGCGGACGGCGCCCGTTTCCGGCGGGTCGACATGCAGTCCGGCGACAGTCTTCCGCAGACTTTGACGACGGAGGATGTCGAGGCAATGACCGACTGAGCGGCTGACTCTGTATCTTTTCTGCCCGTACCGACGGTTCCGCTGCACAAACCGTGGTCTGCCGCGCCATATGAGTGCGTCACGCGGAATCGCTCGTCACTGTTCGCCGTCCGGTTCCGACTCCTGCGTCTCCTGTTGCTTGCGGTCGTTCAGGTGGCTTTCGAGCCGGCGGATCTTGCGTTCGAGCTCGTCGATGCGCCGGGCCTGCTGGGCAATGATCAGGTCGAACGTCTGCTTGGTCTGCGCGTCCAGCTCACCGTGGTCCGGATCGCGGCGCCTGTCCCCGACCGGCGGGGTGCCGTTGCCGGCCCACCGCTCGCCCTCGGGAATGTTCAGGTCCATGGCGTCGTCCTCAGGTGACTCGGCGCGGCGCTTCTGTTCTTCCTTGCCCCACCGGGCCACGCACCGCTCGATCCGCTTGTAGCCGATCAGCGACGAGTCAAGCCCCGCGCTACGGAAGATTTTCGCCGGCGACTCACCTTCACTGTAGCGGCGCATACAGTCGCGCTTGAACCGCTCGGTATAGCGGATGCGGTTCTGCGTGACGCTCTCGACCGCGGGCAGCGACTGCAGATAGCGGATCTCGCGGGCGCTGAACATCGTCTCGGATCTGTTGGCCATCGGTTTCCCTCATTTCCGTGCCGGATACGGCAGAGGGTATGGGCCGGCGACGAGGCGCCGGGACCCATACCCTGGTGTTTTCATTGCGAGCCGCGCGAACGGCTTGTGCCGTCAGGCGCGCATCATGCGGCGCACGTTGCGCGACTTCATGTACACGGTCACGCCCGCGCCCGCGATCAGCAGGCCGAGGACGATGAACGCGGTGATGCCGGCGGCGCCGGTGGACGGCAGCTCGGCCACGCCACGCACGTTCAGCACGGTCGCGACGCCCTCACCCTGCGCAGGAGTCACAAGGTGGTTCGCGTCATTCGCATTCACAACGGCTACGCCGTTCGTGACGGTGACGGTGAACTTCGCGTAGTAGTTCGTCGCGTACTGCGCGTCCGGATTGCTGGTCTCCACAACCGTGTAGGTGCCGTCCTTCAGACCGCGAACCGTCAACATGCCGTCATCGGCGGTCAAGATATCCGCCGCACCGGCATCGTCGCGCACATAGGCGCCGCCGATGGCCGCACCATCCTCATCCTGTTCCTGCGAGAACGTCAGGGCAGTGTCATCGGAAAGATCATTGTCTTCGAGAAGGTCGCCCTCGTACACGTTGAACACGACGTCCGCAAGTCCGGCGTCTTCCTTGTTGACCTTCTGGAACTGGAACTCGCCGTACTTCAATGTCACCGTGTCGCCATCGGACGTGGCGCCGCCGTTATGAGATACAGACGCGGTGTTCTGCGTCTGGCCGCCCTCGGCGTCGCTGGTCACCACGGCCGAGTACTGCAGCTGGATGTTCTTGCCGGCATAGTTCTGGCCGTCCAAGGTATCGATGACAACAGTGACCGTAGTATTAGTCGCATCGGAACCATCAGGTGCGTCCGTGGGGTCTCCGCCCATCACGAAAGTCGCCGTGGCACCATCAAGTCGGGTTTCATAAGTGTTGTCGTTGTTGGCATCCACATACACCGCGAAGGAATTCTCATCGAGGTCAAGGCCCTTGGACGCATGATCGAAGAACGTGAACTCATAGCTATCGTAGGCATTGGCATCGGAGGGAATGGTGTCGGTCACGGTGAAGTTCACCGTATCGCCGATGTTCACCGTACCAGTATCGGTGTCCTGTACCTCACCTTCCACGGTGACGCTATCGATCTGGCTGTCGTCCTCGTCGTATGCATCCTTCTCCGGCTGCCCTGCGGGCTCGGTCACGGTCTTCGCGTTCACCACGCCCAAATCGTTGATATTCAGCTGGCCGTCGCCAGGATTGACCGTCACGGTACCGCCTCCTTCAACGTAGGGGGTGATATTAGTCGCGACGATAGCAATCGGATGATACACCGTCTCGCCATTCACGGTCGTGGTGTCGGTGACGATATACCAGCCCTCGAGCAGCGTATCATCGGAATCGCCGCCAAGGACGACGTCCTGAGGATCCGTGCCGGTAACGGCGTACGAATCGGCAGGGGCCATGGCAGCGATCGACGTGTTGCTCAGGGCATCGGCGAACTGGCGCAGCTGCGCCGGCGACAATGTGGCAATCGCGGCGGCCGGATTCGACGCATACACGTCCCCAAGCACATAGGGAGTACCTTCATCGGTCCCGTCGCTTGTAACACCACTAAACGCAGCCGTCAGAACCGACGTCCAATTGTTGCCTTCCTCGGTGACGGTGTTCACGTCCACGTAGACACTGTTGTTCGTGTTAGACCGTTCAGGATCACTAAACGTGGCGAACCGGTACGCCGTATACGTGTGCCCCGGCTGTGCATTGTTGATTGTGATCGTCGCCAGAGTATCCGACGAGGCGTTGGCGGTGACGGTCAGGGCGGCCATGCCCGTCACGGCCATCGCCGCGGCGGCCACTACGCCCAGGCACCTCTTCAACATGCCCTTCATCATGGTTCTTTTCTCCTTAACTCCCCCATCCCCTCACGGGAACGGGATGACTGTTTTGGAAATCGATGGTTTGCTTTCGTCCTTCCTGACTTCACCCCAACCCATCCGGAAGGACGAAGACAGGCGGGAAACCTCTGGTGGATAGGGACAGGAGTCCGGTCAAGGGACCGGCCTCGGGACCGGACGGCATCATGGCCGCCCGGCCGAGAACGATCAGACCCGACGCCGCCGGGCCAGCAGCCACGCCGCACCGGCCAGCAGCAGCACACCGCCACCGGCGAGCACGATGTTCCTTGCGGTCGTGTCGCCACCGGTCAGCGGGAGCGCGGACACCGGCGTGATGGTCACCTGAATGACCGGGTGCGGGTACGTCTTGTCCTTGACCGCCTCATTCGTGGTGTAGTGGAGCGTGGCTTGCGTGTTTGCATGGAAGCCGGGCTTGTTCGACGAGGTCGCATTGCCCTCCGCATCGGTATCTTGGTCGCCCAGAATCTGTTTGCCGCCCGCATCGAGATAGCCGTTATTCTGCGCGTAGTCGACGTACGCCTGGTCGGTTGGCTCGATGGTGAACGTGATCGTGTACGTCCACCCATCAGTCAGGCGATACTCATCCGGAAACTCGAGTGTCACCACCGAATGCGCATTGTCACCGTCACCGTAGGTCCCTGCCGGGTAATACGTGTACGTCAGCGTCTGAGTTCCCGCTTCGCCGGAGGCAGTCGTCTTATCGGCGAACGTGAATTGCCCCGACATTACGCCATTGGTTGCGCCTTCTACCTGCGTCAACGCATCGGGTCCACTGACATTAATGGAACTGTCCTCCGCGTCGGTAATGGTGATGACGGGAACCGCGCTCGGGGCCGTAAGCTGCGCGTACTCGCTCAGCTCATCGACAATCATGACGTCGTGCAGGTCCTCGCCCGCAATATCACTGGCAATTCCAGCGAAATAGGTGAGCATATTACTGGCATCACCATTCGCCAGGTAATCTTTCTGCGGGACTCCGCTAGCACCGTTAGTGACTTGCTGCAGCGTATTTTCGCTGGCCTCCCCACCAACGCCAACCACATAGAACCGGTCACACGTAAGATTTCCAGCGGCGTCTATGGCGGCATTCAATGGATCTCCATCATTGGGCCTGTTGGGCTCGCCATCGGTGATGAACACGACCACCGTCTCGGCCTCGTGTCCTTGACCATCGTCAGCACGGGCAGTTCGCACGAGACTCTGAGCCGATTGAAGCGCATCCCGATAATTTGTTCCGCTGTTGAAGTTTTGCCATTCGGACTCAGGCAAAGTCATGTGACCGTCTGACGGCAATTCTGCCCAGCTACTCGTATTGGTGGTTCCACTGAATTCGACCAAGGAAACCTGCGCATCAATGTTGGGAATCTGCGCGAGTATTTCGTTCAGACCATCGATCGCGTTCTTCGCCAAGTCGAATCGCTCGAACGAATATTCATACAATGTGCCTGGATCGCATTGCTTGATATTTTCCTCGTAGGCGCAAGGATTATCGCCCTGCGGATTCGGATCTTCATCCGCATCGCCTTGATCCTTATCGGGATATTCGCCCTCCATGGTCCACATCATGCTGTACGACTCGTCGAGCACGTACAGCACGTTCACGGGCTTTGTATCCTTGCCGGTCGTACCGGTCACGTCCAGGCTCAGATCGTAGGTCCCGTCCTCGTTGGCGTCGACGTATTTGCGAATCGACGGGTCCGCCTCGGGCAGCTCCACGGTAGGCGAATAGACATAGCTGTTGGTCACGGCTACAGTGCGTTCCATATTGTTGTTGTCTGCCGGCTCCACTACGTTGCCGTCTTCGCCGTCAACCGTGTACGAGACGCTGAGGTTATAGCCGTCAAGCGCCGCCTTCGATTCATCTTCGGTCACCGTGTACGATGCCGTGCCCGGCAGCCCGTAGATTACAACCGTGCCGTCCGCGCCGTTCTTGGAGCTTGCGGTCACACGAACCTCTGCCCTGTAGATTCCACCAGCAACTTGCTGGAACGCAACATCACCATCCGACGTTCTGTAAGATTGCCCAGTAACAATCCCGTCGTGCGTTTCGATCGTGAACGTGTATGCCTTGCCCGGGTCGGCGACCGTCGTGCCCGCGATCTCCTTGGTGATTGTGATGGTCTCGACTGGGTTCTTGGTCAGTTTGATGTAAACTGTTGTGTCCTCGGTCAGAGGCTTGCCAAAATCATTCCACAGGGTGGTGAAATCGGCATCGGCGTAGTACCCGTCGATATACCAGTCGTCGGGAATCTCGATGCCTTCGGGATATTGAATCTCCGAGCCGGTGATGTACGTACGAGTATCGGCTGTGTTCCCATCTTGCGCAGGACCCGAAGTGATTTTATTGTTGCCGTAAACAAAATCAATCTTGTTGGTCGTGAAGAACAGATCGAGATGGTACTGGACGGACTGATCCTCGAAACCATAATGCGCGTTACCCACTTGCGACGGGTCAAGGTGCCACCGGAACAGAGCCGTACTTTGGGAACCCCAAGTTTTGCCGGTATCCCCTCGCGCTTGGGCAAGGTAATCACCAACATGGTTGTTTTGATTTACTGAATAATCTTTCTTGCCGTCGTCCCACGCCCCGGAATAGTTCCAGTTCGTTTGGTCGACAAGAGTCGTGGTGTCCATGTTGCTCAAAGCAGCAACTAGTTGATTCCAATCCTGCGTACTGTTAATTAGAGGCTGGCCCGGGGTGTTGACTCCGGCCTTACCGTCGAAATAACTTGGATCCAGCATGATCTCGCCGGCAGGGAAGTAACCGTTCGCATCTCTTGTTTCAGGCTCGATGCCGAGCAAATTGAGGCATTCATCGGACAGACCGATAGCGGCTACGTATACGTAGACCTTGACCGGCCCCTCCGGGTCTGTGGAATTGGAAGTGTAAACAAGATAAATAGAACGAACACCGGTAGTAGCCCATGAGATTTCGGTATTATTATTCCCGGGCCGAGAGTCACCGTCCGAGTACCTCCAGCTGTTACCGCTGTACCGCACCCATCTGGCAGCAGTACCGTTATACTTGTTCAAATGGGCACCCTGATAGGTATAGCCGGAAATATCCGTACCATAGAAATCCAGGTTGACCCAACTTTTGTCGTTCACATATACGATTTCGCTCTGGCTTCCCTGAATCGCATCGCCCTTCTCATCGACGTAGTAAACCGTCACACTATTCCGACTGGTGGTATGGGATCCCCACGTAATCGTGAAGTGCGAGAACGAGTCGACGGTGAACTCCGCGGTCACCACGCTCTGTGCGTCATCCGCCTGCGCATCCTCGGACAGCGCGGCCGCGCCATCGTCCACCGCGACGGTGCCCTCGGACTCGTCCGCCGCATCGGCGACGGTGTCGGCGGCGACGATGTTGCCGTCCCCGTCCTCGGACAGGTGGCGCACCTGAATCGTGGAGGCGTCCACATCGTCGCCCAGCATGGTCTGCGGCGTCTCGATCCTCACGTCGACCGGCTCGGAGGGTTCGACCTCGTCGCCGTTCCCGTCGCTGAAGTGGATGTCGAGCGCGATCACGCCGTCGGCGGCGGCATCGGCCCGGTCAAGGGCCTCCACGATCGCGTCGTCCACCTGCACGATCGACGCCTCGAGCGTCACGCCATCGGGCAGCGCGCCCGTCGGCGCGTCCACGCTCACATCGACCAGGCTCCCGTCATCGGCGGTCGCAGCAGCGGTATAGGTCCGGCTTTCGCCGCCGTCAGCGGGAGTGATGTCCTGCGCGACCGCGGTGCCCGCGATCGCCGAGGTGCCGAGCATCGCCAGCGCCGCGACCACGGCGGTCAGCCTGGAACGGATACCCCCCCCCCGAGGTTGTTGCTGTGCATCATGTACGTCCCTTCCGTCCTCCTGTCCACCGGAGCACGTCACGACCGCCCCGGCGAAACGATTCTTTTGGGAACGAAGTTACCCCCTGACATCCCCCTATCCCCCCGTTTCATACCACTTCCACACCCCCGCGAAAATTTGGCTTTCGCGTTGCGGGAGTAAGGGTCGGCGACTACGACACACCACCAACTTTCCCCGACCTTCCCTGACCTCGATGTCACCCACCATGTCGGAGCGAGTCATGCATAACCGCCACCCGCGCACAGACGCACGCCCGCCCATCCCCGCAGTCGCCCGCCGCGCCGCATCCACCGGCAAACCAAGCCTTACCTTAACGTCCCCCTAACAGTGTCCCGACACCCACCACACACAAAAGCGGCACGATCGGAGACAGCCTCGCAGGAAGCCAGGCAACACCACCACAGTTCAAAGGAGACACCAGGCCGCCACCAAAATCAAGAACCCCGCACCGACCGAGAAGAACATCGAACAGAAGAGCGAGGACCGTCCGTTCAACGGGTTCAACAACTGGAACGGCGGCTACGACGGCTGGCTCAAATGGTGCGACACGCTCTACGAGCCGGACGCGCACTACAACGTCTACGGCCACCGCCTGACGCTCCAGCAGTACAAGGACATGATGGGCCAGCTGTTCCAGCACTACACGATGGAACTCGGCCAGTTCGAGAACATGATCATCCGCGACAACTGGTGCGCGATCCGCTACACCGTCACGATCAGGAACCTCGAAACCGGCGAGGAGACGCTGCAGAACACCATGGAGTTCGTCACGTTCAAGGAGAACCCCGAGCCCGTCGGCGTGCGCGTGGTCGAGGGGTGGGCGCTGTCCGACACCCCGCTGTCGGCCCAGCGGTGACGCGACGCGCCCGCGGCGCCGCCGATCATGGGGATGGCGCCGCGGGCGCGGTACCGCAGACGGCCGGACTTCCGTCTGCCTGAAATGGCTTGATACGGCCGGCTGATACAGCCGGTTTGATACGACCCGGTTTTATATGACCGGTTTTATACAGCCGACGCCGGTTCGGGGGCGTCGCCGCCGGCCGCGTCGCCCTCCAGCCGATGCTCGAGCTGCTTGACCTTGTGCTCCAGCTGGTCGATCCGCCGGGCCTGCTGCGCGACGACGAGCAGGCAGGTCTGCAGGTCCATCGAATCGGGGGCCGTGTCGTCGCGGGTCGTGAAGTAGCGGCCGTCGTTGACCGGCGGCATCGCGGGGCCGACCCAGCGGTCGGTCTGGGACACCTCGAAACCGCTTTGGTTGGGGGCCTCTCCCCCGTCGTCGTCCCCTTCCTCGGTCCGACGCCACCTCGCGAAGCACCGTTCGATGCGCTTGTAGCCGATCAGCGCCGTGTCCAGGCCGGCGCTGCGAAAGATCTTGGCGGGCGATTCGCCGTTGCGATACCGCCGCATGCAGTCGCGCTTGAATTCCTCCGTGTACTGGATGCGCTTCTGCGACACGCGTTCGACCGCGGGCAGCGACTGCAGGTAGCGCATCTCACGGGCGCTGAACATCGTCTCGGACCTGTTCGCCATGCTCGTTCTCTCCGTCCCCAAAGGAGCCGAAGGGCACGGGGCGCTCCGAGGAACGCCCGATGCCCTTCTTCCACCATCAACCGGTCAAGGTGTGGCTGGTTGCGTCAGCGTCGGCGTCAGCCGCGCAGCGCGTTGCGCACGCCGCGGGACTTGACGTAGACCGTGACGCCCACGCCGGCGATCAGCAGGCCGAGCACCACGAACATGGTGATGCCGGCGGCGCCGGTCTTCGGCAGCTGCGAAACGCTCTGCACGTTCATGACCCTTACCGCGCACATCGGGTTCAGTCCAACTCCACGAGACTCCGACGAATCGCTAGAACGTGGCATCCTACACGAATCGGTGGAATCTTCATTCCCCTTAATCACGGTAACCAGACCATGTTCATCGTCAATTGGGCTGAAGTGAGACCAATCACCGCCAACCTCGACGATGAAAGATGAACGATAATCTTTCAGATAACCGTTCGGGACTTCCGTCTCCTCCACAGTCAACATTTCACCAGCTGCAATGCCCTGAATCTTGACTTTGCCAGAAGCCGGAGTCACCACAGTATTCGTTGAAGAAGTGTTTTCCACACCGTCATGCAAACGATACACCGCCGGATTCTTTTCGTCACCTGGGCTGGTGCACACCAAATTCAGAGGTTCGCCTTCTCTTTTAATCTGGAATTTTGCATTTGCAAGTCCCTTACCAAACGCATCAGTCTTCTCGAACCGGAACCAAGAAAGCTCCACGGAATCCCAGTCCTCACGAATATTGCCGTTATCCGTTACCTTTGCGTCATTGTCCGGTCCTAATTCTGGCGCATCGCCGTTGACGAAACCGGTATAGGTTACGACAAGGTCTTTCGTTGCATACTTCTGATGCTCACCATACAGCCACTTGTCAGTCATGGTCACAGTGAATTTTGCATTGTCATCGTCGTCGTTGCCCACAAGGTCCTCGGCACCGGTCACACCAAAACCGTCAACCTTGTAATCGGTATCCTTGGTGAGAAGAACGTCCGTGTCCCGGTCGAGCACTCGGTCGCCATCGAGATCGATGAACACCTGCAGTGTATTAGCACGAATTGTCAGACCAGTCGAAGGCTTATCCGCAAAGGCCAGAGAATATCCAGGAATATTGGTGGTAGTAGGCACCGGCGTAGTCAGATAGAACGGAACCTCATCACCAATCGAATAGTGCTCATCTTGACCGTCCTGATTGACGTCGACCTTACCCTTATCAAAGGTATCAATGGAGTTCTTAATCTCGATAGTACCGTCCATGTCTTTATAAACAGCGTCGCCGTTCATCACCTTGGTACCAATAAGGATCGGCAGAGACTTTGTAATCGTCTCTCCGTCTTCGCCTTTCTGAGTTTCGAACTGGTCGAAGAGCACATAGATTCCCGGCTCGCTCATGGCGATAGGGTAAGTATCCTCAGCGTAGTTTGTTGGAATTGTCACCTGAGCGGACTCCACCGTGCTCTCCAAGCTAGCCAATCCATTCACAAAGTTACGCAATTCACCGGCGTAAGGCGCCTCAACAGAAGATTGCATGTTGAGCGCCACCCACAGCATCGGATCAGAGTTCGTATCGTCGTCGTCCCACGTTGAGCTATCATCCGTCGCGTCGTCAAGCGCCTTGTCGATAACGCTGCTGACACTTTTGACGTCAACGGTCTTAACAGACAGCTGACCATCATCATTGGCATAATAATCGGCCAGCTTCACATATTTGAAACTATGTCCGCGCAGCTTCTCGGCACCTCCAGTAAGCGTGATTGTCGCCGGAGTCAGCGTTAACTGTGCAGCACTCGCCGTGACGGCCCCCACCGCGAGGCCCGCGGCGGCAACGGCCGCGGCCGTGATGCCGGCGAGCGCCCGTTTGATTGTTCCCTTCATGTTGTTCTCCATTTCTCCCGTTAGGGAAAATTGTGTTATGGAAACCATGTCGTCTTCCCTATCGGTTTCCCCAACCCATCCGGGAAGACGGAAGACAGGCGGGAAATCTTTGTGGGTAGGGACAAGAAGCCAGCTAAACGCTGTTCCTTGGAGGGCCGGACGACTCGCGCCGCCCGGCAGAGCATCAGACTCGGCGTCTGCGCGCCAACAGCCATGCCGCACCGGCGAGCATCAGCACGCCGCCGCCCGCAAGCATGATGTTTCGCGAGGTCGTGTCGCCACCGGTCAGCGGCAATGCGGTCACACTGGTGAACGTGTTGGTGAAGGTGATTGGCTTTTCCGCGGCAAGGGTCGAAGGTCCAGACTCGTCAATCTGCGTGCCATCATCATCACGAATCTGTCTAGGCAAGAAGTTCACGCTAAAACCTGATTCGAAAAGATCGGTCTTGACAACGGTGACCTTGAGTTCGTATTCAGCCTTGGAGTACTGCATACCAGCGGCATCCCCGTCCTCTTCGGCCATCATGTAGGTGAATTCGTGGTTTCCATCGTGGATGGGATACGTAGTGACGAACATGAGGCCCATGTCACAATAGGAATCGACGCCATTCGAGGCCGACACGCAATGGTCTGTGTCGTAGGGAAGCGTGACATCCCATGTCGTATCGTCAATTTCTCGAACCTCACCATAGTCGCTGTAGGGTTCGGGAATCGGCGTCCCATCATTAGGGGCGGATTCGGCGTACGTGATGCGGAACGTGAACGAGTCACCTTCCTGCCAGTCCCTACCCGAGATATATTTACGGACCATCTGCCCACCAGCGCCAGTCGTAGGCGAATTGACGAACACCGCGGTTTCCTCGACGCTGTTATCGCCGGCACCTGCATCGTTCTTCGTTCTTGTGTACGTGTAAGTGACTTCTCCCTGCTCGTCGACATGAATCACAACCCGGTATTCAGCCTTCGAATAGACGAGACCAGTCACGTCGCCCTGCTGTTCCTTAACGGTGTACGTGTAATCGCCGGCCTTGCCATATGGAAGCGGAATCGCATCGAACGAGTCGGTTTGTTTGGTCTTGCCATCCATGTTGATGTTCAGAGTGAGTGACGAGACCTTGTTCCCATCCTCACCGGCGGGCATGGGCGCGCCGTTCACGGGTTCGAGCGTGAATGTGAACGACGAACCGGCGAAGTCGGAACGCCCATCCAGGTCCTTGGTGACCTGGATGACCGCCGGGACGGACGGCGCCTGGATGACCGGATGCGGGTAGTCCACGGATTCGTTCTCATCATTCGCGACGTATGTAAACGTGGCATTTGTATTCGAGTAGAAACCCTGTTGCTCAGAGGATGTGTGATTGCCTTCCGCGTCGGTATCGGAGTCGCCTGTATGCGGGTACGACTTCTCGTGCTGCGCGTAGTACGTGTAGGCGGCTGCGGTGGGTTCAATCTGATAGGTGAGTGTGTACGTCCAGTCTTTAGTCAACTGATAGTTGTCGGGGAATTCAAGTGTGACGACCGGATGCTCGTTGTCCTCATACGTGCCCGCAGGATGGTACGTGTAGGTAAGAGTGTTTTCGGCGGTTGCCGCGGTCTCCTGGAACATGAACTTGCCGCTTATGGAGCCGTCAGCCAACTTAACCAGCGATGAGGGAGAAATGACCTCGATATTTCCACCGTTGGCGTCGGTGATGGTCACGGTGGGCACAGTCTCCGGCTTGACGACCTGTGCGTACTCGCTCAGCTGATCGACGATCATCGCGTCGCGGACATCGGGGCCGGCGATTTGTTCGGCGATGTCCTTGAAATACGCAACGAGCTCATCCACATTGCCGCTCTTGGTCGACGAGGATTCCACGCCTTTCGGCGCGGAGGCGGCGAACTGACTGAGGAACGTATCGCCGACGTCGGAACCGACGCCGACCGCGTAGAACCGGTCGCCGCTCTTCAAATGAAGTTCCTCGAGGGCGTCTTTGGCTTGCTTGGCGGCATACTTATCCTTCTCCGACTCTGAACCACCTTTTTTCCGCGGGTAGTTGGGTTCGCCATCGGTGACGAACACCACCACCGTCTGCACAGAATCCGCATCCGCACCCTCAACCTTTTCATGGGCCGGCTTGTCGCCAAGCAAATCATTCACAGCTTCGAGCGCATCGACGTAGTTCGTGCCCGAGGCAAATGTGCTGAACTCCGACGTGGGAAGGTTATAGCCGGATTCCAAACTCTTCCAATCCGTGGTCTTAGCGGATTCTTCCTGCCCGGCGAATTGAACAAGCGCGGTCTTGACGTCGACGTTCGATGAGGCGATCAGCATATCGTTCAGCGCTTTAATCGCCTGCTTGGCCGCATTGAACCGGTCGTACGAATATCGGTAAAGCGGTTCCTCCCTGGCTTTACACAGCTCGGTCATCGTCTCCACGGTGCCACCGCGCACGCCAGCGCACAGGCTATCGCCCTTCGGATTCGGGGCGTTATCACCCTCACCCTTCTCCCTATCGGGATAATCGCCGTCCATCTTCCACATCATGCTGTAGGTCTCGTCGAGCACGTAGATGACGTTCACGGGCTTCACGTCCTTGCCGGTCACACCCGTCACGTCCAAGCTCAGGTCGTATGTCCCGTTTTTGTTGTCCTTCACGTATTTATGGACCGCGGGTGTCGTCGTATCGGCCGCGGTTTCACCGGACGTCCGCACGGACGCATCGTCAATTCGGTTGCCATCCTGGTCATCGGCAAGGGCCGTCGCGGTCAGGCCGCCGACCGCGATCATAGCGAACGCCGCCACAGCAGCGATCAGCCTAGAACGGATACCCCCCCCCCTAAGCAAATTCTTCTGCCTCATATTCGTCCCTTCCGTCTCGTGGTCCCTCGGCCGACACCACGGAGTGCCGTCCGACATGAGTCGTATGGATACGAAGCTACCCCCGTAACTCCCCGAACCCCCTAATACGCATACCCCCTAACAATCCCCTTACATATCCGTGGAACACATTGTGTAAGTAGGGCTTCCGGCCCTCAACTCACCACCAACTCCGCCCCGTATCCCAGCGCTTCCAAATCCCCGTACCGTCTCCCGAACCACCCACCGCCGCGCCCGCAACGCCGTCGCCCCGCCCGGCGCCGGAGCCGCGCCCGCACCCGCGCACGCCCGCGTACGCATACCCCCCGCCCTGCAATAACAACAGGGCCGATGCCTCTCACAAGACACCGGCCCCGATACAGCATCATGGCATCACGCCGGCCATCCGACCGGCGCGGCACCCGCTACTCGCCCCCGCGCACCGCCCGTCCGGAGGCGAAGCGGTCCAGCGCGCCGGTCAGCGCGATGGCCCGGTACAGGTACCAGCTCATCACGCCGGCGATGAGCACGCCGCCGACGATCTCGCTGACCATGTGGATGATGCCGCGCGGGCTGAGGAACGCCACGCCCTGATAACGGAACAGCATCAGGTACACGCCGTATTCGAGCGCCACCAGCGCGCCCGACAGCATGCTCATCGGCAGGCTGAACCTCCGGTAGCGGGTCAGCGCGAACGGGATCTCCGCGAACACGCCCTGCAGGATCGCGGACGCGAACACGAACCCGAACGAGAACTGGTTGCCCAGCAGCATCTCGGCCGCCGATCCGACCACGTTGACGTACGCGGCCGCGCCGGGCTTGCGCAGGATCAGCAGCGCAAGCGTGCCGGAGAAGTACCAGAACGGGTGCAGCACGCTGGCCACGCCCGGCAGGATGGCCCCCAGGATCGGGGAGACCCACGAGTAGGCGAAGTTGAATCCCCAGAACACCAGGCCGCAGGCCACGCCGAGCGCCGCGCCGACCGCGATGTCGGCCGCGCGCCAGCGCAGCCTCGCCGAGCCGCCGCGGCTCCCGCCGGATGCCGGGCCGCTAGGCGAAGAGGAGGGAGACGAAAGAGTGGATGATGCTTCGGCGACGTTCCTGACGTCGTCGTTCGCCGGCGATGCCGGCCGGTTCGAGGCGCGTTCGGCCATGGGAGGCTCCTTATCCCGATCGGGCTGCACACAGCTGTGGCGCGGTCGCCCGCGGGCGCTCCTTGACCTGTGCAGCTCGGGCGGGAACGCCACGGGCCACTCTAGCAGCAGACGACGCCCCGGCATACCGCGCCGTTATCGCCCATGGCGATAACCCGTTATCGGCCGGCCGCAGCGCGCACGCACGCCCCGCCCCCCGTACGCCGCCGCGACGCCTTGGCGACGTTCACCGGGCGGTCCCGCCGCCCCGCGCACCGTACGAACCGGCGGCGCCGACGGCCCGCGGCCAGCGTCGCCGCAGCAGCCCGGCACGGCCGGCGGATCCGCGGCAGACCGCAAAGACGGCCGCCCCGCCGCCGCGCTCACTCGCCGACGAACTCCAGCGGATGCTCGACGAACCGGTGCAGCCCGACGGCCGCGGCGCCCAGCAGCGCCGGCCGCGCGGTGACGCCGGAGAGCAGCACGCGCGCGCGGATCTCGGGATAGCCGAGCACCTGCCGCTGCAGCATGCTCTGCATGCGCGCCGCCAGGTCGGATTCGAAGCGCGACCACAGCCCGCCGAGGATCACCGTGTCGATGTCGCAGATGTTGATCGCCGACGCCATCACCGAGACCATCGCCTCGATGGCCTTGTCCACCACCGCGACGGCCTTCGCGTCGCCGGCGCCGTAGCGTCCGATCAGCTCGTCGATGGCCTCGCGCCGGGCGGCCGCGTTCCCGCTGGCGATGCCCGCCGCCTCGACCATCGCGCGCCGCCCCGCGTACACCTCCAGGCAGCCGCGCCGCCCGCACCGGCACACCGGGCCGCGCATCTCCACCGAGGCGTGGCCGAGCTCGCCGCCGAAGCCGTGGTCGCCCACCACGACCCGGCCGCCGCGCACGATCGCGCCGCCGATGCCCACGTCGGTCGACATGTAGAGGAACGAGTCGGACGGTCCCACGATCCCTTCGCCGCGCCGGCGCGAGGCGTATCCGGGGATCTGGGCGAGCGCGGCCATGTTCGCCTCGTTGCCGGCGACCGCGTCGAGCCGGCTGACCACCGGGAAGCGCTTGAGGTCGAGCCGCTCCCAGCCGAGGTTGCGCGCCATCAGCAGGCGCATGTCGTCGGTGACCAGGCCGGGCAGCGCCAGCCCCGCGCCCACGATCCGGCAGCCGCGCTCCCGCAGCACGGACTCCTGGTCGAGCGCGAGCTCGTTGAGCCGGGCGAAGATGTCGTCGGCGTCCGCGTCCGACATGTCGGCGTCGACCCACCGCTCGGCGGCGACGGTGCCGTCCAGGTCGAGCACGACGACGCCGTAGCCGTCGGTGTTGATCTGCAGCCCGATGCCGCAGAACCGCCCGCCGCGGATGTCCAGCGGCGTGCTGGGGCGGCCGTACGTGGACTGCACGCTGGGCGTGCCCTCCTCCACCACGCCGTTGTCGACGAGCATCGAGACCAGCAGCGACATCGTGGCCTTGGTCAGCCCGGTCCGTTTGGCCAGGTCGGCGCGGCTCATCGACGATTCCGCGCGCAGCAGCGTCCCCACGACCACCGACAGGTTGTGGTTGCGCAGGTCGTCCTGGTTGATTCTCCGCAGTCCCGCCATGATGTTCCACTCTCCTTGCCGCCGCGGCGTGTCGGCGTGTGTCGTCGAACCGGTTCGGCGCAGGCGGCCGCCACAGTGCGCCGCCATGGCCGCCCCTATTTAGTTAAACCATATTCCGAATTTAGTTCAACCATTTGTCTACTTCCATGGTACATGGCATTTCATAGTTCATTCGTCTAACTATTTAGGTATGCTGGTGTCGACGACAGCATTCGCCCCGCCCCGGCGGCGGCACGTTGCAAGGAGGCACAATGAGCAGAGTATTGGTGGCCGGCGTGGACACGTCGACGCAGTCGACCAAGGTCCGCGTCACCGACGCCGCGACCGGCGAGCTCGTACGGTTCGGCCAGGCCAGGCACCCCGACGGCACCAGCGTGGATCCCGAGGCCTGGTGGAGCGCGTTCCGCGACGCCGCCGCGCAGGCCGGCGGGCTCGACGACGTCGCCGCGCTGTCGGTCGGCGGCCAGCAGCACGGCATGGTGCTGCTCGACCGCCGCGGCCGCGTGCTGCGCGACGCTCTGCTGTGGAACGACACCCGTTCGGCGCCGAACGCCGACGCCCTGATCGCCCGGCTCGGCGACGACGCCGACCCCGCCGTCGCCGCCCTCGGCATCGGCTCCGAGGGCCTGTCCGACGACCCGACGCTGCGCGGCCGGCAGCGCTGGGTCAAGGCCGTCGGATCCTCCCCCGTCGCCTCGCTGACCGTCACCAAGGTCGCCTGGGTCGCCGAGCACGAGCCGGACGTCGCCGCGCGCATCGCCGCCGTCTGCCTGCCGCACGACTGGCTGAGCTGGCGCATCGCCGGCCACGGCCCGCTGCCGGACGACGCCGACGACGAGCAGTGCCGCGCCAACCTCGAGGCCCTGTTCACCGACCGCTCCGACGCCTCCGGCACCGGATACTTCGACGCGACCGCCAACGTGTACCGCCGCGACCTGCTGGCCCTGGCCCTGGGGCGCGACGAGGCCGACGCCGCCGGCATCGTGCTGCCGCGCGTGCTCGGGCCCGCCGGCACCGGCGCGACCGCCGACCCCGCGATCGCCGGCGGCGCGGTCGAGGGCGGCTGCATCATCGGCCCCGGCGGCGGCGACAACGCGATGGCCTCGCTGGGCCTGAGCATGGGCGTGGGCGACGTGAGCATCTCGCTGGGCACCTCCGGCGTGGCCGCGGCCGTCTCCCCCGTGCCCGCCTACGACATGACCGCCTCCGTCACCGGATTCGCCGACTGCACCGGCCACTGGCTGCCGCTCGCCTGCACGATCAACGGGTCGCGCATCTGCGACGCCGGCTGCGCGGCGCTGGGCGTCGACTACGACGGTCTCGCCGAACTGGCGGCGCAGGCCGAGCCGGGCGCCGGCGGCATCACGCTGATCCCGTACTTCGACGGCGAGCGCACCCCGAACCGCCCGGACGCGACGGCCGCGCTGCACGGCATGACGCTGAGGAACACGACGAAGGCGAACATCGCGCGCGCGTTCGTCGAAGGGCTGCTGTGCTCGCAGCGCGACTGCCTCGAGCTCGTGCGCGGCCTGGGCGCCGAGGTCCGCCGCGTCCTGCTGATCGGCGGCGGCGCGAAGTCGGCGGCCGTGCGCGCCCTGGCCCCCGCGATCCTGGGCATGGACGTGGAACTGCCGGAGACCGACGAATACGTGGCGATCGGCGCGGCGCGACAGGCCGCGTGGGTGCTGTCCGGCGAGGCCGAGCCGCCCGCGTGGCCGGTCAGGGTCGAGGCCACGCTGACCGGCGAGGCGACCCCGCAGGTGTACGAGCAGTACGTGCGCCGGCGCGGCTGATTGCGCGGCGCGTAGGGCCGGCGCAGGGGCGACGCACGACTGACGCATGACTGACACAGAACCGGGCGTGGGGCTGATGCGGGCGCAGGGGCGACATGAAAGACACCCTGACCATGACCCGCGCCCAGGTGGGGCTGACGCGGGCGCAGGGGCGACGCATGGTTGATGCGGAACCGGCGCACAGCCGACGCGCCGCTGGTACACAGCTGTTGCACAGCTGGCGCACGGTGCGTGTACCAGCTCCGGCATGCCACGCGCGGCATCGCGTCCGGCGTGCCGGGCTGATACACACCCAATGCACAATGTGCGGATGGGCATATTCGCGGACGAGGTTGTAGACGCGCCCGCCCGTTGCCAATACACAATGTGCGGATGGGTATATCTGCGTTAGCTGTAGCGGATTCCGGGGTCTGCGGACACCCAACTGGACTACGTGAGGCGGCCTGGGGCCGGCACCCCGAGTATGTTTGGCGGTATTCCGCCGCATGTACTCGGGGTGACGGCCCCAGGCCGCCTCACCTAATGCATATAGGTGTCCGCAAGGAGCCGAATCCACTACACGTAATCGACATGCCCCGCCAAAACTGGCATCCGCCGGCCGGACGCATCGCGGCGGCGGCTTCGGCGGCGCCCCGCCGCCCGTTCGGCCGACCCGAGCCGCATTACGACAATGGTCTCCGCAGCGCCCCACCCGGGATGAACGTCCACCAGCCGAACTCACCACGGCAATGGCGCCCGGCAGTGCCATCCCCGGATGGGCATCTGCGGGCACCTCCGATGTCAAGAACACTCAGGATCATTCCATGTTCGGAACCGCCGTTCGGTTTCTTCGGAAAGCCCAAGCGGACGGCCTTGGATGAATATCCGTGAAGATCCCACCATCATCCGACCAGACAGCATGACCGGCATCGCCACCGGACATGGGCACTCCTCCGGCGAATCGTCCTCGGCCAAATTCCAAGCGCACCGTACCACGCCGTGGTACGCAATCCTTTTTGCTCGGTTCCAACCGCACCGTACCGTACCATGGTACGGTACGGAATCAAAAACCCTGATATTCCGCCATTCCCAATCGGCCACCGTACCGTACCACGGTACGAAACCCCTCTGAGGCGATTTTGAACGCACAGTACCGTACCGCGGAACGGGCATTCCCGAAACGATTTGCGGCAGACGGCACCGCCATCATGGTCGCTTCAGCCGGCCCGTCCGGACCGACTGAGTTGATTGCCACAGCCGCTCTGATTGTCCAATCAGCCCGGTCACTTAACCGGCCCGCCCGCTCAATCAACCCGGTCACCAGGTCATCCCGGTCACCCGACCGGCCCAATCATTCAAACAGCTTAGTCACCCAGCCAACCCGTTCGCTCGACCGGCCCAGTCATTCAAACGGCCCGGTCATCCGACCAGCGCAGTCACCCGACTGCCCGGCCAGCCCTTCCGCTCAACCAGCCCAGTCGTCCAATAAGTCCGCCCACTCGACCAGCACAGTCACCTAGCCAGTCCGACCACTCGACCAGCTCGGTCACCGACCAACCCGGCCACCCGGCCAACCAGCCAGCCCGGTCACTCAACCAACCCAGTCACCCGACCGATCTGGCCACCCAGTCACCCGACCAGTCCGGTCACCTAGCCGACCCACCCGGTCAACCGGCCCGACCGCCCCAGCGAGTCCCAGCCCGCCCGATCACTCAGGCTCGACCTCGGCGAACGCCGGGTCGGCGTCGGGCAGGGCGCGGATCACGCGGCAGGGGTTGCCCACCGCGATCGAGTCGGCGGGGATGTCGCCGACGACGACCGAACCGGCGCCGATGATCGAGTTGTCGCCGATGCTGGCGCCCGGGCAGATGGTCACGTTGGCGCCCAGCCACACGTTCGACCCGATGCGCACCGGGATCGTGTGCTCCCATCCGTCGAGACGCGCCTCGGCGTCGAGCGCGTGGTTCGGCGTGCAGATCGTGCAGCGCGGGCCGATCAGGCAGTCGTGGCCAATCTCGATGTACCCGCCGCCCACGATCAGGAAGTCCTTGTTGATGAACGTGCGCTCGCCGATGCTCAGCCCGATGCCGTAGTCCAGGTTGATCGGCGGTCGGAACTCGACCCCCTCGCCGGCGCCCGGCACCAGCTCGCGGAACAGGCGCTGCGCCTCGTCCGGCTCGTCGAAGAAGATCCGGTTGATGCGCGCGCACGTCGACTGCGCCTGCCACGTCAGGTCGGGAAGCGAGCGCGACTTGCGGTATTGCATCGGCCGCCCCTCGAACAGGCGGCGGACGTCCTCGTCGGTTTCCAGCAGGGTCTTGAGATCAGCGGCCATCATTGCTCCATCCATGCTTCGTCGGTGACATGTTCATCTCTACCGGTTCGGGCGGACCGTTCGACGGCCAGGCCGATGGCGTGGTCGTGGATGCCCGCCGCCAGCGGATAGACCGCCGGCCCCTCGCCGCGCGCGTAGCGCCCCATCGCGGTCAGATGGTCGGCGACGGCCAGGTCGTCCTCCGACAGACGCGAGCCGGGGCACGGGTTGCGCCAGACGATCTCGCCGTCGAAGCTGGCCGTCGCCGTCTCGTTGCCCTCCAGGTTCATGTCGCGCCCCAGCCGGCGGTACATGATGCGCGAGGGGACGGGCGCGCCGTCCTTCCACCGCGTCACCGCGTCGTCCACGATCTCGCCGAGGCTGCCGCGCACGGTCACGCGCCGCGCCAGCAGCGGATTCCACCACTGGTTCTCGACGAAGTCGTACAGCCCGTATCGCCCGTCGCCGAAGTCGATGGTGGCGATATGCGTCGTCAGCGGCCTGGGCCGCGGCCGCTCCTCCCACCCGTCGAAACGCAGCGGGTCGAGCATCGGGGCCGTGAACGAGCGTGCGTTCACCGTCGCCGGGGCCAGCCCGATGCCCAGATAGCCGCGGATCAGCGCGGCCGCATGGTACAGATGCGTCGAGGCGATCTCCACCGAGTTCGGGGCGCCGATCGCGCCGGAACGCACCACGGCGAGGCGTGCGGCGTGGCCGGGCATGCGGTGGTACTGCTCCCCCACCTGCACCAGTCCGGCCCTCGGCGCCAGACGGTCCCACAGGCCGCGCAGGCCGTCCAGGTCCGGGGCGGGCGGCGTCTCGCAGTACACGTGATGCCCGCGTTCGGCGAGCTCGGCGGCCAGTCCCGGCGTGGCCGGCCAGGAGACCGCCACGACCGCGAAGTCGGGCCGCAGCGCGTCCACGACCGAGGCGTCGGTGGTGACGCGCACGCCGTAGTCGCGCGCGATCGCGTCGAGCCGGTCCCCGTGGCGGCCGACGACCGCCGACACGTCGAGCATGTCGGGCACGGCCCGGGCCACGCGGCACAGGAACCTGCCGCGCCATCCATCGCCGAAGACCACCATCGTATAGGGTCGAGTCATCGTTGACCTCCTTGTGTTCGTCTGTCCGGTGCGATCCCGCCGCACCATCGGTTCGGCCCGGCGCCCGTCCGCCCGCGCCGGCGGTCAGGTCGCCAGGAACCCGCCGTCGGCCACCAGCTCGGCGCCGGTAACGTACGAGGCCGCGTCGCCGGCCAGGAACACCGCCGCGGCGGCGACCTCCTCCGGACACCCGACGCGGCCCATCGCGGACATGCCCTCGATGGCGCGCCGCCGGTCCGGGTCGCCGTGGATGAACAGGTCGAACCCGTCGGTGTCGGTGGGGCCAGGGCTGACGGCGTTCACGCGGATGCCGCGCGGGCCGAGCTCGGCCGCGAACGTCCTGGCGAACGAGCGGACCGCGGCCTTCGCGGCGTTGTAGACCACCGACCCCGTCCCGCCCTGCCGCCCGGCGATCGAGGCGAACAGCACCACGGCCGATCCCGGCTCCATGAACGGCAGCATGCGCTGCACGGTGAAGAACGCGCTTTTGACGTTGAGGGCCATGACCAGGTCGAAGTCGGATTCGTCCGACGCGGACACGGTGGTGTCCGGGCCGCCGCCGACCACCGGGAACACCGCGCGCACCGGACGGCCCAGACCGGCCACCGTCCCGGCGAGCCGGCCGATGTCGGACAGCCGCGTCATGTCGCCTTCGACGACGGTCAGTCCGGGCCGGTCCGCCAGGTCGTCGAGGCCGCGGCGGGTCCGGCTGACCGCCACCACGTCCGCGCCCTCGTCGAGCAGGCGGAGGACCACCGCGCGCCCGATGCCGCGCCCGGCGCCGGTGACCACGCACAGCCGGCCGCGCAGGCCGCTCGCCCCATGCGTCCCGGCCATGTCAGAACCCCACCGGCTCGACGCACGAGGCCAGGATCGCGCGGGCGTCGTCGCGGGTGATGCGCCGGTACGAGCCGCCGGCCTCGCCGGCATGGTCGGCCAGCGCGTCGAGGGTGGCCGGGTCGCTCGGCACGCCCGCCTCGGCGAGCGTCAGCGGCGCGCCGACGCGGCGCAGGAAGTCCACGTAGCGTTCGATGCCCTCCTGCGCCAGCACGCGCGCGGACTTGCCGGTCGCGTCCACGCCCCACACGTTGACCGCCCACCGGGCGAAGCGCGCGGTGGCCTCCGGGCTGGCGTCGTACACGTAGCGCATCCAGTGCGGGTGGACGATGGCCAGGCCGGCGCCGTGCGGGATGTCGAAGTACGCGGAGATCGCGTGCTCGATGCCGTGCGTAACCCAGTCCTCGTCCTTGCCGCGCGAGATGACGCGGTTGAGGGCGAGCGTCGAGTCCCACATCGCGTTACTGCGGGCCTCGTAGTCGCGCGGGTCGCGCCGGCACGCGCGCCACGAGCGCAGGATGTGCCGCTGGATCGCCTCGGCCATCTCGTCGGAGAGGTTGTCGTCGTCGGGCAGCGAGAGGTACTGCTCGCAGGTGTGGCAGAACATGTCGACGAACCCGTAGGTGGTCTGCTCGTCCGGCAGCGTGAGCAGGTAGCTCGGGTCGAGCACCGAGAAGCGCGGGGTCAGCGGGAACGACACGTAGCCGAGCTTGCGGTTGCGCTCGGGGTTGGTGAGCACGGCGGCGTCGCCCATCTCCGAGCCGGTGGCGGCGGTGGTCAGCACGACGCCGAGCGGCACGAGGCCCTCCGGCGCGGGCCGGCCGGTCTCCACGTAGTCGTCCCACAGGTCCTCGTCCTCGCCGATGCCGGCGCCGAGCGCGATGAACTTGGCGCAGTCGATCGCCGAGCCGCCGCCGACGGCCAGGATCAGCCCCACGCCGTGCTCCCTGACCAGCCGCACGCCCTCGACGACCTTGTCGAGCCGCGGGTTCGGGGTCACGCCGGGCAGCTCGACCACCGTGCTGCCGGCCCGGCGCAGCGCGGCCATGACGTCGTCGTAGGCGCCGTTGCGCTTGATCGAGCCGCCGCCGTACACCAGCAGCACCGGCCCGCGGACGGCCGCCGCCTCGTCGGCGACGTGCGCGGCCTGCCCCTTGCCGAAGTAGATCTTGACGGGATTGTGGAATATGAAGTTCTGCATGGATGCTCCTTGCCGGCGGACGCCGGGTCGTGGGGGGGTTGCTGGGTGGGTTGTGGATGGCGCGGGCGCCGTGCGGGCCGCGCTCGCGCGCCGGTGCGACGCCGCCGGTGGCGCCGCCGGCGGGCGCGGCGGCGGTGCCGGTACGGTGCGCTGTGGACAGGATAGCGGCGTTGCGGCGCCGGGGCGAACGCCACGGGGGCATCGGGGTGCGGCGCGCGGTCGAGGCCCGCCCGACCGCCCCCGGCTAGGCGGCCGGGATGGGCAGGGCGAACGGCGGAACCGGCAGCCCGTTCGCGCCGCACAGCAGGCCGCGGTCCGGCGCGTTGCGCCAGGCGTACCGGACGGACGCCGGGCGCCGCCACGGCACGGCGATCGCCACCGTGTCGCCGTCCACGCGGGCCGGGACCGGTGAGACGGAGCCGTCCTCCCAGACCAGCGCGAACTCGCCGGGGTCGGCGCCGTCCATCGTGCCCAGCCCCGGGGCTCCGGTGCCGTCGTCGAAGCGGATGACGAGGCGGCCGTCGGACAGCCGCACGTCGGTCGGCTCAGGCGGGCGCGGCGCGTCGGCCTCGCCGTAGACCAGCCGGCGGGCCGCGTCGAACAGCCGCTCTGCGACCAGACGCTTGTTCCACGGGTGCAGGTCGTTCCAGTCGCCCGCGTCGAGCGTGACCGCGGTGACCAGGTCGTCGACCTCGCGCTGCGCCAGCCACTGGTGGCGGCGCACCAGCGGCCATCCGCCGTCCTCAACGCCGTCGATCGAGAAGCCCGGCAGCTGCACGACCAGGAACGGCAGGCGGTCCTGGCCCCACGCCGCGCGCCAGCAGCCGACCATCGCCCGCAGCATGCGGCCGTAGTCGTCCGCGGCGTCGCCGGTGTTGGACTCGCCCTGGTACCACAGCACGGCGCGCGCGGCGTATCCGGCGCATGGCGCGGTCATGCCGTTGTACAGCCCGAGCGGCTTCCAGCGCACGAAGTCCTCGCCGGGGCAGTCCGTGTCTGCACGCGCGCCGATGGAGTAGGTCCAGGTGCCGTCGAGATCGTAGGAGTCGTCCCCTATATCGAGGTGCATGTGCTTGCCCGGCGTCATGCGGCCCGTGCCGTGTTCGACGACCAGATGCACGTCGATCTCGTTGCGTCCGGCCTTCAGCACGCCTTCGGGCACCATGTAGTCGCGGGAGAGGTACTGGTGCTCGGATTGGCCGACCCTGACCCCGTTGACCGAGGTTTCGTCGGAGTCGACCATGGCGCCGAGGTGCAGCGCCGCCGGCCGTCCGGCCGCGTAGGCCGGCAGCGTGACCGTGCGGCGCAGATGGATCACGCCGCGGAATCCGTCCAGCCGCGGATCGGCGTCCTTCAGGAACGAGGGAAGATCGAGCGCGCCGTGGTCCAGGCCCTCCCGGCCAGCTTCGGTCTCCCGGACCCGCAGGTCCTCGTACCAGCGGTTCATCGCGGCGATGCTCCGCTCGCTGCGGGCGCGGGCCACCTCGTCGTCGCGGTAGGGTTCCAGATCGGCGAGCGCCTTCGGCCACGCGGCGAGCGTCTGCTCGTCCATCCACGATTCGATCGGCGAGCCGCCGAGCGTGATGTTGAGCAGGCCGACCGGCACATCGAGCCACTGCCGGATCATCCGTCCGAAGAAATAGCCGACGCCGGTGAACTCGTCAAGCGTGTCAGGCGCCGCGCCGACCCAGCGGACCGGTTCGTCGAAGTCGCGGCGGGGTCCGTGGAAGTCGAACCGGACGGGAACCTTGCAGTGGCGCAGCAGCGGATCGGGTTCGCGCGTGAACTCGGACGGGTACCGCCAGCGCAGGAACTCCATCTGGTATTCCATGTTCGACTGGCCCGCGCAGACGAACACCTCGCCCACGTAGACGTCGTGCGCGATCACCGGTTCGGCGTCGCCATCGACCCGCATCTCCAGCCGGTAGGGGCCTCCAGGCTCCAGCGGACCCAGCCGCACGGCCCAGTCGCCATCGTCCTTGACCACGGCGTCGGACGATTGATCGGCGATGGTAACCCGCACCCGCGAACAAGGCCTTCCGGTTCCCCAAATGCTCAACGGGGCGCCAGACTGCAACACTCCCCCTTCGCCGAACAGCGGCGAAAGCGTTACTGTCCCCTGTCCCTCGTTCATCATCATCGTTCCTCCCACTCTTCCTTGCATCATCGGCACTCCCGGGAAGCACCGCTATTATTGAAGGGTCATTCCATAGGCTTGCACCATCAATGCCATGGCCTATGGAATGACCGGAATTGAGTGCTTACGCTCTCAGCTTGTGCACCCGCTTGCGGTCTTGTCGTCCGGCCTTGCAGGGGCCGAGACGATTCGGCGTGCTGGCGGGTGTACAAGTCTCATCGACGCCGAGCGATGACCAGCCCGCATCCAGCAGCAACCAGCAGCAACGCCACCACGGCGGCTCCGATGACCGCGGAACCGGTCTGCGGCATCTTGTCGCCGTTGTCGTCAGCGTCGTCGGAAGGCATGTCGGTATCCTCCGGGGTTTCCTCGTCGACGGGCTTCTCGACACTCCCGCCGGGCGTTTCCTCGTCGCTCGGAGTCTCGGTATCCCCGCCGGGCGTTTCCTCGCCGCTCGGAGTCTCGGTTTCGGAAGTATCGGCCAGCAGACGCAGCACACCCCAGTGAGTTGCGGTCTGATAGCCGGCGCCCGTCGGATCGGCCCAGTTGCGGATGCCGATTCGGGCGCCGTTCTTCGCGTCGTTGATCTGGAAGTCGACGCCTTCAAAGGTGCCGGCCTCAGCCGTTCCCAGATCGATGGCCATCTCGACGACGTAGCCGTCGTCAACAATCTTGCCAGCGGTCTGGACCATGGACTTCTGGACATCCTCCGACGCGCCGGAACCGAAGCTCAGCTCCGCGCCATCGGCGGACACGCGAATCTGCTGGATGTCGTTGGTGTACCGACCGCTCTTGGTGTTGCCGCGATCGATGTACACCTCAACGGAGTCCTTCTCCCAGGGATTCGAGTTGGTCAAATCGATGTCCGCGTCGGTCACTTCCATAAGGACATACAGCTTGCCGTCCGACCACAGGGTCTTGGCGGTAGCGGTCGCCTCAGGGGAAGGCGTGGCAGCGGTCACCTTATCCACGGGAACCTCGTTGGCTTCCTCCCAGACGGGATCCGACGGATCGGCGTCAACGACCGGAGCCTGGGCGTCGGCGGGAACCTTCACGGCCTCCGTGTAGCTCAGCGGCTCCGCCAGCGTGACGGCGCCGGTGTCGTTCGTGCTCCACGCGCTGGTCTCCGCGGTGGCGGAGTCCGTCGCGATGACGTTCATCTCGACGATGTCCTTCTCGGCACCGGTGTACGGGATGTCAGCCACGACCTCGTATCCCGTATCGGACGGAACGACGTTGGCCTGCACGCCCTCGCCGTCGGTCACACCGTTGCGGCCGATCACATACTCGGCGTCGCCCACATGCACGGTGACGGTGTCGTCATCCGCTGCGCTGGCATCGGCGACATCCGCGTAGACGACCAGTGATCCGTCCTTCCAATACACATTGAACAAGCCGGAGACGGCACCGTTTGCGGACGGGGTCATCTCGACCAGCGGAAGGCGTTCCCACGGAGAGGACGCGCCGGCCTCGGCCACGGTGCCAGGAAGCGCCGAGTCGATGCTCACGGCGTCATCCTTGAATGCGTCCATGCTCTTCAACGGTTCGGGAAGGTTGGCGCTGTCGCCGATATAGCCGATGTACGCCGGCTTCTTCTCCAGGCTGTCATTGAACAGCAGCGGAGCACCCTCGTCATTGCGCCAGGACAGTCCGTCGGTCAGGCCCCACACCGTAACGGAGAACAGCTGCGCCGCGTGACGGTGGATAATCTGGTTGACTTCGTAGTAGTACTGGCCTTGTTCGATGAGCTTGGCCTGCGTGACCGGGGTTCCGGTCGTCACATCCAGCTCGGTGATGGCCTGCTTCTTGTTGAACCGTTCCATGTCGGTCAGCGCGGCCTCCAGATTCGACGTCGCCGTAGTCAACGCCACATGGAACTGGTGGCCGATGCCGTCGAACGGCACGCCTTCGTCGACCATGCGGCCCAGCAGGGCCGTATACCGAGTGCGCTTGCCTGACTGTTCGGTGCTGTAGTCGTTGATGAACAACGTCACCGGATGCTCGACCGAGGGATCGGCATATACATCATTCAGGTAGAGGTTCGCGTTCTCGAACGCGTCGTAGATGTAGTCCTCGCCGCCGTAGGTCTGGTACCACAGCGAGTTGCGCATGCCGTTGGTGTCCGGATCGTCGGTGTCGTTCACGGTTTCGTTGACGACGTCGAACGCCACGACGGGATTCGTGGCGCTGCCGAACAAGCCGAATTCATTGGAAATCGCCTTGGCGACGTTTTCGATGTGCCGACGCTGGCGCTCCTGCATCGTGGCCTTGTCTGCCAGCGGGCAGCTGGTGGCGCCGGCGGTCTCATTGGTGTCCACGCACCATTCGTCCGCCTGGAAGAACCAGTCGGGCGTCTGGGAATGCCACACCAGAACGTGGCCGTAGATCCGGATGCCATTGTCGCTGGCGAACTTCAGCAGATTCCGGGTGTCATCGGACATGCGGAAGTTATGGTTGTCGTCATACCAGCCTTCCGGCTTCATCGAGTTTTCCGGAGTGATCTGGTTGAAGTTGGCAAGCACCGTATCCCGCTGTTCCTGGCTATTGAGACCGCTATAGGTTTCAGTAGCCACACCGGCGGCGATGCCCAAGGCGTTGTACTCGCCCTTGATGCCACCGGAGTAGTCGCCTTCCGCGGCGGTAGCCGACGGAGCGAAAGCCAACGGCACCAGCATGGCTGCCGCCGCGATTGCGGCCGCGATGCCGCGACGCATGGACGCCCCACGTTCATCGGTTGTTTTGAACAATGTATTCATTGCTTTCCTCACTGATTATGGCGTATTCCTTGCATGGCCCGCATATCGGGTCATACGGCTCGGCGGTCGCTCTGCCCCGAACCCGTTCGTTCGCACCCCCCCTTCCCACTTGTCTCCCGCTGACGCATTGGCACGTCAGCCCTGTTCCGAACCCATCGAACGGAGCGGATCAGCAACCGACGGGCTCAAGACCGTCGCTGCCCTCACCAGGTGCGGTACTCCCCCGCCAGCGCCAGGAACGCGAACGCGTACAGGAAGTTGTCGTAGTAGCGGCGGGTGCCGGTGCGGATCGGGGTGTCCCACAGCAGGCGCACCCAGCGGATCGCGTTGTCGAGCGCGTCCGGCTCCTGCGAGTGCATCGCGGCGAGCGAGCCTTCGGCGGTGGCGGCGATGAAGCCGACCGGGTGCAGCACGGTCTCGTCCACCGGCGTGCCGTCGACCGCGTAGACGCAGGTGCGGTCGTGTTCGAGGAAGAAGCGCTGCAGCCGCGCGTTCGCGTCGCACAGGTCCGGTACAACGCCGTTCCACAGGCAGTCCAGCCCGATGTTGCCGGCGGTGCGGTAGGCGTCGGAGTAGAAGTGCCAGTGGTCGCGCTCGTCGATATGCGGCGTGCCGTCGTAATCCGAGTATTCGGGGTTCATGCCGGTTTCCGGATGGCAGGCGGTGACCAGATACTCGCGGCTCGCCTTGGCGGCCTGCGACCAGAACGGGCGGTCGGTTTCGTCGGCGCGCTGTGCGAACACCTCGTAGAAGTGCGGCAGGTGGTAGGACGGGTCGGTCCATTCGGTTTCCGGGATGAATTTGATCAGATGGTTCTCCGGGTTCCACATCGGGTACCCTTCGCCGTCCTCGCCTTGATGCACGCAGGTGTGCAGAATCGAGCGGGCGTGGCGGGAGTACTCGTATACGCCTTCGCCGTCACCCCACCGCCCGGAGGCCAGGAACAGCGCCATCGCGAAGTACTCCTCGCCGTCGGGGGCCGGGCCGTCGGCGTTCGGCACGCCGCTGGGGTCCACCGACCAGGCGAAGTAGCCCCGGTGCAGGCCTTCGGTCATGAACATGTACTTCATGCCCCAGCCCCACAGCTTGTCGAACACGTCTTTGCGGTCGTACTGCACGGCGAGCATCATCGCGTAGCTCATGCCCTCGGTGCGCACGTCGTGGTTGCCGGTGTCCATCACGTAGCCCAGTCCTTCGTCGTTCTCCCAGTAGATCTTGTCCGGGCCTTCGAACATCTCATACCAGTTGCGTTCCAGACGGGCCTTGATGGCCTCGCGGTTGTAGCCGCACTGTTCGAACAGGCTGGTTTCGGAAGCGTGGTGATCGGTCATCTGTGTTCTCCTTCATGTTCTCGTGGTTCAGTTGGTTGCCGCGCCGCCCCATTGCAGCAACGCGTTGCGTTCGGCGTTCGTGCTCCAGTCGCGGATCATGCGGGTCCGCCGGCCGAGACGCATGGCGTCGTCGCCGAACGGAGCGTACCTTGTCCATTCAGGCAACGGCGTACCGTCCGTGTCAGGACCGTTCGGGTCGCCGGTGGCGGCGAAGTTCGTCCAATAGGCGATCATCCGCCGCGACAGGTCGTAGTGCCATCCGACGAACGGCCGCCAGCAGGTGTCCAGCGTGCCGAACGAGAACCACAGTTCCGACGAGTGGAACGCGCCGGCGTCGTCCCCGGGCATGGTCACGTCGAACCGGTAGTAGTACGGCGCCTTGCGGCCGCTGCGAATCCATTCGGCGATCAGTTTGAGGTTGCCGACCTCGCCCGCGGGAAGCGGGGTGCCGGCGGTGTCGGCCTCCATGAACTCGCCGGTGGTGTTGCCCAGCATGATCTCGACCTCGTTCTGATCCCCGCGTGCGATGGTGCGTGCGAACTGGTCGGTGAGGAAACGCCCGTCCACGCACGGCGTCCAGTTGACCATCATCGGCCAGTCGCCCTCGCGGTCGGATTCGGGAAGCACCGGCAGCGCCTCCGCGGCGGCAAGCAGCTCGGCGGCCGGCACCTGCCGCGCCGCGTCGAGCGAGGGGACGCCCAACGCCGCGAACAGGCGTTCCGCGGTGCGGTGGCCGTCCTCGAAGCTCTGCTGGCGGCGGTTGAACATGCCCAGCCCGGCGCCGGACTGCATGATGGCCCGGCCGAACAGGCCGCGGTTCGTCGGCGAGCAGATCTGCGCCAGCACGCCGCCCGCCCCGGCGGATTGCCCGAAGACGGTGATGTTCTCCGGGTCGCCGCCGAATGCGGCGATGTTCCCGCGCACCCACCGGATGCCGGCGCGCTGGTCGAGCAGGCCGAAGTTCGCGTACGGCTCGCCGTCGCCGCGCGCCAGCGACTCCTCGCGCAGACGGTTGTGGGCGAGGAACCCGAACACGTTGAGCCGGTAGGCGACGGACACCACCACCACGCCGCGGCGGGCCAGGGCCGAGCCGTCGAATTCCTTCTCGGCGGTGCAGCCGGTCTGGTAGGCCCCGCCGTGGATCCACACCATGACCGGCAGCGGCCGGTCCGCGGCCACGCGCGCATCCGGGCCACGGCCGCGCAGGGCCGGGGTCCACACGTTCAGGTACAGGCAGTCCTCGTCGAGCGCGATGGCGGGGTCGGTCCCCCACTCGCGGTCGTAGAACGCGTTGGAGTCGCCCGGCGTGGGCTGCGGGCAGGCCGGCGCGAAGTCGTGCGCGGTCAGCGTGCCCGTCCACGGTTCGGCCGGCCGCGGCGCGCGCCAGCGCAGGTCTCCCACCGGCGGCGCGGCGAACGGGATGCCCCGGAACACGGTGATCTCCGGTTCCGGGGCGGCGATGCCCTCGACCCACCCCAGTGAGGTCCGTACGGTTCGTAGCATGGTCGGCTCCGTTGCTCGTGTGTGGCGTGATGCTGTCGTGATGTCTGGTGCCGCGGGACGGGGCTACGCCGCGCGCCGAGGCAGGACGAACCGGTTCGTCCCCGCCTTCAGCGCCGCGAACGGCCCGGGAGCCGCGGCGGCGGCGCGGCGGGCGCCGAGCAGGTCCGTGTCGAAGGCGATCGGGGTGCCGTCGGGGTGCTCGTACGGCGCCTCGACGATGCGCGGCGTGCCCAGGTCCGCGGTGCCGACGAGCGGCACGCGTACGTCCGCCAGCGCAGCCGGCGCCTGCACGATCACCACCGGGCCGTCGTCGCGCTCCTCCACGGCGATGGTCAGCGCCTCGTCGGTGCGCGCAGCGCCGGGCTCCTGTTCCGCCGCCGGCACGCCGCAGTAGGCGTTGCCGCCGACGTACAACGGCTGGACCGGCGAGGGGTCACCGCCGCCCTGCACGCCTTCGGCCACCGCCTTGTGGATGCTGGCGACGTACCCCTCCATCGAGGTCGGGTAGCCGGCGTAGGCCTCCAGGCCGACCTCGCCGGGGCAATCCTCCCCGCCGTCGGGCCTGGTGAACACGTTGTTGACGTACCGGTCGTCGCCGCCGGAGACGAACGCGCAGCCGGCGACCTCGGTGGTGTGCGGGAAGTGGTACGGCGTGGAGCGGTCCATCACGCGGTGCAGGTCGATGCGTCCGGCGATCAGGTTGTGCACCAGCGCGGTGCCCTGCGCGAACTGCTGGAGCGTGCAGGGCGAGGCGAAGACGTTGTCGTCGAGCAGGCACGGGCCGTGGGTGACCTCGATCATGACGTCGCGCACGTTGTGGTGGAACACGTTCGCGCTCACGCGGGTGCCCTGCGCCTGCCAGTCCAGCCACAGGCCGAGCGAGCAGTCGTGCACGTCGTTGTGGTGGATCTGCGTATCGAGCGCGGCGTGGAACTTGATGCCGGCCACCTCCCAGCCGAAGAACTCGCGCTTGAGGCCGATGTGGTGGCAGTGGTTCCAGGCGACCTCGCTGAACGCGCAGCCCATGTGCCCGACGATGGCGTTCTGCCCGCAGTGGTGGATGGTGTTGCCGACGACCCGGTGGCCGCCGACCACGCCCTTGGCCCAGCCGACGCGCAGCCCCTTGAACACGGCCTCGAGCTGGTACTGGTAGCCGGTCTTGCGTTCGGTGCGGTACCACTCGTTGTCGCCGGTCGAGGCCTCCTTGCCCAGGCAGACCGCCGAGCATTTGGCGTCGTGCAGGACGTTGTCGGCGATGATCCAGCCGCGCGCCCAGTTGGGGCCGACCATGCCGATCTGCGGCGCGGTCGGCGGCGCCCATGGCGTGGCGGCCTGCGCCATCTCGAATCCGATGACGCTGATGTAGTCGATGTGCGTGCGCGAGGGGAAGAAGCAGCTGCGGCGCACGTTGATCTCCACACACTCCTCGTTGGGGTCGGCGCCTTGGAAATTGGCCCGGATGGTGGTGGTCCCGGCGGCCTCGTCGACCTCGCAGTGCCACACGTAACGGGTCTGGTCGGGGTCGTCCACCGGGCGGACGACCTGCAGCGCGTTGTCGGTCAGCGTCGTGCGGATCGGCGGGTCGTCGAGGTCGGCCGGGTCGGTGACCTCGTAGAACGACCGGCCGTTGAGGTAGACGTCGCCCAGGTGCTTCGGCGCGTCGGCGAAACGGTCGGGCGTATTGAGCCAGTCGCCGAAGATCGGCTCGCGATAGGGGTTGAAGTCCCCGAAGAACGCGTTGGGCAGCGTGACCTTCCAGACGTTGCCGCGGTCTCGCTCCCATGTGGTGATGCGCTCGGAACCCTTGATGACGGGGTGCTCCCCATCGGCCGCGCGATAGACGATGCGTTCCAGATCGCTGACGCCGCCGTGGGCGGGATCGACCTGCTCGCGGTAGACGCCGTCGTGGACGATGACGGTGTCGCCGGGGCGGGCCAGCGCGGCGGCCTTCGATATGGTGGCGAACGGGTGGTTGAAATCGCCCGCGGCCAGGTCGTCGCCATCGGGACGGACGTGGAATTCAAAAGCCATGATATTGCATCTCCTTTGATGTCGAGATCGCACCAATGCGGCCAACAAAGTATATGACGTCGCACCCCGTCGTCTCCTTCCGACGAGGATGCGGAACGAGAGCGCCGGAGGCGAGATGCCATGTCAGGCCCCTCCTCCGGCCGGCTGCGCCGACACCCCTCATCAGGGGGGTGGGCAGGGTTCCGGGCGGGTCGTTCCACCCCTCGTCAGAGAGGACGGAACGACCGTCTCCTCCCTCTGGCGAGGGAGGAGGAACGGGAGTCAGAGCTCCCTGTAGTCGAAGTGGTCGAAGGTGGCCACCTCGCCGTAGCCGGAGTAGTCCACCGCGGCCAGGCCGACGAACGCGCCGGTGAAGAAGCCGCCGTAGGTCTGGTTCACGTAGTCGTCGGAAAGCACCTTGGCGTCGAGGCGCACCGGCAGCTCGCGCCAGTCCTCGCCGTCGAAGGAGTACTCGTACGTGTACCACCGCGTGCGCACCCGGGTGCGCAGCCACACGCGCTCCACGCCTTCGGGCACGACGGGCGCGCGCCCGCGCAGGAACGAGGTGTAGCGGTTGCGGTCGTTCTGCGCGACCTCGATGACGCGGGCGCCGCGGTCCTCGTCGTAGGTGACGAACGCCCACGACCAGTGCTGGTCGTTGTAGTAGTTCGTCAGGCCGGCCATCGCCTGGTAGGTCTTGGGGTCGAACGCCACGCAGGTCTCGGCGTCGAAGTCGAACGCCTGCCAGCGCCGGGCCACCAGCGACAGGTCGAAGGTGTTGCACAGCGACCCCTGGCCGATCAGCCGCAGCGAACCGCCGCCGACCGAGCCCATCGCCGGGCCGAAGGGCATGCGCAGCGTGTTCCAGTCCAGGCCGAGCGTGTCGGAGTCGAACTCGTCGTGCTGGTCGCGGCCCGCCGGCGCCCCGGCCGGCGCGATCGCGTCCTTCGGGGACTCGACGTACCGCTGCCCGCCGTGGCCGCCGACCACGTACGGCCAGCCGTCCTCGTCCCACCCGACCTTCTGGATCGAGGTCTCACGCCCCAGCGTGCACCAGCCGCGCGGGTCGGTGACCGACTCGGTCTCGTGGTGCCACGGGCGCGCGCACAGCGAGGCGTAGTACCACTCGCCGGACGGGGTGTCGACCAGCGCGCCGTGGCCCTGCTTCTGCAGGTAGCTGCGCGGGGTGTCGTAGTTCGTCAGGAACGGGTTGGTCGGCGAGCCCTCGAAGGACAGCGCGTCGAGCGTGCGCGAGCGGGCCACGACCTCCTGGTGGGTCCAGACCGTGCCGCCCTCGGCGCAGAACAGGTAGTACCAGCCGCCGATCCGGTACAGGTGCGGCCCCTCGACCAGCCTGACGTCGGTGCCGTTCCAGATCGTGCGCGCGGTCTCGGGCTTCAGCCGCATCGTCGAGGCGTCGAACTCGGTCAGCGTGATGCCGTGGAACGCGTGCCTGTATTCGCGGTGGTCCCAGGTCTGCTGGACCAGGTACTTGCGGCCGTCGTCGTCATGGAACAGGCTGGCGTCGAAGCCGACGCCGTTGAGCCGGACCGGCCTGGACCACGGGCCGCGGATGTCCTCGGCGGTCGTCAGGTAGTTGACGACGTCCTTGAACGCGCCGTTGACGATGTGCACGTCCGAGTAGACGATCCAGAACCTTCCGTCCGCGTAGGACAGGTCCGGGGCCCACACGCCGCCGGACGCCGGGTCGCCGCGCATGTCGAGCTGCTCGGCGCCGAGCGGGTAGGGCAGCGTCGTCCAGTGCTCCAGGTCCTTCGACTCGTGCAGGCGGATGCCCGGGAACCACTCGAAGGTGGAGCTGGCGATGTAGTACGTGTCACCGACGCGGATCATCGAGGGATCGGCATGGAAGCCGGTGAGCACGGGATTCGAGATTGTCATGTTGTCACCCTTGTACGTAAGTGGTGGCCCGTTCGGACGTGCGACGCCGTCCGGACGGGCCGGTGCCGGGAACGGTTCAGCCCTTGACCGCGCCGGTCAGGCCGCCGACGATCTTCTTCTGGAAGATCGTGAAGCAGATCAGCGCGGGCAGCATCGCCAGCGACGTGAACGCCAGCACGGCCGCGGTGTCGACCGAGTGCTCCGAGCTGAACATCGACACGCCGAGCGGCAGCGTGTAGTTGTCGGAGCTGCTCAGGACGAACAGCGGGAGCATGTAGCCGTTCCAGCTGCCGACGAACTGCAGGATGCCCACGGTGGCCACGCCCGGCATGGCCAGCGGGATGACCATACGCCAGAAGAAGCCGAGGCGCGAGCAGCCGTCGAGCAGGGCCGCCTCCTCAAGCTCATTCGGAATGGATTGCAGGAAGGGAACCAGGATGATGATGGTCTGGGGCAGACCGAACGCGATCTGCGGCAGGATGATGCCGGCCAGAGAGTTCGACAGGCCCAGGTTGCGGATCATCAGGTACAGCGGGGTGATGCCGACCGTCATCGGGAACATCAGACCCGCCGAGAACAGCGAGTACATGAGCGGTGCGTACTTGAACTTGTAACGCGCGATGACGTAGCTGACCATGATGCCGAGCACGACCACGCCCAGCATGGTGAACACCGCCACGATCAGCGAGTTCTTGAGCTCGACCCAGAAGGTGTCGCTCTGCGCCACGTTGATGTAGTTGTCGATGACCCACGGGTTCGGCATGCCCGACGGATTATTGGTGATCTGGGAGTTGGTGCGGAAGCCGCCGATGATGATGTACAGCACCGGCACCGTGCAGATCGCGACCAGAATCACCGACAGCAGGTAGACCACCGGGTGGCCCCACGGGGTCTTCTGCGAGACGCGGTAGCCATTGGCCTTGGTGTATTGGGGGTTCTTGGCCATCTCACTTCACCTCGCTTGCGACAGCCAAACGCTGCGCTTCCTTGGCGCGCTTGGCCGCGCGCTTCTTGGCCTGCTTTTGTTCAGTCAGAGCACCTTCCAGATCGCGGTTGAGCACGAACTTCTGATAGACGAGCGCCACGACCAGGGAAATGATGAAGATGATGATCGCCACGGCGGAGCCGTAGCCGTAGTTGCCGGAGTCGCGGCCGTTGCGCACCATGTAGGTCGCCATCGTCGAGACGCCGGCGGTCTCGGAGATGTAGCTGCCCCAGATGATGTTGACCAGGTCGAACAGCTGCAGCGAGCCGATCATCGACAGGAACACCCAGATACGCAGGGTGGGGGCCAGCAGCGGCAGCGTGATGTTCCACTGCATCTGCCAGAAGCCCGCGCCATCCACCTTCGCGGCCTCGTAGAGATCCTCGGGGATGGCCTGCATGCCGGCGAGCATCAGGATGACCGCGAAGCCGATGTACTTCCAGCTGATGATGACCAGCAGCGTGATCATGGCGATCTTCGGGTCGGCCAGCCAGTCGGGGCCGTCGATGCCGATGTAGGACAGCAGCTCGTTGACGGCGCCGGTCTTCTGCAGCAGCAGGCTCCAGCCGGTGCCGACGATGACCTCGGAGATCACGTACGGCACGAAGATGAGCGTACGGACCAGGCCGCGGCCCTTGAACTTCTGGTTGAGCAGCAGTGCGAACAGGATGGCGATCGGGGCCTGGATGACCAGCGAGCCGATGACCACGATGAACGTGTGGCCGATGGCGGCCTGGAAGGTCGGATCCTTGAGCGCGGTGATGTAGTTGTCAAGGCCGGCGAACTCACCGGTCTCCGACGGCATGCCGAAGCCCTTCCACCGGTAGAAGCCGTAGTAGAAGCCGAGGATCAGCGGCAGGATCACGAAGCCGACGAACACGATGATGGCCGGCGCGGAGAGGATGAAGATCTCGAAACCGCGGCGTCCCTTGCCGCTGCTCGGCTTCTTCTCTTTCTTGGCGGAGCGGGGCCGTGCCGCCTCCGCATGGATTGCACTTGTCATGGCATCTCCATTGATTCTCTTGTGAATGCTGTGGACAAAAGGGACACGGCGGCCGGGACCTTAGGCAAATGGTTCATGCATCTTCGGTCCGAACCATTCATCCTCCGGTTCCGGCCGCCGTTTCAGTCAGAGAGCGCCTCGGCCGAGATCAGCCCTTGGCGGCGGCGTCGCTCATCGCGGTGACGATGTCCTCCGGGGTGCCGTTGCCGGAGAGCAGGTTGACCACAGCGGTGTTCAGCGCGTTGCCGATGTTGGAGCCGAGCGAGGTGTCCATCCACAGCTTCATGCCATCGGACTCGTTAAGGGCGGCAACGAGCATAGTGAGGTTCTCATCGGTCACGTCGGCCTGAGCCTCGGTCGTCGCCGGAATCGTGGAGAACGCGGTGGCGTACTTATCCTGCCACTCCTTCTCGGCCATCTTGTTGATGAAATCGATGGCGGCATCCGGAGCCTCCGGATTCACGCCGAAGCCGGTGGCGGCACCCATCAACGTGCCTTCCTCGCCCTCGCCGCCTTCGATGGACGGGAAGGCGAAGAAGCCGAGGTCGGCCATCGGCTGCTGGTCCGGGGTCAGATCCTTGAGTACGCCCGGCTCCCAGGTGCCCATGAGCTCCATGGCGGCCTTGTGGTTGGCCAGCAGGCCGGCGGAGGAGCTCGCGCCCTGCTGGGCGGTGGTGGTCAGGTAGCCCTCGTTGAAGTAGCCGGCATCATTGAGCTCCTGGAGCTTCTCGCCTGCGGCGGTCCAGCATTCGGCGGAGAAGTCCTTGTTGGCCATGCTCTCCTCATAGACGTCCGGCGAGCAGATGCGCAGGGACAGCCAGTAGTACCAGTGAGCGGCCGGCCAGGCGTCCTTGGCGCCGACGGCGATCGGGTCGATGCCGGCGTCCTTGAGCTTCTGGCAGGCATCCATCAGCTCCTCCCAGGTGGTCGGCACCTCGGTGATGCCGGCCTGGGCGAACAGATCCTTGGAGTACCAGATGCCGCCGGGCTGGACGGTGGTCGGCATGCCGTAGATCTTGCCATCGTAGGTGGCGGAGTCCAGCGAGGAGCCGAGCTTCTCCTTGTTCTCATCGGTGATCTTGTCGGTCAGGTCCATCATCTGGCCGGCGGCGATCATGTCGCGATCCTTCTGTCCGCCCAGGGCCATGAACACGTCCGGGCCGGAGGACAGATCCTGCATGGCGGTGGTGAGCTTGCCCTCGAAGTCCTCGTTCTGGATGGCCTCGATCTGGACGGTGACGCCCTCGTGCTCCGACTCGAACTCCGCGGCGAAATCCTCCCAGTACTGACGACCGTCACCGGAGGTGGCGTTGTGCCAGAACACGATGGTGTTGTCGTCGGCGGCCGAGTTCGAGCCGCAGGCGCCGAAGCCCAGCACGGCCGCGACGGCCACACCGGCGGCGGCGATACGCTTGATGTTCATCGTTTCTCCTTT
Organism: Bifidobacterium phasiani; assembly: GCF_019331775.1. Classification (GTDB taxonomy): domain Bacteria; phylum Actinomycetota; class Actinomycetes; order Actinomycetales; family Bifidobacteriaceae; genus Bifidobacterium; species Bifidobacterium phasiani. Next base: position 39,598 of record NZ_JAHBBD010000023.1, read on the forward strand.
TCCTTGTCGAGCGGCGGCCCGGCTGGCCGGACCACGTCACGCCGCTTCCCCGTCGTCCACGACGCCGGCCGCCCGCGGACGCTTGTGGCGTCACGTCGTCGATTGCGGTGCGAGCCGGAGGGAGCGATGCGGCAAGCTCTCCTTGCTTGTTAATTTTCTCCGAAAACTTTCTTTGTTTTCGAATAACTTTACAGTAACACAGGTTAGTTAAATCGTCAAACTTTCAACGCGGCCTCCATGTCACCGTCCAACAATACACATGCCGTCAGTCTCGTCGATTCGGCGACGTTGCGCGATTTTCCGCACATTTGTCGCCGCTGCGGACATTGATGCCGGTTTCACATACCGTTCATTTTCGACGTAATTTCGACACGCCGAGGCGCCCGACAGCCGACGTGCGTCCGCGAATCCGCACAGCGATTTTCGAAACGCCCATATCCACGCGCACCCGAAACCACCACCCGTCATACGCGAGCCATAGGCGAGGCTCACGGCCATGCGGCCGCCTCCGACCGGCGCCGCCCGTCGCACGGCGAGCCGACGCCCCCGCCCTCCACCAGATCCGTGCGACGTCGCCGGCTTCCGCCGTGCGCACCGCCGCACGCCGCCGCGCATCGCCGGCGCATACCCGCCGACCATCGACCATCGCCCATTACAGTATTAGGTGAGTCCTCAAATTGATTCGGGACTTGGTCGCCGACCGCGGTATGGCTCTTTCGCCCTGTCATTTCCATGATCCGGGGGGTGCTGCCGCCGCGGACGGGACGCTTGGT
>NZ_JAHBBD010000024.1 GCF_019331775.1 Bifidobacterium phasiani
GGGCCGGGGCGGCGGTCTCGGCCGCGGTGGCGGTGGCGACGGTGGCTTCGGCGGCCGGCGCGGCCTCGACAGTGGCGGCGACGGCGGCCTGCTCGCCGCCCAGCTCGGCGGCCGACAGCTTCCTCCTGCCGACGATCAGGGTCAGGATGAACGGCACGACGATGGCGACGAGCATCGCGGCGAGGAAGACGGCCCAGAACTGCGGCTTGATCGAGAGGATGCCCGGCAGGCCGCCGACGCCGATCGAGGTGGCCTCGACGCCGAATCCGACCGAGATCATCGCGGCGAGCGAGGAGCCGACCATGCCGCAGACCAGCGGGAACTTGTACTTGAGGTTGACGCCGAAGAGCGCGGGCTCGGTCACGCCGAGGTAGCAGGAGATGCAGGCGGGCACGTTGATCTGCTGGGCGCGCTCGTTCTTCTTCTGCAGCACGGTCATCGCGAGCACCGCCGAGCCCTGGGCGATGTTCGACAGCGCGATCATCGGCCACAGCGGGGTGCCGTTGTACTGGGTGGTCAGCTGGGTGTCGATGGCGTTGGTCATGTGGTGCAGGCCGGTCATGACCAGCGGGGCGTACAGGGCGCCGAACAGCGCGGCGAACAGCACGCGGACCGGGGAGAACAGGCCGGCGTAGACCACGTCGCCGATCCAGTTGCCGATGGCCCAGCCGATCGGGCCGACGACGGTGTGCGCGATGATGACGGCCGGGACCAGCGAGCAGAACGGCACGACGATCATGCTCACGACCTCGGGGCAGTGCTTCTTGAAGAACCTCTCCAGGTAGACGAGCACGAACGCGGCCATCATCGCGGCGATGACCTGGCCCTGGTAGCCGATCATCTCGACCTGGAAGAAGCCGAAGTCCCACACCGGGATGTCGGCCGGGTCGGTGGTGCCGACGGAGAAGCCGTTGAGCAGCTGCGGCGAGACGAGCGTCAGGCCGAGGATGATGCCGAGGATCTGCGTGGTGCCCATCTTGCGGGTGATCGACCAGCAGATGCCGACCGGCAGCATGTGGAACACGGCCTCGCCGATCAGCCACAGGAAGCTGTACATGCCGGCCCAGAACTGCGAGATGTCGGCCAGGCTCTGCGTGCCGTGCATCAGGTCGAACGCGCCGGAGTCGGTGAAGAAGTCGATCTCGCCGATGACGTTGCGGAAGCCCAGGATCAGACCGCCGCAGATCAGGGCGGGGATGATCGGCGCGAAGATCTCGCCGAGCGTGCCCATGATCTTCTGCGCGACGTTCTGGTTGGTCTTGGCGGCGGCCTTGACCTCGTCCTTGCTCACGCCCTCGATGCCGGCCAGTGCCGTGAAGTCCTTGTAGAATTCGGCCACGTCGTTGCCGATGATGACCTGGTACTGCCCGGCCTGGGTGAACGTGCCCTTGACGGCCGGGATGGCCTCGATCTGCTTCTCGTCCGACTTCTTGGGGTCGATCAGCACGAAGCGCATGCGCGTCATGCAGTGGGTGACCGCCTTGATGTTCTCCCTGCCTCCGATGAGCTCCAGCAGGCGACGGGCGTCGCCTTCGTATTTGCCCATGTCCTTTCCTTTCCGTGGCTTCCTTGCTCGGTGGGCGGCAGCGTCGGGTGGGTCCGCGCTGCCCACGGTGTCTCTCCGGCGGCGTTGCCTTGCGTGCGTCCCCAGTGATCCATCGCTTGTTTAAACAAGTATAGGAAACTTGTTTGAACATGTCAACGGCGTGTCGGGGAGGGCCGAGCCGCCCATGGCGCCCGTGGCCGCCGCCGTCGGCCGTACAATGGACGCACACGTTTGAACAAGATGGAGCTGCGCATGCCGAAGGCGAAGTACGACGAGATCTACCGCGACCTCAAGGAGAAGATCGAGCAGGACGTCTACGCCTACCAGTCGATGCTGCCGAGCGAGAACGCGCTCGCCGCCGAATACGACTGCTCGCGCAACACCGTGCGCCGCGCGCTCGCCCAGCTCACCGCCGACGGCTACGTCCAGCCGATGCACGGCCGCGGCGTGCGCAACATCTACCGTCCGGCCACGCAGGCCGCGTTCACGGTCGGCGGCATCGAGTCGTTCAAGGAGTCCGTCGCCCGCAACCACATGAGCGCGCAGACCAGGGTGCTCGAGTTCCGCGAGCTCATCGCCGACGCCCGGACCGCGGCGCGCACCGGATTCCCCGAGGGGGAGCGGCTGTATTACATCCAGCGCCTGCGCGTGCTCGAGGGCAAGCCGCTGATCCTGGACCACAACTACTTCCGGACGTCGATCGCCACGGGTCTGACCCCGCGGATCGCCGAACGCTCGGTGTACGACTACCTGGAGCGGGAGCTGGGCGTCACCATCACCACCAGCAAGCGCACGCTGACCGTCGAGCGCGCCACCGCGCTCGACCGCCGCTACCTCGACCTCAACGGCTACAACTGCCTCGCCGTGATCACCGGGCAGACCTACGACGACAACGGCATCCAGTTCGAATACACCCAGTCGCGGCACCGGCCCGACTACTTCCAGTTCCAGGACGTCGCCACCCGCCGGCGCCCCGGCGTCTGATCCGCGCCGCCCCCATCCCCCATGCCGTCATGGCGCGGCGGCACGGATCGCGGCCGTCGCCGGACCGACGCGCCGGACCGACGCATGCGACTCGGGGCGGGTGGCTTATTCGGGGCGTCCGACCCGCGGCTCGCTCCCTGCGGCGACCCGGCGCGTGGCGCCGTCGCGTCGGGGGCCGGGCCGGCGTCCGCCCCGCATCCCGCGGCCGCGCGCCCGCCGCACGGTCCCGGCGCCGCGCCGCGGCCCGGCGGGGGCATCGTCCGTTGTGCGTCGCCTGAACAAATCCGTAGACTATGCATAATTTTGAGATTTTTCAGGAAAGGAAGCACCATGCGACGCTCCAAGCTGGGCGCCGTCGCGACCGTCGCCGCGGTCGCGCTGGCGATGTTCTCGTTCGCCCCGGTCGCATCGGCCGACGACGCGGGCCGCATCGCGAACTGGACGGTCCATGTCTACCCGCAGAAGGACGGCACCAACCGCACCCTCGACGAGATCCTCGCCGCGATGAACACCGACGGCGAGGCGACGTTCGCCCCGGACAACGACCGCTTCGTGACCACCACCTACAGCGGCGCGGTCCCCGACGACGAGGCCGGCTCGTTCCTCGACTACACCGGCAGCCGCTTCGGTCTCGGCGACGACGTCTACGACCACTACATCCAGGCCGACGACGGCACCTACTACGGCATCACCAAGCAGATCCGCGTGAAGAACTCCTTCATGGCCGGCACCGCCTGGGGCGCCGCCGGCAAGCCGTACAGCGGCCCGATCTTCCTGAACGCCGCCGAGCCCTACGACATCGAGATGTGGACGATCGGCAACGCCATCCCGACCATCGACGCCAGGGACCTCACGATCGCCCAGGGCGACGAGTTCGACCCGCTCGCCGGCGTCAGCGCCACCGACAAGGAGGACGGCGACCTGACCCCGGCCATCCAGGTGGCCGAGAACACCGTGAACCCCGACGTGCCCGGCACCTACAAGGTCGTCTACACCGTGGTCGACGGCGGGCACGGCGCCTCCCGCAGGACCGTCGCCGTGAAGGTCGCCGCGAGGCCGGTCGTGGACGGCGCTCAGGACCTCGCCGTCGCCGCCGGCTCGACCTTCGACCCGCTCGCCGGCGTGAGCGCCGCCGACGCCGACGGCAACCCGATCGAGCTGACCGCCGCCGACGTGACCGGCACCGTCGACACGACCCGGCCCGGCACGTACCCGCTGACCTACACCGTGACCGACGCCGCCGGCATCACCCGGACCTTCACGCGCGCCGTCACGGTGCGCAACGCGCCGGCCGCCAGGTCGGCCGCGGTCGCCGTCGCCGCCGGCTCGGCCTTCGACCCGCTGCGCGCCACGTCGTTCACGGACGCCGACGGCGCGGCCATCGACCCGGCGAACGTGACCGTGGTGAGCGGCTCGGTCGACACGTCCAAGCCGGGCGTGTACGCCGTGACCTACAAGGTGACCGACCGCTACGGCGTGTCCTCGGAGGTCACGGTGGAGTACACCGTGGAGGGCGCCCCGGCGTCCGCCGGGGCGGGGGGCGCCGCCGGACAGACGGATTCCAAGGGGTCCGCGGCCGTGGCGAAGGGCGGTTCGCCCGCGGCCGTGGCGAAGGACGGCCTGCCCGTCACGGGCGCCGCGTTCGGCGTCGTCGCCCTCGGGATGCTGGCGCTGGTTGCGGCCGGCGGCCTCGGCGCCGTCGCGGTCCGCAGGATGCGGCGATAGGACGTCGGCGGGATGCGGGATCCCGCCGACGTGATTGGGGCGGGGCCCTCGGCGTGGACGTGCCGAGGGCCCCGCCTTGTCGTGGGCCGGCGTGCGCGGAGGGGGCGTGTGCGACGGGACGCGCGTGGAACGGCCTGCGACGTGCGTGCGGCGGCACGTGTGCGTGTGCGGGTCGGGCGGGCGGCGTGCGCGTGGACCGTCTATGCGGCGGTGGACCCGCGCACGATGAGCTCCGGGGGCATCGAGACGTGCGTGGGGTGCTCGGGGCCGAGCGCGATCAGCCGCAGCGCCTCGGCGACGATCTGGTCGAACGGCGGTCGGACCGAGGTGATCGTCGGCATCGCGGCGCTGGCGATCGACGAGTCGTTGTAGCCGACGACCTTGACGTCGCCGGGCACGTCGAGTCCCAGCGTGCGCAGCGCCATCATCGCGCCGAACGCGATCGAGTCGTCCTCGCACAGCAGCGCGTCCGGGCGGCCGAGCCGGGGCACGTCCGGCCCGCCGAACAGCCGCATCGCGCACTGGTAGCCGCGCTGCACGCTGCGGTCGCCGAACTGGTTCCAGCTGGTGTGCGTCGTCAGCCCGAACGAGCGCAGCTGCGTGTGGAACAGCGCGAACAGCTCGGCCGACTCGAAGGAGATCTCCTTACCGGCCAGGTAGGCGATCGAGCGGGCGCCGCGTTCGGCCAGATGCCCGATCGCCATCTGCATCGCGGCGTTCTCGTCGATCGAGACCATGCTGGAGTGGAAGGAGCGCCGCCGGCCGCCGACCTGCACGATCGGGACGTCCTCGGCGAAGCGCTCGAGCGTCGGGGCGAGGTCCACGCCGGAGGCGGCGACCACGATCAGCCCGTCGACGTGCCGCGCGGCCAGCGAGGCGATGCGGTCGGCCTGCAGCTGCTGGGTGCCGCCGATGGCGAGCAGCAGCTGCCGGTGCTCGGTGTCGACGACCGGTTCCAGGACGTCGAGCAGCCGCGCGCTGAAATGGTCGGTGGCCGAGGGGATGAGCAGGCCGATGGTGTTGGTCACGTCGCTGCGCAGCGAGCTGGCGGCGTAGTTCACCGAATAGTTGAGCTTGCGGGCGGCCGCGCGCACGCGGCGGGCGATGTCGTCGTCCTTGGTGCGCCGCCCGGACAGCACGCGCGAGACGGTGGCCGTGGAGACCTCGGCGAGCGCGGCGACGTCGGTGATCGAGCTGCCGTTGCCCGATGCGGTCGTCCGTGCTGGCATGGTTCCTCCGTTGCGGTGGTGGCGTGCGGTGTCGCGCCGGCGGCGTCGACGGGCCGGGGCGGAAGGTCGATCGCGTTCGATGGCCGGTTCACTTAACAGGATAGCGTTACCCCGCGGTGCGGGCGGCGGGTTCGCGTGCGCGGACGGCGGCCGGAACGCGGGCGGGGGCGCCGCCGTCCATGCGCGCGGCGCCCCCGTCGGTGTCCGGAAGGGCGGTTGGGGAGGGCGCGCCGCCGTCCGTTCGGGGCGGATGCGCGCGCCAGGTCACTCGGCCTTGATCAGCGTGGCGACGAGCTCGTCGGCCACGGTCTCGGCGTTGTCGCCGTCGATCACGATCTCGATCGTGTCGCCCTGCTTGATGCCCAGGCCCATGATCGACAGGATGCTGCTGGCCGGCACGCCCGCGGCGCCCGGGGTCTTCGAGATGGTGACCTTGCAGCCGGAGGCGTTGGCGGCCTGCGCGAACTGCGCGGCCGGGCGGGCGTGGATGCCGACGGGGTCGTTGATGACTGCGGTGCGTGTTGCGATTGCCATGTGACACTCCTTTGCGTCGTTGGGTACATGTGCTGCCGATGGGGCCGAGCCGGCCGTCCGGCGTGCCCCGTGGTGTTCACTATAGCACAGGAAACGCCCGAAATGAGCAAACGTTTACCAAAGTTGCAAAGCCAATTTTCGGGTGTATACTGACAGTCAATCAGAAAAGATTTACCCGCGATGGCGTGGGTATGTGCAGCGTCGTCCATCGGCGGACGGCAGACAAGGAGGATCACATGGAAATCAAGGGTGTTGGCATCGGTCGCGGCGTGGCGGTCGGCCCGGTCATCCGCATGGCAGCCCCGCTGGACGAGCCGAGCGACACGCCCCGCGCGCACGGCGTGACCGCCGAGTCCGAGATCGAGCGCGTCACCGCGTCGATGGCGCTCGTCAACGAGGACCTCAACCGCCGCGCCGAGGCCGCCGCCCAGGGCGACGAGGGCGCCAAGCAGGCCGCCCCGATCCTCCAGGCGATCGCGATGTTCGCCTCCGACCCCTCGCTCGCCGAGTCCATCAAGACGCTGATCGAGCAGGGCAAGACCGCCGAGCGCGCGGTGTTCGAGGGCTTCGCCGCCGTCGAGGAGGTCTTCAAGGCCATCGGCGGCTACCAGGCCGAGCGCGCCGCCGACCTGCACGACGTCGGCCAGCGCGTCATCGCCGACCTCATGGGCGTGCCCGCGCCCGGCGTCCCGGTCAGCGACAAGCCGTTCGTGCTCGTCGCCGAGGACCTCTCGCCCGCCGACGCCTCCGCCCTCGACCTCGACAAGACCCTCGCCATCGTCACCAGCCAGGGCGGCCCGACCAGCCATACCGCCATCCTGGCGCGCGCCCGCGGCATCGTGGCCGTCGTCTCCGCCGCCGAGGCGGCCGGCCTGGCCGACGGCACCACCGTCATCGTGGACGCCGCCAACGGCATGGTCGTCTCCGACCCGAGCGACGACCAGATCCTCGCCGCGGCGGCCGCCAAGGCCAAGGCGGCCAAGGCCAAGGAGCTGCGCGGCAAGCCGGGCATGCTCAAGGACGGCACGCGCATCCCGCTGCTCGCCAACGTCGGCAAGCCCGAGGACGCCGACCCGGCGCTCGAGCACGGCGCCGAGGGCGTGGGCCTGTTCCGCACCGAATTCCTGTTCCTGGGCAACGAGGAGCCGCCGAGCATCGAGGAGCAGACCGCGGCCTACGCGAAGCTGCTCGCGCGCTTCCCCGGCCGCAAGGTCGTCATCCGCATGCTCGACGCCGGCGCCGACAAGCCGCTGCCGTTCCTGACCCCCGAGGACGAGCCGAACCCCGCGCTCGGCCTGCGCGGCCTGCGCACGCTCCGCGAGCACATGCCGGTCATGGACGGCCAGCTCAAGGCCCTCGCCGCCGCCGACGCCCAGACCGAGGCCGACCTGTGGGTCATGGTGCCGATGGTCGCCGACGAGCACGAGGCCGCGTACTTCGTCGAGCTCGGCAAGTCCTACGGCCTGAAGAAGGTCGGCGTGATGGCCGAGGTGCCCTCGATCGCGCTGGTGGCCGACAAGGTCGCGCAGGTCGCCGACTTCGTCTCGATCGGCACCAACGACCTGACCCAGTACACGATGGCCGCCGACCGCACGCTCGGCTCGGTCGCCGCCTACCAGACCGCCTGGCATCCGGCGGTGCTGCGCGCGATCAAGATGATCGCCGACGCCGGCAACGCCCACGGCATGCCGGTCGGCGTGTGCGGCGAGGCCGCGGCCGATCCGGACCTGGCGGTCGTGCTGGCCGGCCTGGGCGTCAACTCGCTGTCGATGACCCCGGTGGCCCTCGACGACGTGCGCGCCTCGCTGGCCGAGGTCACGCTCGAGGAGGCGCGGGCCAGGGCCGCGGCCGCGCTGAACGGCGACTTCTACCACCCGGCCGAGTAAGGGCCGCCCCCTCCCACACGACGTTCCTTCCTCCCAGTTGCCGACGGGCGTCCGGTCTTGCCGGGCGCCCGTTTTTCCGTTGCCGGCGGGCAATGGCTGTGGCCGGCGTCTGGTGGTTGGCCGGATGGTCGTGGTCGTGGTGGGCTGCTGAGGCTGTGGCCGGACGGCTGGGCTGCTGTAGGCTGTGGCCGGGTGATCTGTGCCGTGGTTGCGGCTGTGGGTTGTGGCGGGATGATCCGTGGGCTGGTGGTCATGGTCGGTCCGGTGGTCGGCGTCCCGCAGGCTTTGACGGATGGTCTGCGGGGAATGGCGGCATTCCGCCCTTGTCCGCGGACCATCCACCAAAGCCTGCGACGACGGTCGGCGTGTCGCCCTCACGGCCGGCCCGATGCACTGCCGGTCGGTCAGCCTGCTCGTCCACCTGGCCCGACACCTGCCGCCTGGCCACCTTGCCGACCGCCCGGCCTGTCTGCCTGGTCCGACACCCGACCGGTCAGCCGATATCCGACCGTCCGGACGTCTTACCGGACTGACCGGCCGATGTCCTCCCGCCCGCCCGGCGCCGGACCTGCCCGACACCCCGACCGAACGCCGGGACGATCGAAGACAAACGGCGCCGGGCGGGGCATACTGGACCTATGAGAATCACAGCCGATTTCACCGAGATCCCGGACGTGTTCGCCAAGGCGGCGGATCCGGAGTACAAGACCAACGGCACCCCGGTGGTGTCGTTCCCCTTCTACATCGAGGACTTCGACAGGTCGCGGTACCACTACCTGCACTGGGAGTTCGTCGATCCCGACTCGATCCCCGTGTGCGGGTTCGAGTGGATCCACTGGTCGGTGGCCAACCTGCCGGCCGACGCGCTGATGTACGACTTCAACGACTCGCGTGCGCTGCAGGTCCCGCCGGACTTCTCCCGGCAGATGCCGGCGATGGTCCCCGAGGCCGTGCAGGGGCGCACCTCGGCGGCCTCGCGCTTCGTCGGCGAGACCGACCCGTCGGTCACGATGCGCTACAACGGGCCGAACCCGCCGGACCGCGACCACGAGTACTACCTGCACGTGTGGGCCACCGCCAGGCCGCTGCCCGGACTGAACCAGGGGTTCTGGCTCAACGAGCTCAACCATGCGCTGCGCGCGTGCGGCGAGACCCCGGACCAGGGCGGCATCTTCCTGACCGGCCGGGCCTGAGCGCGAAACCCCGCGCCCGTGCCGCCGCGCGGTGGTCTAGAATCGTGTCGGTTCGCATTCCGACGGCGCGGCCGCCGTCACCCCGGCGACGGGGACAGTCACATCGAAAGGAAACAAGGTAAGCATGGCCTGCACCACGATTCTGGTCGGCAAGGACGCCAGCTACGACGGCTCCACCATCATCGCCCGCAACGAGGACTCGGCCAACGGAGAGTTCTGCCCGAAGCGCTTCGTCGTCGTCACGCCCGAGGAGCAGCCGCGGCGCTACCGCAGCGTCCTGAGCCACGTCGAGATCGACCTGCCCGACGATCCGATGCGCTACACCGCGGTGCCGAACGCCGACCTCAAGGAGGGCGTCTGGGGCGAGGCGGGCGTCAACGAGGCCAACGTGGCGATGAGCGCCACCGAGACCCTGACCACCAACGAGCGCGTGCTGGGCGCCGACCCGTTCGTCGAGCTGCGCCCGGCCAAGGGCCGCGAGGGCGAGGAGGGCTACGAGCCCGAGGTCCCCGGCGGCATCGGCGAGGAGGACTTCCTGACCATCGTGCTGCCGTACATCCGGACCGCGCGCGAGGGCGTCGAGCGCCTCGGCGCGCTGCTGGAGGAGTATGGCACCTACGAGATGAACGGCGTCGCGTTCTCCGACGTCGACGAGATCTGGTGGCTGGAGACGGTCGGCGGGCACCACTGGATCGCCCGCCGCGTGCCCGACGAGGCGTACGTGACGATGCCGAACCAGCTGGGCATCGACGAGTTCGACCTCGACGACGCGCTCGGCGAGCAGGTGGACCACATGTGCTCGGCCGACCTCGGCGAGTGGATCGAGGCCAACCACCTCGACCTGGCGGTGGAGCCGGCCAGCCCGTTCAACCCGCGCGACGCCTTCGGCTCGCACTCCGACTCCGACCACGTGTACAACACGCCGCGCGCCTGGTACATGCAGCGCTGCCTCAACCCGTACGACGAGGTCTGGGACGGCCCCGACGCCGACCACAAGCCGACCAGCGACGACATCCCGTGGGCCCGCCAGCCGGAGCGCAAGATCACGATCGAGGACGTCAAGTACGTGCTCAGCTCGCACTACCAGGGCACGCCGTACGACCCGTACGGCACGCTCGGCGACGAGCGCACGCGCCGCATGTTCCGCACGATCGGCATCAACCGACAGAGCCAGCTGGCGGTCATGCAGATCCGCCCGTACCGCCCGCAGGCCATCCGCGCGGTGCAGTGGCTCGCCTACGGCTCGAACCCGTTCAACACGCTGATGCCGTTCTATGCGAACGTCGACGCGACCCCGAAGTACCTCGAGGACACCACCACCCGCGTGACCACCGAGAACTTCTACTGGGAGAACCGCGTCATCGCCGCGCTGTGCGACGCCGCGTTCGCGGACACGGCCAACGCCGTCGAGCGCTACCAGCAGAAGACCGGCGCGATGGGCCACCGCATGATCGCCGACACCGACCGCGAGGTCGCCGCGCTGTGCGAGGTCGAGGGCGTCGGGCCCGACGAGGACGCCGCCGACGTGCAGCCGATGGATCCCGACGGCATCGTCGCCGCGGTGCGCAACGACGAGGTGCGCGCCCGGCTGACCGAGGCCAACGGGCGCCTGGCCGATTGGCTCAAGGACGAGACCGACCGGCTGCTCGACTCCGTGCTGTACACGACGAGCATGAAGATGAGGAACGGTTTCAACCGTTCCGACTTCTGATCGGCATCGGTCGGAGTCGAACCGGTTCGGCGCCGGACCGCGCCGTGTTCCGGCGCACCCGCGGGCCCGCCCCCTGTCTCGGGGGAGGCGGGCCCGCGCCGTTCCTAGGCGGGCGGTAGTCTGAGTAGTGCAACTGTACGAAAGGACGGCAATGACCGGAATCGAAGAGTTCACCAGCCAGTACGGCCTGGTCAGGAAGATCGACGCGTTCGGGTACCTCGACTATCTGAAGTCCAATCCGGACGCGCCGCGCAAGCACGGCAAGGTCGTGCTCGTCACGGCGGACACCCCGCTCAAGGCCAGCCGCGGCGAGGGCAAGACCACGACGACGATCGCGCTGATCGACGCGCTCAACGCGCGCGGCATCGATGCGGCGGCCGTGCTGCGCCAGCCGAGCATGGGCATCACCGCCGCTGGCTCCAAGGGCGGCGCGTCGGGCGGCGGCAAGGCGTCGCTGACCCACCCCGAACTCATCGACTGGGGCCTGTGCGGCGAGATGGCGGCGATCGCAGCCGCGCAGAACCTGCTGGTCTCCTTCGCGGAGAAGGCCGTCGACGAGGGCCGCCTCGACACGATCCTGGTGCCGCGCGTCTCCGAGGTGCCCTCGCGCTCGCTGCGCCAGATCGCCGTGGACCGCGGCAAGAACGACGTGCCCGAGCGCGTGGTGCTCACCCCGACCTGCGAGCTCATGCAGATCGTGGTGCTCTCGCGCTCGATGGACGAGATCGGCCGCCGCGTCGCCGCGATGATCGCCGGCACCAAGGACGGCAAGCCGGTGGCCTTCGGCGAGTTCATCGACCTGTGGCGCATCACCAACATGCTGGCCGACGCGGTCAAGCCCGCCCTGACCGAGACGCTGAACGGCTCGCCGGTCTACGTGCACGGCGGCCCGTTCGCCAACGTCTCGCTCGGCATCCCCACGCTGGTCGCCGTCGAGATGGCGTGCGCGCTGCACGACGTGGTCGTCGTCGAGGCCGGCTACGGCGCCGACGCGGGTGCGCAGAAGTGGCTGGACATCGCCTGCCGCGAGTACGGCGCGCAGTGGCCGTCCGCCGCGGTGGTCGTGACCCGCGCCTCGACCTGGCGCGACGACCCGTCCCTGTCGTGGCGCTACCCGTTCCACGTGCAGCGCCTGGAGAACTACGACATCCCGACCTTCCCGCTGATCAACCTGTGGGAGGGCGAGGACGACCAGGTCGACTCGCTCAGGGCGACCGCCGCCGAGCTCGACTTCCGCGAGCCGATCGTCGGCAACCTGTTCCGCGACGGCGGCGAGGCGCTGGCCCCGCAGCTCGACGGCTTCGTGGCGGCGCTGGGGCAGTCCTCGTCGGCCGCGCAGTTCCACAGCCGCAAGGGCATGGAGCTGGTGGAGAACGTCAAGTGGATCGCCAAAAGCGCCTACGGCGTGCCGGAGGACCGCGTCCTGCTCAAGGACGGGTTCACCGAGTCGCTGGTCGCCGCGCGCGAGCTGTGCCGCGAGGCGGGCATCGCCATCGACGACCTGGCCGTCGTGGCGGTGAAGTCCCCGGCCACGATGACCGACGACGACACGCGGCCCGAGGACGAGCGCACGGTGACGCTGAAGAAGGTCGAGGTCCACGCGGGCGCCGGCGTGGTGCACGTCAACCTGACGACGTCGCTGACCACGCCGATGCCGAAGATCGTCTGAGCGCCCGGGCTCCCGGGCCGCCGCGCCCGGCGGGGCCGGTTCACGGGATCCGACGGACGGATCCTGTGAACCGAAAACGCTCAAAATACGCACAACGCTGTTCGGCCGGTTCGCGGTATGCCGCGGATTCGACGAGAGAAACGCACAAGGCCCCGGTTCACAGGATCAGACAGGCGGATCCTGTGAACCGGGGCCTTGCGTGCTCCGGGGCCGGTCGGGCCGTCCGACGGCGGTCGCCCGGCCCGACCTCGGCTAGAAGTTGCCGCCGTTCCACCCCCAGTCGGTGGTGGCCGTGTAGCGGATGTACGTGCGGTCCTGCGGGATGCCGAGCTCCTGCTCCAGCGCGGCCATGATCGACGCGGTCAGCCGCTCCCACGCCGAGCCGGGCACGGAGGACCCGAAGACGTTGACCTCCACGTACGCGGCGGGCTTGGAGTCGTCGCCGCCGAAGTAGATCGGCATGTTGTCCTCGAACGGGCACATCAGCCAGCCCTCGGACTTGCCGGGCACCGCGGTGATCGCCTTGCCGTAGGCGGTCTTCAGGGCCTCGCGCTGCTCGGGGGTGGTGGGCACGGAGACGTGGGTGTGGATGACGGGCATGATGACCTCCTTGGTTGTACCGCCTGCGCGCCGGACCGTCGCCGCCCGCGTGCGGGCGCGCGGCGGGGCGCGTCTCAAGGCCAGTCTATCCGCAGGCGCGGGCGCTCGCCGGCAGGGAACCGCGGCGATGCGTGGGAACGGTGTGCGTTTGCCGGGCCCCGGACCGTGGTCAGCGACTGCGAGTTAAATGGGCGGATGTGAGAAAACTGATTGAACAGCTTATGAAGTTCGGCGTGGTGGGCGTCGTCGCCGCGGTGATCGATTTCGGCGTGCTCAACATCCTGGTCGGCGTGTTCCACATGCACAACGTCGCCGCCAGCACGATCTCGTTCCTGGTGTCGCTGGTGTTCAACTACCTGGCCAGCATGAAGTTCGTGTTCAAGCACCGCGAGGACATGGCCCGCTGGATGGAGATCCTGATCTTCGTCGGCGCCTCGGTGATCGGCCTGTTCATGAACGCGGCCATCATCTGGCTGTCCACCTACGGCATGAACCACGACGCGTTCGTCTCACAGCACGCGGAGTACCTGCTGCGCACCAACATCGGCAAGGTTGTGGCCACCGTGGTCGTGGCCGTCTGGAACTTCGTGATCCGCAAGTGGCTGCTCGACGATACGCACACCAACGCGATGAACCGCCTCAAGCGCGCGGACAATCGCCTGACGCCCGAGCAGCTGGAGGAGAAGTGGCGCGACAGCTTCTCCCACCGCCTCGGCGTGTGGTCGCTGGAGCACACCCCCAAGGGCTGGCCCCGGTAGCGCCGCCCCGACGGTAGGCATACGGGCATACAGCATACGACAACGGCGCACGTCCGATATCGGACGTGCGCCGTTTCTTCGTAACGGGGCGGGGATCAGGGCTCGAGCTCGGTGAGTTCGGGCGTCTCGGTGCTCGCCTTGATCTGCCGGAAGCCGATGAACGCGATCGCCAGCGACGTCAGCGCCAGCACCGTCACCACCACGAACCCGCCGTGAGAGCCGAAGCGGTCGATGAACTGGCCGGCGATCGCCGAGCCGACCGACGAACCGATGGCGTTCATCGCGCTCATCCACGCCATGCCCTCGGTGAACCGCGTCGGCGGCACCAGGTGCAGCATCAGCTGGTTGCCGTTGACCCACGTCGGGGCCTGGCACACGCCGATCACCAGGTAGATGACCATGATCACCCACAGGTGGTTGGCGAACATGAACGAGCCGATGCCGATGTTGACCACCGCCAGGCAGAAGTAGAAGCGCTTCCACAGCGGGATCCGCCAGTGCTTCGCGCCGTAGACGAGCGCGCCGATCATCGAGCTGAACGAGAAGCAGGCGAACACGAAGCCC
The DNA here is from genome assembly GCF_019331775.1 of Bifidobacterium phasiani. Lineage (GTDB taxonomy): Bacteria > Actinomycetota > Actinomycetes > Actinomycetales > Bifidobacteriaceae > Bifidobacterium > Bifidobacterium phasiani. Next base: position 14,400 of record NZ_JAHBBD010000024.1, read on the forward strand.
GTGTACTGCTTCATGTCCTGCTCGGTGGCGAACGCGATGATCGAGATCGAGGTGGCCGACTGGAACGCGCCCAGCGAGAACCAGGTGATGCACACGGCGATCAGGCCGGCGCTCAGGATCGAGGCCTTGCCCGCGCCGCCCCTGCCGGCCTCGCGCGCCTCCTCGCGGCCGCGCAGCGCCGCCGCCTTGGCCGCCATCTGCGCGCGGTACTCGGCGCGGGTCATGCCGGCCTCGCGCGCCAGCTGGGTCTGCGACTTCGGCTCGGTCGACAGCTCGGTGAGGAACATCAGGGCGCCGACCAGCACGCACAGCCCGGTGAAGGAGAACGACAGCGCGCCGGAGATGACCGCCAGCGTCGAGGCCAGCGGGTTGCCGACGACCCACATGCACTCGTCGAACACGCCGCACAGGCTCAGCGCCTGGTTCGTCTTCTCTGGGTGGCCCTTGAGCAGGTGCGTCCAGCGGCTGCGGCTCATCGCGCCCCACGGCGGAATCGCGGCCAGGAACGGCACGATGCAGAACAGCACCCATTCCGGCGCGTGCGAGGTGATCGCCGTCACCAGCGAGAACGCGGCGACCATCCACACGATGATCGTCGGGATCGAGACCTGGCGCTGGCCGAACTTGTCGACGAGCTTGCCCAGCATCGGGCTGGCGACGGCCAGCGCGATCGCCTGCACGGCGGTCAGCGCGCCGGCCAGCGAGTAGTTGCCGTAGTAGTGCTGCACGGAGATCGTGATCGTCATGCCGACCATCGGGAACGGCATGCAGGCGATCACCGCGCCGACGGCGTACCGGGCGGTGTGGGGGATTCGTAGCAGTTCGGCGTATCCGCCGAACACACGGCTGCCGACGTCCTTGACGCCGGCGATGACTTGGGAGGCCATGGCCGCTCCTTTCTGCTCACGGTTGGCGTGGGTCCCGTCGTTTTGCGTCACGGCGGGCGGTTGACGCGCCCGTCTCCGGGCATACGGGCATACGAGGGCCGACGTGCGTGGCTGGCTGGGAATCGGGGAATCGCCGGGGAGAATACCGAGAATCGCTGTGCCGGCGGTGCTGTGCCGTCAGGCGGTGCCGTTCCGCGGACGCGCGGCGCGGCGGGGACGCGCCTCCGCGGCGCGCACGGCGGAGCCGTTCGAATGCCTTGGGGTTCACTTATGGAAACACAGCAAGTCTAACGTTGTCCTATAGGCGACACGCTGTAGATTGGGTCGTGGTAACCGATTGTTCACACGGCGTCGCCCGGCCGTCGCGCAGCCGCCTGGCGCGGCCCGAACGACGGCCGCGGAGACGGCCCCGGACGGCCGGCGCCGCGGCCCGGCGCGCGGGCCGACGCCGACACGACCAGACAAGGAGACCGGCCATGCCCGCGACCACCATCCACTTCGTCCGCCACGGCGAGGTACACAACCCCGACCACATCCTGTACGAGCGGTTGCCCGGCTTCCACCTGTCCGAGCGCGGCCGCCGCATGGCGCAGGCCACCGCCCGCTACATCGCCGCCAGCCCGCAGATGAACACGGTCGGCGCGGTCTACTCCTCGCCGCTCGACCGCACCCGCGAGACCGCGCAGGAGATCCTCGACGCGCTCAACCGGGTCCGCGCCGACCGCGGACAGGACGCGCTGGAGCTGGTCACCGACCGGCGCGTCATCGAGGCCGGCAACGACTTCCGCGGCACGCGCATCGGCCACGGCGAGGGCGCGCTGTGGCGCAACGGCAACTGGAGGCTGGTCACGAACCTGTGGCGCCCCAGCTGGGGCGAGAGCTACCGGCAGATCGCCGACCGCGTCTCGCGGTTCGCCGCCGAGAAGGTGCGCGAGCACCAGGGCGAGCAGATCGTCGTCGTCAGCCACGAGTCGCCGATCTGGTCGTACCGGCATCTGCTGGAGACCGGGCACCCGGAGCACAACATGCTGCTGCGGCACACCGCGCTCGCCTCGATCACGTCGATCACCTACGACTGCGCGACCGGGAACGTGATGAGCATCACCTATGTCGACCCCGCGGCCGGCGTCAGATAGGGGCACAATGGATAAGGGAACACGCAGGGTCGCAAAGGAGCTGACATGACCTTCGAACTGGATGATGCGCTGATCGGACGGATCGCGGCGCTGCCCGCCGTCCGCGAGGCCGCCGTCGCCGCCGCCGGGCTGATCGCGCTGTGGCCGCTGACCGACGCCGCGCGCATGGACAACGACGCGAAGTACGCGGAGAACCTGCAGGTGCGCATCACCCGCACCATGGCCGCGCTGATGACCGGCGAGGACGTGACCGTGCCCGACGCGGAGTACGTGTACGAGGGCGCGGACGAGATCCCGGGCCGGCCGCAGCGGATCGTCGACGCGCTGCTGACCGCGAACGACACCTACGACGCGATGGCCGACTACTCCGAGACCGGCGACGTGCGTCTGGTGCTCGACGCGATGGACGCGCTGGAGGTCCATGCGGACGAGACGACGCTCGCCGGGGTCCGCGCGGTCCTGGACGCGGTCGGGGCGCGGATCGCGCCGCAGGCCGTGGACGAGGGGCGCGTGCCCCCGTCGGACGATGCGGACGAGATCGCGCGCCGCTTCGCGCTGGTCATCGTGGCGGGCGACGCGCTGGTCGCGCTGCTGTGCGACGGCGGGGACGCGGCGGCCCGCACGCTGCCGGTGCTGCTGTACGCCAACGAGCTGGGCGAGCGGCTGTCGGTGCCGCGCGTCTGCATGGGCGTCGGGGACGTCCGCGCGATGCTGGACGCCCGCGCGTCGGCGGAGGACCCGGCCGTCGCGTTCGCGGCCGCGCTGGCGCCGCTGGCCGCCGCCGAGTGGGCGCGGCACCGCGACGACGTGCTGTGGGACCCGGTCGAGGCGAAGAAGCGCGCCAAGGAGGAGGACGAGCGCAAGAACAAGGAGGCGCTCGCCGCCAAGTTCGCCCACGTCAAGGACGATCCGAACAAGGAGACCGTCGAGCTGTGAACGCCCGGATCCGTTCCGGGCAGGGGATTGGCGCGGGCTGTGCGGCATACGGCCGTCCACGGCCGTGGATGTGCCCGGGGCGTCGTGCGCCGGCCGCCCATGCTCGGGCGTCCGCTCGCATTCGGCGGATCCGTTCCTGATTTCGCACGGCGGCCGGGGAGCCGACCGCCGTCATCGTTGTCGATCGGCCTTTGCCGCCGGTCGGGCCGTCCGCGGCAGCGGGCCGCGGCATATGGCGGAAACGGGCCTGGATCCCGTATGAGGGCGTGGTGGGACCGAACGCGCGCATCCCGAGCGGTCGGGATGCGCGCGTTTTCGTCGGCGATGCGGCGACTATATCGATTATGTGTAGCGGATATGCGGGTGTGCGGACACCCAACTGCGTTAGGTGAGGCATCCGATGGGGGATAGTCGGAGTATCCGTGGCGGTATTCCGCCAGTCGTACTCCGGATGGCCGGGTTTTGGTGCCTCACCTAATGCAGTTGGGTGTCTGCAGGGGGCCATATCCGCCACATCTAGTGCAGATACCGTGGAATTCGGGTATCAGCTTGGGCGTCCGGGCGCCGTCTCCGGGTTGAAGGCCGCTTATGCGGGCGCACGGCGTGTTGGGCGGTCGTGCTGTGCGTGCGTCTTGTGTGAGTGTGCTGTGCGGGCATGTTGCGCGGGTGTGCTGTGCGGTCGTGTTGCGTGTGCGTGTTGTGCGGGCGTGCTGCGTGGTCGTCTTGTGCGTGCGTGCCGTGCGGGCGATGGCAGCGTCGATGAGGTCACCGTGGTTCCGGGCGTTTGTGTGTGCGTGCCGCGTGGGTGTGCTGCGTATGCGTCTTACCGCGGGCGCGCTGTGCTGTCGTGGGCGCGCTATGCTGTCGTGGGCGCTCGTGTCCCATTGGTTGCCGTTGCCCCACGTGCGTCTTGCACGGTCGTGCTGTGCGTGTGTGTTGTGTGGGCATGCCGTGCGGACGTGCCGTGCGGTTGTGCTGTGCAGGCGTCTTGTGTGGGCATGCCGTGCGGACGGCGGTCGCCTTCCACCTAGGCGTCGGTTCGGTAGCACTTGCGGCGGCACGTGTGCTACCGAACCGACGTTGGGGATCGCCCAGCGTCTGCTAAAACGCAGTCGTCTCGTTGTTTATCAACCAAAACCGACGTTAGCGACTGAACTGGGAAGAATGGAGCCTGCCGTCGGGGCATCAGACGGGCCGGCTGTCGTCATACCCCCGGTATAGATGGGCCTTGCTGTCGTCATACCCTCGGTATAGATGTGCCCTGCTGTCGTCACACCCCGGTGTAGATGCTCTGCTGTCGCCATACCCCGGTGTAGACGGGCCTTGCCGTCGGGGCGTCGGTTGAGCCCGCTCGTCGCCGCACATCCGGCATGGATAGGCCCTGACGCCGGAGCGCCAGGGCCTGGTTTCAGTTTTGTGTTTCAGGTTCGGGCGTCAGGCCCGGGCGTCGCCGTAGGGCGACTGGCCGCCGTCCTCGGCCGGCTGCTGCGGCTCCTGGTACTGCGCGGGCTGCGCAGGCTGTGTCGGTTGCGCGGGCTGGGAGGGCTGCTGGGCATACCCCTGCCCGTAGGTCGGCTGCCCATACGCCGGCTGGGCGTACGTCGGCTGGCCGTAGCCTCCCTGGTATCCGGCACCCTGCGCGCCGGTCGTGCCCTGGGGCGCCGCGCCCGGCGCCTGGTAGCCGGCGTAGCCGTTCGGCTGGTACGGCTGCTGGGGCTGCTGGTACGGATTCCGCTGGTTCGCCGCCGCATAGGCGTTGGCCCCGGCGTACGGCGCGCCGCCCTCGGGCCTGTCGAACCGGGCGCCCTCGGGCTTGCTCGCCATGGCGAACAGCACGATGTCGAGCACGCACCCGACCACGACCAGCAGCAGGCCGATGAACGACATCGCCGCGGAACCGCCCATGCCGCCGTTGTAGTAGCCGTAGTAGGTCGAGTACATGGCGGAGTACACGACCGACGCACCGCCGAACGCCGCCAGCACGAAGCCGAGCATGATCAGGCCGTACGGCAGCAGCAGCCACGGTCCCGGCTTGTCGGTGTCGTGCAGACGGCGCACGCTCAACGCCAGCATCGGCACGACGGTCGCCAGCGACCAGAGCGTGTTCAGCAGCGAGAAGAACCCGCCGTCGGTGATCTCGCGGAGCAGGTTGAACGCGAAGCTCACCAGGAACATGAACAGGAACACCCACCAGTACTCGCCGCGGGAGGCGCGGCCCGAGAAGACCGCGTACTTCTTGAAGAACCGGACGACGGCGTTGCCGAACGAGATGCCGTACCACGGCATCCACAGCGGCGGCTCGTTGCCTGCGCCGTTGTCGCTGCCGCCCGTATACGACGGCGCGGCGCCGGCGTACGGCTGCGTGAACGGGTTGCCGGACGGCTGCTGGCCCTGCTGGGGCTGCTGGGCGTACTGCGGGCTGCTGTATTGCGGGGCGCCGTATTGCGGGGCGTTGTACTGCGGGGTGCCGTACGGGTTCGCGGGCTGACCGGCGGGCGCGTCGTACCGCGGGGTCTCGCCGGCGCCGTACTGCGGTGCGGGCTGGTCGCCCTGGCCGTTCTGGCCGCCCGTTCCGGTGAACGGATTGCTGTCGGACATCTTGCTTCTCCCTTTCGATCAATCGGATGACGCATTCATTATCGGGCAAACGCCGTGACGACGACGCGGCATGTCCACGTCGCCGCCACGGCGGGCGGAGGCGCGTCGCGTCAGCGGTCGAAGCGCGCGCCGGCCGGGTTCGTGGCCCCGAGCATCAGCACGAGCCCGGAGATCAGGTAGACCAGGCCGCACACGGTGCCGATGATACCGGGGACGACGTAGAACTGCGCCGCCTCGACGATCTGCCGCGTCATCATCTCGGTGTCGCCGTTCGCGCCGATGAACGCGAGCGCGCCGAGGTCGTCGATCGCCCTGCTGAGGACGACGATGTCGAGGATCTGGGTGATCACGTACGGGATGCCGGGCAGGAGCAGCCACCATCCGGATTTGTTGGTGTCGTGCAGCCGTCGGATGCCCAGCGCGATGAACGGCACGATGGTGGCCAGCGTCCACAGCGTGCTGAGGATCGTGGGCATGTCGTCGGAGACGAACGACAGCGCGGAGCTCAGGATCGACAGGGCGATGCCGCACAGCACGAAGAACAGGATGATCCACCAGAACTCGCTTTTCGACGCGCGGCCGGTGAACACGAGGTACTTCTGGAAGAAGCGGGCGATGGCCGTGCCGAACGGGCAGCGGTAGTAGGGCCGGTCGATGGTCGGGACGCCGACCGAGGGGTCGCCGGGCGCATAGCCGGGCACGCCCTGCGGCAGGGGAGCGCCGTACTGCGGGGCCTGGCCGTACGGGTCGGCGGGCTGCTGCCAGCCGTGCGCGCCGGCCGGCTGCTGGGCGTACTGGCCGTACTGCGGCGTCGCCGGATTCGGCTGCGGCGTGGTCGGCGTGGTCTGTGCGGTCTGGGAGGTCTGGGCGGCGTACTGCGGGACGCCCGCTGCGCCGGCCGCGGGCTGCTGGGTGTACCGGTCCTCCGGCGCGGCGGCCGGGGCCGGCTGGGCGTACTGCGGGACGTTCGGCTGCGGAGCCCCCGGCTGCGCGCCGGAGCCGGGCCGTGCGTCCGCCTGCGGATTCTGCGGGACGGGCTGGTTGGCGTAGGCGCCGTACTCGGGCACCTGGCCGTGCTGTTGCGGGTCGGTCAATGTTCTCCCCTTTCGTGGGATGGTTTCGCCCTCCCATTCTCTCAACAGGTTGGCACATTGTGCGGCTGGCGGGGCGGCCTCTGCCGCCATGATGCGGGCATGGGATGGTACCGTAATGTCAGAGGGCGGGACGACGCGGTCTGGTGCCTTCGGTTGATGGTATGTATTGAACCGTTTCAGTATCGTGTTCGTCGAGAGGAGTGAAGGAGCGAACGTTATGGTGACGATGAGAGATGTCGCCCGGGAGGCCGGCGTGTCCAAGGCCACTGTGTCGTACGTTGTTTCGGGCAGCTCCCTGATCTCGGAGAAGACGGCCGCCAAGGTGCGCGCGGCGATGGAAAAGCTGGGCTATTCGGTGAACCACACGGCGCGTGCGCTGTCGACGGCCAAGACCAATGCCATCGGCGTGGTCACGTCGTTCCGCAACAACGGCGCGTGCTTCGATCTGTCCGCCGGCGCGTACCTGTACGGCATCGCTGCGGCGGCGCGGCGTCACGGGTACGACACGATGTTGCTCACCGGCGACGACGGGGTCGAGGCCATCAGGTCGGCGGCGCTGAGCCGACGGGTTGACGGGGTCGTGGTGCTGGACGTGCTCATCGGCGACGCCCGGGTCGGCGCGCTCAAGGAATCAGGAATCCCGGCGGTGATGCTCGGTTCTCCCGCCGATTCGCAGGGGGTGGACGTTGTCGATTCGAACTTCGAGGCGGCGGCCGTCTCTCTGGTGGAACGGCTGTACGACCACGGGCACAGGTCGATTCTGTTCATCGGGTGGCCGGAGGCGGTGTACGAGCGGAAGCTGAACTACGCCGTGCGGTTTCGCGCTTCGCTGATGGAGGCGTGTGCAATGCGGGGGTTGCGCGTCGGTGCGGTCTATGCCCATGACGCTACGCTTGGCGCCTCGGAGGTGATTCCGCGGGCGTTGCGTGACTGCCCGTCGGCCACCGCGATGGTGATCCACAACGACGCCGCCGTGGTGGGGGCCCCGCAGGCGTTTGAACGGACGGGGATTCGGGTGCCCGCGGATCTCTCGGTGGTGACGGTCATGCCCGACCAATTGGGCGAGGGGATGCAGATTCCCTTCGATTCGGTCGGTATCGACGTGGATGCCGTCGCTTCGCATACGGTGGATCGACTGGTCGAGCGCATCGGCGATCCCGAGATGTCGGCGCGCGTCGAGCTGCTGGATCAGCCGATGCATGTCCGGGGATCGGTGCGTGCGGCGCACGAGGACTGAACGATCCGGCGGCCGGTAGACGGGAATGCGGCGCGGTGTACGACACGCCGATGAACTACATGATTTGAACCGGTTAAATCAAATCGTTGAACATAATTGCTGTTTCGGTGCTATAGTGTTTTTGAACCGGTTAAATAATATAGGTCAGGGGCAAGGACCGCCCTTGGATTTGGCACAGGCGTTTCGCGACGGCGCGGACGCAAGGCAGCAAAGGAGACAAGATGGAATCGAGTCGCTTTTCCCGGACCCTGGCGGCCGGAGCGGCCATCGTCGCGGCGGTGTCGCTGGCGGCGTGCGGCGGAACCGGCGGTTCCGCCGGCGTGGACGACAAGGTCATTGAGTTCTGGGATCCGTATCCGCAATACGCCGAAGGATCGGATTGGCATGAGTGGGTCGTCGACTGCGCCCCCGAGGGATACACGATCAAGCGTCAGGGCATGCCGCAGAACGATGTGCTCAACAGCCTGACCACCGCGGTCAAGGCCGACAACGCGCCCGATGTCGCTGTCCTGGACAATCCGTTCATGCCCACGGCCGTGGATTCCGGACTGGTCACGGATCTTGCGACGGCCGGCGTCGACGTCGATGGGTTCGATGAGAACATCGAGGGCCCCGGCATTGTGGATGGCGTGCAATACGGGCTGGCGTTCGGCTCCAACGCCTTGGGCCTGTACTATAATCCCGAGGTCTTGGACTCGGCCGGGGTGGATCCGGCCTCGATCACCGACTGGGACTCCCTGAACGCCGCCATCGGCAAGGTCGTGGATTCCGGAGCCAAGGGCATCACCTTCTCCGGCATCACCGGCGAGGAAGGTGTATTCCAGTTCCTGCCGTGGTTCTGGGGCGCCGGCGGCGACCTCTCTGAGCCCGAATCCCAGGCGGCCGAGGATGCGCAGGCTCTGGTCTCCGGGTGGATCCGGAACGGCTGGGCGCCGAAGTCCGCCACCACGGACAACCAATCCGCTTCATGGGATCTGATGCTCACCGGCGAGTACGGGTTCGCCGAGAACGGATCCTGGCAGGCCGCTGCGGCCCGTGAACACGGCTTCGGCATGATTCCGATCCCGGCCAAGGACGGCGGCGTCGCGCCGGTGGCTACCGGCGGGGAGTTCGCCACGCTGCCCTACCACAAGACCGCGAATGCGGAGAAGACCGAGGCCGCGGCCAGTGTCATCACCTGCCTGACGAGCGGCGAGAACCTGGCCAGGACCAACGAGACCATTGGCTACCTCGCCGCCACGAAGACGGCGCGCGAGACCCAGGTCAGGGAGAACGGCCTATGGGCCCCGTGGGTCGAATCCGTCGAGGGTGCCCGGGGCCGCACCACCGACGTCGGTCTGGAATACGAGACCATCTCGGCCACGCTGTCCGAAAACCTGCAGGCAGCGCTCAACTCCTGAACGTTCGCAACGCCGGCCCACATGGGGAAAGCCGGCGAGGGGCGGCGAGCCCGTCCCTCGCCGGCACCGATGACCGGGCCGTATCCGTTCAAAGCGAGGTGAATACCGATATGACAAGCGCAACAGCGTCCGCGCCGACGCACGCCGACGCCCGGCGCCGGTCTCGGCGCATCAGGCCGACTACGTGGGCGGCCCTGGGGTTCGCGGCCCCGCTCATCATCTACATCGTCGTGTTCTACGTGGCCCCGCTGGCCCAGAACATGTCGATGAGCCTCCACCGCTTCACTCGTCGTACCTTCGTCACCGGCGACGCCCCCTTCGCCGGGCTCGACGTGTACGGGGAGGTGCTGGCTGACCCGACGTTCTGGAACACGCTGCGACAGACGCTGATCTTCGTGGTGCTGTCCATCGTGTGCCAATATTCCATCGGTCTGGCCCTTGCGGTGTTCTTTAACCAGAACTTCCGACTCTCGGGCGTGCTGCGCGGCGCGTTCCTCGTGCCGTGGCTGCTGCCCCCGATGATCTCGGGCACCACATGGCAGTGGATGATGGACGCGGACAACGGCATCATCAACAGGATCATCGGGGTCTTCGGCATCGATCCGGTGTGGTGGCTCCAGGCCGACCATTCGCTGTGGGCCGTGATCATCGCCAACATCTGGCTGGGGATCCCGTTCAACCTGGTCATCCTGTACTCCGGCCTGCAGAACATCAGCACGGACCTGTACGAGGCGGCCGCCTTGGACGGATGCAACGCGTGGCAGCGGTTCTGGCGGATCACGTTCCCCCTGTTGCGGCCCGTCACGATGATCACGCTGCTGCTCGGCTTCGTGTACACGCTCAAGACCGTCGACATCATCTGGATCATGACCCAGGGATCCGGCTCGTCGCAGACCCTGGCCACGTGGGCGTACGCGATGGCCTTCGGCAAGGGGCATTCCTCCACGATCAGGTACTCCGAGGCTTCGGTCGTCGGCACGATCCTCATGGTCATTGCGTTGGCGTTCGCGTTCGTCTATCTGTGGGCGCAGCGGCGGGACGAGGAGGGGAGGTAGGCCATGGCACACCGTTCGACATGGTGGAAGACGCTCATCGGCGTCGTCCTGACCCTCATCATGCTGTTCCCCGTGTATTGGATGGTCAACATCGCGTTCACCGAGCGCTCCGCCATCCGGTCCGGCGACCTGTATCCGAAGGCGTTCACGCTGGAGAACTTCCAGCGCGTGTTCACCGACCAGATGCCCTATCTGGGCACCTCGCTGGTCGTCGCCCTCAGCTGCGTGCTGGTCACGCTGGTCATCGCGCTGCCCGCCGCATATGCCATCGCCATACTCAGGCTTGGCGGCGCAAGGACGGTGAACTTCCTGCTGGTGGTCGCCCAGATGATCCCCGCCGTGGTCATGGCGCTGGGCTTCTACCAGATCTTCACCGCACTCGGACTGCTCGACACGATCCCCGGTCTGATCCTCGCCGACTCGACCATCGCGGTGCCGTTCGCGGTGATGCTGCTGACCTCGTTCATGTCCGGCATGCCGTCCTCGCTGATCGAGGCCGCGCGCATCGACGGCGCGTCGAACTGGTGCATCTTTGCCAGGATCGTGGTCCCACTGTCCCGCAACGCGGTCGTGACCACATCGCTGTTCGCATTCCTGTGGGCATGGAGTGACTTCATGTTCGCGTCCACGCTCGACGCCGGCGGCGGCAGGCTCCGGCCGATCACCATGGGCATCTACGACTACATCGGCGCGCAGAACCAGGAATGGGGGCCACTGATGGCCACGGCCGTCGTGGCCTCAATCCCGACCGCGCTGCTGCTCATCGTGGCGCAGCGGTATGTGGCCGCCGGCGTCACCGCCGGCGCGATCAAGGACTGACGTCGCGGCGACGCGCAGGAACCGCCGCCGACCGGCCCGCCCGTGCGACGGCGGCACAACACGGACCGACAATGACACAAGGACAACCATGAACTTTTTCCGCAACATCGATGCCGCCCTGATCTGGACGGGCGGAGGCGAATATCTTCGCATCGAGCCGTGGGGCACCGACTCGGTGCGTGTGCGCGCGGCGATGATGCACGAGCCAGACGGGCCGGACTACGCACTCCAGCCATGCCCCATGCCGGACGGAGTGCGCGTCGCGATCGCCGAGGACGGCTCCGCCGCCGAACTCGCCAACGGAGGGCTGATCGTCCGCGCATGCGCGGAGCACGCCCCCAACGGCGCCAGCGGCTACGAGGAGTACCGCTGCCGTCTGAGCTTCCACAAGGCCGATGGCACCCTGCTGTTCGAGGAGGTGTCGCACGGAGGGTCCCTGAACATCAGGGCGCGCTGCTACGAGGGGCATATCGGCGGCGACCACCGGATCACGGCGTCGTTCGACGCGCCCCGTGACGAGCACCTGTACGGCATGGGCGAGTACCAGCAGGACGTGCTCGACCTGAAGGGCTCCTCGTTCGAGCTCGCGCATCGCAACTCGCAGGCCTCGGTGCCGTTCGTGGTCTCGTCGGCCGGCTACGGCTTCCTGTGGAACAATCCCGCCATCGGCCGCGCGACCTTCTCTCGCAACGGCACACGATGGGTCGCGGAGTCGGCCCGGCAGCTCGACTACTGGGTGACGGTCGGCGGTCCGGCCGCGATCATGGCGCACTATGCGGACGCGACCGGTCATGCGCCGGACATGCCGGAATGGGGCCTGGGGTTCTGGCAGTGCAAGCTGCGGTACTGGAACCAGAAGCAGGTGCTGGACGTGGCGCGGGAGTTCCGGCGCCGTGGCATCCCGCTGGACCTGATTGTCATCGACTTCTTCCACTGGCCGCATATGGGCGATTTCCGGTTCGAGGAGGAGTTCTGGCCGGATCCGAAGGCCATGTGCGACGAGCTGCATGCCATGGGCATCAAGGTCATGGTGTCGGTGTGGCCGCAGATCAGTCTAGAATCCGAGCACTACGTGGACATGCGGGGGCGCAACCTGCTGGTGGGCACCGATCGCGGCGAAGACATCGGCATGATGTTCGAGGGGCCCAGTCAGTTCTATGACGCGACCAACCCGGAGGCCCGCGGCTACGTATGGGACCTGTGCCGCAGGAACTACGCCGCCGCCGGCGTGGACGCGTACTGGCTGGACGAGGCCGAGCCCGAATACGGCACCTACGATTTCGAGAACCATCGGTACTGGGCCGGGCCGAGCCAGCAGGTCGCCAACATCTATCCGGTCGAATACAACCGCGGCTTCTACGAAGGGCTGCTGGCCGAGGGGCGCCGCGGCGACATCGTCAACCTCACCCGCTGCGCCTGGGCCGGTTCCCAGCGCTACGGCGCACTCGTGTGGAGCGGCGACGTCGGGTCGAGCTTCGCGGACCTCAGGGCGCAGATCACCTGCGCGATCCACATGGGCATGGCCGGCATCCCCTGGTTCACCACCGACATGGGCGGCTTCCACGACGGTGACATCGACGCGGAGTCATACCGCGAGCTGTTCCTGCGGTGGGCCCAGTTCTCGTGCTTCCTGCCGGTCATGCGCAACCACGGCGACCGCTCCGGCCTGCGGCCCGATGGCACGATGAAGGAGCAGGTCGCCGCCGCGGACGGCTCGCGGCGCGCGCAGTCCGGCGTGGAGAACGAGCCGTGGAGCATGGGCGAGGAGGTGGAGCGCATCCTGGTCAAGTTCATCAGGCTGCGCGAGGCGATGCGGCCATACACGAGGGAGCTGTTCGCCTCGGCGCACTCCGACGGGCAGCCGCTGGTGCGCGCGCTGTTCTACGAGTTCCCGGACGATCCGGATGTGGCGGATGTGGCCGACGAGTACATGTTCGGCCCCGATCTGCTGGTGGCTCCCGTCGTGGAGCCTGACGCCAGTTCGCGTTCCGTGACGTTGCCGGGCGACGGATCGGTGCTCTGGGCCGACCTGCGCGATGGAGCCGTCTATGCGGGTGGACAGGATGTCACCGTCGCCGCCCCGTTGGACAGTATGCCGGTCTTCGCACGCGACGGCAAGGACCACGGTCTGGCCGGGTTGCTCTGACGCCCTCCGTCCCGCCGCGCGCTCAGCCGGGGGCCTGTTCTGCCCGGCCCCGCCGCCGGCTACTGCCCGTCGGAGCCCAGCGCCAGCGTGTCGTCGTCGCCGAGCAGCAGCCGCTCGGCCAGGGTCGTCAGCCCCAGCAGGATCGCGGTCTCGGCGACGACGACCACGGCGGCGGCGAAGATCAGCGGCGTGCGGAACGAGTTGAACGCCGCCTGCAGCCAGATGCCCAGGCCGTTGACCGCGCCCAGGTACTCGGCGGTCACCGCGGTGCCGAACACGTAGGCGGCCGCGATGCGGATGCCGCCGAAGATCTGCCGGGCGGCCACGCGCAACGTGACGTGCCACAGCGTCCATGTCCGGGTCGCCCCGCAGGTCAGCGCCACGTCCTCGTAGAAGCGCGGCACCGCGGCGAGCCCGCGTACGGTCTGCGTGGCGATGGGGAACACGGCCAGCACGGCGACGAGCACGACCTTGCCGACCGGCTCGAACCCGAACCAGATGACGAACAGCGGGGCGATCGTGATCAGCGGGATCGTCTGCGCCGCGACGAGCAGCGGGTTGACCGCCCGGTACAGCGTCGCCGAGACGTGCAGCCCGACGCCGATGAGCACGCCCGCCACGATGGCGATGAGGAACCCGCCCAGCGTCTCGGCGGTGGTGATGGCGGCCGCGTCCATGAGCTCGGGCCAGGTGCGCGCCATCGCCGCGACGACCTGGCTCGGCGCGGCGAGCGTGCGCTCCGGGATGCCGCCGAGCCGCACCGCCGCCTCCCAGACGGCGAGCAGCGCGCCCACCGTGACGACCGGCGGCAGAAGGCGCCGCCACCACGATGCCGTACGTGTCGATGTCATGATGCCCTCCGGTGACGCCGTCCGATCAGTCCGCGTCCTCGGACGGGGCCGCGCCCGCGTCCGCGCTCGCATCCGCGGCGACGTAGTCGTTGGTCGCCAGCCGCTCGGCCTGCGGGGCCGCGTCCAGCGGGTCGCCGTCGGCGTCGACGTACGTGCCGTTCCCGTACAGGAAGTTGATGTAGTCCTGCGCCGCCGCGAAATCCACGGTGCCCGGCACGGCGGCCGCGTCGTCCGTCGTCCAGTACCGCCCGTCGACGATCTCGCGCATCGAGGCGCGCACCAGCCCGGCGTCGAGCTGCGCCTCGCCGGCCTGCTCGACCAGGATGTCGGCGGCCTCGTCGGGGTGCGCCAGCGCGTAGTCGTAGCCGCGCCGCGCCGCCGCGAGGAACCGGCGCAGCGCGTCGGCGTTCGCGTCGTCGGCCAGCCAGGAGGCGTTCGCCGCGAAGCCGAGCTGGTCGGGATTGCCGGGCACGCCCCAGTCCGAGGCGACGAAGCACTGCAGCGCCGGGCCGTTCAGCTCGCTTTCCACGCCCTCCCAGGTCACGTAGAAGCCCCCGAAGTCGCCCTGGCCGTTGGTCAGCGCCTGGAACGTGTTCGTGCCCGCCGTGGCCGTCTCGAACTCGCCCTCGCCGCCGGCGGTGCGGATCATCTGCCGCAGCACGGCGGTCTGCTCGGCCGAGCCGAAGCTGACGAAGGTCTTGCCGTCGAAGTCCTTCGGCGTGGCGATGTCGGTGCGCGAGGCGAGCGCGCACCAGCGGGCGACCGGCTTCTGCGTCAGGTCGAACACCATCCGCAGGTCCGCGCCCTGCGCGTCGAACGCGGCGACGTTGCTCAGCGTCGTGAACCCCAGATCGGCCACGCCGTTCTCCACCGACGTCTCCGCGCCGGCCTGCGCGGTCGGCAGGATCGTCACGTCGACGTCCTCGTCGTCGAAGTAGCCGAGCGCCTCGGCCACGTACAGGCCGATGTGGTTCGTGTTCGGGGTCCAGTCCAGCATGAACGTGACCGACGCGCCGTCCGGGCCGTCGGCGTCGCCGCCCGACCCCGCGCAGGCGCCCGCCGTCAATGTCAGCGCGGCCGCCGCGGCCGCCGCCAGAATCCGTGTCCTCAACCTCATGTTCGTCACCTTGCCTTCCGCGCGGTTACGCGATCGTGGCCGGCCCGGTGCGGCGGAGGCGGGAAGGTGAGGAGCCCGCGCGACGCACCGGACCCGCATCCCGCCGGGCGGTCCGGCCGTCCCTGCCGCGCGGCGGCCCGGTCCGCCCGGACGGCGCGCGCTGGACGGGCCGCGGCCCGTGCGGATGCTCGTATGTTCCGATGTGTGGCACGGCTGCTGCCACCAACCGCGCGAACGACACCCCAGTATAGCCGCCGCCGGCGTCGCCGCGCGTCGTGCGCCGGCGGCGACGCGGGATGATACGCGCTCCCGGGCGCTCGCCGACGCCGTGCGCCGGCGCGTCGCGCCGGGCCGCCTTGCGCGGTATGCGTCGCGCAGGCGCCTGCCGTCATCCGTTGGACCGGGCCGGACCGGCCGCCGGCCGCCGCGCGCCGAACATGGCGCGGTACGCGCCGCCCGCCCGCCGACGCTACCGCTCGGGGAACGGCTCCGGCACGAGCCGTCCCGCGACGTAGCGTTCGAGGATGTCGCGGTCGTCGCCGGTGTAGACGAACCGCTCCAGCCGCTCCTCGGGCGACAGGTCGAGCGGCGAGTCCTCGCGCCGGACCACCAGCGCGTCGAACTCGAAGCCCGGTTCGAACGAGCCGACCCGGCCGAAGAACGCGCCCGGCGCCTTGGTCGCCATGTGGAACGCCTCGGACAGGCGCAGCGGCCGGTCGTCCTCGTGCCCGGCCTCGAAGGTCTTGAGCTTCGAGACCTCGATCGACTGCACGATGTGCCGGGTCATATGCGGCTCGTGGCTGCCCGCCACGTCGCTGGCGATCGTCACGTCGAGCCCGGCCTCGAGGTCGCGGCGCACCGGCATGATGCCGCTGCGCAGATCGGCGTTCGACTGCGCGCAGTGCGCGAGCCTCACCCGACGCTCGCGCAACAGGGCGCGCTCGCGGTCGGTCAGCCAGATGCAGTGCGCCATGATCGTGCGGCCCTCGGGCATCAGCCCGTACCGCTCGTACACCTCGGCGTACGTGGGGATGTCGGGGTGCAGTTCACGCACCCAGGTGATCTCGTCGCGGTTCTCGTCGAGATGCGACTGCACCGGCAGCCCGTAGCGCGCCACCAGCTTGCCGAGCCCGCGCATCAGCGCCGGGGTCGTCGAGGGCACGAAGCGCGGCGTGACGACGAACCCGACGTCCGGCGTCAGCTCGCGCGAGCGGCGCACCAGCGCCTCGGTGCCGGCGAGGCTGGCGTCGGTGTCCTCGATCAGGTAGTCCGGCGCGTTGCGGTCCATGTTGACCTTGCCGACCATCGGGCGCAGCCCGGAGCGCTGGCACAGCTCCATCAGCCGCAGCGTCGCATCGTCGTGCAGCGTGGCGAAGGCGCTGAAGCGCAGCGTGCCGACCCGCCACATCCGGTTGACGAAGCGCCGGTACCAGCGGTCGGCGAGGTCGATGTCGGCGTATCTGGCCTCCGCGCGAAACGTGTAGCGCTCCAGCCACGGCAGCAGCTCGTGGTCGAATCCCAGACCGGCCATCGGCAGCTGCGGCGCGTGGACGTGCAGGTCGTTGAACCCCGGGATGATCAGGCAGCCCGTGCGGTCCACGACGGTGACGGCCCGCGGGCCGTTCTCCCGGCCGGTCGCCGGACCGTCCGCCGACCCGCGTTCCGGGCCGTCTTCGGCGCCGCTCGCCGGAGCGTCTCCCGGCCGGTGCCCCGGACCCGCCGTGGTGTCAAAGTCGCGTTTCGCCGCATTCTCGTGTACCATGCCGAAACGGCCATCGCTGCCGTCCGCCGTCGGGTGCGGCGAAACGACGGGTGCATCGGACGGCAACGACCCGGTCACGTCGACGACCCTGCCGTCGTCGCCGACCAGGACGTAGCCGTCCTCGATCACCGCGAACCGTTCGGGGGTGGGGGTGTACAGGATGTCGCCCTTGTACGCGACCGTCATGCCTCGTTTCCTTTCTGCCGTGCCGTTTCGTGCCGTTCGCGCCCCGCAACGTGCCGTCCGTCGCGCGGTCCGCCTGTCGCCCGCCGCGCCGCCTGTCATCCGCCCGCCGAGTCGTCCGCCGTCCGGGCGCCGAGTCGTCCGTCTCGCCGCGCATCGCGACCGTCCGGCGGCGCGACCGCGCTCGCCGCGGACGCCGGTGCGGGCCGCGCCGTGCGTCCCTCGCGCGAGGCACAATGGAGCCTATGACTGAAGCTACTACAGAAAAGCCCGAACTGCCCGCGAACGTGCGGGTGCGTTTCTGCCCGTCCCCGACCGGCACGCCGCATGTCGGCATGGTCCGCACCGCCCTGTTCAACTGGGCCGAGGCCCGCCACACCGGCGGCACCTTCGTGTTCCGCATCGAGGACACCGACGCCGCCCGCGACTCGGAGGAGAGCTACGAGCAGATCCTCGAGTCCCTGCGCTGGCTCGGCCTCGACTGGGACGAGGGCGTGGAGGTCGGCGGCCCCAACGGCCCCTACCGTCAGTCCGAGCGTTCGGGGATCTACCGCGACGTAGCCGCGCGCCTGCTCGAGGCCGGCTACGCCTACGAGTCCTACTCGACCCCCGACGAGATCAAGGAGCGCAACCTGGCCGCCGGCCGCCCGGCCGAGTTCGGCTACGACGGCTACGACCGCGACCTGACCGAGGAGCAGAAGGCCGCGTTCCGCGCCGAGGGCCGCCGGCCCGCGCTGCGCATCCGCATGCCCGACGAGGACATCGTGTTCGACGACCTGATCCGCGGCCGCATCGAGTTCAAGGCCGGTTCGGTGCCCGACTACGTGATCGTGCGCCCGAACGGCGACCCGCTGTACACGCTGACCAACCCGGTCGACGACGCGATGATGGGCATCAACGTGGTGCTGCGCGGCGAGGACCTGCTGAGCTCCACCCCGCGCCAGATCGTGCTGTACCGCTACCTGATGGAGCTCGGCGTCGCCAAGGAGATGCCGGTGTTCGGCCACATGCCGTACGTCATGGGCGAGGGCAAGAAGAAGCTTTCGAAGCGCGACCCGGAGTCGAACCTGTTCCTGCACCGCGAGAACGGCTTCATCCCCGAGGGCCTGCTCAACTACCTGGCGCTGCTCGGCTGGTCGATCGCCCCGGACCGCGACGTGTTCTCGATGGCCGAGATGGTCGAGAAGTTCGATGTGCGCGACGTCAAGGCCAACCCGGCCCACTTCGACCTCGACAAGGCGATCTCGATCAACGCCGAGCACATCCGCATGCTCGACGCCGACGATTTCCTGCGCCGCGCCGTGCCGTACCTGCATCGCGACGGCGTGGTCTCCGCCGACGCGTGGGAGGCGCTGACCGACCGCGAGCGCGAGGTGCTGACCGCCGCCGCGCCGCTGGTCCAGCCGCGCGTGCGCCTGCTCGGCGAGGTCTCCGGCATGGTCGGCTCGCTGCTGTCGCAGGAGGGCTACATCGAGCCCGACGCCGACGCGCGCAAGCAGCTCAAGGACTCCGCCGGCGACGTGCTCGACAAGGCGATCGAGGCGCTGCGCGGCGTGGACGAGGCCGAGTGGACGGCCGAGCCGCTGCACGCGCTGCTCGACAAGGCGCTGGTGGAGGACGGCGGCTACAAGCCGCGCCTGGCCTACGGCCCGGTGCGCGTGGCCATGTCGGGCCGGCGCGTGTCCCCGCCGCTGTTCGAGTCGATGGAGATCGTCGGCAAGGACGTCTCCCTGGCCCGTCTGGAGGGCCTGCGCGCCCACCTGTGACGGCTTGTTCCCGGGGTGAGGGAAGGCAAAGAGAAGCGCGAGGCCGCACGTTCCGGTACGCCGGGCGTGCGGCCTCGCCGTTTGTCGGCCGGCGGCGCATCCGGCCGCAGGTCGCGGCGGCGGTTCGACGGCGGGTTCGGCGCGTTCGGGCGGTATGCGCGGTCGATTGCGGGCGGGAACGGGCCGCCGGCCCTGTTCGCCGCGTTTTGAGCGATGTCTGAAAACGGCGGAATTCCGGGCGACACGCCGATGGTTTGCAAAGGGCGGCGAACCTCTGTATATTAATCATTCGTTGCCGCTCAGCGAGCAACGGAAAACAGAACAGAGCCCCCATCGTCTAGCGGTCTAGGACTACGCCCTCTCACGGCGCCAACACCGGTTCAAATCCGGTTGGGGGTACGAAGACGACGCAGCTGTTAGCTGCAGCGCCCTCAAATTGGGGTGTGGTGTAATTGGCAACACAGCTGATTCTGGTTCAGCCATTCTTGGTTCGAGTCCAGGCACCCCAGCCAAGGACCCTCGCAAGCGCGAGGGTTTTTTGTTATCCCGGCATTGCTCCCCGTGTATGCGCCGCGCTCCGCCGGTGGTTTACCGGCTCTTCCGGTTTTCGTGTGTGTGATGGGAGAGCCGTGGGGCATCATGGTTGGTTGTGAAGAAGATAACCGAAGATGTCTCACGGCCTGTACGCGAGTTTAACAGGTTCGACGGGGATGCGTTGTT
>NZ_JAHBBD010000025.1 GCF_019331775.1 Bifidobacterium phasiani
CGACCAGCCACTCGACCCCACCCGCAACTACCAACCCATCATCCCCCACCCCAACCGTCAACCATGACCCAGGACAGAAGTAAACCATGCCCCAAGACACCCGACAACCATGCCCCAAGACATTACAGAACCTCCAGGAGTCGATTCCGGGTGCACCGTACCGTACCACGGTACGGTACGGAATCAGAATCGTTGGTATTCCGCCATTGTTATTGGGGTACCGTACCACGGTACGGTACCGCGCGGCCCATGAGGCGCGTCGGAGGGACCGTACCGCGCCACGGCGCGCGATGAAGGATGAAGGGGCAGACGGCGTCGACCCGGCGGACGTCGCGCCGGGATTCATATCGCCCGACCGGACCGGCGGCGCTTGATGCACAAGCCGAGTACCGAGACGCCCGACCGGGATCAGCGGCACCGTTCGATCGACCGGTTGATTGATCGGTCAAGCAATCAACCGGTCGGCGCGATTCCGACGCCGTTCAGTCGAAATCCTTGGGGTTGATGACCGCGAGCAGCTTGCCGGAACGGATCTGCCACTTGGAGAACGGCTCGTCCGAGCCGAAGATCACGACGCCCGCGGTCGACAGCCCCAGATTGAGCAGGTCGAGCAGCGAGGGGTCGGAGTCCTCGGAGGCCAGCCACTGGCAGCTGATCGACACGGTCGGCTCATGGCCGAGCACCATGAGCACGCGCACCTTGTCCTTGGTCTGCGAGATCTCGTCGAACACGGCCTGCACACCGCCCTCGTACAGGCTCTGGCGGTAGTCGACCTTCGGATGGTCGCCGAAGGTCTTCAGCATCCGCTCGCAGGTCTGCAGCGCGCGTGCGGCGCCCGAGCAGGCGATGCGGTCGGGGACCAGCTTGAGTTCGGCGAGCCCCTTGGCGACCTTCTTCGCCTGCTTGTGCCCCTTGTCGGCCAGTTCGCGGTCCCGGTCGCCGCCCTGCCCGATGGGCTCGGCCTTGCCGTGCCTCATGATGATGAGGATGTGCCGGTAGTCCTTCGCCGTTTTCGACAGCTTCTTGAGATTGACGCCCATGATGCACGCTCCTCACGTATGTTCTTGTGATTTCATTGTCGCAGATGACGGCCCCCGACGTGGCGGCGCCGCGGTCCGTCGTCGAATCAGGTAGCCGGCGGCCGGCGGCTACGTCGCCGGCCGCCGGACCATCCCCGCGCCTTCCGCCCGATGACGTCCGATCCATCGCGTATGGCGGGAGACCGCAGGGGATGCCGCGCCCGGACGCGGAACGCGACGCCGTCCCGCTGCATGGGCCCGCACCGGGATGTCGGCGGCGCCGTGCCCGGCCACAGGTCACACCGCCGTGCCGACGCCATCCGGGGCGTCGCCGGCTTCGGCCTCCCGGCTGCTCCCCCCGGTTGGCGCGCCCGTGCCGTCCGGGGCGTCGCCGGCCGTTGAGGACTTGGCTGGATTCGCGCCACCGACCATTGGGTCCTCGGCAGCGGCCGTACCGCCGGCCGGTGCATCCCCGGCGGGATCCGTGCCGGCGGTCGCAGCGCCGAGCGCGGCGACCTGACGGTCCAGGTCGCGCAGCACCTTGCGCAGCTTGCGGTCGGAGATGTCGCGCAGCTCGAGGTCCTCCAGCTGCGCCGCGCGCTCCTCGGGCGTCATGGCGTCGATGTCGCTGGTCGTGTCCTTGGCGCCGTGCTCGCGCTTGCGCAGCGCGTCGAACCCCTCGGCCATGGCGCGCGAGACCACCAGGAACCCGGTGTGTCCGATCATCTGGTGGTCGGGGCGCACGGCCAGACCCTGCGCCTTCCAGCTGCGCTCCATCGTCTCCTGGATGTCCGGCTCGGTCCAAATCGACGACTCGCGCAGCGCCTCGGCCAGGCGGCTGATCTGCGTGGTCGTCGTCACGTAGCACACGAGTACGCCGCCCGGGGCGATGACGCGGTACGCCTGTTCGAGGCGGTTCCACGGGTCGAGCATGTCGAGCGTGATCCGGTCGAAGGAATGCGCCTCAAGCCCCGCGGCGACGGTGTCGAAGTCGCCGGTCAGCAGATTCCACCACTCCGGGCGGCGGCCGTAGTACACGGTCGCATTGGCCTCGGCCACCCGTGCGAAGTCCGGGCGCATCTCGATCGTGGTCAGGCGGCCCGACTCCCCCACGGCGTCCAGCAGGTTGAGGCTCATGGCCCCGGAGCCGGCGCCGGACTCCAGCACCGACATGCCCGAACGGATGTCGCCGAGCTGGATGACCTGCGCGATGTCCTTGGGATACATGATCTGCGCGCCGCGTGGCATCGACAGCACATAGTCGGCGAGCCTCGGGCGCATGACCGCGAACTGCCATCCGCCGATGGCGCGCGTGCCCTTCCACGGCTTGCCGGAATCCCGTTCGGGATGCCGGGCGTTGATCTGCGACTCCCGTTTGGCGCTCACCGTCACGGTCACGCTGCCCTCGGAGGCGCCGATGACGGCGTCGTGCAGGATCAGCCCATGCTCGGTCTGCGTGGTGCCGCCGGGCACGAGCTGGTCGGTGATCTTCTTGCCCCGGCGGTCGGTGAACTGGACCTTCTCCCCCGCCTGCAGCGGACCTGTGCGCATATGCGTCCTTTCTGGGTGTGCGATGGCCGGCGGCCTCGGCTATTCCTCATCGATGGTACCGCCGTTGGCGAACTGGGCGTGGTACAGGTCGGCGTAGGCGCCGCCACTGGCCAGCAGTTCGTCGTGCGTGCCCTGTTCGACGATCGAGCCGTGGTCGACGACGAGGATCAGATCCGCGTCGCGGATGGTGGAGAGCCGGTGGGCGATGACGAAGCTGGTGCGTCCCTTGCGCAGCCGGTTCATCGCCTGCTGCACGAGCACTTCGGTGCGGGTGTCGACCGAGCTGGTCGCCTCGTCGAGAATGAGGATATCCGGCGCCGACAGGAACGCGCGGCAGATGGTGAGCAGCTGGCGCTCGCCCTGGCTGAGCTCGGCGGTGTCGTCCTTGAGCACCGTGTCGTACCCGTCGGGCAGACGCCGCACGAACTCGTCGACGTGGCAGGCCCGCGCCCCCTCGACCATCCGGTCCTCGTCGATGGCGTCGCCCTCGTGCAGGCCGTACAGCAGGTTGTCGCGGATGGTGCCGTCGAACAGCCAGGTGTCCTGCAGCACCATGCCGAAATGCCGGCGCAGGTCGTGACGGGTCATGTCGCGCGTGTCCACGCCGTCGATGGTGATGCGGCCGCCCTGGATCTCGTAGAAGCGCATGAGCAGGTTCACCAGCGTGGTCTTGCCCGCGCCGGTCGGCCCGACGATCGCGACGGTCTGCCCGGGCCGGGCCTCCAGCGACAGGTCCTCGATCAGCGGCTCGTCCGGATCGTAGCTGAACCGCACATGCTCGAACCTGACCAGGCCGCGCACGTCCTCGATGTCGGTCGTATGCCCGCGCTCCGGCTCCTCCTCGTCCTCGTCGAGGAACTCGAAGATGCGTTCGGCGGAGGCCAGCGAGCTCTGCAGGATGGTGGCCATCGAGCTGAGCTGGCCCAGCGGCTGCGACAGCTGGCGCGAATACTGCGAGAACGCCTGCAGGTCGCCGAGCGACATCGTGCCGGAGAGCACCTTCAGTCCGCCGACCACGACCACGATGACGAAGTTGAGATTGCCGAAGAACTGCGTCACCGGCATGTTGACGCCGGAGATCAGCGTGGCCATGAACGAGCTGTCGTACAGCTCGCGGTTGCGCCGGTCGAACTCGTCGATCGCCTCCTGCTCCTGGCCGTAGGCGCGGATCACCATGTGCCCGGAGAACATCTCCTCCACCTGGCTGTTCACCGTGCCGGTCGCGTTCCACTGACGGACGTAGTACGGCTGGGACCTGCGGATAATCAGGTAGGCGACGCCCAGCAGGAACGGGATCACGATCAACGAGATGAGCAGCAGCGTCGGCGAGAGCGCGAGCATCATGGCCACCGTGCCGATGATCGAGAACAGCGAGAAGATGAGCTCGCCGAGCACCTGCTGCAGCGACTGGCCGATGTTGTCGACGTCGTTGGTGGTCCGGCTCATCACCTCGCCGCGGGGCACGCGGTCGAAGTAGCGCAGCGGCAGCCGGTCGAGCTTGTCCTCGATCTGGCGGCGCATGCGGTACACCGCGTTTGACACGAGCCGGGTCAGCGTCCAGCCCTGCAGCCAGCGCAGGCACACGGTGCACACGAACACGCATGCGGTGACGCCGAGGATCATGGCGACCCGGGCGAAGTCCACGCCCTCGCCCGGACGGATGTCCATCGAGGCGACCATGTCGACCATGTCGCCCTGGCCGTTGGCCTCCAGCGCGGCGATGGCCTCCTGCTTGGTGGCGCCCGCCGGCAGCATCTTCGAGATCACGCCCTCGAAGAGCACGTTGGTGGCCCGCCCCATGATCCACGGGCCGAGCACCATCGTGACGGTGGCCAGGCCGCATGCGGCGATGACGATGACGACGCGCAGCCGGTCCTGCAGCACATAGCCGACCAGCCGCCTGAGCGTATGCGTGCGCGGCCTGCTCGTGGTCGGCGCCCCGCCGCGTCCCTGTCCGTGTCCGGGCATCAGTCCACCTCCCCGTTCCTCAGCTGCGAATCCGCGATCTCGCGGTACGTCGCGCAGTCGCGCAGCAGCTCCTCATGGCGCCCGCGCCCGGCGATGCGCCCGTTGTCCATGACGATGATCTCGTCGGCGTCCATCACCGTGGAGATGCGCTGCGCGACGATGATGACGGCCGCATCGCGGGTGATCGGCCTGAGCGCCTCGCGCAGCGCGCGGTCGGTCGCGAAGTCCAGCGCCGAGAACGAGTCGTCGAAGGTGAAGATCCTCGGGTCGCGCATGATGGCGCGCGCGATGCACAGGCGCTGGCGCTGGCCGCCGGAGAAGTTCGTGCCGCCCTGGGCCACCGGCGCGTCCAGTCCGTCGGGATGCTCCCTGACGAACCCGTCGGACTGCGCGATCCGCAGCGCCCGCCACATCGCGGCCTCGTCGGCGCTCCGGTCGCCGAACCGCAGGTTCGAGGCGACGGTGCCGCTGAACAGCAGCGCCTTCTGCGGCACGGTGCCGAACAGCGCGGCGAGCTCGTGCGGATCGTAGTCGCGCACGTCGTGGCCGTCGACGAGGATCTGGCCCTGCGTCGCGTCGAACATGCGCTGCGCCAGACGGATGATGGTCGACTTGCCCGAGCCGGTCGAGCCGATGATCGCCAGCGTCCGGCCCGGCCGCACGGTGAAGCTCACGTCGTCGAGCACCGGCTCCTCGGCGCCCGGATAGCGGAACGAGACATGGCGGAACTCCACGACGCCCCGGGGATCGGTCGGATGGTACGGATGCTCGGGCGCGGTGATCGAGGAGGTCGTGTCGCACACCTCGTTGATGCGCCTGGCCGAGACCATGGCGCGCGGGATCATCACCGACATCATCGCCGCCATCATCAGGCTCATCAGGATCATCATGAGGTACTGGATGAACGCCTGCAGACTGCCGATCTGCATGCCGCCGGCGTCGATGCGCAGCCCGCCGAACCACATGATCGCGATGTTCGAGCAGTTGATGATGAACATCATCAGCGGCATCATCAGGCTCATCAGGCGGCCCACGCCCACCATCGTGTCGCGCAGCGCCGCATTGCCCCGCCCGAAGCGCTCGGCCTCGGTGCGTTCGCGGGTGAACGCGCGGATCACGCGCACGCCGGTGATCTGCTCGCGCACGATGCGGTTGAGGTTGTCGAGCCGCTCCTGCAGCTGGCCGAACAGCGGGCGCATGCGGCCCATGAGCAGCAGCGCCACGACGAGCACGACCGGGATGATGACCACCAGCAGCCACGTCAGCGTCGCGTCCTGGCGGACCGCCAGCGCGATGCCGCCGACGAACATGATCGGCGCCTGCAGGATCACGGCGAAGCCCTGGTAGAACATCATCTGGACCTGCTGCACGTCGTTGGTCGCGCGGGTGATCAGCGAGCCGGCGGAGAACCGCTCCACCTCCTGCAGCGAGAAGCCCTCCACGGCCCTGAAGTAGTCGCGCCGCACCTCGTAGCCCAGCCGCATCGCCAGGCGTGACGAGAAGTACGTGGCGACGATCGCGGCGATGATCTGCAGCACGCTGAAGCCCAGCATGATCGCGCCGTAGCGGTAGATCTCGGCGCTGGAGCCGGAGGCGACGCCGCGGTTGATGATGTCGGCGTTGAGGTTCGGCAGGTACAGCGCCAGCAGCGCCTGCGCGATCTGGAACACCATCAGCGCGGCGACCTGCCCCTTGTAGGCGCGCAGATAGCGTGTCATGATGCGGAACATCGCCCGCCTCCTCCCTGGTAGGTCCCCATGCGGTCACGCCCTCCGCGGCGTCGTCGACGGGCCGGAAGACGTGCGCACCACGCTACACAAGGGGGCGGCCCGAAACGGGCCGGGCCGCCCGCCATGGTGAGGCGAGCGGCCCGGGCAAGCCGAAACGACGGCGTGTCACGGACGGTTCCGGCGTCCGACCGGACCGGCGTCAGGCGCGGGCGAACGCCGACCAGCGCCCCTGCGTGCGCGTCACGGACAGCGGCAGGCCGAAGATCGCGCTCAGCCGCTCCGAGGTGAGGCCGTGCTCGAGGTCTCCGGTGTAGACGATGGTGCCCGGCGAGGGGTCGTTGCCGGCCACGTTGGCCTGGTAGGCGTCGGCCTCGTCGCCGCTCATGCGGCCCATGACGGCCACGTGGTCGAATCCGGTGGGGATCTCCTCCAGGCGGTGCGTGACCAGCAGCACGGTGCGCTCGACGTCCTCGGCGCCGATGCGGCTGAGCGCGCGCAGCGCGAGCTCGCGGCCGCCCAGGTCCAGGCCGGTGGTCGGCTCGTCGAGGATGAGCAGGTCCGGGTCGGCCATCAGCGCGCGGCAGATGAGCACGCGCGTGCGCTCGCCCTCGGACAGCTTGAACATCTGCTTGCCCTCGAGGTAGGCGATGCCGAACTCCTCCATCAGCCCGCGGGCGCGGGCCACGTCCTCGTCGGTGTAGGTGTCGCGCCAGCGGCCCGTGGTCGCCGTGAGCGCGGTGACCACCGCGTCGAGCGGATCCTCGTTGGGCGGGAACGCGCGCGCCAGCTCGGCCGAGCTCAGCCCGATGCGGTTGCGGTAGGAGAACACGTCGACCTTGCCGAGCCGGTTGCCCAGAATGTCGACGGTGCCGCTCGACGGGAAGCCGCGCGTGCTCATCATCTGCACCAGGCTCGATTTGCCGATGCCGTTGGGTCCGAACAGCACCCACTTCTCGCCGCGGCGGATCTCCAGGTTGACTCCGGCGAGGATCACGCGGCGCTGCCTGCGGAACTCAACGTCGGTAAGCTTCAATGCGATGTCGTCCATGGACTCCACTGTACTTCGCGCCGCCGCATCCGGCGCGGCCTGTCCGCAGAATGGGTCGCGGCCGTACGCCGCACGCCCGTGCGTGGCCGGGAACGCGAACGGGAGCCGCTCCGGATCGGAACGGCTCCCGTCATATGTCACCCGTGTCGAAGCGCGGCCTTGCTACTTCTCGAGGATCTTCCTGTAGACCTCGATGGTCGCGTCGGCGATCGACTCCCAACTGAACTTGTCGCGGGCGCGCTCGTAGCCGGCCTGGCCCATCTTCCTGGCCAGCTCGGGGTCGCGCATGATCCTGTTGATCGCGTCGGCCATGTCGTGCACGAACTTGTCCGGGTTCGTCGGGGTGCCGGTGCCGTCGTGCAGCTGGTCGATCGGGACCAGATAGCCGGTCTCGCCGTCGACCACGACCTCCGGGATGCCGCCGGTGGCGCTGGCCACGACCGGCAGGCCGCAGGCCATCGCCTCGAGGTTCACGATGCCCAGCGGCTCGTAGATCGACGGGCAGATGAACGCGTCGCAGCCGTGCTCGAGGGCGTTGAGCTCCGGCTTCGGCAGCATCTCCTCGATCCAGATGATGTTGCCGCGCTCCTCGTCGAGCTTGGCGAACGCGGTCTTGACCTCCTCGGCGATCTCCGGGGTGTCCGGGGCGCCGGCGGCCAGCACGACCTGGATGTCCTTGTCGACGAAATGCAACGCCTGCAGCAGGTAGGGCAGGCCCTTCTGGCGGGTGATGCGGCCGACGAACAGCAGCGTCGGCTTGCTGCGGTCGATGTGGTAGCGGTCGAACACGGCCCAGCCCGGATCGTCGTCGGCGGGCGTGGCGAAGTCGGCCATCGTGATGCCGTTGTAGACGACGAACACCTTGTCCGGGTCGACGTTCGGGTACGCGGCGAGGATGTCCTGCTTCATGCCGCCGGAGACGGCGATGATGCCGTCGGCGTGCTCGTAGGCGTCCTTCTCGGCCCAGGAGCTCAGGTTGTAGCCGCCGCCGAGCTGCTCGCGCTTCCACGGGCGGAACGGCTCGAGGCTGTGCGCGGTGATGACCAGCGGGATCTCGTGCAGCTGCTGGGCCAGGCGGCCGGCCAGGCAGGCGTACCAGGTGTGCGCGTGGATGATGTCGGCATCGACGTCGTTGGCGATCTGCAGATCCACGCCGAACGTCTTGATCGCGCCGTTCGCGTCCTTGAGCTCGGCCGGGGTGTCGTAGCCGACGACCTTCAGGCTGCCCTTGGGGTCGTCGCCGGGAATCGCGGGGATGTCGGCCTCGGTGCGGGGGCCGTCGAACGCGCGCACCGTCACGTCGATGCGCTCGGCGAGCACCTTGGACAGCTCCTCGGCGTGGACGCCGGCGCCGCCATAGACCTTCGGCGGGTATTCGCGCGTGAGAATGTCAACCTTCATTGCGTTTCCTCTCTGCGTTGAGTGTGGTGACGTACCGATTCTATCGCGGCCGGCCGCTGTTCCGCATGATTGCAACGATTCGCCAGGGATTGCGAGGGTTTATGAGGGGCAACAGGGGCTTGGTGGCGTGTCGCGCGACGGCTCCGGACGGCTCTCGGCCGGATGCCGGGGACCGGCGGGGCTCCAGCGGAAATGGGGTCATGAGGGGTCGCAGCAATGTCCCCAGAATGTCCCCGTCGCCGCTACACATTGCGGTGTATGACGTATTCATCGGGGCTGACGATGCCATCGCCATCGCGGACAACGATCCGATCACGTTTCGGGCGTTGGAATCGCTACTCGGCCGGGACTTCACCGTGCTGTGGACCGAGCTCAGCGGCAGGACGGCCGTGATCCGCTGCGTCGAGGACCGGCAGATC
The DNA here is from genome assembly GCF_019331775.1 of Bifidobacterium phasiani. GTDB lineage: Bacteria > Actinomycetota > Actinomycetes > Actinomycetales > Bifidobacteriaceae > Bifidobacterium > Bifidobacterium phasiani. Next base: position 9,137 of record NZ_JAHBBD010000025.1, read on the forward strand.
CCGGACGTCCTCCTGCTCGACATGGCATTGTCCGACGCGCCCGGACCGCGCGTATGCCGCTGCCTGAGAGCCAATCTCGACACCATGCCGATACTGGCCACCACATCGTACCCGCTGGAGGCATTCGCCGAACGGGCGGCCGAAAACAGGGCCCAGGGCATCGTGGGGAAGGCCGACATCGGCGCCATGGCGCGGGCCATAGCCATGCTCGCCGAAGGCATGGTCCTGCCCCCGCCGGCGCGATGCGCGAACGCGGTCTTCCGGCCCGCCGCACGCGACCACGAGGAAATGCTGTGCAGGCCGCTGCCGTGGACGCCCACGGCGCTGCTGGCCTGCAGCCTGCACCTGGCCGCGCTCGTTGGACCTGCGCCAGTACCTGCCACGGGGCAAACGCCGTCGCGACAGGAGAAGGGGACGCGGCGTGAAGGGACCGCACAACCCGATGCGTGTGCCCATCGAACAACGTCCCAGGACGGTGGATTCCAGACGCGAGCCAGGGCATGGGGAGTCCGATACCGTAGTCGAAGCCCGCCCGTCCCGCGCGTGATTGATACGCAATACGAGCGCGCCGGCCGCTAGCCGTTCGCCCGCCTCGTTCCCGACAAGAGCGCCATGGCCACGGCCCGCGCCGAGTACGACATCCACCCAAGGATTCCTCCCGAACTGCGTGTCGACCGCACCTGGGACAACGGGAGCGAGTCGTCCTGCCATCGGCTGGTAGACGAGGCTCTGGGGATGCTCACCTACTTCGCCGCCCCCTACAGCTCCTGGCAGAGGGGCGGCAGGGAATCGCAACGGGCGAATCCGCCGCTAGCCGCCCAAGGGGACCGGCTTCGACTGCCGGCCATGCCGGCGCGTTCGCAGGATTCATCATCGGCTACGCCACTCCCCTCCGTTCATCGGGCAGATACGGGTCCGTATCGTTGACCATGTTCCTACCCGTTATCCAGATGCGTGAGATCGCCGTTTTCGTCGCCCGCCGGGCAGGGCGCAATCGATGTCGGCAAACCGTGGGCGTCGGCGACGTGTTCGTTGCATTTCTCATCGGACAGTGTGTCCCGTCGGTGGATCGAGGTCAGACCAATCAGTGTGATGCGCAGCATGAGAACGATGCCGGAGACGACGACCGTAACCCCGGCTGTACGTCCCGCCTCACATCCGGCGGTATGGATATGGAGGACGCGGAAGAAGACGAACCCGGCGGCGAGAAACAGGACGCAACCGACCGTCAGAACCATCCCGCCGTCGACGCCCATTCAATCCACGAGGTCAAATCCAATCCGTTCGTCATGCGTTTCTTTCGATGTGTTCGGGCCATGGGAGTGTGTCGAACCGTCCGGTCGTGCCGTCGTACAGGAGCATGCTCCCGTCGCCCAAGTGGTTGCCGTGGCTGTCGTCCGACATGGTGTCGCAGTATCGGATGCCGGGCGCAGGCGTGATGGTCGGGACGGGCGTGTGCCCGACGATTTGGATGATGTCGCCGGGCAGAACGCTGTCATGCTCGTTGTGTTCGCCGCGGTCCACCCATAGGGGGCTGATGGTCTTGTTCCATCCGCCGCCGCGTTTCAACCCGATACGCTCCATGAATGTGACGGGATGATCCCTGAACAGTTGGTTGAGCCAGAGCGCGATGTATGCGGCCCCGTCGCCCAACGGCTCCGAGCCGAGGATGCGCCTGCACCAGTCCATCCAGCTCAACGTGACGCCCGCATGCGTGCAAAGCACCTGCCGTCCATTCGGGTCGTCTGCCAGTCGGACGCCGTAGGCGATCTGCGGTTCCAGTTCCAACAGCATGGGGCGGATGGTCCCGTGCGCGCCCGGATTGTAGCCGGGGCTGCAATCCTTCAGCCGGTATGCTTCGATGCTGCGCGGCTGTGTCGTGTATACCACGTCATGGTTGCCGAGCAGCACGCGCACGTCCACGCCGTCACGCCGCCATGCGAGCACATGGTCGTGCAGGATGGCGAACTCGTTGATCTCACCCTTCGCGCTCATGTTCCAGTCGTTCAGCAGGTCGCCGAGCAACACCACCGTGTCCACGTGACGTTCCGTCATGTGGTGTTCGACGGCCGGGCAGACGACGCTCCCCTTGTCGTGGATGTCACCTACGAACAATATTGAACCGGTCATTGTCGTTCGGATCCTTTCATGCTTTTCAAGGACAGGTCGATCCCTCTTCCCGGGGAGGATGCGCGGGTGAAGTCGTCCATATCCAGCCTAATCTCCTCTTCGGGCAATCCGCGCTCCCGGCAACCCGCCCGGTCATCGGTCGGGATTCATGGCTTCGTGGATGATTACGGTATAACAGAATCATGGCGGCATGGCCAGTGCTGGCGGTTTCCCGCATCGCATCCGTCAGGTAGAAGGATTGCCCGAATGGCTTGATGATCCCTTTCCTCGTGTTGTCGTCAGGGGAAGCTCACGTGAGCAGAACTCGAACCCCTCGGCGTCGGCCACGTCGCCGTGAGGAAGATGGCTCACAGGTTCGCACCCGTGCGTTTCCTGTACCCGTCGCCCCACGTCCGCACAAGCTCCTCGAAACTGTCCGCATCGATTTCGTCGTACGTCCACCCGGTCTCCTCGCTCCCGCCGGACGCGTATTCGCTGCGAATCATCGCAATCAGGTCCGCCGCCCGTGGGCTTGTGCGTTGTTACAGGGTGATGCGTTCCTGTTCGGCGACCATCGCCGCGAAGATGCCGCCGTCGCGGTCCCGTAATTCGTCGAGCGTCCCGGATTCGGCGATCCGCCCGTCCTGCATGACGACGATCCGGTCGCCGGTCGCGGCCAACGGGAGCCGGTGGGTGACCAGCACGGCGGTGCGGCCGGCGCACATCGCGGCTATCGAGTCGAACAGCTCGGCCTCGCGCAGCGGGTCGATCGCCGCGGTCGGCTCGTCGAGCAGGATGCAGGGCGCGTCCCGGTACGCCAGCCGCGCCAGGGCGATGCGCTGGTTCTGCCCGCCGGACAGTTCCGTGCCGCCGTACTCCTTGAGCAGCCGGCGCCCGGCGTCGGGGCGGGGATCGTCGCCGAAGGCGAAGGCCAGGCTGCGTTCCGCGCGCCGCCGGTCGGATTCGCCGGGCGTGCGCATCGATATGTTCTGCTCGACGGGGAACCCGTAGATGCCGGGGTGCTGCAGCATGACCGCCATGCGTTCCCTGACCGCGTCGATGCCGTCGGCGGTGAGCGGCCGCCCGTCGATCAGCACCTCGCCGCGTTCCGGCAGGAACAGTCCGGAGATGATGCCGAGCAGGGTGGATTTGCCGGCCCCGTTCCTCCCGCACACCACCAGCGTCCGGCCGGGCTCGACGCGCAGGCTCACGTCCTTGAGCGCGTAGTCGTCCTCGCCCGGGTAGCGGAACCACACGTGGCGCAGCTCGATCCCCATCGGCCCCTCGCCCTCGGGTTCGGCGTCATGTGCGGGCTCGGCGTCGGGCCAGTTTTCCCGCAATGCCATGAACTCGTTCACGTCGCGGAAGAAGTAGGCCTTTTCCCCCAGGAACGACAGGTTCTGCACGATGCCGTCGACGGTGGCGCGCATCGAGACGAACGACTGCACCAGCACCGCGCCCCCGGACACGGTGACGGCGACGTCGGCCGGCAGGCGCAGGATGCCGAACAGCGCCAGCGTGTAGCCGGCGATCCCCAGCAGCAGTCCGGGAAGCACACGCCGCAGCGAGGCGACGCGCATGCCCTTCAATGTGGCCGAATAGCGTGCCGCGTGCTCGTCGAACGCGTCGCGGAGCAGCCCGCCGGCGCGGTACAGCTTCACATCGGCCGCGGACGCGCGGTCCAGCGGCAGCGAGGTCAGGTACTCGACGAACCGCAGGTCGCCCTGGTTCTCGCGCTGGGCGATCCAGCTGGCCTGCCTCATGCGCTCCAGCGACTTCGTGACCGGCACGCCCGAGGCGATCACCAGCAGCGGGATCCACCATGAGACACGCCACAGGATCACGGCGTAGCTCAGCAGGCTGACCGCGCCCCTGAGGATGTAGGTGTACAGGACGATGTAGTTGACCGGCCGCGCCCCGGCCTCCTTGAGGATCGCGCTCAGCCTGTCGTACAGCCTCGAGTCCTCCAGCAGGTCCATGCGCTTGAGCTCCAGCCCCTTGTCCATGATCACGCGGTGCATGTACAGGGTCATGCGCTCGTTCAGCTGGCTGGAGAACAGGTACATCAACGGATACGACCCGCAGTCCAGAGCGAGCACGACGGCCCAGCAGGCGGTCAACGCGACCGTGTCCCCGCCAGAGCTCGAGATCGCGCCCACCGTCCTGCCGGCAAGCACCGACGTCGCCGGGCCGACCAGCCCCTGCGCCACCAGCACGCCCGTCAGCGCCAGCAGCCATGCCGGCGACGCCTTCCACGCATACGGCAGCGCCTGCAGCGTGGACAGGGTCTTGCGAACGACGATTCCGATTCTTTCCCTCATGCCATGTCCTCCCCGTCATATCCGGCGCCGTGCCTGCTCCGCCGTGGAATGCGGGAAGAAGTCCCGATACCTTCCCCGTCCCTCGTCGCTATGATCTCGATCGCCGATTTGCGAATAGAAGATCGCCATGCCCATCTGCCCACTGCCGCAGCGCACGACGCTCATGACCGGTGTCCGTTGAATCGTGTGCGGGTCGCAACGGCGTTCAGAACGTTTGCGTATGTTTGCGGCTCGATATCGTTGTTACCGACGATACTCGGTTTCGACAAAAGCACGGTCCCGAACTGGACACCGACCATATCTCGATGGTCGGCCCGCATGCGTGGAGGGATCATAATCTGGAATCCGTGAGCATGAAGATTGATTGTGCCTTGGCGAATCTGCGACGCTTGTCGTGTTTGCGGTTGTCGGCGGCAGTGTGTTCTTGATTATGTGTAGTGGATTGGCGGTCTTGCAGACACCTATCTGCGTTAGTTGGGGCAGGGTTTCCGGAAGACCCGGAGTATGAGGGGCGGTATTGCAAGGCCGATACTCCGGGTATGGCGTTCCGGCTGCCTCACCTAGCGCAGATAGGTGTCTGCAATGTCCCGAATCCACCACAGTTAACGCATGTACACAACACTGGGTGGTTGTTCGTGTTTGGTGGGTTTGGTCGTGGGTGGGGTTGGGCTTGTGGGGTCATTGGTGGTCGTGTTCGATGAATTTGGCGATGGCCTGGCCGTGGGTGGCGGCGTCGAGTTCGTCCATGGCGCGTCTGGTGTAGGTCTTGATGGTGTTGGCGCTCAGGCCCGTCAGTTCGGATACCTGTCGTGTGGTCAGTCCCCTGGCGTACCAGCGCAGGATCTCGGTCTCACTGGCGGACAGGTACGTCCGTCCAGGCACAGGAACACGTCACGCAGAAAACCACGCACACCCCGGCCCCGACACCACCTTTTGCCATGGCACACCCCCCGAAACGACATCATATGGTCATCAGCCGGACCGTCACGCTCAACTATCCGGTCGTATATTCCATCCAAACAGGCGCATGGGCATCCCGCTGCCATTTGTCATATGTCTGGATGACACGGCCGTTGCAGGCAGCCTCCGACATGTTCGGCAGCTGTCATCCACACGGGCGGCCGAGCGATTGCTCCTGTGCAGAATGCAGATCAGATTCGATTCATTCGCCGATGACGGGTCATCTCGGTGGAGGCGAAGGGTATGCGCCAAAAATACAGGGTTATACACGTAACCGTTGTTGCACATAATTCGGTACAATATTCATGACGATATATGGGTCTTGGAAGGGAGCGCGATCATGGCGCTGACGGCGAGCTTCTCCGATGTGCGCCGCGATTTGTCGACGATTGCGGACAGGGTCATGACCGACCACATCCAGGTCACGGTGTTCAGGAACAACAAGCCGGCGTTCAAGATCGTGCCCATCGACGAGCCGATCGCGGACAAGGGGTATCTGACCCTTGCCGACGCGGTGGACGCCGATTACCATGACGTGTTCGAGGCGCTGGCCCGTGAGACCTGAACGAATCGACACGACCACGGCAATCGCCATCCATGACATGCAGATTGACCGCCATGGCGGCTTGCCCGGGATCCGCGACATGGGCGCGCTCGAGGCGTGCCTGGCACAGCCGTGGGGTAGGTTCGGAGGCGTCGATTTCTACCCCTCTCTGGAGGAGAAGGCCGCCCGGCTGGCCTACGAGGTCATCACGCAGCACCCGTTCGCCGACGGCAACAAACGCACCGGACTCGCACTGATGCTGGTTCTCCTGCGGGCCGGCGGTTCCCCCGCCGTTTTCGATCACGGAGAGCTGTACCGAGTGACGCTTGCGGTCGCGTCCGGCGACATGGACTACCAGGGTCTGCTCGCGTTCATCAGATCGTCATCTTCGCAATGATCGTGGTTTCGAGGGGTAAGCCATCGCTGATTCGCCCTGTTGCGTTATTTGTCGGCAGACCTGGCTGCGGTGATGTCTGACGCACCGTGCATAAGGACCCGCCGGTTCGATGTTCGTCAAGCCTCGAGCCAAGCCGTTGTCACATGGCAAGTCCGCTCGCGGACAGAGAATCGGCATATCCATTTGCCGCGTCGATAGTCGGCTTCGGCAGACGCTGGCCTCGAGGCGGACATCGGCCGCGTCTCGGAACCGTGTCGGCCACGGGCTCATCGAGGACATAAACCCGAACATCGGGTTGTGTCTTGGCGGATTCGCGTCGTTCGTCGTGCGTCCCGGTTATCAGCGGGTGCGTTTTTGATTATGTGTAGTGGATTGGCGGTCTTGCAGACACCTATCTGCGTTAGTTGGGGCAGGGTTTCCGGAAGACCCGGAGTATGAGGGGCGGTATTGCAAGGCCGATACTCCGGGTATGGCGTTCCGGCTGCCTCACCTAGCGCAGATAGGTGTCCGCAAACCCCCGAATCCACCACAGTTAACGCATCAACACAAGCTGCGACACACATCGAGGCCGTTCCGCCCTCAATCCGCATGGAACACGCAATCGCACGGTCAGGGATGGCGGCGTCGGACCGTGTTCCGTCCGCGATCCGCACGGAACGTGCCAGGCGAGCGGACGACGTCGTGCAAGGTTGCTTCGCTTGCGGATAAGGCCGTGCCCATGACGCAGCCGAGATGGATACTGCCCGCGTACGTCCTCGCCGTCACGGGTGGCGTCGCCTCGACGCCGGCCATCATGCCACGGGCGATGATCCCCAGAACCGGAGAGCCCAAGGCCCGGAAGAACCGGAACCCGGTCAGAACAGCGTGATCTCGTCCTGCTCCTCGCGCTCCAGCCAGTCCTCGATCGCCGTGCGCGCCAGCATCGCCATCGACACCCCGCGCTTCTTCGCCTCGTCGCGCAGACGGCCGTGGCGGGAGGCGTCCAGCCTGACCTTCAGATCCCTGTCCACCTCCGCGACGCGTGCGCCCCGGCCGGCGTGCACGCCCGGATCGATCGGCTCGACCGCGATCGGCACGTCCAGCTCGCGCGACACCGACGTGCGCACCAGATGGCTGAGCGACTCGCCCGTGCGCCGCATTCTCGACCGCGCCCTCGTGTCCAGTTCCTCGGGCACATGAATCTTCCACGCAACCGTTCCCATGCGCCCATCGTACCGCCTCGCCGCCCCCGGCCGCGCACCGAAACGCCCGGCGTCATGCCGGATGCGCATGCAGCCGGGAACGGCCCGGGCATTGGCGGCGGCGGTCACAAGGCCCGAGGATGGCGGCGGAAACGCACCATGGCGTCCCGGAAGGGAGGCGATATGAACATCATCGCGCTTCAAGGAAGCCACAACGCGCATGGGTCGTCGGCCATGCTGGCGGACGAGTTCACGCGCGGAGCGCAGGAGGCCGGGCATGCGGTCACGAACGTCGACGCCGCGCACGCCGATCCACCCCTGCACCGGATGCGTGCGCTGCGGCTACGAGGGGCCGTGCGTGTTCAAGGACGGCATGGATGCGATCCGCGAGGCGATGCTCGCCTCCGACATGGTGGTGTTCGTCACGCCGCTGTACTACTACACCGTGTCCGCGCAGCTGAAGACGGTGATTGACCGGTTCTGCCCGTTCAACTCCAGCATCCAGCGCAAGCGCATGCGGTCGGCGCTGCTGGCCGAGGCGTGGGACTCCGACGACTGGACGTTCGAGTCCCTGGAGACGTACTACCGCACGCTGATGCGCTACCTGAACCTCACGGACATGGGGACGGTGCTCGGCGCGGGCTGCGGCACGCCGGCGATGGCGCGCGCCTCGCGCTACCCGCGCCTGGCCTACGAGCTCGGGCGCGGGCTGCGCTGACGGACGGGCGGCCCGGCCGGCGCGGACCGCATGGCCGGACGGTTTCGCCATCCGACACAATGTGCGCGCAATGTCGCCCCCTCGGTGTTTTGATGAGGGTATGAATGAGGAACATGCAAAGATCAGCCGCCTCATCATCGACGGCGTACCGTTTGAATTCACCTCCGCCGAGAACGCCGGCAACACCTTCAAGGAGCTGCACACGGTGCTGACGAAGACCGTGTCCGACCGCAAGGTCCGCGAGTTCTCGTTCTCGACCTCGTCGCATCCGGTCGAGGGCCGGTCCATCGAGGTGCTGATCACCCCGTCGACCAGCGTCATCCTCGACGCGCCGCTCGGCTGGTAAAAGGCGCCGGCAGACGGCGCTCGACCCGCTCGGCGCCGGAGGCCCTACAGCGCCGTGACGAGCGACCGGCCGCGCGGCCGCCGCAGAGCCGCCCGATACGACGGACTCCCCGGACCTACGGATCATGACCGCGATGGCGATTGCCCACCGCGACCACGGTCCGCGGATCCGGGGAGTCCCTGCATATGCGGGCCCTTCCGCGCCCGCCCTGCCGCCGGCCGGGGCGGGCGCCGGCTCACACGGCCGTGCCGTTGGCGTCGAGATTCGGATTGTGCTTGGAGTTCCCGGCCGTGAAGAACAGGCTGACCACGCCGACGGCGAACACGACGGCGATGGCGAGCACCAGCCAGATCGGCCTGCTCGGCAGCCACATCACGACCACGAAGGCGATCGCGGCGATGACGATGAGAATCCAGCTGACCACGCGGAACCACTGGTGGACGGAATGCGGGGACTTGAGCAGCTTCGGGTTGCGCAGCGACAGATCGGTGTCGGCGGTCACCTCGGGGGCCAGCGTCGTGGCGGTCGGCTTCCACTCGCCGTCGGTGCCCTCCTGCAGGCGAATCGACTTCTGCTGCAGCGCGTACTCGTCGATCATGCCGGAACGGGCGCGACCCTTCGTCTGGTCGTACTGCTGCGGCACTCCCCTGCGATTCCTCTTCTCCTGCGCACGACGCTCGGCACGGTTCGGCATGTTCACTCCTTCATGACACTGACGGTTCGTCAACTCCAAGTCACTTTACAACACGACCTGCCGAATGGGCGCAAATCCATCCCGGTTCTCGACGGGCCGCGACATTCCCGCACGCCACCGGCACGGCCACGCGCCTTACTGGACCAAACCGACCGGCATCGGGGGCCTTGAGCCGGCGTGCCGGATGCCTCCTGCCGTACGAGACAGGTAACGGCAGGGACAGTGACGTGGACGGCGGCACCTCGTGGATTGCTGCCCGGAAAACGGGAACGGCATGCGGAAGACCGCCCGAAGCCGGCGCTTGCAGGGTTGAATGCGGACCCTGCAAGCCCGAACGGGGTGGGTGCCGTCCCTACGACATCGAGCGGCGGTCGCCTGCCTACCTCGGCAGCGCCATCGCCCGTGCCGACGCGGCGATCGGCGCGGGCAGCTCGGTCTCGCCGGTCAGGTAGCGGTCAACCGCGGCCGCGCAGGAGCGGCCCTCGGCGATCGCCCAGACCACCAGGCTCTGTCCGCGACCGGCGTCGCCGCAGGCGAACACGCCGTCCTGCGAGGTGGCGTACGAGTCGTCGCGCGCCACGTTGCCGCGCCCGTCGAGCTCGACCGGCAGCTGGTCGACCAGCGTGGTGGTGTCCGGGTGCAGGAACCCGACCGAAATCAGCACCAGGTCGGCGGGCAGCACGCGCTCGGTGCCCGGCTGGCGGGTGAACGGCCCGTCCTCGCCCGGGGCGACCGTGACGACCTTCAGCCCGGTCACGTGGCCGCGCTCGTCGGCGACGAAGCCGGTGGCGGTGGCGGAGTTCTCCACCGTGACCTTGGCCCGGTCCTCCTCGGAGCCGACGAAGTGCACCGAATCCGTGTTGTACAGGTACTCGCCGCCCTCCTCCATCGAACTGGTCTTCTGGTACAGGCGGGCGTAGGTCGGCCACGGCTGGTTCGCCGGCCGCTCGGTCGGCTCCTTGGGCATGATCTGCAGCACGGTCACGCTCCTGGCGCCCTGGCGGATCGCGGTGCCCAGGCAGTCGGAGCCGGTGTCGCCGCCGCCGATCACGATGACGTCCTTGCCCGCCGCGTCGATGCCGTGGACCGGCTCCTTGCCGTAGACGCGGCGCGTGGCGTCCGGCAGGTAGTCCATCGCGAAGTGGATGCCGTCGAGATCGCGGCCCGGCAGGTTCATGTCGCGCGGCACCGTGGAGCCGATGGCGACGATCACCGCATCGTAGCGCGAGCGCAGCTCGTCCCACGAGATGTCCTTGCCGATCTCCACATTCGTGCGGAACTGCGTGCCCTCGGCCTCCATCTGCTCCACCCGGCGGTCGATCAGGTGCTTGTCGAGCTTGAAATTAGGGATGCCGTAGCGCATCAGGCCGCCGACCGCGTCATCGCGCTCGTAGACGACGACCGTGTGGCCGGCGCGCGTGAGCTGCTGCGCGCAGGCCAGGCCTGCCGGGCCGGAGCCGACCACGGCGACGGTCATGTCGGTCAGGCGGTGCGGCGGCATCGGCTTGACGTAGTCCAGCTCCCACGCCTGGTCGATGATCGTGCACTCGTCGTTCTTGATCATCGTCGGCGGCTGGTGGATGCCGAGCACGCACGCGGCCTCGCACAGCGCCGGGCAGATGCGCCCGGTGACCTCGGGGAAGTTGTTCGTCGAGGACAGCCGGTTGTACGCGTCCTCCCACTTCTCCTGGTACACCAGGTCGTTGAACTCGGGGATGAGGTTGCCCAGCGGGCATCCGGTCATGCAGAACGGCGTGCCGCAGTCCATGCAGCGCGAGGCCTGCTCGATCGTCCACGGCTGCAGACCGGACTCGGCGTGCACGTCCATCCAGTCGCGGATGCGTTCCGCGACCGGACGCTCGGCCGGCTCGCGACGGGTCCGTACCTTAAGGAATCCTCTGGGGTCCGCCATCTCAGCGCGCTCCTTCCATAACCTGCTCGTACACCTGTTCCCAGACGCCGGGCGCATTGAAATCGATATGCTCGGCCTCGGCCCTGCGCATGGCCTCGGTCATGGCCACGTACTGCTTCGGCACCACGTGCGTGAACCGCGCGGCGGCCGCGTCCCAGTCCCCGAGCAGCGCGGCGGCGAACGCGGAGCCGGTCTCCTCGGCGTGGCGCTTGACCAGGCCGCGCACCAGCGCGGACGCGTCGGCGTCGAGCGGCTCGAACAGCAGCGTGCCGTGCTCGACGGCCTCGGGGTTGACCTTGCCCATGTCCAGGTCGAGCACGTAGGCGTCGCCGCCGGAGAAGCCGGCGCCGAAGTTGCGTCCGGTCGGGCCAAGCACGACGACCGTGCCGCCGGTCATGTACTCGCAGCCGTGGTCGCCCACGCCCTCGACGACGAACGTCGCGCCGCCGTTGCGCACCGCGAAGCGCTCTCCCGCCCGGCCGGCGACGAACATCTCGCCGGAGGTCGCGCCGAAGCCGGTCACGTTGCCGGCGATGACGTTCTCGTGCGGGTCGAAGCCCACGCCCTCCTCGGGGCGCACGACCATGCGCCCGCCGGACAGGCCCTTGCCGGCGTAGTCGTTGACCTCGCCGTACACGCGCAGCGTCTCGCCGCGCGGGATGAACGCGCCGATGGACTGGCCGCCGGAGCCGTGCAGGGTCATGTCGATCGTGTCGTCGGGCAGGCCCTCGGCGCCGTAGCGGCGGGTGATCTCGTAGCCGACCATCGTGCCCAGCGTGCGGTTGACGTTGCGGATCGGCATCTCGATGCGGACCGGTTCGCGGCGTTCCAGCGCGGGCTCGGCCAGACGGATCAGCTCGTTGTCGAGCGCCTTGTCGAGCTCGTGGTTCTGCTCGGTCGTCTTGTGCAGGATCGTGCCGGGCACCGGGCCGGGCTGCATCAGCACGTTGCTCAGGTCGATGCCGTCGGCCTTCCAGCGGCCGACCGCCTCGTCCTGGTCGAGGCACTCGACGTGGCCGACGGCCTCCTCGAGCGTGCGGAAGCCGAGCTGGGCGAGCAGCTCGCGCACCTCCTCGGCGACGAACATGAAGAAGTTGACCACGTGCTCGGGCTTGCCGGTGAACCGCGCGCGCAGCTCGGGGTCCTGCGTGGCGATGCCCTGCGGACAGGTGTTCTTCTGGCAGGCGCGCATCATCACGCAGCCCTCGACGATCAGCGCCGCGGTGGCGAAGCCGAACTCCTCGGCGCCCAGCAGCGCGGCGACCATCACGTCGCGGCCGGTCTTCAGCTCGCCGTCGCACTGCACGGTGACGCGCGAGCGCAGGCCGTTGAGGATCAGCGTCTGCTGGGTCTCCGACAGGCCGATCTCCCAGGGGGTGCCGGCGTGCTTGATCGCGTTGAGCGGGGCCGCGCCGGTGCCGCCGTCGTAGCCGGAGATCAGCACCACGTCGGCATGGCACTTGGCCACGCCGGCGGCGATCGTGCCGACGCCGAACTCCGAGACGAGCTTGACGTGGATGCGGGCCTTCGGATTGGCCATCTTCGCGTCGTTGATCAGCTGCTTCAGGTCCTCGATCGAGTAGATGTCGTGGTGCGGCGGCGGGGAGATGAGCTCCACGCCGGGCGTCGAGTGGCGCACCTTGGCGATCCACGGCGGCACCTTGGCGCCGGGCAGGTGGCCGCCCTCGCCGGGCTTGGCGCCCTGCGCCAGCTTGATCTGCAGGTCGGTGGCGTGCACCAGGTAGTCGCTGGTCACGCCGAAGCGCGCCGAGGCGATCTGCTTGATGCGGCTGTAGCGCAGCGGGTCGTTGATGCGGTCGTCGGACTCGCCGCCCTCGCCGGAGTTCGAGCGCGCGCCGATCATGTTCATCGCGATGGCGAGCGTCTCGTGCGCCTCCTGCGAGATGGAGCCGTAGCTCATCGCACCGGTGGAGAAGCGCTTGACGATCTCGCTGGCCGGCTCGACCTCGTCGATCGGGATCGGCTTGCGCGTCGGCCTGAACTTCATCAGGCCGCGCAGCGTCATCAGGCGGTTCGACGTGTCGTTGACGTGCGCCGAGTACTTCTTGAACATCCCGTAGTCGCCGCGCTGGGTGGACTGCTGCAGCAGGAAGATCGCCTCGGGGTCGTTCAGGTGGTCCTCGCCGGTGCGGCGCCACTTGTAGTCGCCGCCGGTCTGCAGCGCGTTGTGCGCGGTGACGTTCCACTGGTTCGGGTAGGCCACGCGGTGGCGCACGGCCACCTCCTCGGCGATCTCGTCGAGCCCGACGCCGCCGACCTGGGAGGTGGTGCCGGCGAAGTAGCGGTCGATGACGTCCCGGCTCAGGCCCACGGCCTCGAACAGCTGCGCGCCGCGGTAGCTCATGATCGTCGAGACGCCCATCTTGCTCATGATCTTGAGCACGCCGACCGACAGCGCCCGGGTCAGGTTCGTCACGGCCGTGGCCGCGTCGACCTTGAGGTAGCCGCGCGCGGCGAGGTCCTCGACCGACTCGAAGGCCAGGTACGGGTTCACGCAGGCCGCGCCGTAGGCGACCAGCAGCGCGACGTGGTGGATCTCGCGCACGTCGCCGGCCTCGACGGCCAGCGAAACCTGGGTGCGCGTGTGGCGGCGCAGCAGGTGGTGCTGCACCGCGGAGGTGAGCAGCAGCGACGGGATCGGGCCCCACGTGTGGTTCGAGCCGCGGTCGGAGAGCACGATGAAGTTCGAGCCGCCGGCGATGGCCTCGTCGATCTCGGCGAAGATCTCCTCGAGCCGGGCCTCCAGCGCCTTGCCGCCACCGGCGACCTGGTACAGGCCCCTGACGATGTACGGCTTGTAGTAGCCCTCGAGGATGGCCGCGCGGTCGAGGCGCTTGAGCTGCGCCATCTCCTCGGAGTTGATGACCGGCAGCGGGATCAGGATCTTCTTGGCGTGCAGCTCGCTGTCCTCCAGCAGGTTCGGCTCCGGGCCAATCGCCGACTCCAGGCAGGTGACGATCTCCTCGCGCTCCCAGTCGAGCGGCGGGTTGGTGACCTGCGCGAACTTCTGCGTGAAGTAGTCGAACAGCATGCGGCTGCGCTTGGAGAGCACGGCGAGCGGCGCGTCGTTGCCCATCGAGCCGAGCGGCTCCTTGCCGGTCTCGGCCATCGGCGCCAGGACCAGCTTGATGTCCTCCTCGGTGTAGCCGAACGCGCGCTGGCGGCGCAGCACCGACTCGAAGGAGTGGTTGACGTGCTCGCGGGCCGGCAGCTCGCTCATGCGCACGGTGTTGCCCTCGACCCACTGGCGGTACGGGTGCTGCGAGGCCAGCGTGCGCTTGATCTCCTCGTCGGGGATGATGCGGCCCTCGTCGGTGTCCACCAGGAACATCCGGCCCGGCTCCAGGCGGCCCTTGGCCACGACGTGCGCCTGCTCGATGCCGGGCAGCACGCCCGCCTCCGAGGCCAGCACCAGGATGCCGTTGTCGGCCAGCTGCCAGCGGCCCGGGCGGAAGCCGTTGCGGTCGAGCAGCGCGCCGACCTGCGTGCCGTCGGTGAAGATGATGTGAGCCGGGCCGTCCCACGGCTCGATCAGCGTGTTGTTGTACTCGTAGAACGCGCGCACGTCCGGGTCGAGCGAGGGGTCGTTCTCCCAGGCGGGCGGCAGCATCATCGAGATGGCGTGCGGCAGGCTGCGGCCGGCCAGGTGCAGCAGCTCCAGGCACTCGTCGAAGGTGCCGGAGTCCGAGTAGCCGGGCGTGTTGATCGGCAGCAGCGGCTCGAACTCGCCCAGCAGCTCGGAGCTCAGGCGGCCCTCGCGGGCGGACAGCCAGTTGCGGTTGCCCTGGATCGTGTTGATCTCGCCGTTGTGGGCGATCAGGCGGAACGGCTGGGCCAGCGGCCAGCTCGGGAACGTGTTCGTCGAGAAGCGCGAGTGGACGATGGCGACGCGCGCCTTCATCCGCGCGTCGTTGAGGTCGGGGAAGAACGACGTCAGCTGCATCGTCGTGAGCATGCCCTTGTAGGTGATGGTGCGCGAGGACAGCGAGGCGAAGTACACGCCGACCTCGTGCTCGGCGCGCTTGCGCACGCGGAACACCTTGCGCTCCAGGTCGAGCCCGCCCAGCCCGCCGTCCGGGGCGGCGAGCACCAGCGTGACGAACGCGGGCATCGTGGCGAGCGCCTGCAGGCCCAGGCCGTCGGGGTTGGTGGGCACGCCGCGCCAGGCGAGCACCTCGAGGCCCTCCTCGGCGGCGATGGCGGCGATGGCCTGCTCCTGGCGGCCGGAGGCGGCGATGTCGCGGTCGAGGAACGCGATGCCCGCGGCGTAGTGGCCGGCCTCGGGCAGTTCGGCGTCGACGACGGCCCGCATGAACTCGTCGGGCATGCTCATCAGGATGCCCGCGCCGTCGCCGGTGTTCTCCTCGGCGCCGACCGCGCCGCGGTGGTTGAGGTTGACGAGCACTTCGATGGCCTGGTCGACGACGCTCCGCTCGGCCCGGCGATTCAGGGTGGTGACCATGCCGACGCCGCAGGCGTCGTGCTCGGAGGCGGGATCATACAGTCCCTCCTTGCGGTGGATGGTCAAATCTAGCGGGGCGTTGAACGTCACCGGAATCACCTCTCCCTAGGGCGGGCGGATGGCGCCCGCCGTCCCTACACACTTTGCCCTCGCAGTGTACAGCCACCCTGTATCGAAAGGGTTTCATACGCCCATATACCGAAGTCGCGCAAATGTCAATACCCCGCGCAAAGCGACTGATTCCAACGGTTCCGTTTTTGAACTCATGCCGTCCGCATAGTGGACGCGCGCGGTGCGCCTCGCCTGCGGACGGCGCATGCGGCGGCGTGGTTCGCACCGTCCGCGGCGCGCCCGCGGGGAGCGACGTCCGCTGGGCTGCGGAGCGGCGCCTTGCGTAGTCGTGTCGGTTGCGGAGCGTCCACAAGGCGGCGATGTCCGTTGCACGGCGGAGGGCGCGGCCGTTTGCGCCGGGTCGCGGCGGCTGCGGAGCGTCCCGCGGCGCTGGGCGTGTCGGGACGCGGCCGCCGCGCCCAGCGTATCCGGTCATATCCGGCGCATCCGATGTCGTCGGCCGCGCCGGACGACGTCACAGCCCGCAGATGTCGAACATGCGTTCGATGACGGTGTCGTTGAGCAGGCGGCCGCGCAGCGTCGGCGCCAGCCGGTCGCCGCGGCGCTCGACGAGTCCCTCGCGTTCCAGCGCGGCGATGCCGGTCTCGTCGGGGCGCGCCGGCAGCGCCGCGAGGTCGAGCCCCTCGCGCAGGCGCAGCCCGAGCATGATCGTCTCCTCGAGCGACTCGGCGCCGGAGATCCGCTCGCTGTCCGCCCACGGCACCTCGCCGGCGGCGATGCGCCGCCCCCAGGTCCGGGGGTGCGCGACGTCCCAGGCGCGCAGCCCGGCCGCGGGCTCCGGGCCGGCCGCCGCGTAGTGGCTGTGCGCGCCCGGCCCGATGCCGGCCCAGTCGACGTTGCGCCAGTAGCCGAGGTTGTGCCGGCTCTCGAATCCGGGGCGCGCCCAGTTCGAGATCTCGTACCAGCGCAGTCCCGCCGCCGAGAACAGCGCGTCGGCGATCTCGTACTTCGCGGCCTCGTCGTCGTCATCGGGCTTGGGCAGCAGGCCCGCCGCGATCCGCCGGCCCATCGTCGTCGCCGGCTCGACGGTCAGCGCGTACGCGGAGCAGTGGTCGACCCCCAGGCCGATCGCCGCCTCCACCGAGGTGCGCCAGTCGTCGAGGCTCTCCCCCGGCGCCCCGTAGATCAGGTCGACCGAGCTGCGCAGGCCCGCGGCGTCGGCGGCGCGCACGCCCGCCTCGACGTTCGCCGGCGTATGCGTGCGGTCGAGCGTGCGCAGCACGTGCGGGACCGCCGACTGCATGCCGAAGGAGACGCGGGTGAACCCGCCGGCGGCCAGCGCGTCGATGTAGGCGGCGTCGACGGTGTCCGGATTGGCCTCGGTGGTGATCTCCGCGCCGTCCTCGACGCCCCACAGGTCGCGGACCGCATCCAGCATGGCGACCAGGTCGGCGGCGGGGAGGATGGTGGGCGTGCCGCCGCCGAAGAACACGGTCGAGGCGGGCGGCTCGGCGACGCCGTGGCGCTCCTGCCAGCCGCGCACCAGCCGCATCTCGCGGATCGCCATCGCCGCGTAGTTGCCGCGCGACGCGCCGCCGCCCAGATCCGTCGCCGTGTATGTGTTGAAGTCGCAGTAGCCGCAGCGGCGCAAGCAGAATGGAACGTGGATGTAGACTTCGAAACTCATAACGTTCTCCCGTGCCGGTCACTCGCGCCGCTGCCGTCGCGGCCTTCGCGGCCGCTCCCCTCGCCTATGCCCGGTCCACCGGACCGGGCGCTGACGGCTCGGCGGACCGGGCGCAGGCGGGACGGCATGCGGATGCAGGCTATGGGGCCCATCAGCCCTCGGTCTTCTGCGCGGCGCGGATCTTGTCCTTGGTGTCGCGGTCGTTCGCGCCCTCGCCGGTGGACAGCGCGGCGATGAACGCCTCCTGCGGGACCTCGACGTGGCCGAGCATCTTCATGCGCTTCTTGCCGGCCTTCTGCTTCTCGAGCAGCTTGCGCTTCCGGGTGATGTCGCCGCCGTAGCACTTGGCGAGCACGTCCTTGCGCAGCGCGCGGATGGTCTCGCGCGCGATGATCCGCGAGCCGATCGCCGCCTGGATCGGGATCTCGAACTGCTGGCGCGGAATCAGCTCGCGCAGCTTCTTGGTCATCATCACGCCGTAGCTGTACGCCTTGTCGCGGTGGACGATGGCGCTGAACGCGTCGACCTTCTCGCCCTGGATGAGGATGTCGACCTTGACCAGGTCGGCGCTCTGCTCGCCGTCCTCGTGGTAGTCGAGCGAGGCGTAGCCCTTGGTGCGGCTCTTGAGCTGGTCGAAGAAGTCGAAGACGATCTCGGCGAGCGGCATGCGGTAGTGCATCTCCACGCGGTCGGCGCTGATGTACTCCATCGTGCCCATCTGGCCGCGGTGGTCCTGGCACAGGTCCATCACCGCGCCGATGAACTCCTTCGGCGTGATGATGTCGGCCGCGACCATCGGCTCGACGATCCGCTTGATCTTGCCCTCCGGGAACTCGCTCGGATTGGTGACGTGGTGCACGGTGTTGTCCTCGCCGGTCACCTCGTAGGGCACGTTCGGCGCCGTGGAGATCAGGTCGAGGCCGAACTCGCGCTCCAGGCGCTCGGAGACGATCTCCATGTGCAGCAGGCCCAGGAAGCCGCAGCGGAAGCCGAAGCCCAGGGCCACCGAGGTCTCCGGCTCGTAGATCAGCGCCGCGTCGTTGAGCTTGAGCTTGTCGAGCGCGTCGCGCAGCTCCGGGTACTGGGCGTTGTCGATCGGGAACAGGCCCGCATACACCATCGGCTGCGGGTCGCGGTAGCCGGGCAGCGGCTCGGCGGCGCCCTTGGAGGCCGTGGTGATCGTGTCGCCGACCTTGGACTGGCTGACGTCCTTCGCTCCGGTGATCACGTAGCCGACCTCGCCGGCGCCGAGCGCCTTGGTCGGGGTCATCTCGGGGCTGATCACGCCGATCTCGATCGGGTCGTGCGTCATGCCGATGCCCATCATGTGCAGCTTCTCGCGGGCGTGGAGCTCGCCGTCGACCATGCGGATGTAGGTGACGATGCCTCGGTAGGAGTCGTAGACCGAGTCGAAGATCAGCGCGCGGGCGGGCGCGTCCGGGTCGCCCTGCGGGGCGGGCACGTCCATCACGATCTGGTCGAGCAGGTCGGCGACGCCTTCGCCGGTCTTGCCGGAGACGCGCAGCACGTCGGACGGCTCGCAGCCGATCAGGCCGGCGATCTCCTCGGCGTGCTTGTCCGGTTCGGCGCTGGGCAGGTCGATCTTGTTGAGCACCGGGATGATGGTCAGGTCGTGGTCGATGGCCATGTACAGGTTCGACAGCGTCTGCGCCTCGATGCCCTGCGTCGCGTCGACCAGCAGCACCGCGCCCTCGCATGCGGCCAGCGCGCGCGAGACCTCGTAGGTGAAGTCGACGTGGCCGGGGGTGTCGATCATGCCGAGCGTGTACTCGGTGCCGTCGAAGGTCCACGGCACGCGCACGGCCTGGGACTTGATGGTGATGCCGCGCTCCTGCTCGATGTCCATGCGGTCGAGGAACCGGTCGCGCATCTCACGTTCCGGCACGATGCCGCTCAGCTGCAGGATGCGGTCGGCGACGGTCGACTTGCCGTGGTCGATGTGGGCGATGATGCAGAAGTTGCGGATCAGCGACTGATCGGTGAAACCCGGCTGGTTGTGCTGCGTAGCCACCAAATAGGCCTCCTCGTGGGCATGGGAACAGATAAGACTCCCACCATCCTAGCAACTCCCCCGCGCGGCCTCGCCTATCCCGCCGCCGGCCGCCGCGGTTCCTCCTCGGTTCCGCTCCGGCCCCGATGCCAGCCCTCCGATTCGGTTCCGGTCCGTCCTCGTCCGGCTCGATCCCGGCGAATCTGATTTCGGCTTCTCCGCCCGGTTCGATTCTTCGCGTCGATGCCCAGCGGCCCCGATGCCCAAGCGCATATCCGCTCCCAAGATCGATGCGCCCGAGAGATGTGCGCCGCGCCCCAATCCTCCTTTCCCTCCTCCCTTCCCTCTCCCCTGCGCACAATGTGCAATTCTTCACGCTGAGACCGGGAATATGGCCGCTCAGCGTGAAGAATTGCACATTGTGCGCGGAGATGATGGGATGGCAGCTGGAGGATGATGGGATGGCGGATGGATAGGGATGGATAAGGGGCGGAGAATCAGGCGGGCGGAGAATCCGGAGGATGGGAATGGAGAATGGAGAATGGAGGATAGAATGGAGCGGAGGCGCGGGTGGCGGGCGCGATGGAGGGCGGATATTGCGACACGCCGCGCGCGAGGCCGAAGAGGCGATGAGATTTTCCACCGGGGGTGCTATCATATCGGTTCTGTATGTCCTAAACACACAAGTCGTTTGGAGTAGATAGTGGCAAACATCAAGTCGCAGAAGAAGCGCGTTCTGACCAACGAGAAGGCGCACAAGCGTAACGTGGCCGTCAAGTCCAGCCTGAAGACCGCGATCCGCGTCACCCGCCGTGCCATCGAGGCCGGTGACAAGGCCGCCGCCGAGGCCGCCTACAAGGTCGCCGCCCAGAAGCTCGACAAGGCCGCCGGCGTCGGCGTGATCCACAAGAACCAGGCCGCGAACCGCAAGTCCGGCCTCGCGCTGGCCATCAACGCCATGTGATCTTCCGACCTTACGGTCGATCCGCGGGCCCCGTGAACCATCCGGCTCACGGGGCCCGCGCGTATTCTCCGCCGACCGGACTCGCCGCGCGGCGGATGCGATGCGCCCGCACTCCGGTCCGTGACGGCGGTGAACCATACGGCGCCCTTCGGTCCCCTGCCGCGGCGAACGACGCCGGAATCCATCGTCGCAGGCCGCTACACGCCCTGCGACGACACCATGTCGCGGACGGACCCACCAGACCGCGGCGCTTGCTGTCGAGCACCCCGCCGATCGCCCCGCCCGACCCGACCATCGATGCCATCGGATATGCGCGACGCCGGATGCCTGCCGGCGGCCCGGCCGTCGGGCGCCGCCGGACGCGCGAATGCCCGGCGCATCCGCCGGACCGGGATCAGCGGCGGGTCCCGTCCGCATCGCCGGCGCCGTCCGGCCGGTCGCCGTCCCCCCGCCCGCGCGGGAGCGGCCGCGCCCCCGGCCCCTTGGCCGCGTGCCGGGTCTCGCTGGGCAGATAGGTATGGTGGCGCACCATCGCGCCGGGCAGCATGATGTTGAACTTCACCGACAGCAGACGCATCGCGACGACCAGCACCACGATGCACACGTCGCAGACGATCTCCATCGTGTAGCTGACCAGGCCGGCCTCGACGCCCTTGCACACGAACACGGTCAGCACGCAGCCCGCGGCCGAGGGCACCGCGTACCAATGCTTGTCGCGGATGACGACCGGGACCTCGTTGATCAGCATGTCGCGGATCAGCCCGCCGGCCAGCGCGGTGAACATGCCCATGAACACGGCGGTCATGCCCGAGGTGCCGTACAGCATCGCCTTCTCGGTGCCGTTGACGGCGAACAGGCCCACGGCGATCGCGTCGATGGTGAGCATCGACCATTTGAGCCGGTCGACCTCCGGATGGATGAGCGCCACCAGGACCCCGGAGGCCAGGGCCGTCAGCACGAAGCCCTTATCGGCGATGCCCACGGGCGGGATGGCGCCGAGCATCACGTCGCGCACGATGCCGCCGCCGAGCGCGGTCAGCCATGCGGTGATCAGGATGGCGAACAGGTCGTAGCCCTTGCGGATGGCCGACAGGCCCCCGACCATGCCGCAGCACAGGATGGCGATGTACTCGATGGCCAGAAAGAACGCGTTGCTCTCCAACGCCACTTCCGTTCCCTGCATCGCCCCACCCTTTCACGACCACGGCGCCGTATCGACAAGTACCTGTATGAGAATACTCAGGATGCGGCGCGTTCCGGCACGGCGTGTTGAGCCCGCGACACGCCGGCCGCCGCCGCAGGGTTCGGGACATGGTCCGCGGCGAATCCCGCCATCGCGCCATCGCCCGCGGACCATCCCCCGAACCCTGCGGATGCGACCTGCCCGGCCCGTCCCTGCGGACACGGCCAGCCCAATCCCCCGCGGCCCGACCGGCCGCAACGCAAAGGCCCCGCCGGCCCCCTTTGCGGGGCGGCGGGGCCGATGGGTCGGGCCGACTCAGCAGACCTTCCACATCCAGTTGTGCGGATCCTCGATCTCGCCGAGCTGGATGCCGAGCAGCGTGTTGCGCAGGTCCATCGTCAGCTCGCCGGGCTGGCCGTCGGCGACGGTCACGTCGAACTTCTCGGACTTGAAGCGGCCGATCGGCGCGATGATGGCGGCGGTGCCGCAGGCGAAGACCTCGGTGACCTCGCCGGAGCGGATGTCGGCGAGCAGGTCGTCGAGCTTGATCATCGTCTCGACCACGTCGTGGCCCTTGTCCTGCGCGAGCTGGATCAGCGAGCGGCGGGTCACGCCGGGCAGGATGTTGCCGGTCAGGCTCGGGGTCTCGATGTGGCCGTCCTTGTGGACGATCATCATGTTCATGCCGCCGAGCTCCTCGAGGTAGGTCTTGGTGGCGGCGTCGACGAAGCACACCTGCTCGCAGCCGTTGTCGATGCCCTTGTACTCGCCGAGCAGCGAGGCGGCGTAGTTGCCGCCGCACTTGGCGAAGCCGGTGCCGCCGGGGCCGGTGCGGAACCACTTGTCCTCCACCCAGATGCTCACCGGGTTGGCGCCGCCGGCGAAGTACGGGCCGGAAGGGCTGGCGATCACGCAGTAGTCGACCTCGTGCGGGGCGCGCACGCCGAGGAACGGCTCGGAGGCGAACATGAACGGACGCAGGTAGAGCGTGTACTCGCGGCGGGCCGGCACCCAGTTCGCGTCGCGCTTGACGAGGGCCGCGCACGAGCCGAGGAAGTCGTCGATGCTCAGCTCCGGCAGGTACAGGCGCTTGGCCGAGTTCTGGAAGCGTTCGGCGTTCGCGTCCGGACGGAACATCCAGATCGAGCCGTCGGCGTGCTTGTACGCCTTGAGGCCCTCGAAGACCTCCTGCGCGTAATGCAGCACGGAGGCGCCCGGATCCATCTTGAGCGGCGCGTACGGCTCGATGCGGCGGTCGCCCCAGCCCTCGCCCTTGGTCCAGGTCATGTGGGCCATGTTGTCGGAGAAGATCTGACCGAACGCCGGCTTGTCGATGAGCTCCTGGCGCTTGGCGTCCGACGCGGGGTCGTCGTTCGGCAGCACGGTGAACGGCTCGGCCAGCTTGTTCAGCTCGGCGGGATCGTGATGGGATTGTTCAGTCATTGTCATACTTCTTTCCTGTCACCTTCTTGGTGGCGTTCAGGTTGTTGTGCGCCCGAGGCTTATGGCCGGGTCATATCTGACACTGTCGCACATGCCGCGCGAGGGGCCGCGCCGTTGGCTCACAATATGAAAACGGCGGCGCCGGCGGCCCCGGGACCGCCCGGACCGCCGGCGATACGATGGCACCCCGGCCGTTGCGGACCGGGGTGCCATCGTCACGGTGCGTCCGGCCTGTCGCCGGAGCGGCCCGTCAGGCTCAGGCGGCCTCGCCCTCGGCGGCCGGGGCGGCCTCCTCGGCGGAGGCGTCCTCCGGGACCTCGACGGTGACCACGGACTCCTCCGGGTCGTCGATGTCCAGCTCGACGCCCTCCGGCAGCACGACGTCCTTGGCGAACACCTTGGTGCCGTCGGTCATGCCGTCCACGTTCACGACGATGCGCTCGGGCAGGTTGGCCACGTCGGCGCGGACCTTGAGCTCCTGGATGTCGACGAACGCGACGGCGGCGCCCTTCGGCTCGCCCTCGACGAACACCGGCACCTCGACGTCGATCTTCTCGCCGGCGCGGACCTCGTAGAAGTCCACGTGCTCGACGATGCGCTTGACCGGGTTGCGCTGCACGTCCTTGACGACGGCCATCTTCTTCTCGTCGCCGAACGTGATGGTGAACAGCGCGTTGGTGTGGCGCAGCGCCAGCGTCGTCTCCTTCATCGGGAGCTTGACGAACACCGGCTCGGCGCCGCCGGCGTAGATGGTCGCCGGGATCTGCTTGGCCACGCGCATGCGGCGGGCAGCGCCCTTGCCGAACTCGTCGCGGACCTCGCCCTCAAGAGTGATCGTATTAGCCATGACGGCCTCCTTCGTAGTGTTACCTGTCGTTTCTGTCTTTTGACGCCACGACGCGCCGCAGGACAGACCCGAAGGGGCCGGATGCGCCGAGTCGATCACGGAAGTCCGCACGCGGCTTCCCTCGCCAAAGCAACAGTCATCCAGTATACCCGGCCCCGGGACTTCCGCTCCCGCACGCCCGGCGCGGCCGCGCGGAGCCCTGTCCGAGCCGCGGACGTGCCCCCGTCCGCGCCTTCCGGACGGCGACCGGATTCGCACGGCCGCGCCGGGCGTGCGGG
>NZ_JAHBBD010000026.1 GCF_019331775.1 Bifidobacterium phasiani
AACAACGCATCCCCGTCGAACCTGTTAAACTCGCGTACAGGCCGTGAGACATCTTCGGTTATCTTCTTCACAACCAACCATGATGCCCCACGGCTCTCCCATCACACACACGAAAACCGGAAGAGCCAGTTATGAGGATGTGCGCAAGACCCCGGCTGAGTTCTCACAAGGCGCTCTTGATCTCGACGAGGACAACACCAAAGAGGGACGTTCGTCGCTTGATTTGCTGTTCGAGTGTCTGCCGACATTCCAGCTGCCGTATACGTCCAGCATCGAAACTTTGTCGGGTGAACCGTTCGATGGCTATACGGTGTACAGCGTGAACGATGGCCAGCTGCTGGCATGCTTCGATGCAGATATTCCCGAGTCGTTGATTCGTGGCATGGCGGACTTTGATCCGAAGCCGTCGTATGTGGTGGTGGCGGAGAAGAGTCTGCCGGATAGCGCTGCACGCACGAATTTCGCCGAGATCTTCAAGCAGTCGGCGAACGCACTTGAGGGGCAGACGCAGGTCCGTATCATCTAAAGGGGCTGGGTATGAAGTTCGAGTTTTCGCAGTACCAGTATCAGACGGACGCGGCGAACGCGGTATGTGACGTGTTCGAGGGCCAGCCCAGGCATGAGGGTGTGAACTATATCCGCGATGTGGGCGTGCGCAGCCGTGACATCCGCCAGGACCAGACCAACCGTGGCGCGAAACTGTTCGACGCTTCCGAGATGGATGACGACACGGGTTATCGCAACGCGGACTTGGAGTTGACCTCCGAACAGCTACTCGCGAACATCCGTGGTATCCAGAACCGGCAGGATCTGGTGGCGTCGAAGCATTTGTTCGCCAAACCGTTGGGTGCGGTGAGTCTGGATGTGGAGATGGAAACGGGCACGGGCAAGACGTTCGTGTATACGAAGACGATGTTCGAGCTGAACCGCCGGTATGGGTGGACCAAGTTCATCATTGTGGTGCCGTCCATCGCGATCCGTGAGGGCGTGGCCAAGTCGTTGGAGTTGACCGCCGATTATTTCTACACGTCCGGCCGTGATGGCAACGAAGGCTACGGTAAAAAGCTCAACTGGTTCGTGTACAACTCGTCGAACCTCAACGAGTTGGACTCGTTCGCCCAGTCGTCGGATATCAGTGTGATGGTCATCAATATGCAGGCGTTCAACGCGTCGATGAAGGAGGGCGGGCGCAGCAAGGAGTCGCGCATTATCTTCTCGGAGCGTGATGAGTTCGGCTCCCGCCGGCCTATCGACGTGATCAGCGCCCTGCGGCCGATCGTGATTCTGGATGAGCCGCAGAAGATGGGTGGCAAGGCCACGCAGGACGGTATCCGCCAGTTCAACCCGTTGTTCGCGTTGCATTATTCGGCCACGCACCGGGAAAAGCATGATCTCGTGTATTCGTTGGATGCGTTGGACGCTTATAACCAGCGGTTGGTCAAGCGCATCGAGGTCAAGGGCTTCGAGCTGCATAACATGCGTGGTACCGACGGCTACCTGTACTTGCAGGACATCATCGTGTCGAAGAACAGGCCGCCGATCGCGCGCATCGAATACAAGAAGCTCTCCGCCGTCGGCGGCGTGACCACCGCCGTCGGCTCGTTCAATGAGAACGATGATTTGCATCCCGCTTCCGGAGGGCTGGAGGCCTACCGTGACGGTTGGCGCATCGCGCCGGATGGGATCGTGCCCGATCAGGATGATCAGCTCGGCTATGTGAGGTTCCTGAACGGTGAGACCCTGCGCAAGGGGCAGGTGCTCAACGATGGTTCCGAGGCGGACATGCGGCGCATCCAGATCCGCGAGACGATCCTCTCGCATCTGCAGAAGGAGGAACACTTGTGGGCTCGGGGCATCAAGTGCCTGAGCCTGTTCTTCATCGACGAGGTCGCCAAATACCGTCAGTATGACGAGGAGGGCAACGAGGTCGACGGCGAGTATGCGAGGATCTTCGAGGAGGAATACGATCGCTGCGTGCAATGGTTCCTCCAGGGGCGGCTGGACGACGGCCATGGCTATCTCGCTTGGCTGCGCACCACGTGGGGCCACAGCGTGCACAAGGGGTATTTCAGCATCGACAAGCACGGTCGTTCCATCGACTCGAAGCTCAAGCGTGGGTCGGATGAGAGCGACGACGTGAACGCCTACGACCTGATCCTGAAGAACAAGGAACGTCTGTTGAGCTTCGAGGAGCCGACCCGGTTCATCTTCAGCCATTCCGCCCTGCGCGAGGGCTGGGACAACCCGAACGTGTTCCAGATCTGCACGCTCAAGCACTCGGATAACGAGATCAGCAAACGCCAGGAGGTCGGGCGCGGACTGCGCCTGTGTGTCAACAAGGACGGTGTACGCCAGGACCTGAACGTGCTTGGCGAGGGCGCCGTGCAGGAGGTCAACCTGCTGACCGTGATCGCCTCGGAGAGTTACGAGAAGTTCGCCGAAGCCCTGCAGAAGGACATCAGGAGCGAACTGCGCGACCGTCCGGTCAGGATCGACAACGCGTTCCTCAGCAAGGTCAGCATCCCGGCCGAACAGCTCGGCCCCGGATACGAGGGCGTCGATCCGGTCACGTTCACGCCGGAGGAATCCAACACCGTGTACCTGCGGCTCTACAAGCACGACTTTATCGACGAGAGCGGCAAACTCACCGATAAGTTCGCCGAACAAGGGCTGGACGGGGAATTCGTGGCCGCATTGCCCGCACCGTTGCAGGACAAGATCCCGGCTGTCGAGATCGTCTTGAAGTCGGTGCTGGAGAACGTCACCGGCGTGATCGTCGGCAACGCGCTCAAACGGAAGATCGGCCGCAACGACCTGAACGCCAATTTCCAGAAGAAGGAGTTCCAGGAGCTCTGGAAGCGCATCAACCACAAGTACGCGTACACCGTGCACTTCAACGACGACGAACTGGTCAGGAACGCGGTCAGGGAGATTGATTCCAAGCTCGTGGTGGCCAAGCTCTCGTACACCGTCACCAAGGGCATCCAACGCCGGGAGGCGTTCCGTGCGGATCTGGCCGTGGGCCAGCACTTCAAGCGCGAGACGAACGGCAGCTACACGCGCGACCTCGACATCGACGCGACCAACGGCGTCAAATACGACCTGCTCGGCGAGATCGCCCAGGCCGCGACCATCACCCGGCGTTGCGCCGCGAGGATCCTCAAGGGTATCCGGCCGGACAAGTTCCGCATGTTCCGGGACAACCCGGAGCAGTTCATCGCCAAGGTCAGCCGTCTGATCATCGAGCAGAAGGCCGCGATGATCGTGGACCACATCAGCTACGACCGGATCCAAGGCGAATACGATTCCACCATCTTCGTCAACGCGGGCGGGCGCGACGAGACCGACGCCATCCGGGTCAGCAAATGCGTGCAGGACTGGGTGTTCCCCGACGGAGATCCCCGGAAGGGTGTGGAGGCGCAATTCACCCGAGGGCTCGAAGCCGCTTCCGAAGTCGCGGTCTACGCCAAGCTGCCGCGCGGCTTCCAAATCCCCACGCCGGTCGGCAACTACGCGCCCGACTGGGCGGTCGCCTTCCGTGAGGACAGTGGTTTGAAGCACATCTTCTTTGTCGCCGAAACCAAAGGCGACATGAGCTCGCTGGAACTGCGCACCGTGGAAGCCAGCAAGATCGCATGCGCCAAACGCCTCTTCAACGATCTGCAGTTGGCGGACGACGTCCGCTACGAACAGGCCGTCACCTACGAGGATCTCCTCGATCAGGTGAAGGCACTGCAATAGCACCACTATCGCGGATACAGGACGGAGGAGAAATGCCAGGGCACACGATAACTGCCTCAATAGGCGCGGCGCACTGAACGTGTCCGCGTACGAAATCGGGTACAAATCGGGTACATTGCTACTCTCAACAGCGCCTAACAGCGTGTCCGTACGCAAAGCTAGGATGGCTTCAAAACGTTGAAAAATAGCCAAAAAGGTGGTTGACGCATGACAGTGCAAAACAGCGCAAAAACCACCCGTTATAGCAAGGGGTCGCGGGTTCAAGTCCCGCCGGCCCGACCGGACTAGGGGCGGAACCCATCGGGTTCCGCCCCTTTCTCGTTTCCGACGCGTTCACGCGCCATCGCCGCATCAATACCAGCGTCGGCAACCGCGCAGAAGCGGCGCCTGCGGTGCTACGGAACCGACACTGGGACGGGCCCAGCGTCGGGTAAAACGCACACGCGACCCTGTTTATCAACCAAAACCGACGCTGACAGTCACGCGGTACCATAGGGGGAACTGGGCCGGGCACAGCACGACGGCGTGCCTGCCGCCACGCACGCCACGGACGCGATGAATGCGGCGGACATCACGGACAGGACGCACCACACGCGTGACGGCCACCACGGGCGTGACGGACGCGACACGCGCCGCGGCCGCGGCGATCGCACGGCAAACCGAAAGCGGCGATAAGGAAACGAGCAACGATGACGGGCATACCGTTCTGCGGCGACATCCATGACAAGGCGGCCTCGGTGCGTCCGGTCGTCGAGCGGCGGCTCGAGCAGCACCGGCGCCGACACGCTGGTGCTGCTCGGCGATCTGCTCAACGACTGGTGGATGACCGCGCCGGAGGAGACGGCCGCGTTCGCCGCGCTGGCGGAGGCGATCGACGCATGGCGCGCCGCCGGCGTCACCGTGCACGTGCTGCCGGGCAACCACGACCTCATCTACATGATGCCGCAGGACTCGCCGGAGGCGCACCGCATGCGGGCCTGCAGCCCCGGCTATCTGCCGGGCGCGCACCGCGCCGTCCACGACCTGCTGCGCGCCCTGGACCCGCGCATCGCCTTCGGTCTGACGCTGCCCGGCGGCGTCCCCCTGCTGTGCACCCATGCCGGGCTCACCGCCGGGTGGATCCGGTGGTCGGCCCGGGTGCCGGGCACGCCCGCGCCGGCGGACGCGCCCTCGATCGCCGCCTGGCTGGACGAAGGGTTCGCGGCCCGGCCGATGGCCTTCGCCGAGCGCGTGGGGACGGCCCGCTACGGCGGCCACCGCACCGGCATCAGCCCGGTGTGGGCGGACCGCGGCGAGCTCGTCGCCGACCCCGCGCCCGGCATCGTCCAGGTGGTCGGACACACCCCCGTGCGCACGGTGACGCGGCACGGCGGGGACCTGTGGTTCTGCGACACCATGTCGACCCTCCGCACCGGCGCGCCGATCGGGGACGGCTCGATGCTGCACCTCGACATCGGCTCGGGACGGTTCACGGCAATCACCGCCGAGTCCACGCCGTTGCCTTAGCATGGTCCTTAAGCACTTAGCATGGTGTGTGACGCACGTGCACGAACCGACGGCAGGCAGGGGAGGCGATGACGGTGAGGCGGCACTTCGGACGACGCATGACGTTGCGGGAACGGCTCGCACGGTGGGGCCGCATCGACCCGACGATCCTGTTCTTCGCCATCCTGGTGGGCCAGTACGCGCTGCTGGTCGCGGCGCTGATCGCCCTGTACCGGGTCTCGCTGACCTCGCCGCTCATCACCCCGCTCTCGCTCGACACCTCGGATATGTGGATGGTCACCGCGACGGCGCTGGCCTGCGGCCTCGGCGGGTACCTGTACCTCGAGGAGGCGGGCGACCACGCGATCGCGACCTCGCTGCAGGCGCTGTGCCTGCTGCTCGGCCAGACGGCGACCGGCGTGGTCCTGGGCGGGGGGTGGCCGGCCACCGCGGCGTGGATCGTGCTCGCGCTGCTGTGGTTCGGCATCCGCGCGCACCTGGCGTTCCTGGCCTGGTACACGCCGGACATGCCGTTCCGCTACGTGTGGCGGCGGTGGCGGCGCGAGCGCCGGCTCTTCCGCGAGCGCGTCGAGCGCTGCGCGGACCGCGGCATCGCCCTGCAGCCGGGCGTGTGGATGAACGAGACGTACCGGCTCGAGCCGCAGGACGACTGGGAGCGCCGGCAGTTCGACGAGCACTACGCGACCTGCGCGCGCATCCTGGCGATGCCGGGCGACGGCTCGGGCAACACCCTGAACTGGAACGAGCTGGACGACGCGGACAAGACCCTGCGCATCAAGGCGCTGTTCCATGAGATCTGCCGGTTCGCCGGCGTCGCCCCCTCGACGTTCCTCATCCTCGAGGACAGCATCGAGGCGGACTGCCGCCTCCAGTACGACGCGGTGTTCGACATCCACACGGTGCTCGCCAACCGCACGCGGATGCTCGGGCTGCCGATGACCGACCTGGTCCTCGAGCTGACCGGCAAGATCGCGACGATCTTCATCGCCCTGTCCTACGACGACCCCAAGCTCGCCTGGGCGTACGGCGGCACGCGGATGCCGGCCGACATGAACGACGACGAGGAGCGGTACTACCTGGCGCACGTCTCGATGCTGGAGAAGCTGGGGCGCTCACCGAGGGACGCGGAGGACGCGCGCATCCTCGTCGACGACTACTGGCTGCGCGAGGTGAAGGGACGCGAGATGTCCCGCATCCTCGACGCCGTCGAGCGGCTGTCGGCGCCGGTCGACGACGCGCCGGCGCCCGTCGTGCACTGACCCGCCGCCGACGCGTCAGGCCTTCACGGATTATTCACCAGCCGCGCGCCTGCGTACCCCCGTGCGCGGGCGATCGCCGCTAGACTGGTGTCTTGTCGATTCCGTGAAGGGTGTTACTTACGAAAGGTGAGGAACGTGAACGACGTGTTCGAGCATTCAGCGCAGAAGATGAAGGCTCAGGGGATGAGCGACACCGCCATCGCCCAGTTCAAGCGGCTGTACGACGTGTGGCGGGGGGAGGAGGCCACCAGCTGGATCCGCGAGGAGGACGTGGAGCCGCTGACCGGGGTGCCGAGCTTCCACGACGTGTACCGCACCATCGACCACGACAAGGCCGTGGACGCGTTCGCCAGGACCGCGTTCCTCAAGCTCAACGGCGGCCTGGGCACCTCGATGGGCCTGGAGTGCGCGAAGTCGCTGCTGCCGGTGCGCCGCCACAAGGCCAAGCAGATGCGGTTCATCGACATCATCCTCGGCCAGGTCATCACGGCGCGCACCCGTCTGGGCGTCGAGCTGCCGCTGACGCTGATGAACTCGTTCCGCACCTCGCACGACACGATGAAGGTGATCCAGGCCAACCGCCGGTTCTCGCAGGACGGCGTCCCGGTCGAGATCATCCAGCACGTCGAGCCCAAGATCGTGGCGGAGACCGGCGAGCCGGTGTCCTTCCCCGACAACCCGGAGCTCGAGTGGTGCCCGCCGGGCCACGGCGACCTGTTCTCCACGATCTGGGAGTCCGGCCTGCTGGACCGGCTCGAGGAGCGCGGCTTCAGGTACCTGTTCATCTCGAACTCCGACAACCTCGGCGCGCGCCCGTCGCGCACGCTGGCGCAGCATTTCGAGAACACCGGCGCCCCGTTCATGGTCGAGGTGGCCACCCGCACCTACGCGGACCGCAAGGGCGGGCACATCGTGCGCGACCGGGCCACCGGCCGGCTGCTGCTGCGCGAGATGAGCCAGGTCCACCCCGACGACAGGGCCGAGGCCCAGGACATCGGCAAGCACCCGTACTTCAACACCAACAGCATCTGGGTGCGCGTCGACGCGCTGAAGGCCAAGCTCGCCGAGTACGGCGGCGTGCTGCCGCTGCCGGTGATCCGCAACTTCAAGACCGTGGACCCCACCGACCCGGACACCGAGCGGGTCGTGCAGCTCGAGACGGCGATGGGCGCGGCGATCAGCCTGTTCGAGGGCGCCATCTGCGTGCAGGTGGACCGCATGCGCTTCCTGCCGGTGAAGACGACGAACGACCTGTTCATCATGCGCTCCGACCGCTTCCATCTCACGGATTCCTACGAGATGGAGGACGGCAACTACATCTTCCCGAACGTCGACCTCGACCCACGGTACTACAAGAACATCAACGACTTCAACGAGCGCTTCCCGTACTCGGTGCCCTCGCTGGCCGCGGCGAATTCGGTCACGGTCCGCGGCGACTGGACCTTCGGCCAGAACGTCGTGATGTTCGCCGACGCCGTGCTCGAGGACAACGGCCGGCCCAGCTACGTGCCGAACGGCGAATACGTCGGCCCGCAGGGCATCGAGCCCGACGACTGGATGTTCTGAGACGCTATGCCGACGAAGAAATGGCGACGCGTTTTTGCAAAAATGCACACGCCAAGGACAAAATACCCTAAGATAGAGAAAGGCGTGCATGACGAACATATGCACACTCACTGGAAACTCTAACGATACGTGAGGACGAATGGCAGAGGGAACGAACGGTAGGCGCCGGTTTTCCGATAAGTGGGGCAAGCATGAACTCGACGTGTTGGCCGTGCTGTCCTCCGCGTTTCCGCAGTGGCTGACCTCCCGGCAGATCGCGCAGCGCGTCAAGGCGTACGCCGATTCGTACGGCGAGCTGGCCGACCAGGCGGCCAAGGCGGCGTTCGCCAAGCAGTTCCAGCGCGACCGCGCCAAGCTCGCGGCGATGGGCATCGCCATCGAATCGCGCCAGCCGGAGTACTCCTCGAAGTCGGAGGGGCAGGACTTCGCCTCATACCGCCTGCAGCTGGGCGACGAGCCGCGCGTGCGCCTGCGCTTCGCCCAGGAGGACCTGCCGGTGCTGGCCGCGGCGAACTACCTGGCGCGCTCGATGTCGACCTCGTCGGCGCCCTCCCAGCAGGTGCAGCAGCATGCCTCGCGCACCGCGCCGCGCGTGCCGCAGACGCCGACCCCCGGGCTGGGGCTGGATTCGATCGCCCCGGGCCTGGGCACGCAGACGATTCCCGACGCGCTGGTCAAGGTCATCGATTCGCGCCGGTTCGCGGCCACGGTCGACGTGGACGGCGAGCATCTCAACGTCGCGTACACCGATTCCGACGACCTGGCGATGTTCGTGCTCGAGCACCCGGGCGCCTCGATCGTCAGCCCGCAGGAGGCCGTCGACGCCTTCCACCGCCGGCTCAACGCCGCGATGGGGTTCCAGCTGGCCGACGAGTCGGCCGGCCCGGCGAGCGCCACCGTGGTCTCGCCCTCGATCAGCCGCGAGTCCGACGACGAGGACGACCCCGAGGACGTGCGCGCCCACCAGAAGAAGGGGTCCTCGTTCCAGACCGGCAGCGAGGTCGACCGCCGTCTGCGCCTGATGCTGTTCCTGTCGGCGCACCTGGGCGAGGAGTTCTCGCTGGCCGAGCTGGCGGAACGCTTCATCGGCCGCGCGCGCAACGAGGACGAGCTCAAGAAGTACGTGGCGATCATCCACAAGGACATCAACACGCTGACCACCGTGTCCGACGACGGCGAGATGGCCGGCAGCCAGTTTTTCGACATCGACTGGCCGCTGCTGGACTCCGAGGGCATCGTCTCGGCGACGAACTCGCTGGGTCTGGAGCGGCTCGCCGGCATCTCGCCGCAGTACCTGAGCATGCTCACCGCCTCGGTGAACTATCTGGCGCATTCGCCGCTGCTGCCGGACGAGCAGCGCGCCAAGGCGGATTCGCTGTACCGCCGCCTGCGCCAGCACGTCGAGCCGGGGGAGACCCCCTGGCTGAGCCTGACCGGCTACGAGGTCGAGCCGCGCAGCTTCTCGGTGGTCAAGCGCGCCATCTCCACCGACAGCCTGCTGGACATGGAGTACACCGACGGCGCGGGCCTGACCCGGCGCAAACTGGTCGCCCCGGCGAAGATCTTCGTCGACGAGGGCAAGTACTACGCGGCCGTGTGGACCGACGTGTCCGACGCCGCGCCGGCGGACAAGCAGTCGCTGGTCAAGAAGGACATGACGATCAACAAGGCGACCGGCGAGCCGCGCATCTGGCAGACGCTGCGCCTGTCGCGCATCGAGCACGCCGAGCTCGTCGAGCCGGTGCGCAAGGTCGACATCCCCGACGTGCCGGTCAGCGAGCTGCGCAAGTGGAACTTCGACAACGGCACGCCCGCGGTGTTCATCACCGACCAGCCGCACCTGCCGTTCATCAAGTCGCTGTCCGGCGCCACCGTGGAGAGCTGCGGCGCCGGCGAGAAGGTGCATGTCACCGTCTCGTCGGACTCCTGGTTCGTCGCGTTCTGCATCTCGCACGCGCGCCACATCGTCGCGGTCGCCCCGGAGACGCTGCGCACGATGATCGTCGCGCGCGCCCGCCGCGAGCTGAGCGTCGTCGCGCCGCAGGGCGACGGGGACGAGCGGCAGGACTGAGAGGAGTCGTCATGCCCTGGTGGATCTGGGTGGTGCTGGCCGCGTTCATGCTGGTCATGCTGGTGGCCGGCCTGGCCTATGCCGCGCTGCGTCTGTGGCACGGGTTCCGCAAGGTCTCGGACACCGGCGCGCGGATCGGCGAATGCCTGGCCGCGATGGGCCGGCCCTCCGAGGCCGCCGCCGTCGACGAGCCGCCGTCGTTCACCCAGCCGCTGCAGGCCGCCGCTGACCGCTACGCCGACGCCCACGCCGACGTCGTGCGCCGCCGCGAGGCCAGGCGCGCCAGGCACGTCGAGGCCTGGGCCCGCTGGAGGCGGTTCAACGGCTAGCCCGGCCGTGCCGACCGCGATACCGAAGACCGTTACGTTACCCGTACGATACATGCCGTCCGGCATGGGATAGGTGTGCCGTTATGCCACGTCGCCATCGAAGCAAGACCACCCGCGGCGAGAGCCGCACGTCCGGCGAGCCGTCGCCCGCGCAGCGCTACGCGCGCTTCCGCGAGTCCCGGCGCCGCCGGGACTCGGAGGCGGCGCGGTTCTCCGCGATGCAGCCCTTCGAGCTCGACGACTTCCAGCTCGAGGCGAACGACGCGCTGGAGGCCGGCAGCAACGTGCTGGTCGCCGCACCGACCGGCGCGGGCAAGACCGTCGTGGCCGACTTCGCGGTCTTCCTCGCGCAGCGCCGCAACGTCAAGGCGTTTTACACCACGCCGATCAAGGCGCTGAGCAACCAGAAGTACCACGACCTGGCGGAGGTCTACGGCGCCGACCGCGTGGGCCTGCTGACCGGCGACACGTCGCTGAACTCCGAGGCGGACATCGTGGTGATGACCACCGAGGTGCTGCGCAACATGCTGTACGAGCACTCCACCACGCTGGAGGCGCTGCGCTACGTCATCCTCGACGAGGTCCACTACCTGGCGGACCGGTTCCGCGGCCCGGTCTGGGAGGAGGTGATCATCCACCTGCCTCCGGAGGTGCGCATCGTCGGGCTGTCGGCCACGGTGTCGAACGTCGAGGACTTCTCGCGCTGGATCGCGTCGGTGCGCGGCGAGACCCGGCTGGTCGTCAGCGAGCACCGCCCGGTGCCGCTGGAGCAGCATGTGATGCTCCAGGCCGACGAACGCACCGAACCGGAGCTGTTCGACCTGTACCGCGGCGGCTCCGACGCGCTCAACGCCGGACTGGTCAACCGGCTGGACCAGCTCGACCGGCGGGCCGCGCGCCGCTCCGGCGGACGGGACGCGGCGCGACGGGGCGGCAAGGCGGTCAGGGCGCGGCGCGGCCACGACGCCAAGCCGCAGCGGCACACGCCGCGGCGCTGGGCGGTGATCGACGAGCTGGACTTCCTCGGACTGCTGCCCGGCATCTACTTCATCTTCTCGCGCAACGGCTGCGACCAGGCCGTCGAGCAGTGCATCGACGCCGGCCTCGAGCTGACCACCGAGGCCGAGGCGCGGCGCATCCGGCGCATCGTCGACGACATGGTCGAGGGCCAGCTCAGCAGGGAGGATCTCAAGGCGCTGCAGTTCTCCCGGTTCCGCTTCGCGCTGGAGGAGGGCTTCGCCTCGCACCACGCCGGCATGATCGCGCTGTTCCGGCAGATCGTCGAACGTCTGTTCGAGGAGGGTCTGGTCAAGGTGGTGTTCGCCACCGAGACGCTGGCGCTCGGCATCAACATGCCGGCGCGCAGCGTGGTGGTCGAGAAGCTGGAGAAGTTCGACGGCACCGGCCACGTGGGGCTCACGCCGGGGGAGTTCACCCAGCTCACCGGACGCGCCGGGCGGCGCGGCATCGACACGATCGGCCACGCGGTGGTGGTCGACCACCCCGGCTTCGTGCCCGCGACGGCCGCCGCGCTGTCCAGCAAGCGCGTGTACCCGCTGCACTCCAGCTTCCGGCCGACGTTCAACATGGCGGTGAATCTGCTCAACTCCAGCGACGTGGCCACCGCGCGCACCACGCTCGACCATTCCTACGCGCAGTGGGAGGCGAACGAGTCGGCCTGGCAGCTCGAGGCCCGGATGGAGACGCTCGAGCAGGCGCTGCGCGGCTACGAGCGCGCCTTCGCCTGCGAGCACGGCGACTTCGCCGGGTTCATGGAGCTGCGCATGCGCCTGACCGACCTGGAGCGCACCGAACGGCGGCGGCTCAAGCAGCGTGCGTTCGCCTCGCAGCGGGAACGCTCGCAGGCGTTCCGCGACCTGGACCGGCGCATCGCGCGGCTGCGCGCCGAGGAGCAGCGCCACCCCTGCCGCGCGTGCCCGGACCTGCAGACGCACCTGAAGTGGGGCCACCGCTGGGCGCGCGAACGCCGCGAGCTGGAACGCGTGCGGCATCGCTACGAGTCGCGCACCGGTTCGGTCGCGCGGCAGTTCGACCGCATCTGCGGCATCCTGCGGCAGCTGGGGTATCTGGAGCCGTGCGCCGCCGGGAACGGGGACGACTATCTGCTCACAGAGGCCGGCCAGCTGCTGCGGCGGCTGTACAGCGAGCAGGACATCGTGCTCGCCCAGGCGATCCGCGAGGGCGTGTTCGACGGGCTGACGCCGTCGCAGCTGGCCTCGGTGATGTCGGCGCTGGTCTACGAGGCGCGCCGCGGCGGCGGGGGAGAGCCCCGGTACTATCCCGGCGGGCCGGGCGGCGCCGTCGCGACGGCCGCCGACGGGCTGCGCCGCGTGTTCGGCCGGCTCGACGTGATGTGCGAGGACGCCGGGCTGGACGAGCTGCGCCGCCTGGACTTCGGCATCGCCGACATCGTCCACGGGTGGGCCGAGGGCGAGCCGCTGTCGCGCGTCCTGCACGGCACCGACCTGACCGGCGGCGACTTCGTGCGCAACGTCAAGCGCCTGGCGGACGTGCTCCAGCAGGTCGCGGCGGCCGAACCGTATCTGGGCGGGGGGCACGCCGGCCTGGCCGAGGCCGCCCGGCAGGCCGCGGACCGCGTGAACCGTGGCGTCGTGGCCTACACGGGGGTCGAATAGCCGGGTCCGGTGCAGCCCGGGCGCGGGAATATTTCCCTCGTCCGAGCTGTTTTGTAGCGTGGAAGCAACCATTTCCAAGGAGGCACAGATCACATGGCAGAACGCAGTCTGCGCGGTATGAGCATCGGCGCGAAGTCCCTTGAGTCCGACGAGCACGTGGACTTCGCCGCCAGGAACGACGTGGCGTACGTGTGCCCGAAGGGCCACCGCACGATCCTGCCGTTCGCCGAGGGCGCCGAGGTGCCCGACGAGTGGGAGTGCCGCTGCGGCGCCGTGGCGCACCGCGAGGGCGACGAGAACGCCGAGGCCAACGAGATCACCAAGCCGACCCGAACCCACTGGGACATGCTGCTGGAGCGCCGCAGCATGGACGAGCTGCAGGCGCTGCTGGAGAAGCGTCTGCAGATGCACCGGGACGGCTGGATCCCCGACTACGAGTAAACTTTCGACGAACTTCGGCTCAATCGGTATGCCCGGTCACCACGACCGGGCATACTGGTTGTGGG
Source organism: Bifidobacterium phasiani (assembly GCF_019331775.1). Taxonomy (GTDB): domain Bacteria; phylum Actinomycetota; class Actinomycetes; order Actinomycetales; family Bifidobacteriaceae; genus Bifidobacterium; species Bifidobacterium phasiani. The sequence goes on from NZ_JAHBBD010000026.1 coordinate 13,636, forward strand.
CGGGCTCCCGTCCGCGACCGATCACCGACCATAGGGGAGTGCACACCATATGAACCATCCGATGCGCGTCGTCCTGCTCGACCTCGACGGCACCCTCACCCAATCCGATCCCGGCATCATCGCCTGCGTCGTCAAGGCGTTCGAGGGCATGGGCCTGCCGGTGCCGGACGATGCGGAGCTGCAGCGCTTCATCGGCCCGGCCATCATCGAGTCGCTGCGACGCAACCACGTCCCGGAGGACAAGCTCCAGCAGGGCATCGACATCTACCGCGACTACTACGCCAACCAGGCCGTGTTCGAAGACCCGAACAACCCCGGGCGGAAGGTGCCCGGCCGCCTGGTCAACACCGTGTACGAGGGCATCCCCGAGCAGCTGCGCCGCCTGCGCGAGCGCGGGTACCATCTGGCCATCGCCACCTGCAAGCCCGAATACCAGGCCCGGCCGATCTGCGAGCACTTCCACATCGATCGGATGGTCGACGGGCTGTACGGCGCCAGCCGCGACAATTCGCGCATCGACAAGGACCAGGTGATCCGATACTGCTTCGAGAGCATCGGGTTCGACCCCGCAGCCGGCGACCGGGCCGTGATGGTCGGCGACCGCTGGACCGACATCGACGGCGCCCGGGCCTGCGGCGTCGACACGATCGGCTGCCGGTGGGGCTACGCCGAGAACGGCGAGATGGAGGAGCACGGCGCCCACGAGATCGTCGAGCGCGTCGACCAGCTCGCCGACGCCGTCGAGCGGTACTTCGCCGCCTGACGGACGCAGCGCGGTTGTGCGCGGATACTGGGGCCGCACCGTCGCAGGCGATGGTGCGGCCCCTGTATCATGTTGCCGTCCGGTGGCGCCGACGACGCCGGCGGACCGCCGTATGCGACGGTTTTCAGCGTCGCGGCGCGATGATGCCGCGGCCCGCAGATGACACAGTCTGCGTCGTCGTCGCGAGCACAAGCACAAGGTCGCATCCGTCGTACGTCACGGCGGCACGTACCGAGCCGTCGTTCCCGTCCGCAACGCGCGCGGCACAATGTGCGTGCGGCGCAGTGCAGCACAACACGACGCAGTGCAATACAAGCAGTGCGATACAACATGACGCAGCCACATGCACATTGTGCGCATCGTGTCATGTCGATCGGCGTGTCGCAGGTCGCCGGCAACATGCGCCCGTCATCGCTGCGCTTTCTCGATATCCATAAGAACCGATAATGTACGTTATGTCAGATTAGATATGTCGGAACATCCCCCGACGTACATTTGGCATCAGAAACGATCCGGGTCGACCACCCGCGCATCAAGGCCCCGGTTGCTCCTAAGCTCGCACACGGGTCATGTCGCTGCGGCGCGACCATTGCGCAAGCTATTCGGCGTGAGCGTTCAGCGCCTCGTCCATCTCGGTCCTGGTCGCGCGCCGCGCCTGGATGTACATGAGCACCAGCTCCAGCGCGACCAGCACGATCAGCGCGATGCCGGCCGGCCACGCGACGCCCGTGTAGAACTCGCGCATGCCGGGGCTGATCGCCTCGTCGTTGACCTTGTAGACCACGAACGGCACCATGGCGAGAATCACCGACACGAACTGCGCGGCGATCACATACCAGCTCACCAGGTCCACATGGGGCCGTCCGGGCGTGAACAGCCTGCCCCGGACCACGCAGATCGCGCACACCGCCAGCGCCCACACGGCGGCGACGGCCCAGAACACCACAGGCAGCACATCAAGCATGGCACACTCCTCGCATCGGCATCATCATGCGGTACGACGCGCCTCGCGCTGCGCCTCGAGCTTCCTGCGCATGCGCATGGCGGTCAGTTCGTCGATCGGCCGTCCGGACGTCACCGTGCGCGGCGAGGCCGTCAGGTCCACGTAGTCCTCGTGCTCCAGGGCCTCCTCGATCTGATGCCACAGCGAGCCGACGGACACGCCGAACACGGCCTTGCCGCTGCGCAGCAGATCGAGCATCTGGTCGCTGGTCGTGCACTCGTGCACGTGCTGCCCGTCGCACATGATCGTCACGTCGGCGAGCTGGTCGACCGTTCGCTGCGAGAGAAACCCGATCGCCGCGGTGACGTTCTGCAGGTTCACGCCCGCGTCCAGCAGGCGCTTCGAGACGGCGAGGATGACGACGTCCTTGAACGAGTACAGGCGCCGCGAGCCGGACCCGTGCGACGGCGTGATCGACGGCTCGACGATCTGCTTGCGCGCCCAGTAGTCCAGCTGCCGGTAGGTGATGCCCGCCACTTTGGACGCCACGGTGCCGCGGTAGCCGCGCGTGGCGTTCTCGGCGTCGTCGACGGCGAACAGCTCCCCCTGCACGGCGTCGTCCGCCGACAGGTCGGCGCGCTCCTTCAGCGGGACATGCAGGCGGAGCGCGGCGCCATCGTTCTTCTCGCTCATCTTCCCTACTCCCCTAGCTCGCTCGCACGGATGCGGCGGTGTCCGCCGCCGCGTCCGCTCCGATTCCGCCCGGTCCGCGTCACTCAGACGATGACGGCGGATTTGGTGAAGAACACCAGACGGAACTTGCCGATCATGATCTCGTCGCCGTTCTTCAGCCGCGCCTGGTCGACGCGCTGGCGGTTGACGTAGGTGCCGTTCAGGCTGCCCGAGTCGATCACGGTGAACTCGCCGTTCGAGCGGCGGAACACCGCGTGCGCGCGCGACACCGTCGAGTCGTCGAGCAGGATGTCGGCGCGCGAGTCGCGCCCGACCGTGACCTCGTCCTCGTCGAGCAGGTAGCGGGAGCCGGATACCGCTCCCCTGGTGGAAATCAGCAGCGCCGTCCCCTCGGACAGGCGCGCGATGGTATCCAGGTCCTCCTGCGTGAGGGGACGGTCGCCGGTCGAGGTGACGGGAATGGTGATGGCGGGCAGGCCGATGATGGTCGTTTCGCCCGCGCTCGGAATCGGATCAGTCATAAGCGCTATTGTACCGTCCTTGCATAGGTATATTGCGGACTCTCGGCGATCTCGTCGATTTCGACGCTGTCGGAGGTCGTCACGTCGACCGTCGCGCCGTACCGCACCTCGAGCCGCGAGCCGATGCCGCCGGCGATGCTCACCGCGTTCTGCAGGTTCTGCGGGTCGCCGATCGCCTTGACGACATAGGGCGTCTGCAGCGGCGTGCCGTCGCAGACCAGGCCCTCGTCCGTGTCGCTGATGTAGGTCCGCGTCACGACGCGGACGTCGTTGATCGCGATGACCTCGGCGCCGGCGTTGCGCAGCTCCTCGATCAGGCTGAACATCGTCGCCGCGTCGACGGTCGCGATCCGGCCCTGCGAGATCTGGATGACCACGCCCTTGCCGACCGCGGGCAGCCTGCCGGACAGGATGCCGCTGGTCTCCTCGTTCTGCCGGGCGATGCGCTGCGCCTCCTCCTGCGTGTTGGCGGCCTCCTGCAGCGAGGTGAGCTGGTCCTCGAGCTCGTTGCGGCGCTCCTCCAGCAGCTGGACCTGGTTGCTGGTCTCCGAGATCAGCCGGGTCAGCTCCTCCTCGCTCATCGTCTCGTAGGTCGAGCGCGTGTTGTTGATCTGGATGACGTAGCCGTAGCCCAGCAGGGCGCACAGCACGAGCACGAAGATGTTCGTGATCAGGCGCGCGCGGCTCCGGTTGGAGTCCAGCGAGCGGTTCCTGCGGGGCTTCCTGCCGACGACCGGGAACGAGCCGGTCTCGACGCGGTCGTTCTTCCTGTCCTGGGCATGCTGGTCGTGCATGCGGCTCAGGACGTCCGGTCTGGTGCTCTTGCGATGCGGCGCCATGGCTCACCCCCGGAAGATGAACCGGCGGATGGCCGACACGTTGGAGAAGATGCGGATGCCGAGCACGACGATGACGGCCGTCTGCAGCTGGGAGCCGACGCCGAGCTGGTTGCCCAGCAGCACCAGCAGCGTGGCGGTGATGACGTTCGAGAAGAACGAGATGACGAACACCTTGTCGGAGAAGCTGCGCTGGAAGTACGCGCGCGCGGCGCCGAGCAGGGCGTCGAGCGCCGCGACCACCATGATGGGCAGGTACGGCTGCATGAAGACGGGGATGTCGGGCTGGACGAAGATGCCGATGACGACACCGATGATCAGTCCCAGAACCGCTGCCATTATTCTTCGCTCCTTTTCGCATACGACAGGTCGCCGGTCACGGCCGCCTCCAGTCTAATCGAGTTCGATTCGGAGACCTGGGGGTGGATGCCCGATTCGGCATAGGATTCGTACAGCGCCGGCTGGCTGTCCGGGCTCACGGCGGAGGCCAGCGCGTCCCTGTCTCCGATCGCCTCGATGACGTAGGGGCTTTCGATCGAGTTCACGCCGATCAGGATGGTCTGCCCGGCGGTGCGGATCGAGGTCTGCACACCCAGACGGTATCCGTTGATCGAGATCGCCTCGGCGCCGGACTGCCACAGCAGCGACACCCACTGCTGCAGGTCGGCGTCGGTGACCACGCGGATCTGCTCGCCGCTCGAGGCGCCCGACGTGGATTCGTCGGCCGCGATCGGGTTGGCCAGCGTCAGCGTGATCCCCTCCCCCTCGACCGGCAGCACCCCGTTGGCCATGTCGTCCTGCGTCTGCGTCTCGCTCTGGTACACGTTGGCCAGGTTGCGGGACTGCTCGTCGACCTGGGAGCGCAGGTCGTTGATCTGCCCGGTCAGCTCGTCGAAGCGCGTGGTCTGGCTCTCCAGGTCCGAGGCCAGGCTCCGGCGCACCTCGCGGCGCGGGTCGGTGTGCAGCTGCTGCACGAACAGGCAGCCGAAGAAGCCCACGGCCACGCAGATCACGAAGACGATGACGCGCGTCGTCCACACCGACACGGCCGACGTGGAATGCGGCACCAGCCGCGAGTCCGAGAACAGCGGGTCCATCGGCCGGTTGACCAGGTCGTCGATCAGCCGCAGGGAATCGTCGTCGTTCCGTCGGCGCCGCGGGCGCGCGCCCCCCGCCTCGGCCGCCGACGTGGGGTGGTGGGAGGCCAGTCCGGCGATCTGCGCCGAGAACACCGCCCGGCGCTTCACCGGCGCGTTCTCGTCGGGCACCGGGAAGGAGATGGGCGAGTCTTCGAGCGGCATGGGGCCTCACCGATCCTGCCGGAGCAGTTCCAGGCCCTGGCGATAGTAGATGATCCCGGCCAGCCAGTACAGCCCGATGCCCCAGATGCCGGCCGCGATGGCCGCCAGGTGCAGCAGGTGCGTGGCGGGGTTGGACCAGATGTCGGCGAAGATCAGCGCCACGATCGACATCATCAGCATGGCGGTGCCGGCCTTGCCGACGAAGTGCACCGGCAGCGGCCCGTAGTCGTGCTGCGCGAGCACCAGGATCAGCACCGCCATCAGCAGGTCGCGCAGCCCCACGATGATGAGCATCCACCACGGGATGATGCCGGCCACGCCGAGCGCCAGGATGCTGCAGAAGATCAGCAGGCGGTCGGCGATCGGGTCGAGGATCTGCCCGATCTTGCTGACCTGGTTGAACCGGCGCGCGATGATGCCGTCGAGGCCGTCCGAGCATGCGGAGACGGCCAGGATGATCAGCGCGACGGCCATCTCCCGCCTGGAGATGAACACCGAGATGATCGGTATCGACACGATGCGCAGCATGCTGATGATGTTGGGGATCGTGAAGATGAGGTCGCGCGCCTCCGGGCTGTATTCCGTCTCGCCGATGCGTTCGCTGGTGTGTTCGCTCATGCCTGCCGTTCCGCTTACATTCTCGAGGCCTGCAGGGCGGTGACGATGATCGCTCGGGCACCGACCGCGTACAGGCGGTCCATCAGCTGGTTGACCTGCGCCTTCGGCACCATCACGCGCACCGCGGCCCACTGCTTGTCGTGCAGCGGGGAGACGGTCGGGCTCTCGAAGCCCGGCGTGATGGCGACGGCCGCCGAGACCTTCTCGACGGGGATGTCGAAGTCCATCAGCACGTAGCGCTGCGCGGTGAGCACGCCCTGCAGGCGCCGGCCGAGCACGACCAGGCGCTCGTCGTCGGGCTGCAGGCGCGGCGAGCGGATCAGGATGGCCTCCGACTGCAGGATCGGCTCGCCGAACACGCGCAGGCCCGCGTTGCGCAGCGTGGTGCCGGTCGAGACGACGTCGGCGATCAGATCGGCGACGCCGAGCTGCACCGAGGACTCCACGGCCCCGTCCAGGTGGATGATGTCGGCGTGGATGCCGCGCTCGGTCAGGTAGTCGGAGACGAGCTTGTCGTACGAGCTGGCGACGCGCCTGCCGTCGATGTCGGCCAGCTCGCGGATCGGGGAGTCGTTGGGCGCCGCGAAGCGGAAGGTCGAGGCGCCGAAGCCGAGCTGCATGTGTTCGACCGCCTCGGTGCCCGAGTTCAGCAGCAGGTCGCGGCCGGTGATGCCGACGTCGATCGTGCCGCGGCCCACGTACACCGCGATGTCCAGCGGGCGCAGGTAGAACAGCTCGATGCCGTTGTCGGGGTCCTCGACGACCAGCTGGCGCGGGTTGCCGCGCAGCCGGTAGCCGGCCTCCGCGAGCATGTTCCACGCGGGTTCGGACAGCATGCCCTTGTTGGGCACGGCGATTCTCAACATGACTCCTCCTCCGGTCACGGTTGTGGGGTGCTTGGGATCACAGGTGCCTGTAGACGTCCTCGAGCGTGATGCCGCGGTCGATCATCATCACCTGCAGGTGGTAGATGAGCTGGCTCATCTCCTCCGCGGTGCGGTCCGCGCCCTCGTACTCGGCGGCGATCCAGGTCTCCCCCGCCTCCTCGACGATCTTCTTGCCGATGAAGTGCGTGCCCTTGTCGAGCTCCTGCACGGTCAGGGAGCCCTCCGGACGCGCGGCGGCCTTCTCGCTCAGTTCGGCGAACAGCGATTCAAACGTTTTCATATATGGTCAACGACCTCTCTCGGTCAGGCGGATGGGGAACGTCAGGCGCGGAACGCGGCGGCGGCCTCGTCGCGGATCGCGTCGATGGCGGCGGCGGGGTCCTGCGCGCCGTACACGGCGGATCCGGCCACGAGCACGTCGGCGCCGGCCTCGGCCACGATGTGCGCGGTCTTCGGGCTGACGCCGCCGTCGACCTGGATGCGCACGTCCAGGCCGCGACGGGTGATCTCGTCGCGCAGGCGGCGGACCTTGCCCATCTGGTTGCCGAGGAACTTCTGGCCGCCGAAGCCGGGCTCCACGGTCATGATCAGGATCATGTCGAACTCGTCGAGGATGTCGAAGATCGGCTCGACCGGCTCGGCCGGGCGCACGGCGAAGCAGGCCCTGCAGCCCATCTCGCGCAGCTGGCGGGCCAGGCGCACCGGGGCGTGGGTGGCGCCCATGTGGAAGCTGACGGAGGCCGCGCCGAGCCTGGCGTACTCCGGGGCCCAACGGTCCGGGTCCTCGATCATCAGGTGCACGTCGACCGGCAGGTCGGTGACCTCGCAGATGCGCTTGACGATCGGCTCGCCGAGGGTCAGGTTGGGGACGAAGTGGTGGTCCATCACGTCGACGTGGACGAGGTCGGCGTTCGCGATCGCCTTGAGGTCGCGTTCGAGGTTGCAGAAGTCCGCGGACAGGATGCTGGGTGCGATTTGAATGCTCATGGTTCCTACTCTATCGACTGTTTGCGACTATGCGGTGCTGTTTCCCGCGCGTTTCACCGGGCGTCGATGCGGCGTCACGATTCCGCGGCGGGTGCGTCCGGCGTGCGGACGTCGGGGGTTCCGGAAGCGTCGGCCCCGCCGCGGGCCCCTTCGCCGTCAACAGCGTCAACGGCGGCGGACGTGTCGGCGGCGCCGGCGGCCGGCGCGTCGGTCTCGTGGCCCGATGCGCCGTCCCGGAGGCGCTCCTCCCGTTCGGTGACGGCGCGCAGGCGCCCGACGAGGTCCCCGGTGCGCGAGCCGAGCCGCTGGACGGCCACGAACGCGGCCACCCCGCACACGAACACCGCCATCGAGACCCACACATTGACGCGCACCCCCAGGAACGTGTGCGCGTAGTCGATGCGCAACGCCTCGATCCACGTGCGCCCCGCCGTATACCACATCACGTACACCGCCAGCAACGAACCCGCCTTCAACACCCTCCCGGCCCGCCGCCCGACCCACACGATCAGCGCCGCGCCCGCCAGGTTCCAGACCATCTCGTACAGGAACGTCGGATGGTACAGCGTGCCCGAACCATCCACGTCCAGACCCCACGGCAGCGTCGTAGCCGCGCCGTACAGCTCCCGGTTGAACCAGTTGCCCAACCGGCCGACCGCCTGGGCCACCAGCAGCGCCGGCGCGACCGCGTCCGCCAGCAGCGCCATCGGATAGCCCTTGCGCCGGCACCACGCCCACGCGGCCAGCACGCCGAACAAGATCCCGCCCCAGATGCCCAGGCCGCCGTTCCAGACCCGCACGATCTCCGCCGGATCGCCGTCCGGGCCGAAGAACCGCTCCGGCGTGGTGACCACGTGGTACAGCCGCGCGCCCACGATCCCGGCCAGCACCGAGACGACCGCGATGTCCAGGATCTGGTCGAAATCCCCGCCCACACGCCGCCACCGCACGTTCGCGATCGCCACGGCGACGAACACGCCGGCCAGAATGCACAGCGCATAGACATGAATGGTCAACGGCCCCAGCTCGAACGTCGAGACCGGCGGCGAAGGAATGCTAGCGAAAGTCATGGTTCCTGATGGTAGTGCATTGCGGATACCGCGTGCGCGCCGGGGCGTCCGGCGCGCACGCGCGGCATGCGGTCATCGGCGCGCGTTGCGGATGCCGTCGGCCAGCGCCTCGGTCCTCGCCGCCAGCGCGGCCAGGCCCTCGTCGGCGGCGCGGGCGGCCCGGCCGGTGTCGTCCAGCATCGTGTGCACCAGCGCGGACCCGACGATGACGCCGTCGGCGTACCGTCCGACGGTCGCCCCCTGCTCGGGGGTCGACACGCCGATGCCGACGCACACGTTCGTCGCCCCGGCCCGGCGGGTGCGCGCCACCAGCTCCTCCGGCGAGGACGAGAGCGTGTCGCGTTCGCCCGTCACGCCCATGCGCGAGGCCGCGTAGATGAAGCCGCGGGCGTTGCGCGCCGCGTTGGCCAGGCGCTCGTCGCTGGAATCGGGCGAGACCAGGAAGATGCGGTCCAGGCCGTGGCGGTCCGAGGCCTCGATCCACTCGCCGGCCTCGTCCGGGATCAGATCGGGGGTGATCAGCCCGGCGCCGCCGGCGTTCTCGAAGTCGCGGGCGAAGCGCTCGACGCCGTAGTGGTAGATCAGGTTCCAGTAGCTCATGATCAGCGGCAGGCCGCCGGCGTTGGCCACGGTCTCGACCGCCCGGAATACGCCGGCGATGCGTTCGCCGTGGTCCAGCGCGATCTGCGAGGCCGCCTGGATCACCGGGCCGTCCATCACCGGGTCGGTGTAGGGCAGGCCGATCTCCACGGCGTCGACGCCGTGCCCGACCATCGTGCGCAGCGCGTCGAGCGAGACCTCGGGCGTGGGGAATCCGTACGGCAGGTAGCCGATGAACGCGGGGCGGTCCTCGGCGCGCAGCGCCTCGAACATCGCCTCGCCGGGGCTGGGGCGGTGGCTCAGGCCCAGGGGCTGGCCCGACGGGGTCGTGGTTGCGGTGCTCATCGTATGCTCCCCTCTCATTCGGTCACGGTGTCGCCGTGGGCGCCGTTGGCCTCCAGCGCCCTGCTCTGTTCGTCGGTCAGGTAGCCGAACCACTTGCCCGCGGTGGCCACGTCCTTGTCGCCGCGGCCGGAGATGTTGACGATCATCACCGGATCGGCGCACCCCTTGGCCTTGAGGTCGGCGGCCGCCTTGTAGGCGCCGGCCACCGCGTGCGAGCTTTCGATCGCCGGGATGATGCCCTCGGTCTCGCACAGGTCCTTGAAGGCGCCCATCGCCTCCTCGTCGGTGGCCCAGTCGTAGGTCACGCGGCCGATCTCCTTGAGCCAGGCGTGCTCGGGACCCACCGAGGCGTAGTCCAGGCCCGCGGAGATCGAGTAGGTGTCGAGGGTCTGGCCCTCGTCGTCCTCCAGCAGGTAGGACTTGGCCCCCTGGAACAGGCCGATCCGCCCGGTGCCGGGCGCGAAGCGCGCGGCGTGGCGGCCGGATTCGGGGCCGTGCCCGCCGGCCTCGTAGCCGTACAGGCTCACGCGCGGGTCGTCGAGGAAGGCGTTCATCACGCCGATGGCGTTCGAGCCGCCGCCGACGCAGGCGCAGACCGCGTCCGGGTGGTCGATGCCGTACTCGTCGCGCAACTGCTGCCTGGCCTCCTCGCCGATGACCTTCTGGAAGTCGCGCACGATGGTCGGGAACGGATGCGGGCCGGCGACCGTGCCCAGCAGGTAGTGGGTGGTCTCCACGTTGGTGACCCAGTCGCGCAGCGCCTCGTTGATCGCGTCCTTGAGGATGCGCGAGCCGAGCGTCACCTCCACGACCTCCGCGCCGAGCAGGCGCATGCGCGCGACGTTGAGCGCCTGGCGGCGGGCGTCGACCTGGCCCATGTACACGCGGCACTTCAGGCCCAGCAGCGCGCAGACGGTGGCGGTGGCCACGCCGTGCTGGCCGGCGCCGGTCTCGGCGATGACGCGGGTCTTGCCCATGCGCTTGACCAGCAGCGCCTGGCCGAGCGCGTTGTTGATCTTGTGGGCGCCGGTGTGGTTGAGGTCCTCGCGCTTGAGGAAGACGCGGGCGTTGACGCCGACGCGCTCGTTGAGCCGCGCGGCGAAGCGGGGCGCCTCGGTCAGCGGCGACGGCCGCCCGACGTACAGGCGGTTGAGGCGGTCGAACTCCCGGCGGAACTCCGGGTCGCGCTTGGCCTCGTCGTAGACCTCCTCGAGCTCGGTGAGCGCGTGGATCAGCGCCTCGGGCACGTAGCGGCCGCCGAAGCGGCCGAAGTACGGGCCGTCATGTTCGGCCAGCGGCCGGGCCTCGGAGGCCTTGACCCGCGTGCCGGCCTCGACCAGGCGGCGCACGGCGAGCTCGTGGTCGCGCGCGGTGGCCACGCCCTCGCCGACCAGCACGGCGTCCGCGCCGGCCCGGGCGTAGTCCTCGAGCTCCACGGCGCCGAACACGCCGGATTCGGCGACGCGGATCACGTCGTCGGGCAGGGCGTCGGCGAGCTCGCGGTACCGGCCGACGTCGACGCGCAGGTCCTTGAGGTTGCGGGCGTTGATGCCGATGACCCCGGCCCCGGCCGCGACGGCGCGCTCGATCTCCTCGGCGGTGTGGGTCTCGACCAGGGCGGTCATGCCCAGCTCGTGGGTCAGGTCGAGCAGCCGCCTGAGCGCGGCGTCGTCGAGCGCGGCGACGATGAGCAGCACGAGGTCGGCGCCGTGGGCGCGAGCCTCCCAGATCTGGTAGTCGGTGGTGATGAAGTCCTTGCGCAGCACCGGGACGCCCACCGCGGCGCGCACCCGGTCCAGGTCGTCGAGCGAGCCGAGGAAGCGGCGCCCCTCGGTCAGCACCGAGATGGCCGCCGCGCCGCCGCGTTCGTATTCGCGCGCGAGGGCGGCGGGGTCGGGGATGTCGCCGAGGCGGCCCTTGGACGGCGAGGCGCGTTTGATCTCGGCGATCACCGGGACCGTGTCGGCGTGCCTGAGCCATCGGCGGGCGTCCAGCGGAGCCGGGGCGGCCTGGGCCGCCTGCTTCACGACATCCAATGGCGTGGCCTGCTCGCGGATGCGCTGGTCCTCCAGCGCGCCCGCCACCAATTCGTCAAGTACCGACATGGTTCTCCCTTGCGTTCGTATGTGGTGGGACAATCGCACACTCTAGCGGACGCGCGTTGCGCGACCGGCCGCCCGTCTTGACATGCGGCCACGCGCGGGCCGGGGCCGCGCGGCCCGGACGCCCCCGTGCCGGGCCCGAGTCCGGGGCCGCGTCGCGGTCGCCCGTAAGGCCCCGGCCGCCCCGGCACAAGGCCCCGACCCCGCGCGGGAAGGACGACGACATCGCGGGGCGGCGAGACGGAGCTTCGCTACGCCCCGTCCCCGCAGGCGGAACGGGGCCCGGCGCGTGGCCTACAGCGTGCGCAGCCGGGCGGCGACCTTGATCGCCTCGACGCTGGCGGCGGCCTTGTTGCGAGTCTCCTGCCATTCGGCGCTCGGCACCGAGTCGAGCACGATGCCGGCGCCGGCCTGCACGCTCGCCTCGTGGTCGCGGATGAACGCGGTGCGGATGGCGATCGCCATGTCGAGGTTGCCGGAGAAGTCGAAGTACCCGGCGGTGCCGCCGTAGATGCCGCGGTCCGCCGGCTCGAGCGCGTCGATGATCTCCACGGCCCGGGGCTTCGGCGCGCCGGAGAGCGTGCCCGCGGGGAACGCCGAGGCGAACACGTCGAAGGCGCCCATGTCATCGCGCACGCGCCCGGTGACGGTCGAGCAGATGTGCATGATGTGACTGAAGCGCTTGATGTCCATCAGCGAGACGACCTCGACGCTCTCCGGGGCGCACACGCGGCTCAGGTCGTTGCGCGACAGGTCGACGAGCATGATGTGCTCGCTGCGCTCCTTGGGGTCGGCGAGCAGCTCGCGGGCCAGGCGCTCGTCCTCCTCGGGCGTGGCGCCGCGCGGCCGGGAGCCGGCGATCGGGAACGTCATCGCGTGGCCGTCGTCCACCTTGATCAGCGTCTCCGGGCTGGAGCCGATGACGGTGAAGTCGCGGCCGGCCGCGTCGGTCAGCGCCATGAAGTACATGTACGGGCTGGGGTTGAGCGTGCGCAGCACGCGGTAGACGTCGAAGGGGTCGGCCGGCGAGTCGATGTCGAGGCGCTGCGAGAGCACGACCTGGAACACGTCGCCGTCGACGATGTGCCGCTTGCCCTGCTCCACGGCCCGCTCGTAGTCCTCCCTGGCGGTGCGGAAGCGCAGTTCGGGCCGGGCGGCGTCCGGGTCGAGCACGCTGACGCGCGATTCGCCCGCCACCGGCGTGGCGGCCAGGCGCTGCATGCGGTCGAGCCGTTCGACCGCGCCGTCGTACGCGGCGTCGGCGCGGGTCGGGCGGTCGTCCACGTTCACGGCGTTGGCGATCAGCCACACCGATCCGGAGACGTGGTCGACCACGGCGATGTCGGTGGCCAGGGCCAGGGCCAGCTCGGGCTGCCCGGTCTCGTCGGGCGCCTCGGCGCGCAGCGTCGGCTCCCAGTGGCGCAGCGCGTCCCAGCCGACCGTGCCGACCAGGCCGCCGGTCAGATTCGGCAGGCCGGCGACGTTCGGCGCCCTGAGCACGGCGAGGGTCTGCCGGACCACGTCGATGACGTCGCCCTCGGTCGGCACGCCGGCCGGCACGGTGCCGATCCAGTCGGCGCGCCCGTGGTCCGAGCGCAGCTGGGCCATCGAGCTCACGCCGATGAAGCTGTAGCGGCTCCACGAGCCGCCGTATTCCGCCGACTCGAGGATGAACGTGCCGCTGCGCCCGCCGCCGAGGCGCTCGTAGAAGCCGACGGGCGTCAGCGAGTCGGCGAGCAGCCGCCGCACGATCGGGATGACGCGGTAGCCCTCGTCGGCCAGCTCGTGGAACTGTTCGCGCGACGGCCAGGTGCCGCCCCATGTCAACTGCTCGACGTTGCACTCCATGTGGGTCTCTCCATTCGGTTCGCCGAAGCGGGTGCGCCCGGTGTCCGCGGGCGTACGGTGGATGGTGTGTGGTGCGGGGACGCGGCGCGCCGGTGCGCGCCGGTCAGTCCTCCCGGTCCTGGGCGACGGGCCGGTTGCCGACGACCACCGGCAGGCGGCCGCCCTCGTCGAAGCACGAGCGCTTGCCGGTGTGGCAGGCGGCGCCGACCTGGTCGACCTCGACGAGCAGCGCGTCGCCGTCGCAGTCCAGCGCCAGCGACTTGACGTACTGTACGTGGCCGGAGGTGTCGCCCTTGCGCCAGTACTCCCGGCGGGAGCGCGACCAGAACGTCACGCGCCCCTCGGTGAGCGTGCGCCGCAGCGCCTCGTCGTCCATGTAGCCGACCATCAGCACCTCGTGCGTGTCGTACTGCTGGATGACGGCGGCGACCAGCCCCCTGTCGTCGCGCTTGAGGCGCGCGGCGATGCGCGGGTCGAGCGCCTCGTCGTTGTCGTATCGTTCGGTGGGATGCGTCATGCGTCCCTGCTCCTTCCCTGCGGTCGGCGCGGCCGTCGTCCGGTCCCGCGCCGCTGTCCTTGCGCGTCCGCCGCGGCGGGCGTCAGCGCACCGTGTATCCGGCGTCGCGCAGCGCCCGCTTGACGTCGCCGATCGTCATCTTGCCGTAGTGGAACACCGAGGCGGCCAGCACCGCGTCGGCGCCGGCCTCGACCGCCGGCGGGAAGTCCTCGACCCGGCCGGCGCCGCCGCTGGCGATGATCGGGATCGAGACCTCGCGGCGCACGGCGCGGATCATCTCCAGGTCGAAGCCGTTCTCGGTGCCGTCGGCGTCCATCGAGTTCAGCAGGATCTCGCCGGCGCCCAGCTCCTCGGCGCGCCTGACCCACCAGATGGCGTCGATGCCGGTCGACTTGCGCCCGCCCATCGTCGTCACCTCGAAGCCGGACCGCGTGTGCCGCTCCCCCCGCTCGCGGCGCGCGTCCACGGACAGCACCAGCACTTGGTTGCCGAACCGGTCGGCGATGCGGGCGATCAGGCCCGGGTCGTTGATGGCGGCGGTGTTCACGCCCACCTTGTCCGCGCCGCAGCGCAGCAGGCGGTCGACGTCCTCCACGGAGCGCACGCCGCCGCCCACTGTCAGCGGGATGAACAGCTCCTCGGCGGTGCGGGCCACGACGTCGTACATGGTCTGCCGGCGCGAGCTCGACGCCGTCACGTCGAGGAACGTCAGCTCGTCGGCGCCCTGCCGGTAGTATTCGGCGGCCAGCTCGACCGGGTCGCCCGCGTCGCGGAGGTTCTCGAAGTGCACGCCCTTGACCACGCGCCCCGCGTCGACGTCCAGACATGGTATGACTCGTACGGCCAACGACATCGCTTCCTCCGCTTTCTCGCATCGTGGTGCCCGGGCGCGCCGGGCGGGTTGTCGGGGTCTAGGTTAACGGGTGCGTGTGTCGCCCACCGTCCGCGTTCCACTGACCGGACTGCGCCGCCGCGCCGGGTCCGGCGCTCAGCGCTCCTTGGCGGCGAGCTGCCCGCAGGCCCCGTCGATGTCCTGTCCGCGGGTGTCGCGCAGCGTGGCGGTGATGCCGGCGGCGTGCAGGATCTCCAGGAACCGCCGCTCGTCCTCGGGGTCCGAGGCCGTCCAGCGCGACCCCTCGATCGGGTTGAGCGGGATCGGGTTGACGTGCGCCCAGTTGTCGCCGTAGTGGTTGAGGCGCCTGGCCAGCTGGCGGGCGTGCTCGGCCTGGTCGTTGATGCCGCGCATCAGCGCGTATTCGATGCTGACGCGGCGCTTGGACGCCAGGAAGTAGTCGTGCGCGGCATCCAGCACCTGCGTGGTGTCGAAGCGCCTGTTCATCGGCACCAGCTCGTCGCGCAGCTCGTCGTTCGGGGCGTGCAGCGACACGGCCAGACGCACCGGGATCCCCTCCTCGGCGAGCCGGCGGATGCCGGGGACCACGCCGACCGTGGACACGGTGATGTTGCGCGCCGAGATGCCGAACCCCTCGGGCGGCATCGCGCTGATCTGGCGCACGGCGCTGAGCACGGAGCGGTAGTTGCCCATCGGCTCGCCCATGCCCATGAACACCACGTTGCTCAGGCGGCCCGGGCCTCCGGCGACCTCGCCGTCGCGCATCGCCCGGGCGGCGACGCGCACCTGCTCGACGATCTCGCCGGCCGACATGTTGCGCGTCAGGCCGAGCTGGCCGGTGGCGCAGAACGGGCAGCCCATGCCGCAGCCCACCTGGCTGGAGATGCACAGCGTGGTGCGGTTCGGGTAGCGCATCAGGACCGACTCGATCAGCGAGCCGTCGAACAGCCGCCACAGCGTCTTGACGGTCATGCCCTCGTCGGCGACCTGCCGCGTGACCTCGTGGATCAGCTCCGGGAAGAACGCCGCGGCCGCCTCCTCGCGCCTGGCCGCGGGAAAGTCGGTGAACTCTGCGGCGTTGACGTCGCAGTGGCCGTAGTAGTGGTTAGCGAGCTGCCTGACGCGGAACTTCGGCAGGCCGAGTTCGGCGGCCCGGGCGATGCGCTCCTGCTCGTCCATGTCGGCGAAATGCGCCGGGGGCTTGCCTCGGCGGGCATGGTCCTTGGACAGGACGTCACGGAACGCGCCGCTGGTGCCGCCCGGGGTGATGCCGGTCTCCGGCAGGTCGTGGTCTGTCATGCTGGTCTCCGTCCTGGCTTGCGTCCGGCCCGCGGGCCCGTGCGCCCGGCGGCGCGGACAATGGACAATGATACGGCCCCGGCGTGCGCCGGGGCCGGGGCGTGAAGGGGGTCGGGGGCCCGGCTCACAGGCCGGTGGCCCACAGCAGGATGGCGATGAACGGCGCGCTGATCAGGATCGAGTCCACACGGTCCATCACGCCGCCATGGCCCTTGAGCAGGTGGCCCATGTCCTTGATGCCGATGTCGCGCTTGAGCATCGAGGCGCACAGGTCGCCGAACGTGCCGACGACGCCGACCATGACGCCCATGAGCACCGGCACCCACCAGCGCGACGCCCAGACCGCGCCGTCGTAGGTGCACGCGAAGATCGCGAACGCGCCGGCCATGGCGAACAGCATCGAGCCGACCAGGCCCTCGACCGACTTCTTCGGCGAGATGCGCGGCGACAGCTTGTGCCTGCCCAGCCACGCGCCGGCGAACAGGCCGCCGGTGTCGCTCAGCGCCGGCAGGAACACCAGCATGACGGCGTGGGCCACCGGGTGCCCGTGGAAGGTCAGCGGGATGATCAGGCAGCCCGCTAGCAGCGGGATGTACAGCACCGTGAACAGCGAGACCGCCACGTGGCTGATGCGGCTGTGGTCGCGTTCGCCCCGCTCGTGGTTGAACGACGATTCGAGCCGCGCGCCCGCGTCGGTGTGCGAAAGCTTGGCCGCCACCGCCAGCGACAGCCGGCTGCTGACGTTGACCCGGGCGGTGGCGGCGATCGCCACGATCAGCAGCGAGGCGAGGATGCACATCGACAGCGTCATGATGTGATACGGCGAGTAGTAGGTCGCCAGCAGCGTGGCGGCCGAGCACACCCACAGCGACGCCACGGGGATGTGCAGCCCCGCCGTCGCGAAGTCGACGCGCAGCTCCCACAGCGCGAGCACCATGAACACGACGATCAGCAGCACGAACAGGTCGATGTTGATCAGCAGGCACGCCAGGATCACCGCGATCAGCACCACGGCGGTGCCGATGGCCTGCGGCATGTTGCGTCCCGTGCGCTTGTTGATCGAGGCGATGGCCTGGTCGGCCTCCGCCTCGCGCTCCTCATGCGATGCCATTGCGATTGCCTCGTTTCGGTCCGGCGGGGAGGATCAGACCTCCATGATCTCCTTCTGCTTGCCCTCAAGCAGCGCGTCGATCTCGTCGGTGATCTGCTTGGTGACCTTGTCGAGCTCCTTGAGCAGGCGATCGCCCTCGTCCTCGCCCATCTCGCCGTCCTTGACGGCCTTGTCGATGCCCTCCTTGGTCTTGCGGCGGATGTTGCGCACCGCGACCTTGCCGTCCTCGGCCTTGTTCTTGGCGAGCTTGACGTACTCCTTGCGGCGGTCCTCGGTCAGCTCCGGCAGGGTGACGCGGATGACGTTGCCGTCGCGGTTCGGGCTGACGCCGAGGTCGGAGTCGCGGATCGCCTTCTCGACGGCGGCGGCCTGGGACTTGTCGAACGGGGTGACGGCCAGCGTGCGCGGCTCCGGCACGCCGATGGAGGCGACGGCCTTCAGCGGCGTCGGGGCGCCGTAGTACTCGACGGTGATGCCGTTGAGCAGGGCCGGGTTGGCGCGACCGGTGCGGATGCCCGCGAAGTTCTCCTTGGTGGCCTCGACGGACTTCCTCATCTGGTCCTTGGCCTGGTCGATGACGTTTGCCATGGTGTATCTCCTTTTATTGTTCTGTGGTTTGCCGGTTTCCCGATGTCGATTCCCCGTTGAATTGGCCGGGTGCGCCGTGGCTCAGTCGGCCACCGTGGACTCGGCGGTGGACACCATCGTGCCGATCTCCTCGCCGAGCAGGGCGCTGGTCACGTTGCCGGCGCCCTCCAGGCCGAACACGCGGATGCGCTTGCGGTTGTCGCGCGCCATCGACAGCGCGGAGGCGTCCATCACCGCGAGGTTGTCGACCAGGGCGCGGTTGTAGCTCAGCGTGATGAAGCGCTTCGCGTTCGGGTCCTTGCGCGGGTCGGCGGTGTACACGCCGTCGACGCCGTTCTTGCCCATGAGCACCTCGTCGCAGTGGATCTCCAGCGACCGCTGGATCGAGACGGTGTCGGTGGAGAAGTACGGCATGCCGGCGCCGGCGCCGAAGATCACCACGCGGCCCTTCTCCAGGTGGCGGATGGCCTTCAGCGGGATGTACGGCTCGGCGACCTGGCCCATCGTGATGGCGGTCTGCACGCGGGTGGCCTGCCCCTCCTGCTCGAGGAAGTCCTGCAGCGCCAGGCAGTTCATCACCGTGCCGAGCATGCCCATGTAGTCGCCGCGGGAACGGTCGATGCCCGCCTGCTGCAGCTCCGCGCCGCGGAAGAAGTTGCCGCCGCCGACGACGATCGCCACCTGCACGCCCCGTCGGACCGCCGGCACGATCTCCGAGGCGATGCGGCGCACGACGTCGGTGTCGATGCCGACGGCGCCGCCGCCGAAGGCCTCTCCGGAAAGCTTGAGCAGTACCCTGCGGGGCTTGTCGCTTACATCTGCTCCAGTCATCAACAGCCTTTCTGCTTGCTGAACATTGCGAAATATGCCGTTTCTCAGACTATCCGCTGTCGGCGACACCCCGCGGCATCGACACTCGCCGGCGTGGGACGGCGCCGCGCGGCCGGGCGGCGTCAGACGTACCCGCCGCCGAAGTCACCGTCGTCGTCGGGGCCGTATCCGCCGCCGTCGATGAACTCGCGGGTCGTCATGCCGTTGGCGCGGCGCGACTCGTCCACGGCGTTCTGCAGCAGCTCGCGCACCGCGAAGCCGTCGATGACGTTGGCCATGCGCACCACGCCGTCGCCGGAGGAGCGGTCGTGGGTGTTCAGGATCAGCGTGGACAGCCCGAAGACGCGCTGCAGCAGGCTGCGCTCGACGGTGATGTCGACGATGCGGAACAGCTTGACGAGGTTGTAGCGCTGGTTGAGCATGCCCGTCTTCACCGACAGCTCCCGGTCGGTGAGCGTGTAGACGGTGAACGTGAACGGGGTGCGGCACCAGTTGCGCTTGCGCTGCCGCCAAAGCACGGTGCCGCTGGCCACCTTGGGCATAAGAACCTCCCGGGTCGATCGCGGATGTGTGTCCAATGGTTTCCAGCATACCGGCCCGGCGGGGCTCGGCCGGGGCGGCCCGGTTTCTATTTGAAAGTGCAACACCTGCCTAGTGTGGAAGTGTCTGGGTTCCGGAAGGAAGGTGTTGCACCGTGCCACAATCGTATTCCCACCTGTCGGCGTTGGAGCGGGTCGAGATCGAGA
>NZ_JAHBBD010000027.1 GCF_019331775.1 Bifidobacterium phasiani
CAGCCTCAACGCCTCTCGCCGAAACCCGTCATCATAACGCTTCCTCCGATCCTCCCGCATACGCAAGAACCGCACCTCCGATCATCGAATCTGAATTTCTCCAGTCCAACAATCGGGGTGCGGTTCAATCGGGCATATGCGGTCCTTTCCTGGGCGGGACGGCGACGGCGCCGCGTGTGACTGTCATCATTATGCCCCGTTCGGGCGGCGCGGCGGGCGGAGGCGACGGCGCCCGGAACGGGCCGCGGGAAGACGGCATGCGCATGGCACAATGTGCCATACGCCTTGGGCCGACCCGAGACACGCCCGAGTCCCCGACGTCCGACGCCTCGCCCGGTTCGGACTGATGACGCCCGTTGCATCGCATCTGTCGGCCGGAGTTGGCGAGCTGAAGCCTCGCCCGGTCCGGGCTGATGACGCGGCATGCGGGAATGAGCCCTCCATGCGCCCGATGGCCCGCCGGCCGGCAGGAGACACGGGCCTTGCCGCAGCTATCTCCATTAGTTGTAGCGGATTCGGTGTCCTGCAGACATCCATCTGGATTAAGTGAGGCGGCCGGACACGCCTACCCGCAGTAGCGGGGCGCGGCATGACGCCATCCGTACTCCGGGTATCCGGCACAGGCCGCCTCACGTAGTCCAGTTGGATGTCTGCAGGACCTCAAAAGTGCTACAGGTAATGCAAATGCATCGCAGCGGGACACCATGCCGGGCGCGCCGTCGTTCATGCAACCGGTTCGATCGGGCGTGTGGTCCGCGGCGGAACGTGCCGACCTTGTCAGTCGCCCGGCACCGCACCGCGCCGGCCTCGCCGATGAGACCGGCCCGCCCCGCGCACTTGCGCGCCTGCCGGCACCACCGCCACGCAATCCGGCATCGCCGCCCCCCGCGCATCCGCGCATCGGCCCTGATTGGCGCATTCGTGACGGCGACTTGCGCGAATGCGCCATGCGCACGGCCGTATTTGACGCATTCATGTAAGTCGCCGTCACGAATGTGCATCTCGCGGCCTGCCCTGTCCCGCGCCGACCTGACGACGGCAGGAGACCGGCGCCGCAATCAGCGGCACGGGGCCCTCCCGCGCCGACCCCGATACGGGATGACACGGGACAGCACGGGATGGTACGGGACGATATAGGACGATACCCCCGCAGCAGCGACGACGCCCGCGAAGGCGGATTCGACATCAGGGCAGGACGGGCCGGATGATCACGGCATGCATGATGCACCCGACACGCCCAGGCAAGCCCCGCATTCCGACCCGTAACCCCACACGTCCTATGGGACTGAGGCCTATAGGAACCGAACACGGCGATTATTGGCCTATAGGAACTGAATGTGGTGTTTATATCCGGGGTCTGGCCCTGCGGCTGCAGGCGGCGCCGGGATGGTCTTAGCGTAAGGCCGGGTCAATGCGCGGGGCCGCGGCACCGGCATCGCGGGCCGCAACGCCCCGGCGCAACGAAAAAGGGTTCCGGGAATGTCCCGGAACCCTTGTCGGCGGAGTCAGAGGGATTCGAACCCTCGAGCCGCAATCAGCGACTAACACCTTAGCAGGGTGCCCCTATCGGCCACTCAGGCATGACTCCTTGATTATGGTCGCCGCCCCCAACGGGGCAACAGCAATATACTGTACCATCCCCCGCGGACTCGAATCGCCGCGTGCTCAAAAAACACACGGGAGACGCCGTGAAGGACCATGCCATGCGGCTCCGGGACCACCGCGGCGTCCGGCGCGATACGGCCCGCGATGCCCCGACACGATGGGCCACTCCGCCCGGCGCGATACGGCCCGCGATGCGATAGGCTTCTCTGCTTCGACATGACGGGGCCCGCTGCTCAGCACGACGGTCCGCTCCGCTTCGGCATGATGAGTCCCACGTCCAGCACGACAGGTCCCGCCCCTCGACGCGACGACCCCTTCCGCTCGACGCAATGAGCCCTTCTGCCCGATACTATGGGTCCCCCTGTTCGACACGACGGCCCCTCCGCTCAACATGATGGGACTCTCCGCTCGACATGATGAGTCCCACGTCCGGCACGACAGGTCCCGCCCTTCGACGCGATGAACCCTTCCGCTCGACACGACGCCCCCTCCTGCCCGATGTGACCGGCTCCCCTGCTCGGCACGGTGGACGGAAGCCATGCACTCGGCGCACCGCTGGTCGCGGAGCTGTCGGGCCTGCCATGCTCGACGCGACATGGACGCCGTTCTGGCCGTGTCCGGCAACACCATGTCGGGTCCCACCGTGCACGGCGCGACGGATTCCGCCCACCGCACCGGCTGCACGCGCATCGTCGGGCCCGCCATGCGCGGCGCGACGGGTCACTTCGGAACAGTCGGCACCCCCGATGAAACCTGGCGCGCCATGCCCGACGCGACGGGACGGTAGATATGTACCGCCCCCTCGTCGGCACACGTAGGATGGGCATATGAGCACCGCACCGAGAATCGAAGCCGCCAAGCGCGACTGGGGTCATGACGAGACCGGCTGCACGGTGCTGCACATCGACATGGACGCGTTCTACGCCTCGCTGGAGGTGGCCCGGCACCCCGAGCTCAGGGGCAGGCCCGTCATCATCGGCACGGGCCCGCGGTCGGTGGTGTCCGCCGCGAGCTACGAGGCGCGCCGCTACGGCATCAACTCGGCGATGGCGAGCGCCCGCGCGCGCCAGCTCTGCCCGGACGGCGTGTTCCTGCCGGTGGACATGCGCTACTACCGGACGATGTCGCGCCGCATCTTCCAGGAGGTGTTCGGCCAGGTCACCGACCGCATCGAGAAGGTGTCGGTCGACGAATGCTACATGGACGTCTCCGGCGCGCTGCTGCGCTGGGGCTCCCCCAGCGCGATCGGCGCGTGGATGCGCCGCGAGGTCGCCTCCCGCTACCACGTGACCTGCTCGGTCGGCATCGCCGCGAACAAGCTGGTCGCCAAGATGGCCTCGACGAACGCCAAGCCGGACGGCATGCTGCTGATCCCCAAGGCCCGGCACGCCGAGTTCGTGCAGATGATGCCGCTGCGGGGCATCCCGGGCATCGGCCCGTCGCTGGAGCGTCGGCTCAACGCCTGGGGCATCGACTCGGTGGCCGACCTCGCCGCCGCCGGCGAGGACACGCTGGCGCAGGCGACCGGCTCCCGGACCGTCGCGCACGGGCTGGCGCTGGCCTCGCACGGCATCGACGGGCGCGAGGTGGTGCCGTACACGCCGGAGAAGTCCGTCGGAGCGGAACGCACCTTCGACGCCGACACCACCGACATGCGCGTGGTCAACGCCCTGCTGCGCCGCTGCTGCGACGAGGTGGCGTCCACGCTGCGCCGGCGCGGCCTGGTGGCGCGCACGCTCACCGTCAAGCTGCGGTTCGACGACCTGCGGTACGCGACCAAGGCGCACACGATGGACCGCGCGACGGACACGGCCAGCACCCTGTACCCGCAGGCGACCGCGCTGCTCAGGGCCATGCTCGGCATGCCGGCGGACGCGCCCGACGACACGCCGCTGCCGAAGCGGATCCGCCTCGCCGGGGTCAGCGCGAGCGGCCTGGGCGAGGCCTCGGTAACGGCCGTGCAGCCCTCGCTCGACGATCTGCTCGAGGAGTCGCAGGCGCCGACCGGCGAGACCAGGTCGGCGCGGATGCGCGACGCGGAGCAGGCGCTCGACGCGATCCGCCGGCGCTACGGAAAGGGGGCCGCCAGCCTGGGATTGTGAACGGAACCCGTCGCCGCCGGGCGTCCGGTCGTCGCGCTACCTCGGCCAGCGCGACGCGGCATCGGGCAGCGCGGGGAACGTGCCATGCGGTTCGCTCTGATACCAGTACGCGACCGTCGACACGTCGTCGCTGCGTTCGAACAGCCCGCGATGCCCCACGCCGATCTGCTGCAGCGTGACCCGGCAGTCCCGCTCGAAACGGATCGGGTCGGGGATGTGCCATCGGTAGAAGCCGCGCTGCGGAGGCACGTCGTCGTTGTGGTAGTCGTTGCGCACCAGCCCGTCATGCCGCGAATAGTACGGGTAGCCGATGTACGGCATGCAGTAGTTCTGCTCGACGGTCCGCCCGCCGGACTGCCGGGCGAAGCTCCACGAGCCGCCGAAGTAATCCTCGGTGCCCGTGCCGCATATCGTCGGGTATTCCGCGTCGCCGTCGAGGTAGAACTTCATCTCGCCCTCGCCCCACCAGTAGCGCTCCAGCGTGCTCAGCGCCAGATACGTGCCGACGTAGTGGCCGCGGCCGCTCACGCCGTCCAGCACCACGTAGTCGCGCCCCCGTTCGGTGACCGGCTGGCGCCGCCACTGCGCGTGGAAGTACGCGGTGTCCGCAGGCAGCCCGTCGTCCATCAGCGCATAGTCGATCTGGAAGAAGAACGCCGGGATCGCGTTGACGTG
The DNA here is from genome assembly GCF_019331775.1 of Bifidobacterium phasiani. Classification (GTDB taxonomy): domain Bacteria; phylum Actinomycetota; class Actinomycetes; order Actinomycetales; family Bifidobacteriaceae; genus Bifidobacterium; species Bifidobacterium phasiani. Next base: position 4,383 of record NZ_JAHBBD010000027.1, read on the forward strand.
CTGGTTCTCCAGCGTGACGCGCGCATGCCGCGCGAACGGCATCCGCCAATAGCAATTGAACCCCCGGTTCGGCGCCACGCACACCGCCATCGAGTTCACCGTGCAGGCGCGGGCGAATCCGCAGCAGAAGAAGTCGCCCAACGGCGTCTCCACGGACGGCGTCTCCTCGTCGTCCCAGTACATGCGCAGCACCAGGTCGCGCAGCACGAAGCAGTCGGCGTCCGTCGTCTTCTCGTCGACGGTGCACCAGATATGCGTGATGCAGCCGGGCCCGTCGATGTCGGCCAGCGTCGCGACGCCCCCGGGCGGGATGTCGTTCAAGCAGGGCGAACCCTTGCGCCCCACGCCCAGCACGCCGGCGGCCATGCCGCCACGGCCGGGTTCGCCGGTCGGGTTCTCGGCGGTGATCGCCCGGCTGCGTTCATGGCGCAGCGTCGTCAGCGACGACAGCGTCCCGGCGTCGAAGATCGGATCGCCCATCATGGCACCTCCCATATGTCCTTGGCCCGCCGTCCACGGCCGGCGGACGCGGTCCGTCCGTCACCGGGACGCGGCGGCCGCCCCGAGCCGTTCGACCGCGGCCGCGACGGCGTCGTCGCCGGCGGTGGCGGAGAAGCGCAGGTAGGCCGGCGCCCCGTAGAACTCGCCGGGGCTGGGCACGATGCCGAGCCGGGCCAGGTCGTCCATGTCGCGCCAGCAGTCGCCGGAACGGGCGCGCGTCCAGACGTACAGCGCGCCCTGCGGCATCGCCGCGTCGTACCCGTAGGCGCGCAGCGCCTCGACCAGCGCGGCGAGCCGGGCGCGGTAGCGTTCCCGCTGCTCGGCCACCGCGTCGAGGTCGCGCAGGCCCATCGCCATCGCGGCCTGCACCGGACCGGGCACGATCTGCCCGATCTGCTTGCGGTAGGCGGTCATCCGGTTGACCAGCGCATGGTCGCCCGCGATGAACGCGGCGCGGTACCCGGCCATGTTCGACTGCTTGCTCAGCGAGTACAGCACCAGGACGCCGCTGGCCGTGCCCTCGCACACCTGCGCGTTGAGCGCGCACGGCGCGGACATCAGCGACCGGGCCGCCGACGCCTCCCCCGCGCCGGCCGGCTCGCCGCCGCGGAAGCGCTCGCCGCGCCAGTCGAGCAGCGCGTAGCATTCGTCGGACAGCACCACGGCGCCGATCTGCCGGGCGGCGGCCACGATCTCGGCGAGCCACTCCGCCGACAGCACCTCGCCGGTCGGGTTGCACGGCGAGTTCACCCACACCGCCCTGACGTTCGGCACGCCGCGCCACGAGTCCACATCCGACACGTCGTCGACCTTGAGCACCGTCGCGCCGGCGAGCTGCGTGCCGATCTCGTACGTCGGGTACGAGACCTTCGGCTGCACGACCACGTCGCCGGGGCCGAGGCGCAGCAGCGACGCCATCAGCGCCACCGCCTCCTTGGAGCCCACCGTCGGCACGACGCCGGCGTTGATCGCCCCCAGGTCCACGCCGCGCACGTCGCGGAACCAGTCCGCGATCGCCTGCCGCAGCTCCGGGGTGCCGGCCGTCGCCGGATACCCGTACGCGTTCGCCTCGCCGGAGGCCGCGGTGAGCGCGCCGCGCACCGACAGCGGCACCGCGTCGACGGGCGAGCCCACCGACAGATCGACCATGCCGCCAGGATGCGCGGCCGCCACGCGCTTGCAGTCGGCGATCCGCGACCAGTCGTACGGCGACGAGAACTGCGAAAACCCCATGACGCTCCTTTGCTCGATGGCTGCGATGCCGGCGTGCGCCGACCGTTCCTTCTCCAGCATACGACGAGGGCCGCCGCATGGCGCGACGGCCCTCCACATGTCCGTGCGGACGGCGCCCCGACGGCTCCGAGCCGACGGCGGCGCCCCGCGGCAGGGTCAGCCGTTCTGCGGCGGCAGCGCGGCGACCTGCGCGGGATCCTTGCCGAGCGGGCCGGCGGCCGACGCGCCGCCCAGGTCGCCGACCTCGGCGAAGAAGCTCACCGCGGCGTCCTTGTACCAGGCCCACTCATCCGGCAGATCGTCCTCGTAGAAGATCGCCTCGGTCGGGCAGACCGGCTCGCACGCGCCGCAGTCGACGCACTCGTTCGGGTTGATGTACAGCGAGCGGGAGCCCTCGTAGATACAGTCGACCGGGCATTCGTCGACGCACGCCTTGTCCTTGACGTCCACGCACGGCTGGGCGATCACATACGGCATAGCACACCTCCAACATTCAACGACGTTGCTCCATAGCTTACGCCGGGCACCGGAAAGACCCGCGGGGCCCGCCCGCGCCCGGCGCTGGCGTCACAGCGCAAGGCCGACGACGACCGGCTCGGGCAGCAGCCGCACGCCGAACGCCGCCTGGACGCCGTCGCGCACGGTCCTCGCGAGCGCGGCCACGTCGTCCGCGCTTGCGCCGCCGCGGTTGGTCAGCGCCAGCGTGTGCAGCGTGGACAGGCCCGCCGCGGCGTCCGGCGCCGTCCGGAAGCCCTTGTGGAAGCCCGCGTGGTCGATCAGCCACGCCGCGGAGGTCTTCACGCCAGGCGTGCCGTCCGGCAGGACCGCGTCGAATCGCGGCGCGTCCTGCGGCAGCCGGGCGGCCTCGTGATCGGTCAGGACCGGGTTCATGAAGAAGCTGCCGCAGCTGTGGCGGTCGCGATCGGGCCGGGTCGCGGCACGCTCGGCGTCGCCGTACTGCGCCCGCAGGGCGGCGCGCATCTGGTCGTCGCGCTTGGTGCCGGCCATCGCGGGGTTCAGGTACCGCGCCGCGTCCTCGAGCATGCCCTTGGCGGCGCGCACCCGCAGCACCGCGTCGCGGATCGCTCCGGTGGCCATGCGCTCGCCCACCCCGACGCCGAGCGCCTTGGCGAGCTGCCCGTAGCCGACCACGCCGGTCGGGCTGTGCCGCAACGCGAAGGTGACCGACAGCACCACGTAGCGCGGGGTCGGGAAGAACCGGTCGGAGGGCACAGCCGGCGCCGCGTACATGCTGGTCTTCAGCGCCGAGGTGCGGTATCCGAAGGCCAGGTCGGCGGCGGACAGCTCGGCGGTCCGCTTCTCCAGACGGTCCCACACCTCCACGGACTCGACGCCGGACGCCACCTCCTGGCCGTAGGCGCCGATGTTCTGCACCACCGAGGCGCCGACCGTGCCCGGGATGCCGGACAGGCCCTCCACGCCCTCCAGGCCGAGCCCGACGGTGAACGCGACGAAATCGTCCCAGTTGCAGCCGGCCTCCGCGTTGACGTGCACGGTGCGGTCCCCGCCCTCGACCGGCGCGGCCTCGTCGGGCACGGTGATCGCGCGCCGCGCGTCGCGCACGACGACGCCGTCGAACGGGGCGTCCGACACCAGCATGTTGGAGCCGCCGCCGACGACGCACAGCGGCACGCCGCGGCCGTCGGCCTCCTCGACGGCCTCGATGACGCCGACCCGGGAGGTGGGTTCGATGAACCGGGCGATGTGGCCGCCCACGCCGATGGTGGTGATATCCGCGAAACTCGTCATGCTTGCCATGATAACGTGCGGGCGTCTTGGACGTCCGGCGTCCGGCGACACGCCGAAGGGGTCCGCAGGGTTCGGGGGATGGTCCGCGGGGAGGGGCGTCATGACGCCGAAGCCCGCGGACCATCCGGCGAAGTCCGCGGCCCCCTTCGGCGTGTCGCGGGCCGGACGAGGGATCAGGCCCGAACGGCCCTCTCCGACCGGCATGCATATGCGCCCGATCGACGTGCGCGCGCCCGGCCGCCCCTCCCGCCTCGACAAAACAAAAAAACCCGACCGTTTCGGTCGGGTCCAATGAAAAGCTTGGTTCAGCGGGTCTCGCGGTGGACCGTCTGCTTGCGGCAGCGGGGGCAGAACTTCTTGAGCTCAAGACGATCCGGCGTGTTGCGACGGTTCTTGGTCGTGATGTAGTTGCGTTCCTTGCACTCAGTGCATGCCAGCGTGATGCCCGGACGGATGTCGGCGCTCTTGCTTGCCATTGTCATTCACCTCTGTGTTCGTTCCACTGCCGACCGGCTGTCGGCCCTTGTAGCGAGGAAGAGACTCGAACTCTTGACCTTACGATTATGAGTCGTACGCTCTAACCAGCTGAGCTACCCCGCCAGAGAGCCTCGGGTGAGAATCGGACTCACGACCTCTTCCTTACCAAGGAAGTGCTCTACCACTGAGCTACCGAGGCGTGGCGGATAGTGGATTCGAACCACTGAAGCACGAAGCGCCTGATTTACAGTCAGGTCCCTTTGACCGCTTGGGAAATCCGCCGTGCCACCGCTTGGAGGCCTAGGCCTCAACCGGCAACTTGGCTATCTTGCCACGGCTGCGGAAAAAGTGCAAATCGAAGACACGCCGGGCGGGTCGCAAACGGCCGCGAACCCCCGCCATTGCTTGCGACACGCTGAGCGACGGGGTGGCGCGGACACTCCGCCCGCCCACGCGCCGGGAGCCGGCCGCGGACCACGCCGGAGCATCCGCCGGCCCGGCCCGCCGCCCCGCGCGCCGGGCCGGGCGCCCGGGTCACATGCCGCGGGCCTTGAGCTCGGCGCAGGCCTCAATCACCAGGTCGCAGGCCTCCGGCTCGCCGATCGACACGCGGATGCCCTCGCCGGAGAACACGCGGGCCGACAGCCCCTTGTCCTCGAACACGCGCGCCGCCTCGTCGGTGCGCTCGCCCAGCGGCAGCCAGAAGTAGTTCGCGTACGGCTTGGGGAACTCCCAGCCCTGCGCCGTCAGCGCCTCCGCCACGCGGTCGCGTTCGGCGACGATCGCGCGGACGCGCTCGTCGAGCTCGTCCTGGGCGTCGAGCGAGGCGATCGCCGCGGTCTGGGCGATCTCGGTCACGCCGAACGGCAGCGCGACCTTGCCCAGCCCCTCGACCACGTCGGCCGGCGCGATCGCGTAGCCGATGCGCAGGCCGGCCAGGCCGTACGCCTTCGAGAACGTGTGGGCGACCACGACGTTCGGGTACTCGCGGTACAGGTCCATCGCCACGCTGGTGGCCGGGTCGGTGTTGAACTGGAAGTACGCCTCGTCGAACAGCACCAGCACGTCGGAGGGCACCGCCTCCATGATGCGGCGCGCGTCGGCGTCCGAGATCGAGGTGGCGGTCGGGTTGTTCGGGTTGTTGACGATGACCAGGCGGGTGCGCTCGTTCACGGCGGCGATCAGGCCGTCCACGTCGTGGCCGCCGTCCGGCAGGTTCGGCACCTGCACGCTGGTGGCGCCGGCCCCCGCGACGATCAGCGGGTACGCCTCGAAGCTGCGCCACGGGTAGACGATCTCGTCGCCGGGGCCCGCGACGAGGTTCACCAGCATCGTGATGACCTCGGTCGAGCCGCAGCCGAGCATCACGTTGGCCGGCTCGACGCCGTAGCGCTCGGCGAGGCGCTCGACCACGGCCCAGCCGCGCATGTCGGGGTAGCGGTTCATGCGGCCCGCCTTGCCCGCGACCGCCTCGACCACGCTGGGCAGCGGGTCGAAGGCGTTCTCGTTGCTGGAGATCTTGTAGGTCCGCACGCCCTCCTTGGCGGGCGCGGGCTTGCCCTGCTTGTATCCGGGGATGGTGTCGATGATTGCGCGATGTTTGTACGTCATGGCTCCATCCTATGCCGGCGCGGGGTGCGGGCACGCCCCGGTCTCGCCATGCAGCCGGCGCGCGGCCGCCGGCGCGGCTACCGGCGCCGCAGCGAGGCCGGGGCGATGCGCCGGCGCCATCCGGCGAGCCGCGGGTGCGCCGACCGGGCGTCGGCGGCCGACTCGATGGCGTCGACGGCCGCCGAGCAGGCCTCTGCCGCGCCGGCCGCATCGGACGGTCCGGTCGCGGCGGAGGGCTCGGCCATGCCGGGCCCTCCGGACGGGCCGGCACCTTCGGATCCGACGGGGACGCCGGCACGACGCACGGGATCGATCCTGCCGGCCGCGCCCACCACGGCGGTCCCGCCGAGCGTCCCGGCCATGCCGGTCCCGCCGGACGGGTCGGCCATGCCGGTTGCGACGCACGGACCGGTCATGTCGGCCCCGCCGGACTGGTCGGCGCCGCCGAACGCCGCCGCGGCGGCGCGCTCGGCGATGCCGACGATCGTTCCGGCAGCCGCGGCGTCGGGCACCGAATCGGCGATGCGGCGCGCGACGTCGCGGTCGGTGTCGTCGGCGGACCACCGCAGCCCGCAGTCCCACGCGGTGTCCGTCACCTCGCGCCAGGCCAGCGTCCACGCCCGCCGGGCCGCCGCTCCCCCGCCGCGGCCAGCGGCGATCCGCCCCAGCCGCAGCCGGCGGCGCCGACGACGGACAAGTCCCGGGACGGCCGCGAGCAGCGTGCACGCCGCCAGCGCCGGCACGGCCCACACCATCGCCGGCGGGCGCACCCCGCCCTGCCCGTCGGCGGCCGGCGACGCCGATGCCGTGGCGTCCGAGCCGTCGGTCTCGCCGGCGTCGGTTCCGAGCGCATCGGCGTCGGAGCCGCCCGTGGTCTCGGCGTCGGCATCCGGGTCGGCGGGAGACGGGTCGACGAGGCCGAGAGGCTGCGTCTCGCCGGCCGTATCGGCGTCGGAGGCGGCCGGCTCGTCGGGCGATGCGGGCGTCACGTCGAAGGGCACCCAGCCCACGCCGTCGATGTACGCCTCGGTCCAGGAGTGCAGCTGGCCCGCCGCCACCGCATAGGAGCCGTCGCCCTGCTCGGGGTCGCCGGAGCCGGGCGCGTAGCCGAGCACCATGCGCGTGGGCACGCCGAGCGCGCGGCCGAGCACGGCGAGCGCGGCCGCGTAGTGCGAGCAGTAGCCCGCGCGCGCGTCGAGGAAGTCGGCGACCGTCTCGAGGTTGTCGCGCCCGTCGCCGTCGGGGGCGTCGAGCGTGTACGTGAACCCGTTGGCCGGATCGGTGAAGTAGTCGACCAGCCAGCGCATCGCCGCGACCTGCCGGTCGTAGCCGTCGGCCGCATCCGCCACGGCGGCCCCGGCCCGGTCCGCGAGCGAGCGGATCGAGGCGGGCAGCTCGTCGGGCAGCGTCGTGTAGCGCTCGTGGACGGCGGCCTCGGACGCGGCCAGCATCCGCAGCGCCTGGGTGCGGGCGTCCGACCCGTCGAACGCCGGGTAGGCGCCCGACGTGCCGCCCGCGTAGGTGACGAGGTTGCGGGTCGAGGGATCCTGCAGATACAGCATGTAGGAGATGTACGAGAGCGACGCCGAGGCGGCGGAGGCGGCGTCGAGGGTCTGGATACTCAACACCGCGGTGCCGCTGCCGTCCGGCGCGGGCACGACGATCGAGTCGCGCCCGGCGAGCGTGACGGCCGGGTCGTCGCTCCACAGCGCGATCGCCGCCTGGTCCTCGCCGCGGAAGGCGACGACGAAGCTCTCGTCGCCGCCGAGGTGGACGCGGTCGCAGAAGTCCGGGTCGAGCACGAGGTCGCGTTCGGTTTCGAGCGGGTCGAGCGACCCGATCGTCGTGCCGTCGGCGCCGAGCACGGCGCCGTCGTCGCGCAGCTCGACCGGCATGACGATCCAGCCGTCCTCGGCGGTCGCGATCCCCGCGTCGACCAGCGCCCGGCGGCTTTCGCGCCGCAGCCGCCAGTCCTCCGCGTCCGGCTCGCCGTCGGCCGTCAGCGCCTCGCCCCAGGCGTGGATCGACTCGACCTGCGCGAAGCCGTCCGGCGAGACGATCGGATCGAGGTAGGTGCCGTACGCGCTGTAGTCGACGCCCTGCGCGGCGGAGCCCTCGCGGTTGTAGACCGTGCCGTCGGAGTAGGTGGACCAGCCGCCCGCGCCGTTGACGTACCGGGTGATCCCGGGCACGGGCAGGAACCGCGAGTTCAGCGACCGGATCGTCACCGACGCGCGCCGCGTGAGCGAGTCCAGCGGCGCGTACCCCCGGCCGCGCACGATGCTGGACACGGTGCTGCCGCCGAGGCTCCACCAGGAGTAGTCCTGCGCCGCCTCGTAGCCGCCGTAGCCGGCGTACTCGCCGGTCAGCGCCAGGTAGGCCTGGACCGGCGAGAACGCGCCCCGCCAGCGCTCCTCGCCGCTCATCATGTTGCTGGAGTCGCGGCCGAGCTGGATGACCGAACCGTAGAACGCGCCGTCGCGCGCCAGCGCGTCGTCGAAGCGCCAGGTGTCGCCGTCGAAGGAGCCGAGCGTCGTCATGCGCATGTAGAGGCGGCGGTCGGCCGTGTAGGTGAACGCGATGGCCGACGACCCCTCGTCCAGCGAGCGCTTGAGGTCGATCATCGGGTTGATCGTGGTCGAGGAGAACAGGCCGCCCGACGAGCCGAACGACAGCGGCACGGCGTACGCCAGGTTCAGCGACGCCGGGGTCGCGGCCAGCGTGAGCGCGACGGTGAGCGCGGCCGAGACCGCCCCGGCGGCCGGCAGGGCGCGCCACGGGCCGCGCGCCCAGAGCAGCGCCGCGAACGCGAGCGCCGCCAGCGCGATCTGCCACCAGGCGGCGCCGTGGCCGACCAGCCCGTAGTCGGCGCCGAGCGCGACGACCGCCGGCAGGGCCATGCCGGGGGCGCTGGAGCGCCAGAACAGCAGGCAGCGGACGATGACGGCGACCAGCGCGCACAGCACGATGAGGAACACGTCGCCGGCCGGGTCGACGTCGAGCGGCGGCAGCTGCGCGCGCAGCCCCTCGAACCCGGAACCCAGCACGGCCGCGAGGACGCGCCACGCGGGCGCGCCGGAGGATGGCACGGCGACGGCGGCGACGGGGACGTCCGCGGGGTCGGCGGCGGCCCATCCCTCCAGCAGCGCCGCCACGGCCCCGCGGTCGAACAGCCACACGCCCGTCATGGCATGGATGCGCGCCGCCACGACGGCCGCGGCGGCGAACGCGACCGCCAGCGCCGTCGCGAGGACGCGGCAGGCGCCGCGCAGCGCGGTCCGCCATCGGATCGAGGATTCGACGGCGATCACGGCGAACACGGCGGCGGCGAACCATGGCCACCATCCGGTCGGGGCGGCGATGTCGGCGAAGGCGTCGAGCGTCAGCAGGAACAGCGCGAGCAGGGCCGCCGCCGCGACGGCCTGCGCGATTCGGCGGTGCCGCGCATGCGGCTCGTCGTCCGTCGCCTCCTCGTCGGCGCGCCCGGCGACGGGCCGTGCGGCGGCCGCGACGGGCGCCTTGGACTCGCCGGTGATGGTCGGGCCGTCCGGCAGACGCAGCGCGATGCGCTCGTAGGCCTGCGGCTCCCCGGGCTGTGCGGCGGGCACCCGCACGACGTTCAGGCGCGAATCGGGCACGCGGGCGCGCAGCGCGCCGGCCAGCGCGCCCTGCGGCCGGTCGGTGAGCAGGGTCACGGCGGCCCCGCCCCGGGCGGCCAGGCCGGCGATCGCCTCGGCGCGGCGCGCGACGTCGTCGCCGGCCCCGGACGCGGGCGCGAGCGCGGCCAGCAGCCGCAGCGCATGCGGCCGGTCCTCGGCGAGGGTCCGTCCGTCGGTGAGGGCGATGCGGCCCCCGCGCCCCTCCGACCGCCATGCGGCCGCCTCCTCGGGCAGCATCGCCATGGCCTCGCGCACCGCGGCGTCCACGGCGTCCGGGTCGGCGCCCGCCGTGTCGATGGCGATGACGGCGGCGGATTCGGAGTCCAGGCCGGTCTCCCGCGTCATCAGCGTGCCGAGGTGGGCGCTGTGCCGCCATGCGATGAGCCGGGGAGGGTCGCCGGGCGCGTAGTCGCGCACGCCGCCCGTGTGTTCGTCCTGCGCCGGGCCGCGCCGCCGCACGCTCGCGCGGGCGCGGCTTCCGACGGCGGCGGGGTCCGGCAGCAGCACGTAGTCGTCGCCGCGGGGCAGCGGACGGCGGACGGCGAACAGGCCGAACGGGTCGTCCCAGCGCGCCACGGTGCGCAGCCGCCGGTACCATCCGCGCCGGGCCGAGGGCCCGCCCACGAACCGGCGCACGCACGCGCCGTCCATGTCCAGCCGCACGTGGCGGTCGCTCACGCAGACCCGGTGCGGCAGCAGCAGGCGCCTCCGGCCGCGCGCCCGCACGGTCACCTCGCGCTCGCCGGGCCGGCCGGTGGCGAACGCGTCGGCATCGTCCACGCCGTCCACGTCGTCGGCTCGGATCAGCGCGTACTGCGCGACGGCGAGCGCCAGCCCCCAGACCCAGGCGATCGTGGCGGCGAGCGCCGCGCCGACCAGCGCGCGGTCGTCCATCAGCAGCGCGGCGTACCACAGCGCGCCGGCGAGCGCCGCCAGCAGCAGCCCGGAGGGCGTGGGGCGGATCAGGCCGTGCCAGCGCCAGCGCGGGCGGTCCAGGAACGCGCGGATGCGTCCGGGGCGCCGGCCGCGCCCCGCCGCGCCGCGTGTCCCGTCGCCGGACATGCTCACTCCCGACCGTTCACGGCCGTGCGGCGGCGCAGGAAGCCCCGGAACGCGCCGTCGGCGGCGTCGCGCAGGTCGTCGGCGCGGGGCACGGGGGTCTGCTCGAGGATCGCCCGCACGACCCCGCGCGCCCGCGCCCGCTCCGCCATGCCGGCGCCGGCGAGCACCAGGCGGTGCGCCAGGACCGGCACGGCCATCGCGCGGATGTCGTCGGCCAGCACGAAGGGGCGGCCGTCCATCAGCGCATGCGCCCGCGCCATCGCGGCCAGGTGCAGGCTCGCGCGCGGGGACGCGCCGTACCGCACGCCCTCGCGGTGGCGCGTCGCGTCGGCGATGGCGACGATGTACCGCGCCATCCGCCTGTCGAGCGCGACGTGCGCCACGGCCGTGCGCGCCGCGGCCATCTCCGCCGGCCCGCACACCCGGTCCAGACCGGCCAGCGGGTGCGCGGCGTCCGGGGAGACCAGCATGCCGGTCTCCGCCTCGGCGTCCGGGTAGCCGAAGCTGGCGCAGGCCATGAAGCGGTCGAGCTGGGCCTCCGGCAGCGGGTAGGTGCCCTCGAGCTCGATCGGGTTCTGGGTGGCGATCACGACGTAGGGGTCGGGCAGCCGGTGGGTCTCGCCGTCGACGCTGATCTGCCCCTCGCCCATCGCCTCGAGCATCGCGGACTGGGCCTTGGGGTTCGCGCGGTTGATCTCGTCGGCGATGATGATGTTCGCGAACAGCGGGCCGGGGTGGAACTCGAAGCGGCCGGTGGCCTGCGCGTACACGCTCACGCCGGTCAGGTCGCCGGGCAGCATGTCCGGGGTGAACTGGATGCGGTGCACCTCGCCGCCGATCGCCAGGCCCATGGCGCGGGCCAGCGTCGTCTTGCCCACGCCGGGCACGTCCTCCAGCAGCAGGTGCCCGCCGGCGGCGAACGTCGCCACCGCGAGGACGATCACCTCGCGCGAGCAGGACAGCACGCCGTCGAGCGCATCGACCAGCCCGGCGAGCACCTGGCCCGGCGCCCGCTCCGGTCCCCCGCCGGAACGCATCGCAGAATCCGCCATCGTCACCCCCGTCCGTGGTGTGTTTCTGCCATCATACGTGTTCGAGCGGCTTCAGGTTCAATCGGCCGGTCGGCGGCGCGGCCGCGGATACGACGGGACCCCGGGTTCCATGCGGAGCCCGGGGTCCCGAGACGTGACGCGGTGCGCGGCGCTCAGCCGACGATGGCGAGCAGGTCGCGCGAGGAGACGATCAGGTAGTCCTCGCCCTGGTAGTGCACCTCGGTGCCGCCGTACTTGGAGTACAGCACCTTGTCGCCGACCTTGACGTCCATCGGGATGCGCTCGCCCTTGTCGTCGCGGCGGCCCGGGCCGACGGCCAGGACCTCGCCCTGCTGCGGCTTCTCCTTGGCGTTGTCCGGGATGAACAGACCGGACGCGGTCTGGGTCTCGGCCTCGGCCTGCTTGACGATGATCTTGTCTTCCAACGGTGTGAGTGAGATCGACACTGTGGACCTCCTCTTTCTACAGAGAATCGATATGGTCTTCCGCGCCGGGGCATTGCCGCCAAGAGGCTGACGAACACTTGCGGCGCCGTCCCTTCGCGCTAGGACACATCGTAGCGCGATTGTTAGCACTCTGCCAACTCGAGTGCTAACGCTGAGAGTGAAACCGCCGGGAAACGCCGTCGATCAGGCGCCGCGACGCGCCAGGATCGCCTCGAGCCCGGTGCCCAGCGAGTCGTCGGAGGCCTCCGGGGCGTCGACCTGGGCCTCGACCTCGTGCTCGTGGAACGTCACGGCGTCGTTGAGCGCGCCCTCCGGCTCGGCGGCCGGCTCCGGCGCCGCGGCCGGTTCCGGCGTCCCGGCGGGGCGCGTCTCGGCCCGGTCGGCATGCTCGACCACCACGGGCTCGACCGGGGTCTCCGGCTCCTGCACCGGCACGGCCTTGGCCACCTGCCTGGTCGAGCGGATCTCCAGGCTCTGCGGCTCGGCCGTGGCGACGTCGAAGCCGTCGCGCGGGGCGCCGAGCGAGAACGAGATCAGGTCCTGCGACGTGGCCATGTCGAACGCGTCGATGGCGCGCGCCGGGGTGACGCTGCTGAGTTCGGCGGTCATGTCGGTCACGGCGATGGCATGGCCGTCCGGCTCGGCCTGCGACGGCGCGGCGGCCTCGGCCGATGCCTCCTGCGGCTGCGCGGCCGACGGCTCCGGCTGGGGTTCCGGTTCCGCGGCGACGGGGCGCGCGTCGTCGGCGGCCTGCGCGGCCATCGCGGCGTCATGCTCGCGGCGGCGCTCCTTGCGGCGGGCCAGGGCCTCGGCCTGCTCGCGTTCGGCGTCGCGCAGGGCGCGGCGGATCTCGCGCTGCTCCAGCACGTCGGTGGGCGCGGACTGCCCGTCGGGCACCTCCGAGGTCACCACGCCGGTGGTGGCGACGATGCCGGACGACCGGTCCTGCGCGTCACGGTCCGCGGCGACGTCGAACGCGGCGCGGTTCTCGGCCCGCGGCGGCGCGGACGGCTTCGCGGCGCTCGCGCGCGCGGCGGCGACCCGGCGCTCCCACGCGCGCGCGTGACGGGAGGCCCGCGCCCCCAGCGCGAGCACGACCCCCAGCAGCACGGCGGGAATCAGGGCGAACAGCGGACTGAAGCGCAGCGGGAAGGACAGGGCGAGCACCGCCACGACGACGGCGAGCAGCGAGACGACGATGATACGGCGGCGACGGATGGCCGCGCGGCGCAGCCGGCGCACCTCCGCGATGCGCTCGGGTGACGGCACCGCGCCATGCGACCGTGCTGACTGCATAATGGCCCCTTTCGCCTGTGGCGTATGCACATCCGAGAACCTCGTGCCGCTGTCGGCATCCACCAGATGCATCGACGGCGAGTAGCGGTCCTCACGGTGCTCGTTCACCCGTTCCATGCCGTTGGCGGTACGTTTCGGCAGCCACACGGCCAATGCGATCACGACGATCACCAGCACGACGACGGTGCTCAGCGATTCGTAACCCATAACCCACAAGGATAGGTGACTTTCCTCCGACATGCGCTATTGCTTCCGGGCGTGTCGGGCCAGGAGCCGCGCGGCGAACCCCTCGCCGGCGTCCTCCGCGAGCAGGCTGAAGGTCTCGTGGTCGCGCCACCGGCCGTTGACGTACATGTATTTCGGACGGATCCCCTCCCGGTGCGCGCCGAGCTTGCCGACCACGCGCAGCGAGCGCGCGTTCTCGGGCAGGATCGCGATCTCCAGGCGGTGCAGGCGCGGCCCGTCGGGGTCGACCAGCGCCCAGTCGGCCAGCATCGCGACCGCCAGCGGCGCGAATCCGCGTCCGGCGCACCCCTCGTCGACCCAGTAGCCGACGACGCCGGTGCGCATCGCGCCGTAGCATATCGCTCCGAGTGAAATCTGCCCGACGATCCGGCCGCGGTGCTCCATCGCGAACACCACGCCGGTCCCCTCGCGCTCGTTGCGCCGCAGCCGCTGGATCCAGCCGTTGAACGTCAGCGTCGCCCCGCGCATCGGGTCGCCGGACTCCCACGGCGACAGCCAGGCGTCGTTGCGCCAGCGCACGGCGTTCCATTCATCGGCGTCGTCGGCGCTCAGCGGGCGCAGCCGCAGGCCGACGGGCGACTCCAGGCGCTCCGGCATGCGGATGGCGTTCTCGGACGCGGGACGCAGCGTCTCGCACAGCGTATGGAAAACAGACACGTTGCCATTCTCGCTCAGCGCCGCCGTCCGGCGCGCCGGACGCCCGGCCGGACGCGTTGCGCCGGGCGCGGCGAATCCCGACCCTGCGAGGCCGGACCGGGCCGACGACCGCCCCGCGCCGTAAGCCCTCGCGATATCCCCGCCCCCCCCTGCGGGACCGGACGCCACGACCGGTCGCGTTGCGCCGGGCTCACCGATTCGCGCCCGGCGAGGCCGGGCGGGTGGGTCGGCGCGATACGCCGGACGTGGTACAACGGCGGGGATGAACGAGAAAACCGCCCTGCGCCGCGCCCTGCTGGACCGCCGGCGCGGCATCACGCCGGAACGCTCGCGCGCCGCGGGCATCGCGCTGCTCGCGCGGGCGCGCGACGCGGGATTGCTTGACGCCGTATCGCCCGGCACGGGCTTGGCCGACAAAGGTTTGCTTGATGCCGGGTCGCCCGATGCAGGTTTGGCCGATAGAGGTTGGGCCGACGCCGGGTCGCCCGACGCAGATTTGGTCGATAGAGGTTTGACCGACGCCGGATCGATCGACGCGGGCGCGTCCGGCGCCGCACCGCAGGAAGCGGCGGGCCGGGGCGCCTCCGGCCGTCGGGCGCCGACCGTCGCGGCGTTCGAGCCGATCCGCGGGGAGATCGACACGACGCCGCTGATCGACGCCTGGCTGGCGGCCGGCGTGCGGGTGATCGTCCCCGCCTCGATGACGCACGTCGCCTGGCGGCGGCTCCGCCCGACGCGGCGATGCGGCGCGGATGCGGCGGGCGACGCCCGGGGCGCAGCCGATGACGGGACCACAGCCGACGGCCGGCACGAGAACGATGATCGGGCCGGGGCCGATGCGACCGAGCTCGGCCCGGACGCGCTCGCCGAAGCGGACCTTGTGCTCGTCCCCGCGCTCGCCGTGGACGCCGCCGGCACGAGGCTCGGCCGGGGCGGGGGCTGGTACGACCGCGCGCTGGCGCGCCGCGCCGCGCACGCCAGGGTCGTCGCGGTGTGCTGGCCGTGGGAGTGCGTCGACCGGCTGCCGCGCGAGCCGCACGATGCGCCGGTCGACGCGGCGCTTACTCCCGCGCGGGTTATGCCGACGGGAACATGGCGGCCGCGCTGTCACGGCGCCGACTAGGATATGTACGGTGTGTGAGGGCCGGCCGCAGCCGGCTTCCCGAGACGTTGTGGAGGATAACCGTTGCCTACCTATCATTACCGCTGCAAGAACTGCGAGTACGACTTCACCGAGCGCCAGTCGTTCGATGACGACCCGATCACCGTCTGCCCGGAGTGCGGGCAGGAGCAGGTGCGCAAGATCTATTCCGCCGTCCCGATCGAGTTCAAGGGAAGCGGTTTCTACCGCACGGACGGCGCGTCCAAGTCCAAGTCGGAGTGACGCGACACGCCGGGCGTTGTGGATAACCGGTTCCGTTCGACCACAATGCCCGACCGGACTGGATGCCCGGAGCGCGTATGGCCCATCATGCTGGCATGATGGGCTTTTTTGATGCCATGCCGGGGCGCCGCCAATCCGGCGGCCGGCGTTCCGACTCGCTGCGCCGCCGCCGGCTGGCGGCCGTGTGCCGTCGGTGGGCGGCCGCGCTGGCCGTCGGGATCGCGGTGTTCGCCGCGCTGCAGTGCGTGGCGCTGTCCGTGCGCACGTGCGCCGTCGCCGTGGCGGCGGCCGATCTGGACCGCGGCCGGGTGGTGGCCGGCGCGGACGTCGAGGTGCGCCGGTTCCCCGCATCCGCGGCGCTGGACGCCGCGTTCGGTTCCGCGGATGAGGTGGCGGGCCTGGTGCTGCAGGTGGATGTGCCCGCGGGCACGCCGCTGTTCCCCGCGATGGCGCGGGCCTCCCCGGTGGCGCCGCCCGGGTCGGCGGTCGTCGACGTGCGCCTGACCGGCGACGCCGAGCGGCTGGTCCCCGGCGACGTCGTCAGCCTGATGACCGGCGGCGACTGCACGCCGCAGGATGCCGCGCCTGGCCCGTCGGACGCGACCGGAACGGACGGGTCGGAACCAGGCGGGACGGGACCGGGCGGCGAACCATCCGGCGACCCGAGCATGGAGAACGGCACGGCCACACCGCAGGAGCCTTACGCGCCGTCCGGCGGCGGGGCCGGCGACGCGGGCGCGTTGCGCGCGTGCACGCTGGCCGCGGCGGCGGTCGTCATGGACCGGGCGCGGGACGACGACATGGGCGGCGCCAGCGTGCCGTTCGCGATGCCGGCCGACGACGCGGTCCGCGTCATGGCCATGCAGGATCGCGGCATGATCATGGCCGTCGCGACATCCGACGACGCCGTCCCCTGGCATGCGAATCGCGTCGGATCGGCCGGCGGCGCGGCACCGCGCCGCCCCACGCACGCGCGGAGCACGCAAAGGCCCGCGGGGCGGCATCCGGACGGGGCGGAATCGGGTCGGGCGCGTGGGGCCCACAACAACAGGGCCGTGCGCCCGGATTGCCGGGATGCACGGCCCTTGAGAATCGGTCCGCCGGCGCGGCTAGCCGCGCGGTTCGTTGAAGACGGCCCAGTGCGGCGGCAGCTCGCCGAGGATGCGGCGGTCGTCGTCCGCCTCGCGCTGGCGCTCGGTCTGCATGTCGCCGGGCTCGAGTTTGACGCCGTCGGCGTCGAACAGCTCGGTGCCCTGCCGCACCACGCGCCTGTGGCGGCGCGGGGTGCGGCGCTCGGGCGAGTACCCCTCCGTGGGTTCGGTCTGGCTCATGACTTCTCCTGGTACATCTCGCTCAGGCGCGACAGGATGCGGTCGACTTCCTTCTCCGGGTTGACGAACGCGCCGACGCTCCACACGGTCATCACCGACCAGCCGAGCGTCTGCAGCTGCTGCATGAGCACGCGGTGGCGCTCGCGGGTGGACTGCATGCTCATGAACGTGGTGTCGTCGGTGAGCACGGCGAGCGCGAACGGCCGGTCGTTCAGCCCCACGGCCAGCGGGATGCGCAGGCCGCGGTCGAAGCCGTAGTTCACCGCCACGTTGAGCCCGCGGGCGCGGATGCGCTCGGCCAGGTCGTTGAACAGCACGTTGTCGCCGTGGTCGGCGGTTTCGGGGCGCACCGGCACGCCGTCCAGGGACTCCGCCCACTGCAGCATGACCTTGAGCATCTTCGGCCCGGACTGGTGCAGGCGGTCGTCCTCCAGGTCCTCGGAGCCGAAGGCCGAGACGATGTCCAGATGGCGGTCCGGCAGCGCGAGCGCGTCCAGCAGCATGCCGCGGCCGCCCTGCGAGCTCACCTCGCCGAACTGCTGCAGCAGCCGTCCGTGCGAGGTCTTCGCGAAGCTCAGCGACAGGATCGCGTCGGTGGCGTAGGCGCCGGCGACCTCGTCGATGTCCACCAGCCTGACGTGGCGCAGGAACCGGCCCATCGACTGGTTCTTCGTCGCCAGCGACTTGAGCTCGGCGCCCAGGCGCGTGCGGAACGAGCTGGTCAGCATCACGACGGTCAGCGTGTAGCCGGCCGGCACGATCGTGAAGCTCGCCGCGCGCTCGGTGATGATGCGCACCACCTCGTCGATCTCCTGCTGGCTGCTTTCCACCAGGCCGCTGGACATGACCGGCACGGCGTTGGCCTCGACGCGGTGGAAGCGCACCTCGCCCTGGACGCCGCCGAACGCGACGTCGTACGACATCGTGCCGTACCCCTCGGATTCGAGGAACGCGGTCAGCCGCGGCGCGCGGCGCGCGGGGCGCGGCTTGGTCTGCACGCACGGCAGCATGCCGATCAGGTCCTTGACCGCCTCGGAGGTCACGGTCTCGCGGTGCGCGAAGACGACGACCTGCCGGGCGCGCGAGAGGATCGAGAGCAGCTCGATCGGCGGGATGTGCGCGGCGGCGTCGATCAGCGCCACGTCGGCGAGCGGGGCCGGGTCGGTGACCGTGACCAGCGCGGCGGGCGTGGCCACGAGGATCGGCTTGGCGGCCGCGAGGATCTCGGGGTGGTCGTGGCGCAGGCGGCTCAGCGGCACGCGGGAGCGGCCGGCGAGCGTCGTGTGCAGCATGTTCGCCTCCTGCGTGCGGGCGAACAGCATGTCGCACAGCCGGCGCATCGACTCCTGCGCGACCATCGGGCCGATCGAGCGCACGTGCTCGACGTCGACCTGGGCGAAGCGCTCGGCCGCGGTCTGCATCGCCGAGCCGTCCTGGTTGGAGATGATCGCCGAGGAGCGCACGATGTCCTCGAACACGGTCGTCCACCACGCCAGCTGCAGCTCGCCGTCCACCGCGTCCACGTCGATCCGGCGGTTGTGCAGGTCGTCGACGAGCGGGGTCAGGCCGGCCTCCTGGAACTCGCGCTCCAGCCGGCAGCGCTCGGGCAGCGTGTCCAGCGCCAGGTGGTCGTCGTACAGCGCCTTGAGCCGCTCCTCGACCTGGTTGAGGTCGACGGCCTCCAGGTCGCCGCCCTGCGGGGTCGTGGCGAGCACGGCGTTGAGCGCGGTGAGGTTGCTTTCCAGCGCCTCCTGCGTCTCGACGATGTCGTCCAGGCGCGGGGGCAGCACCGGCCAGCCGCCGTGCGGCACGAACAGGTGCCACTGCTCGGCCTGGCGGGCCACCACCTTGAGCGCCTCGTGCAGGTCCTCGACCTGGGCGCCGACGCGCAGCAGGCTCCTGGCCTCCTTGATGTGGCGGCGGCGCTCCCAGAAGCCCATCGTGGTGCCCTCGGCCTTGCGCTGGGCCTTGGGCTTGCTCGCCTCGATCATCGAGGCGATGTCGCGTTCGAAGATCTCCGGCTGGAACACGTCGAGCACGCGGCGCAGGTTCTTGAGCACCGTGACCTGGCGCCCCCACTCCTGCGCGGTGTTCGGCACCGGGAACCCGCAGGTCTGCACGGTGCTCGTCACCTGCTCGCGGGTGGCGGGCAGCAGCTTGAGCAGCACGTCGACGACGCGCTGGTAGGCGGTCACCGCGTCGTCCTCGCTGGTCAGGCACGCGTGGTACCAGGCGGTGTCGTCGGGGCCGATCGTGTATTCGCCGAGCTCGCCGGCGCGGCGCAGCTTCCCGGACCACTCGTCCAGGTGGCCGTTGAGCGTCTTGGCGGCGTCGATGCTCAGGCGGATGCGGGTCGCCGGATGCGTCGGCAGCTCCGCGATGCTCGCCAGGTTCTGGATCGTCTGGTACGCCGACACCCCCCACTGCTCGCTCACGCCGTGCAGGTCGCCCAGGTACCGGGTCAGCCGCGAGCGCACGCCGACCAGCTCGTCGGACAGCTGGTCGAAGCGCGAGGTGGCCACGCCGGGCTGGAAGCCGACCGCGGCGATCAGCTGGCGGTCGATGTCGGCGTTCGCGGTGGGGCTGGAGACGTCCAGCATCAGCGAGCCCATCTCGTTGGCGTTGATCGCCTGCGTGAAGCGGCGCTTCTGGTCGGCCACGCACGGCACGTACAGCACCGAGCGGCCGTTCATCACGCAGCGCGAGGCGACGGCGGCGGCCTGGTCGGCGGTGTCGCACCCGGCGCCCGCGTCCACGAAGATCGAGTGGCCGGCGGCCGCGAGGTTCGCCGCGTGGCGCACGGTGTTGTCGACGTCGCCGACCTCGTACTCGGCGTGCGGGTCGCCGTCGAAGGGGCTGTACTCCGGCAGGTCCGCGCCTCGCAGCGCGGCGGCGGCCGCCTCGTCGCCGGCGAGCGCGTCCAGCAGGCCGTTGCCGGTGGAGCCCTGCTCCAGGCCGTCGACGATCCGCTGGCTTTCGACCAGCATCTGCGTCGCGGGGTCGGAGAAGCAGCCGAGGATGATGTGGCGCTCGATCGCGAAGTCCGGGAACGCCTCGGCGGCGCGGTCGGTGATCGCCGCGAACACGGCCGAGGTCTCGGGGGTGCCGCTGGCGTAGTGCGAGCCGTCGAACAGGTCGCGTTCGTCGAGCGTGACGTGCTCCTCGCGCAGGTGGGTCACGAACGCGCTGTTCAGCCGCACGCGCCCGGTGAAGCGGATGGTCGTGCCGTCGGGGTTGGCGTCGGAGGAGCGGACCACCTCGACCGGGTAGAGCAGCACGGGCATCTGGTTGCCCTTCCACGTCGCCACGCCCACGACCAGCGACAGCTCGGCCATGCCGCTGACGCGCCCCTTCGCCGCCTGGTCGTCGAGCACGCGCTCGACGCGGCGGCCGGCCGCGCGCAGCATGCCGTTGTCGCGGAACAGCGAGTCCAGCGGCGCCTGGCCGCTGGCGAACAGCTGCGCCAGACCCGACGGATGGGCGTGGGTCATGTCGAGCTGGGCCGCCAGCTGGGTGACGTCCTCCAGCGGGGACGGCGCCAGTGTCGTGCGGAACTGGTCGCGCCATTGGCGGATGCGGTCCAGCGCCCCGCCGACCTGCGATGTGGCTTCGCTCATGCCTCCCTCACTTCCCTACCGCTTTGCGGTACTCCTGGTAGCCCTCGTTGCGGGCGAGCGCGGCGTCGACGTCGCGGTCCCCCTGTGCCGCCAACCATTCGTACAGGTCATCGTACAACGAGGGGTTCATGGCCAGGAACGGCAGCAGCTGCGGATGGCGCGCCATCTCGTACTGCGCGCCGAAGTCCTCCGTGCGTTTCGCCTCGTCCGAGGTGTGGCCGCCGACCTCGACGGACGGCTCGGCCTTGGCGAACTCGCCCTTGGAGACGCGGTCGAACACCGAGCCCGGCTCGAACGCCGGCGTGTAGGCGGCCGACGGCTCCCCGCCTTCCTGCGGGCGGGCGTAGCGCGCGTGGTCGTCGTCCGGGGCGACGGTCCCGTCCATCGGCGCGAACACCAGCCCCGCATCGCCCGCGGGCTCCGAGGCCACGTCCTGCGGCGCGCCGGCGGCCGTCGAAGCGCCGTCCGACGCGGCTTCGGACTGCGCCGTCCGCGGTTGCCCCGGCTCGGCCTCCAGCCGTTCCGGCTCGGTCTGCGGCGTCTGCGGCTGTTCCGCGGACGCCGCGCCCCCGGCGGCCTCCGCCGGCTGCGCAGTCGCGGCGCCGTCCTGCCCGTCGGACCGGACGGATGCCGCCTGCGCCGCGTCGTCGGACGGCGTCTCCGACCGGGCCGACGCGGCCAGCGGCGATTCGGCGGCCGCGTCCACGGGATCGGGCCGCGCTTCCGGCGACCCGACGGACGGCATCGCGTCGCTCGACGGCGAGGACGGCTGCGCGGAGGGCAGCGACTCGTGCACCGCGGGGGTGTCCATCGTGGTCGTCACCAGCTCGGCGATGGGGATGTCCGGCGCGCCGGGTCCCGGACCGTCCGCCGGTCCGTCGGCGGGCTCCTGCGCAGGGGTCTCGGACCCGGCGCGCGCGTCGGCGAACAGGTCGCGCGAGGAGGCGTCGTCCGATTCAGCCGTGGGCATAACGTTGAGCGGCACCGACCCCTCGCCGAAGCCGTAGGGGCGGTACGAGCGCAGCTCGGCCATGTTCAGCTCGCCCGCGCGGTGCCTGACCTGGTCGGCGTCGAACATGCTCGTCGGCTCGCCGGCGCGCAGGTCGAGGATGTCGTCAACCGACATGTCGGCGGCGTCCGGCTCCTGCCGCCCGTCCGACAGGGCGTAGCCGAACAGGTCGGGGACGTGCAGCCCGCGCTCGTCGTTGCGCTCGACGCGGATGAAGTCCACCGGGACGTCGCCGAGCTGCAGGCGCATCGGCGAGGTCGGCAGCAGGAAGTCCGTGCCGCCCGGGATGCGCATCAGCTCGCCGTTCTCGCGCACCACGTAGGAGCCGTTCGTCGAGTCCAGGTCGCGCAGCGAGGCGGCGCCGTTGTCCGCGACGCTGAACACGGCATGGCGCTTGGACATCGAGCGGGTGGCGTCCTGCACCTCCAGCCGGCGGACGCCCTCGTCGACCAGCGGACGCAGCGGCTTGCGCCCGATCTGCACGCGCTCCCCCGGCTCCACATACCCGAGGTCGACGCCGTCGACCCTCACGATCCATTGCTGCACCACACGCTGACCGTCAATCACCGGCTGGCCTTCCTTTCACACGCCGTGCACTCACGCACTATGTGCCATTGTGTCATGTTTCCCCGAGAGATGGCGGATTATCGTACGGGGAATTGACAACTTCCGCCCATTGCCGGGGCCCAGTTCGGCGAGCACGCGACGCTGCAGGGGGATGGTCACGAGGAACGTGCACACGTCCGAGACCGACTGCGCCAACTGCACGCCGAGCAGCCCGATGAACCCGGGAAGCACCAGCACGATGGGGGCAAGGAACAGCCCCTGGCGACACAGCGCCAGAAACGAGGCCACGACGGTCTTGCCCATCGTCTGCTGCATCGAGTTGGAGATCATGTTGAACCCGGTGAACGCCACCGTGCAGCACTGGATGCGCAGCGCGAGCGTGCCGACCGCGACGACGTCGGGATCGGAGCGGAACACCTCGACGATGACGGGGGCGAGCGCGGCCACGCCCACGGCGATGCACAGCAGCACGGCCGTGGCCAGCCGCACGCAGAACCAGTATCCCTCCTTGACGCGGGCGAACAGCGCGGCGCCGTAGTTGTACCCGCACACCGGCTGGAAGCCCTGCCCCAGCCCGACCAGCACCGAGTTGACGGCCTGCATGACGCGCATCACGATCGCCATGCCGGCGATCGCCGCGTCGCCGAACGGGTTCGCGGCGATGTTCACGCAGGTCGTGGCCACCGATCCGGCGCTCTGGCGGATCAGCGAGGGCAGGCCGCCGCCGACGATCTCGCGGCACAGCAGCACGTCCGGGCGGCAGCGGCGCGGATCCAGCCGGACCACGCCGAACCTCACGCTCATCGTGACCAGGATCGCGAAGCTCACCGTCTGGCAGATCGCCGTGGCCAGCCCCGCGCCGAAGATGCCCAGGCCGAGCGCGAAGATGAAGACCGGGGCCAGCGCGAAGTTCAGCAGCGCGCCGGAGACCAGGCCGATCATGCCGAACGCCGACTGCCCCTGGTAGCGCAGCATGCCGTTCAGGGAGAACGAGCCGCACACCATCGGGGCGGCCACCAGGATGGGCGTGAGGTACGCCACCGCGTAGGGGGCGATCGTCGCGGTCGACCCCAGCGCCAGGACCAGCGGGCGCAGCGTCAGCAGCCCGAGCACGGCCACGGCCAGGCCGCAGGTCACCGACCCGCAGAAGCCGACCGCGAGCAGCCGGGCGGCGCGCTCGTTGTCGCGCTTGCCCAGCTCGCGGCTCATCGAGTTGCCGGTGCCGTTGCCGAAGAAGAAGCCGATGGCCTGCAGCACCGTCATGATCGAGAACGCGATGCCGATCGCGCCCGACTGCGCGGTGCCCAGGCGCCCGATGAAGTAGGTGTCGGTCAGGTTGTAGGCGGTCGTCACCAGGTTCGAGATCACCGCGGGCAGGCACAGCCTCAAGATCAGCGGGCGGACCGGCTGGCCGGTCATCTGACGGTACTTCTCTCCCGGGTCCACGGGATGCAAGCTGATGAGGTGCGCCATTGTTCCAGTCTATCCCCGCCCGGGCGCGCGGCCGCCGGGACCGGGGCGCGGACGGGAGCCGCGCGATGCGGGGGCGGAACGCGGGGCGACGACGCAAGACGACGCAAGGCAGTAACGTGGGACAAAAACGCGGGAACCCCGCCATGCGGATGCGCATGGCGGGGTTCCCGAAGCGTCGTGACGTGCGGCCGGAGCCGCGGCGATCACTTGAGCTCGACGGTGGCGCCGGCCTCTTCCAGCTGGGCCTTGGCCTTCTCGGCGTCGTCCTTCTTGGCCTTCTCCAGGACCGGCTTCGGAGCGCCGTCCACGAGGGCCTTGGCCTCGGCCAGGCCGAGGGAGGTGATGGCGCGCACGGCCTTGATGACCTGGATCTTCTTGTCGCCGACGGCGGAGAGGATGACGTCGAACTCGTCCTTCTCCTCCTCCTCGGCGGCGGCGGCCGGAGCGGCGGCGACGGCGACGGCGGCCGGAGCGGCGGCCTCGACGTCGAACTTCTCCTCGAAGGCCTTCACGAACTCGGAGAGCTCGACGAGGGTCATCTCACCGAAAGCTTCGAGCAGCTCTTCATTGGTGTACTTAGCCATTATGGCTTCCTTTCAATCTTGGCGGCGGTTGAAGTGGGGCCCGCCGGCCTATAAACCTTGTTGTTCTGTTATCGGTGGGTCGTACCGACCCGTGCGGCGAACCGCAGCGGCTCAGGCGGCCTTCTCCTGCTTTTCGCGCAGCGCATCGATCGTACGCACGGCCTTGGTCGGCAGGGCGTTGAACAGATACGCGGCCTTGGCCATCGTCGCCTTGACATCGCCGGCGAACTCGGCAAGCAGCTGCGGGCGGGACTTGAGATCCGCCAGCTTCTTGGCGCCCTCGGCATCGTAGACGGTGCCGTCGGCGGCGGCACCCTTGATGACCAGAGCCTTGTTGTCCTTGGCGAAGTCACGGATGACCTTCGCAGCCTCGATGAAGTCACCCTTCACGAAGGTGATGGCGGTCGGGCCGGCGAGAATCTCGTCGAGGCCCTCGATGCCTGCTTCCTTGGCGGCGATGCGAGCCAGCGTGTTCTTAGCCACGGTGTAGGAAGTATCGCGGCCTAGCTTTTCGCGCAGATCGGAGATCTGCGGAACGGTAAGCCCGCGGTACTCGGTCAGGTAGACCGCGTCAGCGTTACGGAACTGCTCCGTAAGCTGAGCGACCACCGCTTCCTTTTCGGGCCTCTTCATGGCGTTCCTTCCTAAGTCGGCCGTTGACTCCGGAACGCCCCGCCGGGCATGAAAAAAGCCCTGCGCGCAGGCAGAGCAACATACATCCGCAAGTTTCCTTGCACGGACCTTGCGGCCCTATATCTCTCAACCTGCGCTGGCTTGGCGAACCAAACTTCGGGAGCGCATGCACGCTCCAACCAACGGTCTGTGGTTTACAGATACGAAAAGATACACGCCCGGGGCGACGGCGCGCAACCCGGGCGTGTCGTGGGTGCGGGTCAGACCAGCACGGCCTGCAGCACGAAGTCGAGGATGAACAGCACGGCGACCGTCCAGATCACCGGGTGCACCTGCTTGGCCTTGCCCCTGCAGGTCATCACGATGCAGTAGGTGATGAAGCCGCCGGCGATGCCGTAGCTGATCGAGTAGGAGAAGGCCATGAACACGGCCGCGAAGAACGCCGGGATCGCCTCGGCGATGTCGCTCCAGTCGATCTCCTTGAGGCTGGAGGCCATCATGCAGCCGACGATCACGAGCACGCCGGCGGTCGCGGCGGACGGCACCGCGGAGATGACCGGCGACAGGAACGCGGAGACGGCGAAGCACAGCGCCACGACCACCGAGGTCAGGCCGGTGCGGCCGCCCGCGCCGATGCCGGCGGAGGACTCGACGTAGGTGGTGGTGTTCGAGGTGCCGCAGATGGCGCCGATCGAGGTGGCGATGGAGTCGGCGAACAGGGCCTTGTCCATCTTCGAGCTGAAGCCGTGGCCGGACTCCAGCGACCTCTCGTCCTCGTCGGAGAAGATGCCGGTGCGGCGGCCGGTGCCGATGAACGTGCCGATCGTGTCGAAGGTGTCGGACATCGAGAACGCGAAGATCGTCACCAGCACGAGCGGCAGGCGAGCCGGGTCGGAGAACAGCGCCGGGAAGCCCTCGGCGGTGAAGATCGCGCCGAAGGTCTGCGGCAGCTGGGCGAAGGTGTCGGCGATCGAGACGGAGTTGGCCATCGTGGTCTCGCCCAGCGGGATGCCGACGACGGTGGTGATGGCGATGGCCAGCAGCAGGCCGCCCTTGACCTTGAGCACGGTGAAGGCGATGGCCAGCACCAGGCCGATCAGGAACAGCCACAGCGTCGGATCGGCGAAGGAGGCCAGGCCCGGGGTGGCGCCGACCGCGGAGGTGGTCTCGGCGTCCGGGGTGAACACGATGAGGTCGACGTTCAGCATGCCGACGTAGGCCACGAACAGGCCGATGCCGCCGCCGATGGCGTGCTGCAGCATCGGCGGGATCGACTTGATGATCATCTTGCGGATCCTGGTGACGGTGATGATGATGTTGATGACGCCGCACAGGAACACCATGCACAGGGTCTCCTGCCAGGTGAATCCGAGGCCGAAGCACACGGTGTAGGTGAAGAACGCGTTCAGGCCCATGCCGGCGGCCTGCGCGTACGGGACGTTGGCGAACAGGCCCATGACCAGGGTGCCGATGATCGCCGCGATGATGGTGGCGAGGAACACGCCGCCCCACGGCATGCCGGTCTGGCTCAGGATCTGCGGGTTGACGACGATGATGTAGGCCATCGCGAAGAACGTCGTCAGGCCGGCGAGGACCTCCGTCGACACGGTCGTGCCGTTCTCCTTGAGATGGAAGAACTTCTCCATGACTCTCTGCTTCTCTCTACTTCCTTGGTTTGGCGGGCGGGCGCCCGTCCGCCGTGAGGTTACTGCGACTCGCCCGCGGGGCGGGCCCGCGGACGTGGTTCACCTTAGCATCGCGCGAGGTCATTGGGCGGCGGCCGTGAAGCGGGGGCGGATGTCCACAATCGGGCGCGATCGGCGCGGGTTGTACACAAATCCACATTTTTACCGGGTCCGCCGGCGCGCACGTCCGGCGACGGGTAAAGTCGAGCCATGAACGACACCGCCCCCATGGGAACCGCCCTGGTCGACCGCCGACGGCACGCCATCGCGGAATGCACCGCGCTGGCCCGGTCGGCCGGGCGGCCGTTGCTGTTCGGCATGACCACGGCGCTGGAGCTGCAGGCGATCCCCCTCCCGGAGGGCTGCGACCTCGATCCGTCGATGAAGCATGTGACGTCGGCCGACCGCAGGAGCCGGCTGCGCGGCCCCGGCATCCACTGCCACGTCTGGAAGCAGGCGGATACCGTGGCGCCGGTCAGGATCAACCCCGACGTCGCCGCCCTGGCACCGGTGCAGGCCTGGGCGCAGCTCGCCATGCACGTGCCGGCCTACGGGCTGATCGCGCTGGCCGACGCCATCGTGGCCACGCCTCCGGACCGCACGGACCAGCAGGAGGCGCTGTGCACGCTCCGGTCCTACGTGGAGCACGCACCGCGATTCATGGGCAAGGTCGCGTGCGCGGCGGCGCTGCCCCATGTGGCGACCGGCGTCGCGTCGCCGCAGGAGACCAAGACGCGGCTGACGCTGCTCGGGCACCAGGTGCCGTGCCCGGAGACGAACCACCAGGTCCCGGGGCTCGCATTCCGTTCCGGGGCCCCGGTGACGCTGGACATGGCGTGGCCGGAATGCCGTGTGGCCGTGGAATACGACGGCGACCAGCACCGCACCGACAGGGCGCAGTGGCGCCGCGACCAGGAGAAGCGCGAGATGCTGCGACGGCAGGGGTGGATCGTCATCTGCATCAACGCGGACAATCTCGCCACCAGGCACAGTCGCGCCGAGTTCGCGTTCGCCGTGGCCCGGGAGCTGCTGGCGAGGGGCGCGAAGTTCGTGTTCGCCGCGCAGGCTGACGGTCGGTTCGGGTTGTGAGCGGTTCGGGGTGCGGGCCGGCGATTGGGGCGCGGACGGACGATTGGGGCGCGGACGGGGTGGGACGTAGGCGCCGCACGCCTCCAAACGTTATGCCCTGAGTGTCGCGATCCCCGCCCGGGTCGTCGAGCACATTGTGCACATCCAGCGCGCGCCGAGCATCGCGATTCCCGATACCGCGATTCCCGACACTGCGGCCCCGGCATCGTCTCCACAGAACACGATGCCCGTCGCGGTACGGTACAGCAGCCTACCGGCGCCCGTTTGAGGATTCCGTACCACGGTACGGTACGGTGCATAATCAAGAATGGCGGAATTCCAAGGGTCCGGATTCCGTACCGTACCACGGTACGGTACGGTGCAGCCTAAGACCAACAAGAGGGATTTGTAATGTCTTGGGGCATGGTTGTCGGGTGTCTTGGGGCATGGTTTACTTCTGTCCTGGGTCATGGTTGACGGTTGGGGTGGGGGATGATGGGTTGGTAGTTGCGGGTGGGGTCGAGTGGCT
>NZ_JAHBBD010000028.1 GCF_019331775.1 Bifidobacterium phasiani
ACCAAGCGTCCCGTCCGCGGCGGCAGCACCCCCCGGATCATGGAAATGACAGGGCGAAAGAGCCATACCGCGGTCGGCGACCAAGTCCCGAATCAATTTGAGGACTCACCTAATACTGTAATGGGCGTGTCCGCGCCCGGGGCGGGCCGTGCGACCGAGGGGCTGTTTCCGCCGCCAGGCGGGACGGGTCGGCGCCCGCGCGGGCCGTGACGCCGGGCCGGGCGCCACGCCGGTCTGTGGTCGGTCCCGCGGCGCGGAGGCGGGCGACGGGAACGGTCCGGCATGGAGGCCGAGAGGAGGCGGTCCCGCGGCGCGGATACGGGGCCGCGGCTCAGCCCAGCGCCCTGCGGATGCGCTGCAGGCTCACCGGACCGGCGGTGCCGAGCTCCTGCGCCCACAGCGAGACGTAGAACTCCTCGAGCATCCAGCGTGCGGTCTCGGCCTGCTTGGCCAGCGCCTCGCGCCGCGGTCCGGCCGGCTCGGCCTCGGCGCGCGCCCGCGCCGCGTCGACCAGCTGGCGGGCCTCGTCGGCCTCCCAGGCCCAGCGCACGTCGCGGTTCTTGTCGGCCTTCGCCTTGTTCAGCCGCATGAGGTCGGCATGCAGGTACGTCTCCACGCGGGGCAGCGACAGGGGCGGCGTGGCGCCGACGAAGTCGGGGCGGACCAGCGAGGCGGCGTGTTCGCGGATCGACTGCAGCACCGAGAGCATCGGCAGGTCGGCCGGTCCGGACACGGCCTTGTCGACCTCGGCGTGGCGGCGCAGTATGGCGATGACGTCGTGCGCGACCGCGTACACCGTGTCCTCGTACACCTGGCCGACGCCGGCCACGGCCTGCGCCAGGGCCTGGTCGTCGTCCAGCTCGTCGATGCGGGGCAGCAGCCGCTTGACCGCCGCCAGCTGCAGGTCCTCGACCAGCTGGGCGGTGGAGCGGTAGGGCGCGGAGGCCAGCATCAGCGCCTCGGCGCCGAGCCAGCGCGAGGAGATGCGTTCGGCGGGCAGGCGCAGTGCGTCCAGGGCGCCGCGCCACAGCATCGCGGCGCGCGATTCGGTGGTCGCCCCCGCCTTCTGCAGCAGGTTCGCACGCTCGACCAGACGCCCCTGGTCGCCGGCGGCCTGCGCCTTGCGCCGCACGACCTGTCGGGCGGAGGCCTCCGCCTGCTCGGCGAAGCGCCGCTGCAGCGCGGCCAGGTCCTTGCCGGCGCCCAGCACCTTGGCCGTGCCGCGGCCGTGGCGGCGGCCATGCCGGTCGCGCGCCGGCGGCATCGTCTGCTCGACCGAGAACGTCATGCGCAGGTACGGCGAGAGCCTGTCCCACAGCTCGGGGCCGAGCACCTCGGGGTGGATCTGCGCGCCGACGACGCGGATCGCCGCCTGCGTGAACACATGGGCGAAGTCCGGCCAGGCGGCGCCGCGCGTCGCCTCGGCGACCTCGACCGGCGCGTCCTCGGGCGGCAGGTTCGGCTTCTGGCGCTCGCCCGAGCCGGGCAGGTCGGGGTAATGTCCGTCGATCCACGCGCGGATCGCGCGCGCGGTGTCGGGCGCGGGCACGAACTGGACGCGCAGCGCCTTGGGCAGCGCCTTGATCAGCCCGACGATCAGCTCGTCGAGCAGACCCGGCACGTTCCACGAGAACTGCTCCGGGGTCAGCCGGGAGAGCGCCTTGATCGGGATGTGCACGGTCACGCCGTCGTTCTCGGCCTGCGGGTCGTACACGTAGCTGAGCTTCAGGTCGATCGGCGTGCCGTCGGTGCCCAGCGTGTGCCACTGGTCGGGGTAGTCGTCCAGGCTCACCGACTCGGCGGTCGCCAGCCGCTCCACCTTCTCCGGGTCGAAGTCGAGCAGATGCGGGTGCTCGTCGTGCACGCCCCGCCACCACTTCGCCAGGTCGGCCACCGACGTCACGTCGGCGGGGACGACCGCGTTGTAGAAGTCGTACAGGTCCTCGTCGCTCACCGTGCCGGCGAGCTGGCGGGTGCGGCTCGCGTCCTCGGCGGCGTCCTCGAGCACGTCGAGGTTGCGCTGCACGAACGCGTCGTACTGGAAGCGCTGCTGGATGTCGCCGCCCACCAGGCCCTGGCGGATCAGGAAGTCGCGCGCCTCGGGCGGGTTGATGCGGCCCCACTGCACGGTGCGGTCCTGCACGATCGGCAGACCGTACAGCAGCACCTTCGCGCTGGCCACGGCCGAGCCGCGCGAGCCGGACCAATGCGGCTCCGCGTACGTCGTGCGGGTCAGCGAGCCGGCCAGCGGCTCGGCCCACGCCGGGTCGATCGCCGCCGAATAGCGCGCCCACAGCCGGCTCGTCTCCACCAGCTCGGTGCTCATCACCCAGGGCGGCGTCGTCTTGGCGACGCTGGAGGCCGGGAACAGGGCGAACCGCGTGCCGCGCGCCCCCTGGTAGTCGTTCTTGGCCATCTTCTGGGCGCGCTTCATCGCCCGCGCCTTCGCCGCGCCCTTGAGGCCGGCGAAATCGGAGGCCTTCGGCTCGCGCAGCACCTGCATGCCCATCATCGACAGCAGGCCGGCGAGCATCGAGGTGTGCACGCCCTGGGCGTCCCACGAGCAGCACAGCGAGTGGGCCGCCTGCTGGTTGATCGGCAGCTGGCGGATCTTCAGGTCCGGACGCGAGACCGGCAGCGGCTCGCCGACCCGGAACCCGAGCTCGCGGCACATCTCGGTGAGCTGGGCGACCAGGTCGCGCCACTGGCGCATGCGCAGCCAGCTGAAGTACTCGGTCTTGCAGATGCGGCGCAGCGCCGAGTTGCTCGGCTCGCCGTCCGCCTGGAACACGCGGTCCCAGATGTTCAGCGCGGTCAGGAAGTCGCTGCCCGGGTCCGCGTAGCGGTTGTGGATGCGGTCGGCCTCATCGCGGTTCTCGTCGGGGCGCTCGCGTGGGTCCTGCAGGCTCAGGAACGCGACGACCACGAGCACGGCGGCCAGCGTGTTCGGCGTGGTCGAGCGCGCCGCCTCGATGACCATGCGCCCCAGGCGCACGTCGATCGGGATGCGGGCGAGCTGGCGGCCGATATGCGTCAGCGTCACCCCGCCGCGCTTGCGGGCGATCGCCTTGAGCTCGACGAGCTCGTTGAAGCCGTCGGAGACGGCCTTCATGTCCGGCGGGTCGATGAACCCGAACGACGTGACGTCCTCGGCGGTGCGGGCCACGCCGACGCTGAGCATGTGGAGGACCACCGCGCCCAGCGACGTGCGCAGGATCTCCGGCTCGGTGAAGCGCGGGCGCGTCTCGTAGTCCTCGCGGCCGTACAGGCGGATCGCGATGCCGTCGGCGACGCGGCCGCAGCGGCCGGCGCGCTGGTCGGCGCTCGCCTGCGAGATCGGCTCGATCGGCAGGCGCTGCACCTTCGCGGTCTTCGAGTACCGGGAGATGCGCGCGGTGCCCGGGTCGACGACGTAGCGGATGCCCGGCACGGTCAGCGAGGTCTCGGCCACGTTCGTGGCGATGATGATGCGCTGGCGGTCGTGCGGCTCGAAGACCCGGTGCTGCTCCTTGGCGGACAGGCGGGCGAACAGCGGCACGACCTCGATGGCGTCGGGGCGGCGCATGTCCGAGACCCGCGGGCCCCAGTGGCGGCGCAGTGCGGCCTCGAAGTCGTGGATGTCGCGCTCGCCGGAGGCGAAGACCAGGATGTCGCGCGGCCCGGTGACGTGGCTGGAGTGGATGACCAGCTCGGCGCAGGCGCGCGCCACGGCGGTGGGCATGTCGACCGGGGTCTCGCGTTCGCGGCTGCGGCCCTCGCGCTCGGAGCGGCTGGGCGCGGTCGACAGCTCGGCGTAGGCGCTGTCGCCCGGCATCGCGCCGGTCTCGAACCCGGGCACCGTGCGCATCAGCGCGGGGGCGGTGCCGAGCGGCTCGTAGACGATCTGCACCGGATAGGTGCGGCCCGAGACCTCGATGACGGGCACGTCGGTGTGCAGCGCGCGCTCGAAGTGCTCCTTGAACTTGACCGAGTCGATGGTGGCGGAGGTGATGACGAGCTTGAGGTCGCGGCGGCGGGGGAGCAGCGCCGTCAGGTAGCCGAGCAGGAAGTCGATGTTCAGGCTGCGCTCGTGCGCCTCGTCGATCACGATGGTGTCGTAGCGGCTCAGCTGCGGGTCGCGCTGGATCTGGGCGAGCAGGATGCCGTCGGTGACGACGCGCAGC
The DNA here is from genome assembly GCF_019331775.1 of Bifidobacterium phasiani. GTDB lineage: Bacteria > Actinomycetota > Actinomycetes > Actinomycetales > Bifidobacteriaceae > Bifidobacterium > Bifidobacterium phasiani. The sequence goes on from NZ_JAHBBD010000028.1 coordinate 4,164, forward strand.
CTGGTCCTCGGCGAGCTTTCGTCGGTGAAGCGCACCTGGTAGCCGATCTCGTCGCCCAGACGGACGTCCATCTCGGCGGCGATGCGCTCGGCGACGGTGCGCGCGGCGAGGCGGCGCGGCTGCGTGTGCACGATCTGGCGGCCGTGGCTGCCGCGGCCGAGCTCGAGCAGGATCTTCGGCAGCTGCGTGGTCTTGCCCGAGCCGGTCTGCCCGGAGACGATGACGACCTGCGAACGGCGCACGGCCTGCGCGATCTCGTCCTTGGCGGCGCTGACCGGCAGCTCCTGCGGATACTCGAACTTCATAGACCCCTGTTCCTCTGCGTTGCCCCGGAACGTTCCGGCACGGTGCCGGAACGGCGTCGGCGATCCCCGGGGCGCGGACGGACCGCCGGCCGGCGCGGACATGCCCGCCGGGCGGCGGCCCGCCGTCGGCGGAGGTCATCGCCGCAGGACTTCAATGATACGGAATCCCTTGGAGCTGGCGTACTTGCCCACGGCGTAGCCCTCGCCGAGCTCGCCGGCCAGCCACGGGATCAGCGAGTCGGCGCCGAGGTTGCGCTGCACGACCAGGTACGCCGCGCCGCCCGCGTTCAGCCGCGGCAGCCAGGCCATCAGCAGCGTGTGCAGGGCCTGCTTGCCGATGCGGATCGGCGGGTTCGACCAGATCGCGTCGAAGGTCAGGCCGTCGGGCACCGTCTCGGCGCCCTCGACCCGGACGTCGGGCAGGGGCGCGCCGTGCTCGTCGGTCTGCGCGACGTGTATGCGGTCGCACCCGTTGCGGCGCGCGTTGCCCGCGGTCAGCTCGAGGGCGCGCTCGTTGACGTCGACCGCCCAGACGTCGGCCTGCGGGGATTCGAAGGCCATCGCCAGCGCGATCGGGCCCCAGCCGCAGCCCAGGTCGAGGAACGTGCCGCGCTCGGGCGGCGTCGGCGCATGGCGCAGCAGCACCGAGGTGCCCAGGTCGACGCGCGAGCCCGAGAACACCCCGCGCGAGGTCTGCACGTCGGCCTCGAAGCCGCGCAGGGTCGCATGCAGCGTGCGGCGCACGTCCTCGGACGCCGGCGTCGCCGAAAAGTACTGTTCGCTCATTGATGGATCCGTTCCTCGTGTGGTGGTCGCCATGCCCGCCGCGGGCCGGACGCCGGGCCGGACGCCCGGGGCCCGCGGGCCCGCGGACCCTGCCGATTGTACGCCGGGGGAGCGAGCGGCGGATGCCCGGCGCCGGCGGCGGGGCGCCCGCTCCCTCGCCGCCGCGCCTCCGACGTGGACGAAGCAGGTCGCGGACGACCGGGGGCGCCCGCCACCTCGCCGCCGCGCCGGCCGGACGCCCGGACGTTTCGCCCGCGGCTTCGCCGTTGTCTGCTTGGTCACGGATAATGAGGCGTTGATTCATGCACGATGCGACGATGATGGGCGGATGCAGGTGACGGAACACGAGGATCTCAAGGCTGTGGACGGCGGCATGCCGCGGGCGGACCGGTCGGAGCCCGCGGCGGGGGACGCCGCCGGCCGCGGCGACGTGCTGGCCGAGCGCTCCGAGGTGCTGCTCGACGACGACCGGCGCGGCGCCGGGGCCGCGCGGGACTCCGACGAGCTGTGGGAGGAGCGCGAGGGGCGCAACGCGCTGCGGCACGTCACCGGTCTGGGCGAGCTGCAGGACGTCACCGAGGTCGAGTACCGCAAGGTGCGTCTGGAGCGCGTCGTGCTCGTCGGCGTGTGGTCGAGCGCGACCTCCACGCAGTCGCAGGCCGAGGAGTCGCTGCGCGAGCTCGCCGCGCTCGCCGAGACCGCGGGCGCCCAGGTGTGCGACGGCCTGCTGCAGCACCGCTACCGGCCCGACGCCGCCACCTACGTCGGCTCCGGCAAGGCCCGGGAGATCGCCGACATCGTCGCGCGCGAGGAGGCCGACACCATCATCGTCGACGACGACCTGCCGCCCAGCCAGCGCCGTGCGCTCGAGGACGCCACCAAGGTCAAGGTCGTCGACCGCACGGCCGTCATCCTCGACATCTTCGCCCAGCATGCGACCAGCCGCGAGGGCAAGGCGCAGGTCGAGCTCGCCCAGCTGCAGTACATGCTGCCGCGACTGCGCGGCTGGGGCGCGTCGCTGTCCCGGCAGGCCGGCGGCCGCGCGGCCGGCGCCGACGGCGGCATCGGCTCGCGAGGCCCGGGCGAGACCAAGATCGAGATGGACCGCCGCGTGATCCGCAACCGCATCGCCAGGCTGCGCAAGCAGATCGCGCAGATGGCCCCCGCCCGCGACGTCAAGCGCGGCTCGCGCCGGCGCTACGGCCTGCCGACCGTCGCCGTGGTCGGCTACACGAACGCCGGCAAGTCGTCGCTGACCAACCGGCTGACCGGGGCGAGCGAGCTGGTCGAGAACGCGCTGTTCGCCACGCTGGACACGGCCGTGCGCCGCGCCCGCGCGAAGGACGGGCGGCTCTACGCCTACGTCGACACGGTCGGGTTCGTGCGCCGCCTGCCCACGCAACTGGTCGAGGCGTTCAAGTCGACGCTGGAGGAGGTCGGCGAGGCCGACCTGATCGTCCACGTCGTCGACGGCTCGCATCCCGACCCGTTCTCCCAGATCGACGCCGTCAACGAGGTGCTCGCCGGCATCGAGGGCGTGGGGGACATCCCCACCGTCGTCGCGTTCAACAAGGCCGACATGATGGACGAGGCCGCGCGCGGGCGCATCGCCTCGCTCATGCCCGACGCGTTCGTCGTCTCCGCGGCCACGGGCGAGGGCGTCGACGACCTGCGCGCCGCGGTCGAGGCGGCGCTGCCGACGCCGAACGTCCACGTCTCGGCGCTGCTGCCGTACAGCGCCGGGGCGCTGCTGTCACAGGTGCGCGAGTACGGCAAGGTCGACAGCGTGGAGTACCGCGACGACGGCGTGATGCTGGAGGCGCAGGTCGACAGCCGGCTGGCCGCCCAGATCGTGGAACGGTCCATCGGCTGAGCCGGGCGTCTTCGGCGGGGGCGGCCCCCGAGCGGCCGCCGGCTCGGCCGGGACGGCGGATGGCGTGCGCGTGCGCGTGGCGTGACGCGTCGGAGTGCCGTATATTGTCGTGCGCGAAACGTCAAAGTGTGTGGATAGAGTGAAACGTGTTGTCATGAAACCCGGTAGTACGCCGGGGGATGTATGTCGCTAAGAGAGGTCAACAACATGGCGGATTCCCCCATCAAGCCCACGAAGCTCGCTATCATCGGTGCCGGCGCCGTCGGCTCCACCCTCGCCTTCGCCGCGGCGCAGCGCGGCGTGGCCCGCGAGATTGTTCTCGAAGACATCAACAAGGAACGTGTCGAGGCCGAGGTGCTCGACATGCAGCATGGCTCCAGCTTCTTCCCGACCGTTTCGCTCCAGGGGTCCGACGACGTCGAGATCTGCCGCGACGCCGACATGGTGGTCATCACCGCGGGCGCCCGCCAGAAGCCGGGCCAGAGCCGCCTCGATCTCGCCGGCGCGACGATCAACATCATGAAGTCCATCGTGCCGAGCGTGGTGAATGTGGCCCCGAACGCCATCTACATGCTCATCACCAACCCGGTGGACGTCGTCACCCACGTCTCGCTCAAGCTCTCCGGCCTGCCGTCCAACCAGATGTTCGGCTCCGGCACCAACCTCGACTCGGCCCGCCTGCGCTTCCTGATCGCGCAGCAGACCGGCGTCAACGTCAAGAACGTGCACGCGTACATCGCCGGCGAGCACGGCGACTCCGAGGTGCCGCTGTGGGCCTCCGCCACCATCGGCGGCGTCCCGATGTGCGACTGGAAGCCGCTGCCCGGCCATGAGGCGCTGGACGCGGACAAGCGCGAGGAGATCCACCAGGAGGTCAAGAACGCCGCCTACCGGATCATCCAGGGCAAGGGCGCGACCAACTACGCCATCGCCATGTCCGGCGTCGACATCATCGAGGCCGTGCTGCACGACACGAACCGCATCCTGCCGGTCAGCTCGATGCTGGACGACTTCCACGGCATCTCCGACGTGTGCATGTCGGTGCCGACCCTGATCAACCGTCAGGGCGTGAACTCGCGCATCAACACCCCGGTGTCCGACCGCGAGCTCGCCGCGCTGAAGCGCTCGGCCGAGACGCTCAAGGAGACCGCCGCCAAGTTCGGCTTCTGATCCGGCGCATCGCGCGTATGATGCGGGCCCCGGCCGCCAGTGGCGGCCGGGGTTCCGTGTATTTGGCGGGGCGGCATTCCGGCTAGACGCGATTCCGTCGGAGCGGGATCCTGACCGAATGCGGTTCTGATCGAATGCGATTCTGGGTGAATGCGATTCTGGCGGAATATGATTCCGGCGGATCGGAATCCGCGGCGCCGGAGTGCGGTGGTTCATGCCTGCGGTGGGCGTATCGTCGGTCTGGCGGAGCCGAATCGCGGCGATCTGGACTAGGTGTGGCGGATTTGCGGGTCTGCAATCATCCGACTGGCTTAGCTGAGGCACCCTTGGACGGTGCCGATGGAGGGATTTCCCGGTATTCCGCCACCGATACTCGGCTGTGGCGGGCAACGCTGCCTCACGTAGTGCATATCGATGTCCGCAGAAGCCTGAATCCGCTCCACGTAATGCGATTCGAGGCGTCGGAGCGGGGCGGAAGGGCATGGCGGCGATGTTGGGTCGGCGTTGCGGCGGTATCGTGCGACCGTGCCGTTGTGAACACGCTCGCACGGATATGGCCGCACGACGCGGTCGCGCGAATATGGTCGGGCGGCAAAGCCGAACGGCATGGTTGCGGGGCGCGGTCAGGGAGGGGCGGTCCGGGCTCGCCGGAGGCGGAGCCGGGCGGTCCCGCCGGCCGGCGCGCGGGCCCAAGTGGTTCCGGCATGTGCTCAGGGCGGATGGCTTCTCTCTTATTGAGAATGAGATGCATCATTAATTGCTGAGAAAACAACGATTTTTCGTGCTGTTGTTCTTGAAATTCTCAATAAGGGCCATTATGGTGAGAATATGCCGGCGGGGTGTGAAGGTTCCCGCCGTGCGGCCGATTCGCAGGTGGCGTTGCGATGGCGCCGAATGCGACCGGGACGGCGTGTGCGCCGGGGTGAATGGCGTGCGGGCATGCCGTGGCGGTTCGCGGAGCCGGCTCGCATCGTTTCGGCGTCGTGCGGCGTCGGTGTGGCGGGAAAGGAGCGCGGATATGGCGCATATGCATGGCGTCGGCGCATCGGGGGCGAATGGTTCCGGACCGGCGACGGACGGTGAGGCGTGGGGCGCCGCCGTGCAGGCGGGGCGGTCGCACCAGCGGCGGCTGATGATGACGCTGGCCCTGACCGGCACGGTGTTCCTGGCCGAGGTCGTCGGGGCGATCGTCACCGGGTCTCTGGCGCTGCTGGTGGACGCCGGTCATATGCTGACCGACATGTCGGTGCTGGTCGCCTCGACGATCACGGCCGTGCTGATGCGGCGCAGGCCCGACAGCACGAAGACGTGGGGGTGGGCGCGCCTCGAGGTCGTCACCGCGGCGGCCGGCGCGGCGGTGCTGCTGTTCGTCGGCGTCTACGCGCTCGCCGAGTCGGGCATGCGGCTGTTCGGCGACCATGGCGACGGCGTTCGCGATGTGCGGCTGCTGCTGTTCTTCGGCGTCCTGGGGCTGGTCGCCAACGTCGTCTCGATCGCCTTGCTCGCCTCGCGGCACGGCGACAACATGAACATGCGCGCCGCCTTTCTGGAGGTGCTCAACGACGCGCTGGGGTCGGTCGCCGTGGTGGTCTCCGCGGTGGTGATGATGGCGACCGGATGGTCCGGGTTCGACGCGGTCGCCGGCGGGGTCATCGCGCTGCTGATGATCCCTCGCGCGCTGAAGCTGCTGGCGTCGGCCGTCAGGGTGCTGCTCGAGGAGACCCCGGAGGGGCTGGATCTGGACGAAGTGCGCGCCCATCTGGAGCGGGTGCCGCATGTGGTCGCCGTGCATGACCTGCATGCCAGCACGGTGGCGACCGGGCTGCCGATCCTGATGGCCCATGTGGTGGTGGAGCGCGGGCTGACGATGGACGAGGCCTCCGAGGTCCTTTCCGCGCTGCAGGCCTGCCTGCGCGAGCATTTTCCGGTGTCGGTCGGGCATACGACGTTCCAGCTCGAACCGGAGGGATACGAGTCGCCGAGCGCCGCGCAGCTGCACGCCTGATGGGGCCGCCGCCGTGGTCGTGCGGCGCGTTCCCGCGGCGCGGCGAGGCCGGCGCGGCGGCAGCCGAACGGCATGGTGCGGGCGGTTTGGTGAGGGCGATATGGTGCGGTCGGTGCTATGCGGTCCGCGCGACGCGGCCGGATGTGGGCCGCGGTTGGGTGCCGCGCCCGGGCGTGGCGTGATGTGACCGGCGGCTCGGGCGGCGTCCGCTCCTGCTCCCGGCAGCACCCGGACGTGGCGTGATGCGAGACTTTTCGGACGATCATCGAGGCCGGCGGCTTGCTCCCGGCAGCACCCGGACGTGGCGTGATACGGCCGCCTACAGCTTGCGCAGCACGGTGACGACCTTGCCCATGATCTCGGCGTGGGTGCCGTCGATGGGGGAATAGGCGGGGTTGTGGGGGATCAGCCAGACATGCCCGTTCTCCTTGCGGAAGGTCTTGACGGTGGCCTCGTCGTCGAGCAGCGCCGCGACGATGTCGCCGTTCTGGGCGGTGTGCTGCTCCCTGACGACGACGAAGTCGCCGTCGCAGATCGCCGCGTCGACCATCGAGTCGCCGTGGACCTCGAGCATGAACAGGTTGCCGGTGCCGGTGAGGCGCTTGGGCAGGCGCATGACGTCGTCGATGTGCTGCTCCGCGGTGATGGGCACGCCCGCGGCGATGCGCCCGACCAACGGGACGTCGCGAGATTCGACGATCGACCCGCCGGCGGCGCCGTCCGGGAGCGGCAGCACGGCGGCGGCGCCCTGTTGGGGATCGTCGTCGACGAGCTCGATGGCGCGGCCCTTGTTGGCGTTCATGCGGATGAGTCCCTTGTCTTCGAGGACCTGGAGCTGGTGCTTGACCGAGGACGGGCTTTTCAGTCCGGCGGCCTCGCCGATCTCGCGGAACGAGGGGGCGAAGCCGTGCTGCACGACGTGGGCGCGGATGGCGTCGAGGACCTTGCGCTGGCGGTCGGTCAGCGCCGGGGTCTCACGGCGGTCGGCCCCGGGGGTCGGGGTGGGGGGATTGGTGCTCACGGGTGCTCCTTTCGGCCTGGTGCTACCAGCATAACGTGAACGGGATATGAAATCAAACATCTGTTCGACGCGCGGGTTGCGTTTGTCGAACATCTGTGCCACAATCAGAACAGATGTTCGATAGAACATGTGTTCGAAAGGAGTGGTCGCGATGACGACTGGCATGGCGGTTCAGGGCAACGGCGCCGGGTGCTCCGCCCGAAGGGGTGCGGGGGTCGTGCATGCGGGCGGCCCGCGGGCGCGTCGCATGCGGACCGGTCTGGTGCGGGCGGTCCTGGCCTGGATGGGGTTCGCGCGTATGGGCGGCGTGCGCGTGGACGACGCGCGTATGGATGACTTGCATACGGATGACTTGCGCATGAATGATGTGCGGCCGGATGGCATGCGATTGAGTGGTGTGCGGTCGGGCGGCGTGCGCACGGATGATGCACGCATGGATGATGCACGCATGGATGACGTGCGGACGGGTGGCGCGTGGCCGGGCGGTGTGCGGTCGGGCGGTGACACGTCCGCCCGGCCGGCGGGCGCACCGGGCCGTCGCGCGCTGACGTCGCGGGGGCGGATCGCCGCCGTGCTGCTGGCCGTGCTGCTGGCCCTCGCCGGGTTCGCGGCGGTGTTCCCGCAGGTGGCGCGGTCCGATATGGGCGACATGGCGGTCACCTCGTATACGGTGCGTCCGGGGGATACGCTGTGGGACTATGCGGCGAGGATCACCCCGGCCGGGGGCGACGTCTCGGAGACCGTGGCGACGCTGATGGAACTCAACGGACTGCAGTCGGCCGGCATCGAGGCCGGGCAGCGGCTGGTGGTCCCCATGCCGTGATCCGATGGTTTCGTCAAGCGCGACACGCCCGGTAATCCGCCGCTCGGGTTATCTTATGGGCATGCACTGTCCGTTTTGCCAAAATTCCGACACCAAAGTCGTTGACACGCGAATCAGCGACGATGGCCACTCGATTCGCCGACGCCGCGAATGCACGCGCTGCTCGAAGCGCTTCACGACCGTCGAGTCGACGATGCTGCTGGTTCTGAAGAACTCCGGCAACGTCGAGCCCTTCGACCGGAGCAAGGTGATCTCCGGCGTCCGCAAGGCCTGCCAGGGACGTCCCATCAAGGAGGAGGATCTCAAGGCGCTGGGGCAGCGGGTCGAGGAGGACCTGCGCTCCCGGGGGCTGGCCCAGGTCAGGTCCGAGGAGGTGGGCCGCGCCATCCTCGAGCCGCTGCGCGAGCTCGACGTGGTCGCCTACATGCGCTTCGCCAGCGTCTACCAGAACTTCGAGAACCTCGACGATTTCCAGCGCGCCATCGACATGCTCAAGCAGCAGGCCGCATGATTGCGGGACTTTCCGGTTCCGGATCTTTGCGGTTCCGGAACTTCCGGTTCTGGATTTTCTGATTCCGGAGCCGTGTGCTTCCGGATCTTTGCGGTTCCGGGACCTTTTGATTGCGGCCATGCCGTCGCCATGCGGCACGGTTCGCCATGGGCTCCGGGATTTTGCGATTCCGGGGCCGCGCCTGTGCGCCGTCCCGTTCGGCGGAGCGCGACGGCGGAACGGCAGGGCGATGAGTCGGCCGCATCCAAGGCGATTGGCCACGATTGCAGGCGGTTGGCCGCGATCGGCATGGCCGACCACGGCCAACCGCAATCAAGTGCCATTGACAATCAAGTGCCATTGACTGCGAATCGCACTCGACGGCATTTGGCCGCGTTCGACCGCATTTAACCGCATTTAACCGCATTCGACCGCGTTCGACCGCATTCGACCGAAACGGCCGCGGATGGCCATGGCCGGCCGAGGCGCCGGCGGCGTTCAGCCGATGACGCGCATGCGGATGGTGCCCTTGAGGCTGCGCAGGGCCTCGAGCGCCTCGGCGTCCGGCTTCTCGGAGACGTCGGTGACGACGTAGCCGAGCTCGCCCTGCGTGCCGAGGGACTGCGCGAGGATGTTGATGTTCCTGTCGCCGAGCACGTTGTTCACGTCGGCGAGCACGCCGGGCAGGTTCTCGTGCAGGTGGGCGATGCGCGCGGCGGCGCCGCACGCGCCGACCGTCATCTGCGGCAGGTTCACCGACAGGCTGGTCGACCCGCGGAACCAGTAGTCCTCGAGCCGCTGCGCGACGAAGTGGCCGATGGCCTCCTGCGCCTCGAGCGTCGAGCCTCCGATGTGCGGGGTGAGCACCATGTTGTCCTCGTCGGCCAGCGAGGTCACGAACGGGTCTCCGCTCTTCTTCGGTTCCACGGGCCATACGTCGACGGCCGCGCCGGACAGGTGCCCGGACTCCAGGTGCTGCTTGAGCGCGCCCAGGTCGGCGACGAATCCGCGGGAGCAGTTGATGAAGATCGCCCCCTGCTTCATGTGCCCGAACTGCTCCTCGCCGAAGAATCCGGTGTTGGACTTGCGGCCGTCGACGTGCAGCGTGACCGCGTCGGACTGCTCGAGCAGCTCGTTGAGGCTGGCGGCGCGGCGAGCGTTGCCGAGCGCCAGCTTCTCCTCGATGTCGTAGAACACCACGCGCATGCCGAGCGCCTCGGCCAGCACGGACAGCTGCGAGCCGATGTTGCCGTAGCCGATGATGCCGAGCGTCTTGCCGCGCACCTCGTGCGAGCCGGACGCCGACTTGTCCCACAGGCCGTGCTTGAGGTGGTGCGTGTGGGCGGGGATGCGGCGCATCAGGCAGATGATGTCGCAGATCACCAGCTCCACCACGGACCGCGTGTTCGAGTACGGCGCGTTGAACACGGCGATGCCGCGTCGCCCGGCGTACTCGAGGTCGACCTGGTTCGTGCCGATGCAGAAGCATCCGACGGCGCTGAGCGTCGGCCGGGCGTCGATGACCCTGCGGGTCACCATCGTCTTCGAGCGCACGCCGAGCAGGTCGACGCCGTCGAGCGCCTCGATGAGCTCGTCCTCGCCGAGGGCGCCCTTCATCGTGACGACGTCGAAGCCGTGGTCCCTGAGGGACTGTGCGGCGAACGGGTGGATGTTTTCCAACAGCAGTGCTTTGGGCATACGCCCCATGCTATAGCGCCAGCTGGGATTCGTCCTCGTTTGTCCGCACTATAAGCAGTTTCTGGGTCGGTCGGGTCATCGCGACGTACAGGTCGGCGGCCGCCACCAGCCGCGAGGCGGCCTCCTGCTCGATGGCCGCGGGCTGCACGACGAGCACCGCGTCGAACTCCAGTCCCTTGACCGCCTGCGTGCCGCACACGCACACCTGCGCGTCCCAGGCGCTCTGCGCGTCGAGCCGCGCGAACTCGCGCGCGTCGAACGCGTCGCGCAGCGCCCGGCGGACGGTCCCGCGCCAGTCGTCGAGCTCGCGCTCGGGCACGATCACCGCGACGCGGCCGGTGCCGTCGGACGAGACGAAGCGGCGGGCCATCTCGACGGTGCGCCGCGCGACGGCGTCGCGCAGGGCGAGGACGCCGTCGACGGTGACGCGCTCGACCGAGTCGGGGATCGCGCGCACCGCGTGGACCGTGGAGATGTACAGCCCCTCGCCGGTGGCGAACCCGGACGCCAGGTCGGAGACCTCCTGCGGGTTGCGGTAGTTGATCGTCAGCTCGTTGAGGTCCCAGCCGTGCTCGCCGAACAGCCGGTCCATCGTGCGCCGCCACGAACGGGTGCCGCCGAGCGCGGAGGTCTGCGCCACGTCGCCGACGATGGTGAACGAGCGCGAGGGGCAGCGGCGCATCAGCATGCGCCAGTCCATCGCGGTCAGCTCCTGCGCCTCGTCGACGACGATGTGGCCGTAGGTCCACTCGCGGTCCGCCGCCGCGCGCTGGGCGGTCAGTTCGGCGTCCGCGCCGTTGATGCCGTCGATCAGCATGCTTGCGGTCACGATGCCGGAGCCGATGCCCGCCTGCGCCAGCGTGTCCTTGGCGAACTGCTCCTCCTCGGCGCGCCTGGCGTCCGCCGCGGCGCGGCGCGCGGCCTCGCGCGGGTCGGGGCCCAGCAGCTCCATCGCCTCGTCCAGCAGCGGGATGTCGGACACGGTCAGCGGGGCGCCCTTGTCGCGCATCAGCGCCTCGATGTCCTCGTCGGTCAGCCACGGGGCGAAGCGGCGCAGCTGCACCGGCTTGGAGAACAGCTGGTCGATCAGCCACGCGCCGCTCATCGGCAGCCAGGCGAGGTTGAGCGTCTTGCGCACCTCGTCGTTCATGCGCAGCTGCTGGTCCACGTCGTTGAGTTCGGCGCGCTCCGGCGTGTAGTCGAGCTGCTCGGCGTAGCGCGTGCGCAGCGACTCCATCATCGAACGCACGAAGGTCTCGCGGGCGCGGTTGTGCGGCTGCCGGGTACGGCGCGCGTCGGTGATGGCCTGCTGGACGTCGGCGGCGGTCATGCGCACGGCGAAGCCGTTGATGCGGATGGTCGGCAGGTCGCGCGGCACGCGCTCGCGGGCGGCGATGGCGTTGGCGATCGCGTCGGCCATGCGCCGCTCGCCCTTGAGCTGCGCGGCGCGCGGGGAGTCCTCGGCGCCCGCGACGACCCCGGGGATCAGGTCGGCGATGGTGCGGCTGACGACCCCGGTCTCGCCGAGCGAGGGGAGCACCTGGTCGATGTAGTGCAGGAACGCCGTGCTCGGGCCGACGACGAGCACGCCGGAACGCTCCAGCGTGCGCCGGTGCGTGTACAGCAGGTAGGCCGCGCGGTGCAGGGCCACGGCGGTCTTGCCGGTGCCGGGGCCGCCCTGCACGACGACGGCGTGCGCGAGGTCGGAGCGGATGATGCGGTCCTGCTCGGCCTGGATGGTGGCGACGATGTCGGTCATCTTGCCGGTGCGGCGCGAGCTGAGCGACGCCAGCAGCGCGCCCTCGCCGGTCAGCGTGCCGGACGCGGAGGCCCTGCCGACCTGCTCGGAGTGCACGTCGAGCACCTCGTCCTCGACGCCGACGACCTCGCGGAAGTTCAGCGTGATGTGGCGGCGCATCACGATGTCGCCGTGGTTCGACGGGGTCGCCTCGTAGAACGGGCGCGCGGCCTCGGCGCGCCAGTCGGTGAGGATCGGCTCGTGGCTTTCGCTCGACAGGCCGATGCGGCCGATGTAGCGGCGCTCGCCGGCCGCATCGTCGAGCCGGCCGAACACCAGCCGGTCCTCGACGGCGCGCAGCTGCGCCAGCCGGTCCTCGTACATCGTGGCGAACGAGTCGCGCTCGGTGCGCTGCGTGGGCGAGCCGTGCGAGCCCGCGGCGCGCACCGCATCCAGCCGCGCGCGCACCTGCGCGCGCATCTCGTCGAGCCGACCGTAGGCGCGATCCACCGTATGCTGCTCCTCCTGCAGCTGGGAAGCGTAGCCTGACATCTTGGTTGTGCCGTCCCTTCCTGACAAAACTTGGGCAATCCAATGTACCGCAAGGCCGATACCACAGCGTGCCGGGCGGTTCCGTCCGGCACCATGGTCCGCGCCGCAGCCCGCGCGCATGGCGTCCCGGACGGGCCTTGCCCGCTGCTTCGCCGGTGGTCCGTGCCGCCGCCTGCATGCGTGGCCGTGGCGCGCGGCCCTTGACCGTCGACGGCGGCGGCCTCGCCGGAGCCGGAGCATGAACGGCCGCGGCGCGGCGGCGTCCGTCTTCGGCGCGGCGCCGTGCCGCCCGGTATGTATGCCGGGGCGAAGAGGCCCGCACGGGGTGCACGGGGAAATGCGGGGGCCGCGTCCCGCCGCCGGCGCGCGGGGCCGCCCGCATGCGCCGGACCGGGCGCGAGGGCGCGCGTCCGGCGGCGTCGAGCCGCGGCCGCCGCATGCGCCCGACGTCCGGTCCGGCGTGCGCGGACGGCCATTATCCGGGAAAAGGGTAAGCGTTTTGTGGACGGGTGGGGATTCTTGGTGAGTCGTGGGGTAAAGTGGTGAATCAGCCGTGGCAGGAGTCTATCAAAACACAACAAAGGAGGTGGGGGTCAATGGGCGACGCATTCGCATCGGCGCAGCCGGGAACCTCCGCCGCCGAGATGGGCTCCGACCCCGCCTTCGACCCGATCGAGGACACCCTGCCCCCGCTGCTGCTCGGCACCTACACCCCGAAGATCGACGCCAAGGGACGTTTGGCCCTGCCAGCCAAGTTCCGCACGCTGCTCGGCCGGGGCGTCGTGCTCGCCCGGGGCCAGGAACGGTGCGTCTACCTCCTGCCGTTCCGCGAGTTCCGCCGCATGGCGGCGCAGATCCAGCGCACCTCGGTGAGCAACCGCGAGGCCCGCGAGTACTCGCGCGTGTTCATGTCGGGCGCCTCCGACCAGGTCCCCGACAAGCAGGGGCGCGTCCTGGTGCCCCAGCTGCTGCGCACCTACGCCCGGCTCAAGGACGACATCGTCGTGATCGGCGTGGGCACCCGCGCCGAGATCTGGGACCGGCAGACGTGGGAGCGCTACCTCGAGCAGAAGGAAGAGGAATACTCCGAAACCGCAGACGACATACTTCCGGTGGTGGATTTCTGATGCACACGAACGACTACGAGACGATCCACCGGCCGGTCCTGCTGGACCGCTGCGTGGAGCTGGTGGCGCCGGCCCTGCGGCATGAGGGCGCGGTCGCCGTCGACTGCACCCTGGGCCTGGCCGGGCACGCCGTCGCGTTCCTCAAGGCCGCGCCCCAGGCCAGGCTGATCGGCATCGACCGCGACGCCGAGGCCCTGGAGCTGGCCACGCGGCGCATGGAGCAGGAGGGCCTGGCCGGGCGGTTCACCCCGGTGCACGCCGCGTTCGACGCGTTCGGCGAGGTGCTCGAGCGCGCCGGCGTCACGGGCGTCGACGCGGTGTTCATGGACCTGGGGCTGTCCAGCCTGCAGATCGACGAGACCGAACGAGGCTTCTCGTACGCGCACGACGCCCCGCTCGACATGAGGATGGACGTCGGCCAGACGCTGACCGCGGCGCGCGTGCTCGCCGAGTACGACGTCGACGCGCTGACGCGGATCTTCCGCGCCTACGGCGAGGAGCGCTTCGCCCGGCCGATCGCCCGCGAGATCGTGCGGCGGCGCGCCGCGCACCCGCTGACCACCTCCAGCCAGCTCACCGGCCTGGTCGACGAGGTCGTGCCCCAGGCCCACCGGCCGGCGGGCAATCCGGCCAAGCGCGTGTTCCAGGCGCTGCGCATCGAGGTCAACGGCGAGCTCGACAAGCTGGCCGGCACGCTGCCGCAGATCGCGAACCGCCTGAACGTGGGTGGCCGCCTGGTCGTCGAGTCGTACCACTCGCTGGAGGACAAGACCGTCAAGTCGTTCATGGCGCAGGGGCTGAAGGCGGACGTGCCGGACGGGCTGCCGATGGTGCCCCCGGACGCCATGCCGTTCTTCCGCGAGATCACCCGCGGCGCCGTCAAGGCCGACGCCGAGGAGATCGCGCGCAACCCGCGCTCGGCCTCGGTGCGGCTGCGCGGCGTCGAGCTGGTCCGGCCGATACCCGACCGATGGCGACGACGATTCGACACCCACCAGTCCGCACACCGCAACGGAAGAAGGCGATGACGATGCCCGCTCCAGCACGAAGCGCACGCTCCGGCGCGCAGACCCAGCCGGCCGGCCGCCCGGCGCAGGCCACGCCGGCGGCCACCAGACCGCAGCTGCGCGTGGTCAAGGGCCGCCGCGCCGACGACCAGAGCGTCTCGCGGCGCCTGGGCCGCATCATCGAGTGGACCCGCTCGCGCACCACGCCGCTGCTGCACGTCACCGCGTCGATCGTCTTCCTCGGCGCGACGCTGCTCGGCGCGCTGGCGCTGCGCACCCAGATGGTGCAGAACTCGTTCGAGGCCGCGCAGGTGGAGTCGAACATCGCCACGCTGAACCAGGACGTGCAGGATGCCCAGAGCCGGCTCGACGAGCTCGAGGCCTCGCTGCCCGAGAAGGCCAAGGAGATGGGCATGGTCCCGCAGGAGGGGTCGATCTCCATCGACCTGAGCGACTACCAGCCAAGTGGGGGTGCGCAATGATCCGTTCGATGATCGCATTCGCGAGGCGCAACCGGTTCGCGGCCAAGTGCATCGCCGTCGGCGCGGCGCTGGCCGTGGTGGCCGCGGCGTGCCTGATCCAGCTGGCCGGGGTCCAGCTGCTCACCGGCCAGGCCACCGCGCAGGCGGCCACGCGCAGCCGCACCTACACGCGCACCGTCAGCGCGCAGCGCGGCCGGATCCTCGACACCAACGGCAACGTGCTCGCCCAGAGCGTGGAGCGCTACGACGTGATCGGCGACCCGCTGACCATCTCCACCTTCGAGCCGGTGGACTGCGGCACGACCGAGGCCAAGACCCTGGGGTACTGCCACGCGATCGACGACCAGCCCGTGGGCGTGACCGGCGCCGCCGCGGTGGCGCGCCTGCTGGCCACGGTGCTCGACGTCAACACGATGGAGCTGGGCGCGCAGCTGGACGGCACGAACCGCTACACGGTGATCGCCAGGGACGTCACCCCCGAGGTCAAGCGCCGGATCGACGACCTGCACCTGGGCGGCGTGGTGTACTGCGAGCTGACCAGCGAGCGCGTGTACTCGACCGACAACCTGATCGGCGCGCTGCTCGGCGGCGTCGACGACGAGGGCGCCGGCGCCTCCGGCCTGGAGCAGTCGCTGAACGACACGCTGACCGGCACCGATGGCTACGTGACCTACCAGCAGGGCAACGGCGGCGAGGTGATCCCCGGCACGGTGACCGACTCGCAGGACGCCGTCAACGGCTCCGACGTGACGCTGACCATCGACCGCGACGTGGACTGGTACGTCAAGCAGGTCATCCAGGACGGCCTGGAGGAGCTCAAGGCCAGCTGGGCGATCGCGGTCGTGCAGGATGTGCGCACCGGCGAGATCATCGCGCTGGAGGACACCGACGACATCGAGGCCGGCACCGACGCAGCGAAGATGACCGTCTCGCGCGCGGTCAGCGAGACCTTCGAGCCCGGCTCGATCGGCAAGGTCATCACGATGGCCGGGCTGCTGCAGACCGGCCTGCACCAGGCGACCGACCAGTTCACCGTCCCGTACAGCATCAACAAGGACGGCCAGGAGTTCCACGACGCCACGCAGCACGGCAGCGAGCACTGGACGCTCGCCGGCATCCTGCAGAACTCGTCGAACGTCGGCATGGTGATGGCCGCCGAGAACTACACCAACGAGCAGCGCTACGAGTTCCTGACGAAGTTCGGCGTCGGCCAGCCCACCGGCCTGAACCTGCCCGGCGAGACGAACGGCCTGCTGTCCGCGGCCGAGAACTGGGACGGGCGCACCAAGGACACCGTGCTGTTCGGCCAGGGCTACACCGTCAACGCGCTGCAGCTGACCAACATCGTCGCCACCATCGCCAACAGGGGCGTGCGCCAGGAGCAGTCGCTGGTCAAGTCGACGACGGACCCCGACGGGCACGTCACCGAGACCGAGGAGGGCGACGGCGAGCGCGTGGTCGACGAGGACGTGGCCGCCGACGTGCTCAACGCCATGGAGTCGGTGGCCGAGGAGTACGCGAACGTCGCCTCGGTGGACGGCTACCGCGTCGCCTCGAAGACCGGCACCGCCGAGGTCGCCGGCGCGGACGGCTCGCTGACCTCGATCGTGTGCGACTGGTCGGGCATCATCCCGGCGGACAACCCCCGGTTCGTGGTCACGGTGGTCGTCAAGGACCCGCAGTCGGCCCGCTATGGCGGCCTGAGCGCCGGCCCGCTGTTCGCCAAGATTGGTGAATTCCTTATGCAGAAATACGAGGTGCCCACCTCGTCGCCGCGCACCGATGCTATCCCGGTGGATTGGTAGGCTCCCGGAGGACGAGCGGAAGAGAAAGGCCTTCAGATGAGTGCAGTGAGCGAGTCCGGCTCGCGCCGGATGACGTTGGGCGACCTGTCGCAGCGGCATGGCTTCGACCTGGTGCCGCCGTTCGCCGCGGGGGTGACGGTGACCTCCCTGGCCGACGACGTGGATTCCGTGCATCCCGGGTCGCTGTACGTCGCCCCGAGCATCGTGTCGTCCGAACTGCTCGAGCAGGTGCAGCGCCGCGGCGCGTACGCCGCGATGGTGCCGCGCTCGATGAAGGGGCGCGTGGCGGACGTCGGCATGCCGCTGCTGTTCGCCGACCCCACCGCGCACCAGCTGGGCGTCATCGCCGACGAGATGGCCGGCTCGCCCTCGGGGGCGCTGGCCGTGTTCGCCGTCGACGGCGCCGACCCGGAGTCGGTGCACCGCGACGTGCGCGAGCTGGCGGACTTCCTGCACATGCTCGGCAACCCGGTCGGCGTGGTCTGCGCCTCCGACTCGCAATCGCTGGAGCGCTACCTGGACCTGGACTACCCGCTCGGCATCCTCGACATGCAGCGTGCGCTCGCGGTGTGCGCGGAGGACGGCGCCGCGGCGGTGATCATCGCGATGGACGGGGACACGCTGCGCGCGGACGCCCTGCGGTCGGTGACGGTCGACGTCGTCGGCGTGTGCGGGCGGAACGACGACGCGCTGCGCGAGCACGTGCGCCGGACCTGCGAGCGCTACGGCTGCGTGGTCACCGGCCACGGGCACGTCGTGACGCGCACCGAGGAGTCCGACGCGCTGGCCGAGCAGGCCTCGCTGTCCTACGAGAGCCAGGACGCCGGGCACCTGTCGCTGGCCATCGCGATGACGATGGCCGCGGGCGTGCGCAAGGCCAACATCAAAAGCGCGCTGCGCGTCTCGAGGGAGCTGCGGTAGGCCGCGGCGGGACGCCGGATGGAAAGGACGGAAACGGACGTGAACGATCAGGCGACGATGATGCCGATGGGACTCGGCGAGATCGCCGAGGCGGTGCGGGGCCGGCTCGTGTGCGCGCCGCAGGGCCCCAGGGCGGCCGGGGCGACCGCCACGTCGGCGGTCAGCGACTCGCGGCAGGTGCGCGAGGGCTCGGTGTTCGTGGCGATCGCCGGCGAACGGGTCGACGGCCACGACTTCGTGGCGGGCGCGGCGCGCGACGGCGCCGTCGCCGCGATCGTCGACCATCGGGTCGACGCCCCGCTGGCGCAGATCGTCGTCGACGACACCGTGGCCGCGCTCGGCCTGCTCGCCGCGCACAACATCGCGCGCCGGCGCGCCGAGCCGGACCCGTTCACGATCGTCGGCGTCACCGGCTCGGTGGGCAAGACGACCACCAAGGACATGCTGGCGGCCCTGCTGGGCTCGCTGGGCGGCACCGTCGCGCCGGTCGGCTCGTTCAACAACGAGATCGGCCTGCCGCTGACCGCGTTGCGGGTCGGCGCGCGCACGCGCTTCCTGGTGGCCGAGATGGGCGCGAACCACGTCGGCGAGATCGCCGGCCTGACGCGCATCGCCCCGCCGGACCTCGCCGTGGTCCTCAAGGTCGGCACCGCGCACCTGGGCGAGTTCGGCTCGGTCGAGCGCATCGTGCAGGCCAAAAGCGAGATCGTGCGCGGCCTGCTGCCCGGCGGCGCGGCCATCCTCAACGCCGACGACCCGAACGTCGCCTCGATGGCGCCGATCGCCCCCGGCGACGTGCTGTGGTTCGGCATGCATGACGAGCGCGCCCTGTCCGGCGGCGTCAGCGCGCGCGACGTGGCCGTGGACGGCGACGACCGCCCCACGTTCACGCTGGTCGGCCCGGACGGCGCCGAGCAGCCGGTGACGCTGGGCATCCGCGGCGCCCACAACGTGATGAACGCGCTGGCCGCGGCCGGCGTGGCGATGCGGCTGGGCATGGACGCCGCCGCCGTCGCCTCGGTTCTGGGCTCGCTGCGCCGCATCAGCCCGCACCGCATGGCCGTGTCCGAGGTGAGGCGCGGCGACGCCTCGTTCACGCTGATCGACGACTCGTTCAACGCCAACCCCGATTCGATGCGCGCCGGCCTCGACGGCCTGCGCCAGTGGGGCGCCGCGTCGGGGGCGCGGCCGTACCGCGTGGCGGTGCTCGGCGCGATGCTGGAGCTCGGCCCCGACGAGGACGCGCTGCACCGAGCGGTCGGCGCGTACGCGCTGGACTGCGGCGTCGACGCGATCGTCGCGGTCGGCAGCCCCGCCGACGCCCACGTCGACGCGCTGGCCGGCGCGATCGCGCAGGGCGCGCGCCAGGCCCTCGCCGGGCGGGACGGGTCCGCGGCGTCGGTAGACTTGGTGCACGACACCGGCCAGGCGGACGCCGTCGTCGCGCGCCTGGCACGCGAACACGCCGGCGCCGTGGTGCTGCTCAAGGGCTCGCACGTCTCCGGACTGAGCGCGCTGGCCGAGCGCTGGGCGGCCGACGCCGCCGACGAGCCGACACGATAGACACCGAACACGCGAAATGGAGCTGCGCAAGTGATCGCCCTCATCATAGGAATCCTGGTCTCACTGGTCGTCACGATCGTGGGCACCCCGCTGCTGATCAAGCTCGTGCACAAGCTGCACTACGGGCAGTACATCCGCCAGGACGGCCCCCAGTCGCACCAGATCAAGCGCGGCACCCCGACCATGGGCGGCGTGGTCATCAACCTGGCCATCGTCTGCGGCTGGCTGGCCTCGGCGCTGTACCGGTACCTCGCCAACGGCGAGCCGTTCTCGGCCTCGGCGATGCTCGTGCTGTTCGCGATGCTCTCGATGGGCCTGCTCGGCTTCATCGACGACTTCGCCAAGGTGCGCAAGAAGCAGAACGAGGGCCTGTCGGTGGCCGGCAAGTTCGTCGGGCAGTTCATCCTGGCCACGCTGTACGCGGTGCTGGCGCTGGTCGTGCCGACCAAGTCGGGCTTCCCCAGCGCGCAGGCCGGCATGAGCTTCATCGAGGAGCCGTTCCTGAGCTTCGAGTTCGCCGGTCGCGTCGTGGCGATCATCCTGTTCGTGGTCTGGGTGAACTTCCTGATGACCGCGTGGACCAACGCGGTCAACCTCACCGACGGCCTGGACGGCCTGTGCACCGGCTCGTCGATGATCGCGTTCGCCGGCTACGGCCTGATCGCCTTCTGGGAGAGCTACCACCTCAAGGGCGCGGGCCACGACGGCTTCGCCTACGCGGTCTCCGACCCGCTGGACCTGACGATCATCGCGGTGTGCGCGGCGGTCGCCTGCTTCGGCTTCCTGTGGTACAACTCGAACCCGGCCACGATCTTCATGGGCGACACCGGATCGCTGGCGCTCGGCGGCCTGTTCGCCGCGATGTCGATCGCCACGCACACCGAGTTCCTCGCCATCATCATCGGCGGCCTGTACGTCATCGAGGTGATGTCCGACGTCATCCAGGTCGGCTACTTCAAGCTCACCCGCCGGCGCGTGTTCAAGATGGCGCCGATCCACCACCACTTCGAGCTGATGGGATGGACCGAGACCAAGGTCGTCGTGCGCTTCTGGATGATCGAGCTGATCTTCGTGCTCATGGGGCTGATGGTCTTCTACGCCGACTGGGCGTCCCGCTCGGGGCTGCTGTGACGTGGCGCCCGGACGGTCCGGGACGGACGATGAAAGGGGAGGCATGATGGAATTCGATGGCAGGACCGTGCTCGTGGCCGGTCTGGGGGTCTCCGGGCGCGGCGTCGTCGACGTGCTGCGCGGCCGGGCGGGCCGCGTGGTCACCGTGGACGAGCGCCGGCCGGAGGCGGACCTGCGCTCCTTCGACGAGGTGGACTGGGACGCGGTCGACGCGGTGGTCACCTCGCCGGTGTTCGACCCGCGCACCCCGTTCATCCTGGAGGCCGGCCGCCGCGGCATCCCCGTGCTCAGCGAGGTCGAGCTGGCCTGGCGGCTGCGCGTGCCCTCGGCCCGCACCGGCCGGCCGGCCGCGTGGATCGGCATCACCGGCACCAACGGCAAGACCTCCACGACCGAGATGACTGCCGGCATGCTGGCGCACTGCGGGCTGGCCGCGCCGGCCGCCGGCAACATCGGCGCGGCGGTCTCCAAGGCCGCGGTCGACCCGTCCAACGACGTGCTGTGCGTCGAGCTGAGCTCCTTCCAGCTGCACTTCACCGAATCGCTGGCGCTGGACTGCGCGGCGATCACCAACATCGCCGCCGATCACCTCGACTGGCACGGCGGCATCGAGAACTACGCGGCCGACAAGGCCAAGGTGTACCGCAACGTCGGGCGCGCGCTGGTCTACAACGCCGACGACAAGCGCGTCGCCGCGCTGGCCGCCGCCGCGACGCCGGCGCCCGGCTGCCGCCGCGTCGGCTTCACGCTCGGCGCGCCGCGGGACGGGCAGATCGGCGTGGCCGACGGCTGGATCGTCGACATGAGCGGCGTGGCCGGCGGCGAGCCCGGACGCCCCGAACGCATCGCCCCGGTCGCCGGGTTCGCGCACCTGTGCGAGCCGGACGGCACCGTGTACCCGCACCTGCTGGCCGACGCGCTCGCCGCGCTCGCGCTGGTGCTCGGCTACGGCGCCGACCGCGACCGTGCCGTGGAGGCGCTGCGGGCGTTCAGCCCCGGCGGCCACCGCATCCAGACCGTCGCGGTCGCGCGGCGCGGCGACGGCACGATCCGGTTCGTCGACGACTCCAAGGCGACCAACGCGCACGCGGCGAACGCCTCGCTGGGCAGCTTCGCCGACAAGTCCGTGGTCTGGATCGCCGGCGGGCTGGCCAAGGGCGGCCGCTTCGAACGGCTGGTCGCCGACCAGGCGCGCCGCATCAAGGCCGCCGTGATCATCGGCGCCGACCAGCGGCCGATGCTCGACGCGTTCGCCGCCAGCGCCCCGGACATCCCGCTGACCGTGATCGACCCGGCCGACCGCGAGACGGTGATGGCCCGGGCGGTCGACGCCGCCGGGGCGTACGCCGGGGCGGGCGACGTGGTGCTGATGGCGCCGGCGTGCGCCTCGATGGACCAGTTCGTGTCCTATGCGGACCGCGGCGACCGGTTCGCCGCGCAGGCCAGGCGATGGGCGGACGAGCATGGCGAACACTAGACGGACGAGCTCGTCGTCCGGCCGCCGGCGGACCGCGTCGTCGACCGGGCGCCCGGCCCCCGGCACGGCCGCGGACGGCGGCGCCCCGAACGGCGGGGCGGGGGCCGACGGCCCGCTCGGATCGGCGGACCCCGGGATCAGGCGCCGGGACTACTCGGGCTGGCGCAGCCTGCTCAACCCGCTGTGGTGCTACCACGGGTTCCGCGTGGCCGTGCTCGCCCTGACCTGCTTCGGCGTGGTCATGGTCTTCTCCAGCTCGGCGGTGGACATGGTCGCGGCGGGCGAGTCGCCGTGGAGCCAGGCGGTCAGCCAGGGCATCTACTGCGTGCTGGGCCTGGCCGTGGCGTTCGTCGCGATGCACGTGCCCGTGCCGATGTACCGGCGGTTCGGCGCCGTGGTCGTCGGGATCGCGATGCTGCTGCAGCTGCTCACGCTGACGCCGCTGGGCGTGACCGTCAGCGGCAACACCGGCTGGATCAGCGTGGCCGGCGTGTTCACGATCCAGCCCGCCGAGGTGATGAAGCTGGCGCTGTGCATCTGGCTGCCGACCGCGCTGATCATCGCGCGCCGGCGGTTCCCGGCCGAGGGCATCAAGGCGTACGCCGCGCCGCTGATCGTGTACGTGGCGTGCCTCGGCCTGGTCATGCTCGGCCGCGACATGGGCACCGGCATGATCCTGGTCATGATCGGCGTGGTGGCCTTCCTGGTCGGCGGGTTCCCGGGCAAGTGGATGGCCATCGCCATCGGCGTGGTCGTGGTCGCGGCCGCGGCCTTCGTCATCTCCAGCCCCAACCGCCTGAACCGCGTGCTCGCCGCCTACCAGTCCTGCGAGGACACGCAGGGCGTGTGCTACCAGTCCACCCACGCCCGCTACGCCATCGCCTCCGGCGGCCTGTTCGGCGTGGGCATCGGCAACTCCCGGGAGAAGTGGAACTACCTGCCCGCGGCCCACAACGACTTCATCTTCGCCATCATCGGCGAGGAGACCGGCTTCATCGGCGCCGCGCTGGTGATCCTGCTGTTCGTCGTCGTCGGCTGGTGCATGGTCGTCATGGCGCTGCAGAGCCGCGACCGCTACGTCGCGATGGTGCTGATGTGCATCGCGGTGTGGCTGGTCGGCCAGGGCCTGGTGAACATCGCCGTCGTCGTCGGCCTGCTGCCGGTCATGGGCGTGCCGATGCCGTTCGTCTCGGCCGGCGGGTCGTCGCTGATCATGTGTCTGGCGGCGGCCGGCACGGCCTCCAGCATGATGCGCTCGCAGCCGCAGGTGCGGGCCGAGTCCGTGCGCGCCTAGCGGGCCGGCGCGCACGGGCGGGCCGCCGCCGCGCCCCTGCGCGTCCACGCCGGGCCGCGTCCTGCCCGCCGCGCCGGCGCCGTGGACTAAGCTCGGTGGTATGAGCAACGGATCGACGCGTATCGTTCTGGCCGGCGGCGGCACCGCCGGCCATGTCAACCCCCTGCTGGCGGTGGCTGACGCCATCCGCCGCATCGAGCCCGACGCCCGGATCGGCGTGGTCGGCACGGCGGTCGGCCTCGAGCACGACCTGGTGCCGCGGGCCGGCTACGAGCTGGAGACCATCGAGAAGGTGCCGTTCCCGCGGCGCCCGAACATGGCGGCCCTGCGCTTCCCCGCGCAGTGGCGGCGTGAGGGCCGCCGGACCCGCGAGATCCTGGAGCGCCGCGGCGCGCAGGTGGTCGTCGGCTTCGGCGGGTACGCCTCCGCCCCGGTGTACGCCGCCGCGCACGCCATGGGCGTCCCGATCGCCATCCACGAGCAGAACGCGCGCGCCGGCATGGCGAACAAGCTCGGCGCCCGCTGGGCGTCGTTCATCGGCACCGCGTACGAGGACACCGGGCTGAAGGCCCGCAGGGGCGCCGCGATCGAACGCGTCGGCCTGCCGCTGCGCCCGGCGATCGCGCAGCTGTGCGCGCGCCTGGAGGCCGACCGACCCGCGGCGCGGCGCGAGGCCGCGGCCGAGCTCGGGGTCGACCCGGACCGCCCGCTGGTCGTGGTCACCGGCGGGTCGCTGGGCGCCGTCAGCCTCAACCGCGCCGTGGCCGCCTCGGCCCGGCAGCTGCTCGAGCACGCGCAGATCGTCCACCTCACCGGCCGCGGCAAGGCCGACGAGGTGCGCGGGCTGGTCTCGGTGGCCGCCGGCGACGGGGCGCTGAACGGCCTGGGCCGGGAGTGCCGCGGCCGGGGCGACTACCATGTGGCCGAATACCTCGAACGCATCGATCTGGCGTTCGCCTGCGCCGACCTGATCATCTGCCGCTCCGGCGCCGGCTCGGTCAGCGAGCTTACGGCGCTCGGCCTGCCCGCGGTGTACGTGCCGCTGCCGATCGGCAACGGCGAGCAGCGCTTCAACGCCCAGCCGGTCGTGGACGCCGGCGGCGGGCTCATGGTCGCCGACCGCGACTTCACCAAGGCATGGGTGGTCGACCACGTGCCCGGGCTGCTCGCCGACCGCGGGCGGCTGGCGGCGTTCGGCGAGCGGGCCTGGGGGTACGGCATCCGCGACGCCGCCGGGACGATGGCCCGCCGCGTGCTGGACCTGGCGCGGCAAAGCGTCGGATAACGTGCGCATCCGTCGGCGCGGCCGCCCGGCCGTCGGCCCCGCCGGGATAATGGAGTCAGTCCGATCCAACAAGGAGCATGCACCGTGTCCGAGAATCCCAACCGCATCGACCCGATCGTCCTCGACCCGACCGTGGCGGCCTTCGCGCCGGACGAGGGGGTCGGCGCGCTCGGCCGCACCCATTTCATCGGCATCGGCGGGGCCGGCATGAGCGTGCTCGCCGAGATGCTGCACGAGCAGGGCGTCGCCGTGGACGGCTCCGACCGCGAGCCGGGCGCGAAGACCGACCGCCTGCGCGCGCTGGGCGTCGACGTGCGGTTCGGGCAGCGCGCCGAGAACGTCGCCGGGGCCGACACGGTCGTCTACTCCAGCGCCATCAAGGCCGACAACCCCGAGATCGTGGCCGCGGCCGCCTCCGGGGCGCGCATCGTCCACCGCAGCGACATCCTCGCGCTGCTGATGCACGGCCGGCGGGCCGTCACCGTGGCCGGCGCCCACGGCAAGACCACGACCAGCTCGCTGCTGGCCCATATCCTGGTCCACGCCGGCCACGGGGCGCTGGCCGACCCGAGCTACGCGATCGGCGGCTCCATCCAGGCGCCCGACGGCGGCACGCTGGACGGCGGCCACGCCGGCCGCGGCGACGTGCTGGTCGCCGAGGCCGACGAGTCCGACGGCAGCTTCGGCAAGTACCGTCCGTGGATCGCCGTCGTCACCAACGCCGAGGCCGACCATCTCGACCACTACGGCACCGGGGAGCGCTACCGCGCCGCATTCGTGGACCATGTCGGGCACGCCCGCGGCCACATCGTCATGTGCGTCGACGACGAGGGCGGGCTGGCCGTGCTGCGCGCGCTGGACGCCGGGACCGCCGCCCGCGTCGTCGCCTACGGCACCGCCGGGCGCGGCGGGCTCGGCGATCTGAACGGCGCGGCCTACGTGCATATCGAGGCGGAGAGCGAAAGCGCCGGCAGCGGCACCGAGCGCTTCACGCTGCGCATCCCCGCCGGGCTGTTCGGCGATCCGGACGATTCGGGCGACACGCTGCTGCCCGTCGAACTGGCCATCCCCGGCCTGCACAACGCCCGCAACGCGGCCGCGGCGATCATCGCCGCCGGTCTGCTGGGCATGCCGCCGGCCGACGCCGCGGCCGCCGCGGCCACGTTCCTGGGCGCGGCCCGCCGCTTCGACATCCGCGGCGAGGCGAACGGGGTGACGGTGATCGACGACTACGCCCACCATCCCACCGAGATCGCCGCGCTGCTGTCCGCCGCGCGCCGCCGCTACCCGCAGGCCGGCATCCACGTGCTGTTCCAGCCGCACCTGTTCTCCCGCACCCGGATCTTCGCCGACGAGTTCGCCCGGGCGCTGTCGCTCGCCGACGACGTGATCGTCACCGGCGTCTTCCCCGCGCGCGAGCGCCAGGAGGACTTCCCGGGCGTCTCGGCCGCCACGATCGCCGACGCCGCGGCCGCGTGCGCCCCGGAGGGCGGCAGGGCCCCCGTCGCCGCGGTCGAGGACATGCAGACCGCCGCGCAGATGATGGCGCTGCGCGCGCGGCCGGGCGACGTGGTCCTGACCGTCGGCGCCGGCGACATCAACCAGATGGCCCCGGTGCTGCTCACCGCGCTGACGGCCCACGGCGGGACGGGAAGCCGCCGATGAGCGGCAGGAGGGTGGTGTCGGGGGCCTCGGGCGGCGGGCGCCGCCCCGACGGGCCGGCCCACGTCGGGCGCGTGGCCCGTTCCGACGCCCATCCGGCGGACGACCAGGGGCCGCTGCCCGACCTGTCGCAGCGGCAGTCGGGCCCCGGCGAGTTCGTGGACCCGCGCAAGCTGGACGGCGAGGACATCGTCGCCAGGACGCTGGAGGAGACCTCCGGCACGCTGGGCGTGGCCATGCGCCCCAAGGTCGTCGACTTCACCGTGCGGCGCAAGGAGCGCCGCCGGGCCAACGCGCGCACGATCGCCATCCGCGTCGCGGCGGCGCTGGCCGCGGCGGCGGCGCTGGCCGCGGTGGTGTGGCTGCTGTTCTTCTCCACGGTGTTCCGCCTCGAGACCTCGGGGATCAGCGTCTCCGGCGCGAACGAATGGGTCAGCGAGGAGCAGATCATGCGGATCGCCTCCCAGCAGGCCGGCAGGTCGCTGCTCCTGGTCTCCGGCGACGACGTGGTCGACCAGCTCAACGACATCCCCGGCGTGACCCGGGCCGAGGTCGACAAGGACTTCCCGAACCGGCTGTCGGTGACGGTGCAGGCGCAGAAGCCCGCCGCGATGCTGCAGACCCCGGACGGCATGCTGACGGCCGTCGACAGCCGGGGCCGCGTGCTCAACTCGGTGGGCGACGCGTCCGTCGACGGCATCCCGGTGATCGCCGTCGACAGCGTCGGCGACGGCCAGGACAGCAAGGCGGTGCTGGAGGCGCTGCGCATTCTGGCGTCGCTGTCCGACGACATGCGCGGGCGCATCAACGCGGTGAGCGCTCAGACCCAGGACTCGATCACCACGCAGCTCGACGACGGCAACTACACGGTGGTGTGGGGCGACTCCTCGGACCTGGAGCTCAAAAAGGCGGTGGTCGACAAGATCCTCGGCGATCCGAACGTGATCGGCGACAAGCACCAGGTGGACGTGTCCGCGCCGCTGCGGCCGATCATCAAGTGACGGCGGGCCGGGCGGCGGTCCGGTGACCGGCCCGCCCGGTGTCCGCCCGGTGTCTGCCGCGCCGGACCGGCCGGCCTTGCGCTAGCGGCCGATGGCCGCGGTGTCGATGGTGATGGTCACCGGGCCGTCGTTGGTCAGCGACACGCGCATGTGGGCGCCGAACCGGCCCTCCCGGACCGTCAGGCCCCGGGCGCGCAGCGCCTCGTTGAACGCCAGCCACACGCGCCGGGCGTGTTTGGGGCGCCCCGCCGCGACGAAGCTGGGCCGGTTGCCCTTCCTGACGTCGCCGAACAGCGTGAACTGCGAGATCGACAGGACCTCGCCGCCGACCTCGAGGATCGAGCGGTTCATCCTGCCGTCCCCGTCCTCGAACACGCGCAGGTTGGCGATCCTGTGTGCCAGCCAGGCCACCTGGGCGTCGCCGTCGTCGTCGCCTACGCCGACCAGCAGCACGTAGCCGGGGCCGATGGATTGCGGGTCGAAGGAGGGGTCGGGCTCGCCGGTGCGTTCGTCGACGACGTCGACGCCGGCCGAGGCGACGCGTTGCAGCACGATTCTCATGGACGCCCATTGTAGCCGCGGGGACGCGAAAAGGGGCCGCCCGGCCGTGTGTGAACCGCACCCCGATTGTTGGACTGGAGAAATTCAGATTCGATGATCGGAGGTGCGGTTCTTGCGTATGCGGGAGGATCGGAGGAAGCGTTATGATGACGGGTTTCGGCGAGAGGCGTTGAGGCTG
>NZ_JAHBBD010000029.1 GCF_019331775.1 Bifidobacterium phasiani
AACGCATCCCCGTCGAACCTGTTAAACTCGCGTACAGGCCGTGAGACATCTTCGGTTATCTTCTTCACAACCAACCATGATGCCCCACGGCTCTCCCATCACACACACGAAAACCGGAAGAGCCGGTTATCCGAATGCGTCATGTGTGACGCGGCCGCTTTTCTCCCGGGTGTCGGTTCGGTAGCACCTGCGGCGGCGCCTGCGCTACCGAACCGACATTGGGGATCGCCAGGCGTCGGGTAAAACGCAGTCGCCTCGTTGTTTACCAGCCAAAGCCGACGCCAGAGCCATCGGCCCCGCGGACGGGCCGCAGGACCCGCCCGGCCGCCGAACGAACGCCGGGCGCATCCGCCATCGCGTGATCGCCGACCGACCGTACAACGCCCATTTACCCACTCAAGACCTTGCCGTCTGCCCCTAACTCGACTATGTGTAGTCAATTCCCGGGGTTGCAGACACCCATCTGCATTAGGTGAGGCATCCTGGAGGCCAGACCCCGGGTATCGGCCTTGATATGGCGCCATTCGTACTGCGGGTCCGCCCGCAGACATGCCTCAGCTAGCGCAGATGGGTGTCTGCAACCCCGGAAATCCGCTACAGCTAGTCAAGATCACCCCGAATCGCCGCGAGACACGCGCCCGCCGTGCCGTTTTCACCGCAGCACACGCCCACCGGAGAGCCACGCATCCATGCATCGCACGTGGCTCGCACGCCGCAGCCACATCAACCACATACGTATACGACCCGTCGGACAGCGGCCATGCCACTCCACCCGCGGTATCCCGGTCGTCCCGCCACGCACGCGTGCGACCCGCACGCCGCCGAACCCGAAAAGCCGAGCAGAGCCCCATCACGGCGCACACACACGCAGGCTCAGGCCACGCACATACACGCCTGGCAGTGACACAGGCGTACAGTCCGAAAGCACCAACTCAGCCTCACGCACATACACACCTGGGCCAGGCAAGCGGCACGGCGCAACGCACCGCAGCCGCGGAGCACCACACACATACGAAAAGGCCGTGCACCCCGGACCAACCCAGGATGCACGGCCCTCTCGCACACTCATACGCCGTCCCGCCGGCGACGGCACCGCGCCGCCCGCAGCCGGGCACGGCGACCGGCGTCAGCCGAGACGCGCCTCCACCCAATCGACGATGTACGGGGCGACCTGCTCGATCTGATCGATGGCGACCTCGAACTCGTGCGGGCCACCGTACCACGGATCCACCAGGTCGATCTCGTCCTCGCGCCCTTCGGCGGGCTTGGGCAGGTTCGGGTCGAAGCTGCGGTACATATGCACCTCCGCCTGCTTGCCGACCGGCAGCTGGCGCTTCAGCGCCCGCATGTGCGAGGCGGTCATCGGCAGGAACAGGTCGGTCTCCTCGATCTCGTCCGGCTCGATGCGATGCGCGAAGTGGTGGGACGGGATCTCGTACCCGCGCGCCCTGAGCACGCGCACCGCACGCCGGTCGATCGGATTGCCGTACTCCTCGTCGCTCACGCCGCTGGAAAGCACGCGCACGCGGTCGGACAGGCCTCGCCGCTCGAATTCGGTGCGCAGGATGATCTCCGCCATCGGGGAACGGCAGATGTTCCCGGTGCACACGGTCATCACGGTGTAGGGGCGGTTGGTGGTCATGTCAGTGGTAACCTCGTCGATTCGTGTTGGTCGCCGAAGGGGCCGTCGGGCCGCCGTCAGCGGGTCTTGCAATAGGTGATGTAACGAAATTCCGCGATGCCGGAGTCGCCCGCGGCAGGCTTGAGCCACGGCGAGCGTTCGACGGGCTGCCACAGCCCCGACTCCACCAGCGCGTCCATGTCGGGGGCGTAGGTGTCGGCGTCCACGGTGGCGCGGATCTGCGTCACATAGGCCTTGTCGGCCTGGGGCAGGGCCTCCTCGAACAGCTGCGAGCCGCCGATGACCCAGATCTCGCTGCGGTCCATGCCGTCGTCGGGGATCGCCTCCTGGCGGGCCAGGTCGAGCGCCGCCTCCAGGTTGTCCACGACGGTGGCGCCGGGCGCGGCGTACTGCGGGTTGCGGGAGACCACGATGTTGTCGCGGTTCGGCAGCGGACGGTACTTGCCGCTCAACGACTCCCAGGTGCGCCGGCCCATGATGACCGGGTGGGAGATCGTCAGCTCCGTGAAATGTTTGAGGTCTTCGGGCAGGTGCCAGGGCATGCCGCCATCGACTCCGATGGCGCCGGCATGGCCGCTGCGGTCACGGGCCTCGGCCCAGATCAGGTTCACCGAGAAGGTCTTGGGGAAGTCGTCGCCCCAATCCTCCTCTTCCTCAAGCCCGGCTTCTCCGGGCTCGGGTTCGTGATAGCCGCTGAGGCTACTGTCGTGCTCCATTTCTTCACTCCTTGGGTTGCGGAACTGGCACTTAGTGTATAGGGCGGCACCGACGCGGGGGGCATGCCCGCTCCCCCGCCGACGGGAAGCGGCCGGTCTCAGACCGCGACCGGCGCCGAGATCCTGGGGTGGTGCCGGTAGTCGACGATCTCGAAGTCCTCGTACGTGTAGTCGAACAGCGAGTCGGCCCTGCGGATGCGGATCCGCGGATACGGGTACGGCGTGCGCCCCAGCTGCTCGAGCACCTGGTCGATGTGGTTGTCGTACACGTGGCAGTCGCCGCCGGTCCACACGAACTCGCCCGGCTCCAGGCCGGTCTGCTGCGCCATCATCAGCGTCAGCAGCGAGTACGAGGCGATGTTGAACGGCACGCCGAGGAACATGTCGCAGCTGCGCTGGTACAGCTGGCACGACAGCCCGCCGTCGGCCACGTAGAACTGGAACAGCGCGTGGCACGGCGGCAGCGCCATCCGCTCGACCTCGGCGGGGTTCCACGCGGTGACGACCATCCGCCGCGAGTCCGGGTGGTTGCGGATCAGGTCGAGTACGTTGGCGATCTGGTCGATGGTGCGGTTCGGGTCGTCCGGGGTCGGGGCCGGCCAGCTGCGCCACTGCACGCCGTACACCGGGCCCAGGTCGCCGTTCTCATCCGCCCATTCGTCCCAGATGTGCACATTGTGCTCCTGCAGCCAGCGCACGTTGCTGGACCCCTTGAGGAACCACAGCAGCTCGTAGGCGATGCCCTTGAAGAACACCGTCTTGGTCGTCAGCAGCGGGAACGACTCGGACAGGTCGAAGCGCATCTGCTGGCCGAACAGCGAGATGGTGCCGGTGCCGGTGCGGTCGGATTTCAGGGTGCCCTCGGTCAGGATCCGGCGCACCAGGTCCTCGTACGGCATCGGGATGTCGGTGTCGGGGCGGGCCGGGATGCGGGTGCGGATGTCTGCGAGCTGTTCGGGAGTCAAAGCCATGCGTCCCAGTCTTGCAAACACGCCCGACCTTGGCGGCGAATGCGCCGACCGCGAACGTGTCGTGGGCTACATTGGAGGTGTCGGGCGCGGGACGCGCCGGCACACCCATCACGAGCATCGAGGAGGCACTATGGGCAAGCGGCTTTGGGTCGAGCGCAACAAGGACGGTTCCTGGGACGCGTTCAGCGACGACGGCGCCCACATCAAGTTCGGCAAGGGCAAGGGCCAGTTCTCGCCCGGCGATCTGATGAAGATCGCCCTGGCCGGATGCGCGGCGCTGTCCAGCCAGTTCGCCGTCGAGCACACGCTCGGCGAGGGCCGGGGCGCCAGGATCGTCGTGGACGGCACCTACGACGACGCCGACAACGCATACATCAACTTCAACGAGCAGCTCGTCGTCGACGCCACCGACGCCGGGCTCAGCGACGAGGACGCCGACAAGCTCAAGGAGCGCATCACGCGGCACATCGACAAGGGCTGCACGGTCTCGCGCACCTACGCGCACGAGACCCCGGTGCGGCTCGACGTGACGGTGCGCCACTGACCGGCGGCGGCACGGCACGACGAGGGGCCGCGGACGACGACAGCCGTCCGCGGCCCCTCCATGTTCTCGCCGGATCGGCGGCGCACCGCCCCCGGTCAGCCCCGGCGCAGCGGGTCGATCTCGGATTCGATGTGCTGCGCCTGCTCGGCGTCGGCGGTCGGCACCGACACCTCCTCGACGCCGCTGATCGACTCCAGCGGCTTGGTCGGGATGTCGGCCGGCGAGCTCGGCGCGTTGTCGAGGCGGGTCTCCGCGGCCTCCACGTACTTGCGCGGCACCACGTACACCGGATTCACCGAATGCTGCAGCAGCCCCTGGCTGGTCGAGCCGAACAGCAGGCCGGTGAAGCCGCCGCGGCCGCGGGAGCCGACCACCACGACGTCGTGGTCGTGGCTGGCGCGGGTCAGCGCGTCGACCGCGGAGCCGGGCACCACGGACTTGTTGAGCTTCAGGTCGGGGTGCCGCTCCAGGATCGGGGCGACGCGCACCTCCAGGTCCTCCATGTAGGCGTCGATCACGGCCTTGTCGCCGTCGGCGCCCTGCATCTTCGGCACCGCCGAGATGACGTCGAGCTCGGCGTCCCACGTCGCGGCGAAGTCGGCGGCGATCTCCAGCGCCTTGATGCCCCACTTCGACTCGTCGGAGCCGACGGCGACCTTGGTGATGGTGTTGTTCAGGTGCATCGGGTTGCCCTCGTCGTCGGTGTAGGGCACGACGACGATCGGGCAGTACGCGTACGCGGGCAGGCTGGAGCTGGTGGTGCCCAGCAGGCGCTCCGCGAGGCCGCCCTTGCCGCGGTTGCCGATGACGATGAGGTTGTAGTTGCGCGACAGCTCGACGAACACCGAGGACGGGTCGCCGGTCACGATCAGCGTGGCCGCCTCGACGCCCTGCTCGTCGGCGATGGCCTTGGCCTTCGACAGGATCTCCTGCGCGTCGCTGTGGGCCGCGTTGTCGTCGCCCATCGCGGTGTAGGTGGCGTCGAAGGAGACGGCCGCATAGCTCGGCAGCGAATACGCGCAGACGATCTGCAGCGTGAGTCCGGCGTGCTTGGCGTAGTTGGCGGCCCACCATGTGGCCTTGTAGCTGGCGTGCGAACCGTCGACGCCCACGAGAATGGCTTTGTCGTTGATCATGACGACCTCCTTCGATATCGACGGCGCCGCTCTGCGCCGCCCCTATCACCACAATACCCCGCGATCGGGCGATAGCGGGGTAACGTTTTCCGCGAAAAAAACGAAAACAGGCGCGCCCTCGGGGAGCACGCCCGTTTCGAGGACCCGGAACCACGCCGGGCCGGAAGCGTTGTCGCTACAGCACGCGGCGGATCGCGTAGCTGCCGTAGAACGAGGTCGACACCGAGGTGATCTGGGTGCCCTGGCCGACGTTCAGCGCGTTGACCACCATGCCGTTGCCTATGTAGATGGCGGCGTGGCCGGAGTTGGTGATGATGTCGCCGGGCTGGGCCTCGGCAAGGCTGCCGACCGGGGAGCCGACGCTCATCATCGCGCCGGAGCTGTGCGGCAGGGAGACGCCGAACTGGGCGAACACGTACATGACGAAGCCGGAGCAGTCCCACCCGGACGGGGTGCTGCCGCCCCAGGCGTACGGGGCGCCGACGAACTGCGTGGCGTACGACGCCAGCGACGCGCCGGTGGCGCTGGCGGGCGGGGTCACGGTCGTGGTGGTGGCCGACGTGCCGGACGACAGCGAGTCACGCTCGGCGGAACGGCTCGCGGCTGCGGCAGCGGCGGCGGCCTGACGGGCCTCCTCCTCCGCGGCGGCCTGCTCCTCGGCGGCGATCTCCGCGGCCGACTTGGTCTGCGGGACGTCGAGGCTTTCGATGCCGCCCCAATCGGCGTCGGCGTCCACCTCGGTGGAGGTCGCCTCGGCGAACAGGTCCTTCTTGACCGTGGTGACCTTGGGGAACGAACGGGAGGAGGTGACGGTCTCCACATCGTCGGCGGTGGCCAGCGGCGCCATGACGGCGCAGGTGGCCCCGATGGCCGCGACGGCGACCAGCATGGTTACGGATTTCTTCACGTTCATCATCGCTTCAGTACCTTAGCACGCCACCTTGTACAAACCTGAAAACCGCCGTCGGGCGTCCGCGCGGCGCGGCCCCCGTACGCCCGCCACGGCGACGCTCCGGGGCCGTCGGCGCGCCCATGCAGATATCTGCATGCCGCATTGACGCTACGCGCACACGGCCATATCCTCGGTCTCAGAACGGCACGGCGGCCATGAACGCGATCCCGACCATGTCGATGACGACGCCGGTGGGATATCGGGGGCCGATCCGCATGACGCAGACCCCGATCCCCCATCGTCGCTTCGCCGCCCGCCTGCCCGCCCGGAATCCACGAAAGGACGGCGTGATGAAAGCAAGAACACGGCATGCGGCGATCGGCATCCTGCTGATCGCCGCCCTCCTGGCCGCCATCGGCATCGCCCAGGTCGTCGTGGAACGGCAGCGGGCGGCGGAGCCGCTCACGTCGGCCCGATTCACGATCACCTGCACCGTGGAAAGCGCCACCGCGCAGGACGGCACCGGACGGCTGACCTGCACGCCGGACGAGGAATACGGCACCGCCCGCCAGGTGACGATCAACATGCACGATCGGAGCCAGCTGCGCTGGATGGAACACTTGGAACGGGACGACCGAATCACCTGCGATCTGCAATACCGCGTGCCCCGGGCGGACGCCGACTACACGACGGCGGACGACCTCAGATCCCCGTACCTGCTCCTGCGCGACCGCCCCGATTGGGACCGCCACCTCGAACTGGCCATGACGGGCGACGAACTGCCCAATGTCATCAAACGGGGCTGACGGGCCGACGCCGCGCCAGCGCGAGTCTCGGCGCGGCCCCCGTCCGCCCGCCACGGCGACGCTCCGGGACTGTCGGCGCGCCCGCCCGTGCGGCCACCGGCACGATGGGTCCATGCGGTGCGGGGCAGAAGTGAATGAGTGGATGTACCGGTGGGCGCAGATGTCGGAGAACACGCGCGTGCCGGAGAACCCGCCGGCGAACCCGAAGCCTGTCTCGGAGACGCGCACGCCGCCGTCCGCATAGATTCTTCGACGATGGCGACGTGGCCGTAGCCCACCGACGAACCGTCCGCCCTGGAACGCCGCGATGCCGCCGACCATGCGCGGCGTGTTGGCGACCGAGGCATGTTGCCACCCCGGCGGACGGTCGCAGCGGCCGCGGCCCAGGCGTCGGACGCGCCGGACGATCAGTAGTGGATGAACTGGAAGTCGCTGACGTTGGTGTAGGTGCGCGAATAGGTCTCGCCGTTCATGACCGAGCCGCACTCCGAGGTCACGATGGAGCCGTCCGGGTTGATCTGCTCGACGATCGCGACGTGGCCGTAGGTGGCGTCCGATCCGGCCTGGCCGGCGGCGAACACCATGATGTCGCCGACGTGGCGCGGGGTGTTGTCCACCCAGTAACCGAGCGCGCGCGCCGAGTTCGCCCACATGCAGCCGTTGCCGAAATAGGAGCCGACGGGCAGGCCCAGCTGGTGGCGGCGCACGTACACCCACCAGGTGCACTGGCTGAACTCGTAGGCGTTGCCGGTGTCGCCGGTCGCGTGGTTGGGGTTGAAGCCCTCCGGAAGCAGATCGTAGTCGCCGTCCATCAGCGCGGCGACGACCGGGTTGTCCGCGGTGGAGCGGGACAGCTGGTTGACGTCGCTGACGGTGTTCGCGTCGCCGGCCAGCCACTGGCCGTCGGCGGTGACCTGCTCGGTGGGCGGGGCGTCGGTGGTCTCGGCCGCGCCGGAGGCCGCCGCGGTGCCGTCGGCGACGGTGTCGGTCAGCGGGGTGCGGTCCTCGGAACGGGACACCACGTTGGTGGTGATGCGGTTGAGCTGCGTGGTCGTCGTGGCCGGGTCGGCGGCGAACACGCTGCCGGAAAGGTCGTCGGGGCCGGCGAAGGCCACAGCCGTGGCCGCGGTGCCGACCAGCGCGGCCAGCGAGGCCGACGCAAGGATGTGGGAGCGACGCTCGGCGGCGCGGGCCGCCTCACGCATCGCGCGACGGGTCTGGGGGGCGAGTTCGTTCAGCTTGTCCGCGACCGCCTGGTCGAGTCCGAGGATGGCGCCGTTGCCGTTGGCCATCTGGACCATGCGCACCGCCTTGGCGCTGTGCGATCCGCTGGTCGGCGAGAACAGCGACCGCGAGGTAGCTACGCCCTGACGTGAACCATTGGCTGCCTTATGGGCCGCATGCTTCATATGCCAAACACTCCTTAGCCGGACTTCGACGCGCCTGTTGGGCGGCGTCACATAACCGTCACAGTTGAGCACCTTACAACGAGGTCTCGCCAAGGCCGCCCGCGCGGGGTGGCCGGAGTCGGGGAACCGCTCGGGGACGACTCGGGGAAAACCCCGAATTCCAACGGTTCGCGTCCGCGGTGAACATTTTCGCACAAAATATCGGCCTTGCTATGCAATCCGGGCGTGTCACCACGATTCCGCGGGCGCCGTCCGACCACCCGGAGCCGCCACCCGTGGCATGCACCCGCATGCGAACCGCATACGGGTGCATACCCATGCACGCATACTTATATATATAAGTGCCGGACGGCTCGCGCACGCCGCCGAGACAGTCCGACACCCGGGCAACACGTGATTCGCCGGCCGGATGCGGCTAGGCTGGAAGCCATGTCCAATACAGTAGTCATCCCTCCGTCGATGCTGCCGGAAGACGGCCGCTTCGGCTCCGGCCCCAGCAAGATCCGCCCCGACCAGGTGCACGCCCTGGAGGCCGGCGCCACCACGATCCTGGGCACCTCGCACCGCCAGACGCCCGTCAAGCAGCTGGTCGGGTCGATCCGGGAGGGCCTGGCCTCGTTCTTCGCCGTCCCCGACGGCTACGAGGTGGTGCTCGGCAACGGCGGCGCCACCGCGTTCTGGGACATCGCCTGCGCGTCGCTGATCACGCGCCAGGCCGCGTTCGGCGTCTACGGCTCGTTCTCCGCGAAGGCCGCCGCCTCCACGAAATCGGCGCCGTTCCTGGAGGATCCGGTCGTCTACGAGGCCGAGCCCGGCTCCTGCCGCCTGCCGGAGCCGACCGAATACGTGGACGCCTACTGCTGGGCGCACAACGAGACGTCGACCGGCGTGGCGGCCCCGGTGCGCCGCATCGAGGGCTCGCGCGAGCAGGGCGCGCTGACCATCGTGGACGGCACCAGCGCGGCCGGCGCGCTGCGCGTCGACATCGCGCAGACCGACGCCTACTACTTCTCCCCGCAGAAGGCCTTCGGCTCGGACGGCGGCCTGTGGCTGGCCATCCTCTCCCCCGACGCCGTCGCCCGCGCGTACGGCATCGAGAAGAGCACCGGACTGGAGGGCGCACGGCGCTGGATCCCCCCGTTCCTGTCGCTGAAGTCGGCCATCGAGAACTCCCGCAAGGACCA
Organism: Bifidobacterium phasiani; assembly: GCF_019331775.1. Classification (GTDB taxonomy): domain Bacteria; phylum Actinomycetota; class Actinomycetes; order Actinomycetales; family Bifidobacteriaceae; genus Bifidobacterium; species Bifidobacterium phasiani. The sequence continues at coordinate 9,301 of NZ_JAHBBD010000029.1, forward strand.
GACGCTGAACACGCCCGCGATCGCCACGCTGGTCATGCTCGAGGAGCAGGTGCGCTGGCTGAACAACAACGGCGGCATGGCCTGGGCGACCGCCCGCTGCGACAAGTCCGCCTCGCTGCTGTACCGCTGGGCCGAGCGCTCCGAGTACGCCCGCCCGTTCGTCGACGACCCGGCGTGCCGCTCGCATGCGGTGGTGACCATCGACATCGACGACTCGATCAACGCCAAGCAGATCACCGCGGCGCTGCGCGAGAACGGCATCGTCGACACCTCCGGATACCGCAAGCTCGGGCGCAACCAGCTGCGCATCGGCGTGTTCCCGTCCGTGGAGCCGGCCGACGTCATCGCGCTCACCGAGTGCATCGACTATGTCGTCGAGCGCCTGTAGGGCGCGGACGGCGGCGCATCCAGGAGATACAGTAGTGCTATGAAGTTTGCCCCGATCATCGACCCGAGCGCACGCAAGCCGACGCCGAAGCCCGTGCGCGTGGACCTGCGCAAGGCGTTCACCATCGGCACCATCCTGTGGATACTGGCCTGCGCGGTCAGCATCGTCCTGCAGGTGCTGGGCATCGTGCCGGCCGAGGTGTCGGTGGTGTGCGTCATCGGCGTCGTCATCGGCATCATGATGCTGGTCTGGGAGCACTTCGACCGCTGGGACTACCGCCGCCTCGGCGTGTGACCCGCCAGGCGGCCCGTCAGGCGCGTCCGGCTTACCGGTATCGGCGCGACGCATCGGCGCGCGGGCGCATTCCCGGCCGGTTCCCGTCCACCCCGACCTTCAGCCCGCCAGCGGCAGCGACAGGACGAAGGTGCTGCCCTGGTGCAGACGGCTCCACACGGATGCGGAGCCGTGGTGGGTCAGCGCCACATGCTTGACGATCGCCAGCCCCAGGCCGATGCCGTCCCGGGTGCGTTCGTTCTGGTTCGTGCCGCGGTAGAACCGCTCGAACACGCGCGTCTGCTCGTTCTGCGCGATGCCGCAGCCGCGGTCGATGACCCGGATGACCGCCTGGCCGCCGTCCTTCGACTCGCCGACGGTGACCGTGACCGCCGAGCCGTCCGGCGAGTACGCCACCGCGTTGTCCAGCATCTTGACCAGGGCCGTGCGGATCTGCTCGGCGTCCCCATGCACCGCGAGCGCGTCGTCGCCGGTCACGTCGATCCTGATGCCCCGCGCCCCGGCCCCGGCCCGGACCGAGGCGACGGCCGCCCGGACCTGGTCCATCACCGTGATCACGTTCGCCGCCGACGGGGTGATCGGCTCCTGGGCCTTGATGAGCAGCAGCAGGTCGGAGACCATGCGGTTGAGGTGGCCGCAGGTCGAGCGGACCAGCCGCGCGTCCCGGACGACCTGCTCGCGGTCCGCGTCGCCCTGCTCGAGCGAGTCGGCGAGCGTGGCGAGCGCCTGGGTCGGCTTGAGCAGCTGCTCCGAGACGTTGGTGATGAACGAGTCGCGCACCTGCGCGAACCGTATGGCCTCGCTCAGGTCCTCCAGCAGCACGACCACGAAACGGTCGTCGATGCGGCCCACCGTGACCTTCAGCCAGTTCGGGCGGGTCACGGAGCGCGAGCGGCGGCGCTCCCGCGCGTTCGTGTCGAGGTCGTCGAACGCATGCTCGTACTGCCACGGCGTCGTCGTCGTGATGTTGAACTGGCACCGGCCGCCCGACTCGCGGATGCGGTGGATCTCGTCCAGCACGCGCCCGTCGGCCACGGCGTCGTCGATGACGACGCCCAGCGCGTAGGCGGCCGGGCTGGCGCGCACCACCTCGTCGGAGGCGTCCACCACGACCGACGCGCCGGGCAGGATGGACAGCAGCGCCGCCGCGGCGTCGTCCAGGTCGTCGCGCTCCTCCTCGTCGTCCTGCCGGCGGCGCGGCATCACGCGATGCAGCCCGCTGTCGATCACGCTCATCGGCGACGCGCCCCCCAGCAGCCCGGAGACGACGGGGGCGATGCGGTCCATCAGGAAGAACGCCACCACGGCCACGAGCGCCACCCCGATGATGCCGAACGCGACGAAGATGAGCATGCTGGGATCGTTGAACAGAGGCATACGGCCATTGTCGCATACGGGCGCGCAAGATGAATGCAGGGTGAACGAACCGATGAACTTTCGGCCAACGGCGGGTGGCCATTGACTACGTTGCCTGCAAAACAACGCCGAAAATATTACACTGGTTGAGGTTGTACCGCACTACCACGAAAGGCTTAACAATGCGCGTTATTTTCGACGAGGAGCTCAAGGCCGTCGCCGATGACCTCGATCGCATGGTGCAGGACGTGCGCACCGCGATCAACGGCGCCGGCGACGCGCTGCTGAACTCGAACCTTGAGGCCGCCCAGGCCGTCATCGACGGCGACATCGAAATCGATGCGCTCGAGTCGAGCGTCATCGACCAGTGCGTCAAGCTGCTGGCCAAGCAGAACCCGGTCGCCACCGATCTGCGCGTGGTCGTCTCGACGCTGCGCCTGGCCGCCACGTTCGAGCGCATGGGCGATCTGGCCCGCCACATCGCGGAGACCGCCCGCCGCACCTACCCGCAGTCCCCGCTGACCGACGACGCCAAGGCGCTGTTCACCGAGATGCAGGACTTCCTGACGATGACCGCCGACCGCATGGTGACGATGCTCGCCGACCGCGACGCGAAGATCGCCGAGCAGATCATCATCGACGACGACAAGCTGGACGCGCTGCACCACAAGACCTTCGACCTCATGCTCTCCGACGAGTGGCGGGGCAGCAAGCAGCAGCTCATCGACCTGGTGCTGCTGGGCCGCTACATGGAGCGCCTCGGCGACCACGCCGTCTCCGCGGCGCGCCGCGTGGTCTTCATCGTCTCGGGCTTCGACCCCTCGAAGGAGCCGTCGCGCGACGAGGAAGGCAGCATCTACTAGAAGACCCGTCGATTCGCTTCGACGTCATAGCACGGCGGCGGATGGCCCGAGCCATCCGCCGTTTTCGTTGTCCGCACGCCCCCGCGTACCACGCGCCCCGCCCCGCAATGCCGCGCGCGTACGTCGCTCCGCCGTCAGCGCGCGGTCGCATGCCGCCCGTGCCTGGCGCCGCCCACGACGCGGCACGGCTACGTAGTGGCCCGGGCGTGCCGCCGCATGGCGCGGCGCACGGGCGACACGCCCGGAACGCCGGATCGGTCGGATCATGCGGCCCGCATGGGCGTGCGGACCATGCGGACCGACGCAAAAGCCGTGCACCCCGGACTCGGGATGCACGGCTTTCCTTCTCCAGCCGGAGGGTCAGATCACTTCTGGCCCTGGGCGGCGACGGCGGCGGCGCCGGCGGCCGCGGCCTCCGGATCCAGGTACTCGCCACGCGGCTTGATCGGCTTGAAGTTCTCGTCCAGCTCGTACAGCAGCGGGATGGCGGTCGGGATGTTGACCTTGGCGATCTCCTCCTCCGACAGGCCGTCGAGCATCTTGACGATGGCGCGCAGCGAGTTGCCGTGGGCGGCGATCAGGACGGTCTTGCCGGCCTTGAGCTCCGGGATGATCTCGGACTCCCAGTACGGGGTCACGCGCTCGACCACGTTGGCGAGGGCCTCGGTCTCCGGGACCGGGTCGCCCGCGTAGCGCGGGTCGTTGTTCTGGGCGTACTGGTCGTTCGGGTCGATCTCGGGCGGCGGGGTCGCGTAGGAGCGGCGCCAGATCATGAACTTCTCGTCGCCGTACTCCTCGCGGATCTCGGTCTTGTTCTTGCCCTGCAGGGCGCCGTAGTGGCGCTCGTTGAGACGCCAGCTGCGCTTGACGGGAATCCACAGGCGATCGGCCTCGTCAAGGGCGATGTTGGCGGTGTTGATGGCGCGACGCAGCAGCGAGGTGAAGACGATGTCCGGCAGGACGTTCTTCTCCTTGAGCAGCTGGCCACCGCGCTTGGCCTCCTCGACGCCCTGCTCGGTCAGCGGGACGTCGACCCAGCCGGTGAACTGATTGGTTTTATTCCATGCGCTCTGGCCGTGCCGGAGCAGTACTAATTTGTAAGCCATGAACCCAGTCTATGCGATAAACCCGACGAAGCGGCGCATTGCCGCCGTTTCCGAGCCGCCGTTTCCACCGCCCGCGCCGGCCGTCAGGACAGGGTGAATCCGATGACGAAGGCCACCGCCATGCACACCCCGGCCACCGCGTAGCCCAACCGCGCCAACCGCATGCGGTTGGCCGCACCGCGTCCGGAACGCGCTCCCGACGCCACGGCCGCCGCCACGCCGGCCACCAGCGCGACGACGGTCAGCGCCACCGCGGCGACGACCAACGCCGGTATCGTGTGTTCGCCCCATGGGCTTTCGACCAATCCGCCCGCATCGTTCACCGAGAACGCCGGGGCATTGACCCGAACCGGCCCAGCGACCAGCGGCACGACCCGATGCAACGTCAGCACCCACGCCAGGCCGAACGCCAACGAGCCAAACAACGGACCGGTACGAAGCAGACCGGACAAACCGAGGTCGTCGTCATCATCGTTCCCCACCGAACACAGCATCACCGCGCAGCACGCCGAGATCACGGCGCCCGCCACCCCGCCGGAGAACGTCACCCGGTACGACACCAACGCCTGCGTGACCACGGCGACGGCACCGCCCCACGCCAGGGCGGACAGGACCCGCACAGCCGCCGCCGGCACCGACACGCCAAGCCGGCCGAGCACATCCCACATCGCCTGTGTCGCCACGCCCATGACGGCGACGAAATACAGCGTCGGCAGCCAGCCGGCCCCCGCCAGCACCGACAGCGCCGCGCAGCACGCGAACCCGGAGAACAGCCAGGCCAGCATGCCGCGCCACGCTCCGCGCATCGACTCCGGAACATGGCCGTCCGCAGGCAGCCCGCCGCGTTCGGCGAACCTCCCGGCGCAATCGCAGTACGACGCGAAGCACACGGCCATCAGCAGACACAGCGCCCCCATGCCGAAGAACCACGGCAACGGGGTCACGCACAGGCCATAGCCCCGCCCGTCGGGGACATCCGGCCTGCCGCCGAAGACGGGACACATGGCGTGCCGCATGTCCCCGCCCCAAAGGTCCATATACAAAGGCGCGAACGAGGCGCCCGCACCGATCAGCACCGCGATCGCCGCGCTTGCCACCCGCTGCGGCCACGTCGCCGACCTATGCCGTATCCGCTGCTGCAAAGCCATCATGTCTGCCCCCCCTGATTTCGACATGCCCAACTCCTGCACCCATTGTAGGCGCCGATGCCGCCGGGCGCCACCCGCACCGGCTACGGCAGCGGCGTGAGCGCGTCCACGACCGACGGCATCAGGCTGACGAAGATCACGGCGTACAGCAGCAGCGTCAGGCTCGCCAACGGCAGGGCCCGGCCGTAGTCGCGGCGCAGCAGCGCGCGGACCATCACGACGGCGAGGGCCAGCAGCACGAACCCGAGGATGCCGGGCACCCATTCGTCGCCGGTGGGCGGGATCGGCGCGCACCGCACGCCGCCGTCCGCCGCCTCGTAGCCGCAGGCGACGCCCGACCAGTGCACGAGCGCGACCGCCATCCTGCCCACCACGATCGCCACGACCGACAACGCGGCCACGCAGTACACGAACGTCAGGAACCAGCGGGCCACCGGGCCGCCCATGCGCACGGCGAGCGTGCGCTTGCCGTGCCGGCGGTCGCCGTCCAGGTCGCGCAGGTTGTTGACCATGAGCAGCACGCAGGAGAACACCCCCGCGTACACCGCCCCGAACCAGCCGGCGACGCTGACGCCGTCGGAGACGACGTATTCGGCGCCCAGCACGGCCACAAGGCCGAAGAAGACGAACACGGCCAGCTCGCCCAGCCCGGCGTAGCCGTACGGGCGGCGGCCGCCGGTGTAGAACCAGCCGGCCAGCACGCAGCACGCGCCGGCCAGCAGCAGCCACCAGTGCCCGGTGACCGCGACGACGGCGCATCCGCACAGGCAGGCGAGCGCCGCGGCGACGCCGGCGGCCAGCAGCACACGTTTCGGCGGGACGCCGGAGGCGACCAGCCGGGCCGGCGCGGCGCCGCCCCCCTGCGCGCCGCGGCCGGCGTCGACCCCGCGCACGCCGTCGGCGTAGTCGTTGGCGAGGTTGACCGCGATCTGCAGGAACAGGGCGACCAGGGCGCACAGCAGCGTCATCACCCAGAACCGCGACTCCAGCACCCCCAGCAGGTCGGCGTTCGAGTCGCAGTAGTCGGGTCGCGGGTAGATCGCCGGGCACACCTCCAGCCCGCGCAGGGACTCCCACCCCGCCGCCGCGCCGATCGCCACCGGAGCCACGCTCGCCGGCAGCGTCTTCGGCCGCATGCCCCTCAGCCACATGCCCATTCCCGTTCCCGTTCCCGTTCCCATGGCTTTCCATGATACGAAAGCCCCTCCCGCCGGCGGCCGCGGGATGTCGGCGGCATGGCGGCACCGGCCGACGAAGAACGCGCATCCGTCACAGGAACGGATGCGCGTCGGGGATAGATTCAGGCAACGAATGAATGCGCTGCGTCACGCGGCCGCGTGCAGCGCATGGCCGGACACGAACTGCGCGATCCGAGGCATGATGGCGCGGCGATGGGCGACATTGCCGAACCCGTGGTTTCCGCCCTGCACGATCATGGTCTCCATGCGCTCGCCGTACACGTCACGGTAGCGTTCGACATAGTCGACCGGAATGAAGTCCTCGGTGCCGTGGACGAACAGGACGGGGCCGTCGTACCCCTGCGCCTTCGCGTACACGTCGGTGGCCTTGGCCTCGTCGATCAGCGCCGGTCCCATGGCCACGCCCATGAAGTCGAAGTACCCGGTGGCGGCCACGGAGTCCAGCGGCTGCCCCTGCAGGTGGCCGCCGCGGATCTCGTCCGCGTATGACGACGCGGTCGAGCACAGCGTCAGCGAGCGCGGCGGGACGTCCAGCAGCGGGGCCAGATACGTCGACTGCACGGCGCCGAAGCTCAGCCCCACGAGATGCAGATCGTTCGGATCGACGCCGGGCATCCGCCGCACCGCCGCGATGACCTGCAGGGCGTCGTCGACGTCCCCCGCGATCGTGGTGTCGAAGAAGTCGCCGTCGCTTTCGCCATGGCCGGCGCGGTCGTAGGCCACCGCGACGACGCCGTGCTCGGCGAGCGTGCGCCCGACCTGCACGATGAAGCCGGAGAAATCGATGCGGTTGCCGCCGAACCCGTGCATCAGCACCGCCACCGGGTGCCCGCCGTCGGCGCCGAAGCCCTCGGGCAGGTATCGGGTGCCGCGCAGCGTCAGCGCGCCGCGGTCGCCGCCGTCCACGTCGAACGACATCGGCTCGAGTGCGATATTCATATGTGTCCTCCTTGCAGGCCGGCCGTCGCGCCGGCGTTCGTGATGGTTCGGTTCGGCGTGCGCGGCCCGACGCTCCGGGCCGCGCACGCCCGGGACGGGACGCCGCTCAGTGCTTGCGCGCGGCGAGCTCCTCGCGGATGGAGTCGATCCGGTAGTCGACCTTGTACATCAGCATCAGCACGATCGCGATGGCGCTGCAGATCGCGGGCAGCCAGACGAAGTTGAACGAGATGGCGCCGAGGGCCGAGGCGGTCTGCTCCTGGTTGGCGACGAATCCGTTGACGTCGAGGATGAACGTGCCGAGCCATCCCGCGATGCCGGCGCCGCAGGTCGTGCCGATGGCGGCGCACGCCGTGATCAGGCCCTGGCTGCGCACCCCGGTCTTCCACTCGCCGTAGTCGACCACGTCGGCCAGCATCACGAACACCGTGCTCTGCCCGGCCTGCGAGAACGCCGTGACCGCGATCGCGAACAGGATGAACGGCACGGACCCCAGCTGTTCGCCGACGAACAGCAGCAGGGCGCCGCCGATGCCGATGGCGAAGAACAGGATGGCGATGTTGCGGTTCTTCAGGCGGCGCGCCAGCAGCGGCACCAGCAGCATGCCGACGATCATGCCCGCCGAGTTCACGGTGTTGGCCAGCGACGACATCATCTCGCTGCCGAGGTTGTACTTGAAGAAGTACACGATCGACGAGGACTTGACGACCACGCCGATGAAGATGACGAAGTTGAGCAGGGTCAGGATCCACCACGGACGGTTGCGCAGCATGGCCTTGAGGCTGTCGAGGAACGGCGGCTCCTGCTCCTTGGGGGTGATGACGCGTTCGCGGGTGTTCGCGAAGGTCATCAGCAGCAGCGCGGCGCACACGACGCCGTACACGATCATCGTGAGCGTGAAGCCGAGCCGCTGGTCGCCGCGGCCCAGCAGGTTGACCAGCGGCAGGGTGAGGGCGCCCGACAGGATGACGCCGACCTGGCCGCCGATGCTCCTGAAGGCGCCCGTGTTGACGCGCTCCTGGGTGTTGGTGGTGAGGTTGGGCAGGATCGCCGTCACGGGCGTGGTCACCGAAACCGCGAGGAAGTTCATCAGGATGTAGGTGATGTACACGTAGACCATCTGGGCGACGCCGCCGAAGTCGGGCACGGTGAACGTCATGACGCCGATCAGGGCGAACGGCCCGGCGAACCACAGGAACCAGGGGCGGACCTTGCCCCATTTGGTGTTCGTCTTGTCGATCAGCGCGCCGACGACCGGCCCGGCGACCGCGTCGAGCACGCGGACCGCCAGGAACAGCGTGCCGACGGAGGCCAGGCTGATGCCGACCACATCGGTGTAGTAGAACATCATGTACATGGTCACGACGTTGAAGATGAGGTTGTAGGCGCAATCCGACGCGCCATAGCTGAGCTTCTCCCGCAGGGAGAGCCTGACGTTCGCGTTGTCCATACGACGCAACTCCTTTGTTTCTCTCATGTCCTCGGACCGGGCGGTTCCGCGACGTTCACGGCAGGCTCCCCGCCCTCGTTCCGAGCGACCGCGCCGGACCCGTCGTTAGGTCCGCGATGCGGTCACGGTGCCATTGTAGGAACTCGGGCAGCATTATTTCTTTCCATATAAAGAAATTTCTTTGTCCGATTTCCGACCGGTATCAAGGTCTTTCCTCGTCACCTCGGACTCCACGCGCCGTTATACGAATCTCGCCGAACGCATGGAAAAAAGAAATTTCTTTATTATCATGGCGGTATGCCCAACGCTCAAGACCACGATTCCGCGCCCCGCCCCAAGCTGTCGTACATCGCCAAGATCGCCGGCTCGACGCCGTCGACGGTGTCGAAGGTCATCAACGGCAGGGGCGGGGTGTCGCAGGAGACGCGGGACCGCATCGAAGCGGTGCTCCGCGAGCTCAACTACGCCAAGCGGCCGGTACGCCATCGCAACTCGACCGTCATCATGCTCGTCGTGCACTCGATGCGCCAGCAGTGGATCCCCGACCTGCTGCAGGGCGCGGCCGACTACGCCGCGGACAACCGGCTCACCGTGGCCGTATGCGCGAAGACCGACGGCGACGGCCGGCGCGACGACCGGTACCTTCAGACGATCCGGCAGGCCAAGCCCCTGGCGATGGTGTTCGACTCGGCGTACGTCTCGATGCAGGACCGCACCCTGTGCCAGGAGCTGCAGACCGAGTACGCGGTCATCGACCCCTCCGGAACCCCGTCGCAGGACCGCTTCGAGGTCCGCATCGACAACTGGGCCGGAGGATGGGAGGTCGGGCGTCACCTGCTGGAACTGGGGCATCGACGCTTCGGCGTCATCACCGGGGACCCCGCGATGGCCTGCTTCCCGGCGAGGCTGGACGGGTTCCGTTCCGCGCTGCGCGAGCAGGGCGTCCACCTCGACGGCCGCCTGCTCGCCTCGGGCGACAACTGGACCGAGGAAAGCCGCATCCAGGCGCTGCGGATGCTATCCCGGGCGGACCGCCCGACGGCGATCTTCGCGTGCAGCGACACCCAGGCGTACGGCGTGTACGACGCGGCGCACCAGCTCGGGCTGGACATCCCCCACGACCTGTCGGTCGTGGGGTTCGACGACATCGAAAGCGTGCGCCATCTCGGACCGCCGCTGACCACGGTCCGCCAGCCGCTGCCCGAGATGGTCCGGTCCGCATTCGAGCTGATGCTCGGGGCGCGCCGCACCGGCATGCCCGACAAGCTGCTGGTGCCGCCGACGCTGGTGCGGCGCGGCAGCACCGCATCGCCGCCTACTGCAGGTTCAGCGGCTTGACCAGCGGGAAGGTGATCGTCTCGCGGATCGTCGCGCCGGTCAGCGCGATGAGCAGGCGGTCGATGCCCATGCCCATGCCGCCCGCCGGCGGCATGCCGACGCCGAGCGCCTCGAGGAAGTCCTCGTCGATGTCCATCGCCTCGGCGTCGCCGGCGAGCGCGTCCTTGGCCTGGGCCACGAAGCGCTCGCGCTGCACGACCGGGTCGTTGAGCTCGGAGTAGCCGGTCGCCAGCTCGAAACCGCGCACGTACAGGTCCCACTTCTCGACCACGCCGGGCTTGGAGCGGTGGGACTTGACCAGCGGCGAGGTCTCGACCGGGAAGTCGCGCACGAACACCGGCTCGTAGAGCTTGTCCTCGTAGAAGTGCTCCCACAGGTGCTCGACGAGCTTGCCGTGGTTCTCCACGTCGTCGCGCTCCACGCCGAGCTTATCGGCGATCGCGCCGAGGTGCTCCACGCTGGTGCCGGGCGCGTCCGGGCCGCCGTTGGGCACGATCTGCTCGCCGAGGGCCTCGGAGAGCGAGTCGTACATGCTGATGGTCCTCCACTCGCCGCCGAAGTCGTACTCGGTGCCGTCGAGCAGCGTGACCTTGAGCGAGCCGAACACGTCCATCGCGGTGCGCTGCACCAGCTCCTTGGTCAGCTGGCCGATGGTGTCGTAGTTGCCGTAGGCCTGGTAGGCCTCGACCATCGTGAACTCGGGGGCGTGCGTGGCGTCGACGCCCTCGTTGCGGAAGTCGCGGTTGATCTCGAACACGCGGTCGATGCCGCCGACCAGGCAGCGCTTGAGGAACAGCTCCGGGGCGATGCGCATGTACAGGTCGATGTCGAACGCGTTCATATGCGTGGTGAACGGACGGGCCGCGGCGCCGCCGTGCACGGTCTGCAGCATCGGGGTCTCGACCTCGATGAAGTCGTGGCCGTCGAAGGTGCGGCGCAGCGAGGCGACGGCCTTGGAGCGGTTGCGCACCATGTTGCGCACGCGCTCGTCGGCGATCATGCCGAGGTACGGCTTGCGGGTGCGGGTGTCGTCGTTGAGCTCCTTGTGCAGGGCCGGCAGCGGCTGCAGGGCCTTGGCGGCGATGCGCCACTCGTCGGCGAACACCGACAGCTCGCCGGTCTTCGACGCGATGACGCGGCCGTGCAGGTACAGGTGGTCGCCCAGGTCGACGAGCTGCTTGAACCGCTTGAGCGAGTCGGCGCCGATCTCCTTCTTGGAGATCATGCCCTGGATCGTGGTGCCGTCGCCGGCGGACAGCTGCACGAAGCACAGGCCGCCCGCGTTGCGCAGGAACAGCACGCGGCCGGCCACGCCGACCACGTCCTCGGTCTCCTGGCCGGCCTCGAGCCTGCCGTCGTAGGCCTGGCGCACCTGCTCGATGGTGTGGGTCACGCCGACCTCGACCGGGTAGGGGTTGATGCCGTCCCGGAGCATCATCGCGCGCTTGGCCACGCGCATCTGCACCTGCTCGGGGTGCGCCAGCGGGCCGAACTCCTTGTTGCTCGGGTCGATGGCCTCCTCCAGCGAGGCGCCGCCGTCGACGCGGGCGCGGATGGCCGCGTCCTGCTCCAGCAGCATCTCGGCGCGCTCGATGGTGGTCATCGCGGGGACGGCGGGCTGGCCGTCGGACTGGGTGCCGTCGGCCTGGTCGCCGACCGGATTCTCAACGATTTCGTTCTTCTCACACATAAGCCACCAGTGTACCGAGACGCCGATACACGCCGTAAGACACGCCGGTTGCATTTGTCCCCGGTTTCGTTGTATTATCTTCTGCGTTGCCAAACGGGCTGTAGCGCAGCTTGGTAGCGCGCTTCGTTCGGGACGAAGAGGCCGCGGGTTCAAATCCCGCCAGCCCGACAACTCAAGGGAATCGCCGATTGCGGCGGTTCCCTTTTTCTATGCATCGCGCCGGCCGCCCGCACGGCCGGGCGTGCATGGACACGGCACGGTGCGCGCACGCCGGCACCGGGCCGACACCTTAAGGCACCATCACACCGCAAGGAACACAACCATGAACAGAAGCCTGCTCGCGCTGGCATCGGGCGCGTTCGTCCTGGGCGCCGCCGAATTCGTCATGATGGGCATCCTGCCCCAGGCCGCCGCGGCCATGGGCGTCGACATCCCCACCGCCGGCAACTACATCTCCGCCTACGCGATCGGCGTGTGCGTCGGCACGCTGATCCTCGTGTTCGGCCGCCGCGTGCCGCCGAAGCGCCTCATCGTCCTGTTCATGGCCCTCACGCTGGTCGGCAACCTGCTGAGCGCCGTGGCGCTGAACTCGCCGATGCTCGTCGCGGCGCGCTTCATCTCCGGCCTGCCGCACGGCGCGTTCTTCGGCACCGCCACCCTGATCGCCAAGACGCTGGCCGAGAAAGGCAAGGAGGCGCGCGCCGTGTCGATGATGGTGACCGGGCAGACCGTGGCCAACATGCTCGGCGTGCCCGCCGGCACGCTGATGGCCGAGTTCCTGTCGTGGCGCCTTGCGTTCGGCATCCTGGCGGCCTGGGGCGCGATGACGATCCTGCTGGTGACCTGCTGGGTGCCGCGCGTCGAGCCGATCCGCGACGCCGGGCTCGCCGGGCAGTTCCGGTTCCTCAAAAAGCCCGGCCCGTGGCTGATCCTCGCGGCCGTGTTCCTGGGCAACGCCGGCATCTTCTGCTGGTGGAGCTACGTCTCGCCGTGGCTGACCGGCGTGGGCGGCTACGCCTCGGGCACGGTGCCGCTGCTCATGATGCTCGCCGGATTCGGCATGGTCGTCGGCGGCATCGCCGGCGGACGCATCTGCGACCGGTGGCGACACGCCGGCACCGCGGCGCTCGGCCAGTGCGTCGCCGCGATCGGCCTGCTGCTGGTGTTCGTGACGCCGGGCTCGCCGGTGGTCTGCGCGGCGCTGACGTTCTGGATCGCCTTCGGCCTGTTCTTCGTCTCGTCGCCGCAGCAGCTGCTCATGGCCGAGGCCGGCAAGGGCGGCGGCGAGCTGCTGGGCGGCGCGACCGTGCAGGTGGCGTTCAACTTCGGCAACGCGGTGGGATCCATCGTCGGCGGCATGATGCTCACCGTCTCCGGCATGGACTACCACTACCCGGCGCTGGGCGGCCTGCCGCTGGCCGTCGCCGCCGTCGTGCTGCTGGCGGTGTACACCCGCCGCTACGAAACCGACACCGACGCGCTGGAGCGCCTGCGCGAGATTCAGGTGTGACCGCTCCGACCCCATGGAATCGGCCATCGGAACGGAACCGTCGCCGCCGCCGGCACGGCGATGGCCTTGATCCCGCGAGGCCAGCTCCACAAGAGGCGACGGAGGACTTGCCGAGGGACGCCCGCGCCGATTCCACGGAATCGGCGGCACCCATGTATAGGCACGGATCCATCGGCATGCGTGCCATGAGATTCCGGGCTCCGGTCGCCATCGGAACGTTGGCCTCGTAGCCGTCTCCGAAAGCCCGCCCGGCATACGGCGGCCGGCATCGGCCCCCGACCGGCGCCTTGGGTCCTCATCGGTTCGGATCCGCCAAATACGCCACGGATCGGTCCCCGACGGTCGCTTCGGCGCTTCGGTGGGCGCTTCAGGGCTTCAGTAGGCACCCGGTCGCGGGCATCAGCGGCCGAATGCCCTGGTATTTCAAGGCATTCGTCCGCGGCGATCCACATGGAGGTGCCTACTGAAGCCTCGGAGTGCCTACCGAAGCTCAACGTGCCCGCCGTCGGGCGCACCCATCGCCCCGAGCGCGACGGCGTACGCGTCCGTTCCGCCGTAGACTGGACGCAGACCCGACGGAAGGAGATGCGATGGACGACACGACGCTGGCCGAGGCGCTGAAAGGCTGGATCGACGGCGGATCGGAGGCGGCGCAGGGCGTCGACGCGCCGGATGCGAATCCGCAGAACATGGACACCGGACAGGACGACCCCGCGTTCGACGCCGACGCGTTCCTCAAGGGGCTGGATGCGATCTTCGACGCCCACGAGGGCGCCGTCAAGGCCGAACCCTACCTGCTGCAGGCCATGAGCGACGCGGAGAACGCCGGCGACGACGCGGGTCTGCTGACCGTGCTCAACGAGACGATGGGCTTCTATCGCTCGCAGGGCCGGCACGACGACAACCAGTGGATCGTGCAGCGCGCCATCGAGCTGGCCCTGCGCATGCGGCTCGAGGGCACCGAGGCGTGGACCACCACGCTGATCAACGCCGCGACCAGCATGCGCGCCGCATCCCGATACGACCAGGCCGAGGACCTGTACCGCCAGGCCATCGACTCGGCGCGCACCACGCTCTCCCCCACCGACCGGCGCATGGCCGCGCTGCACAACAACCTGTCGATGCTGTACGGCGAGACCGGCCGCCCGGCACAGGCCGAACGCGAGCTGCGCGCGGCGCTGGAGGTGCTGGAGTCAGCCAGCACCGACCCGGCGCGCGACGTCGACATCGCGGCGACGCACACGAACCTCGCGCTGATCCTGCTCGACCGGATGCACGGCGGCGCATGCGACGAAGACGACGCGAACGCCCGAGGCGCAGCGGGCGGCGGCGCGGATGCGACCACGGCGGCTCGCACGGCGGCGAACGGCGCGAATGGCACGAACAGCACGAACAGCACGAACAACGCGAACAACGCGGACAGCGAGCCGGACGCCGCCGCGCTGCTCGACGCGGCGATGCGCCACGCGCGGCGTTCGCTCGAGATCTACCATGACGCCGGCCAGGAGCATGCCGGGCACTACGCCTCGGCGCTGGCCGGATACGCGCAGGTCTGCCTGGCGGCGGGGCGTGCCGGCGAGGCCGTCGCCCGCTACCGGCAGGCGCTGGCCGTCATCGACGAGAACTACGGGCGGGACAACGACTACTACCGCATCACGGCCACGAACCTGGTGCATGCCGAGCAGGTGGCGGAGCAGGCCACGGCGCGGGAGCCGTCCGCTGCGGTTCCCGGCACGCCGTGCGACTCCGGGCCGGTCGCCTCCGACATATCGTCTCGATCCGAGCCGGTCGCCCCCGAGCCCTCCGGATCCGTCTCGGACACGTCCGCCACGCCCGCACCCGGTCGGCACAACCCCGCCCCGACCGGTTCCGCCGCACCAGCACCCGCACGGCGCGTCCCCGACCCGACCGGTTCCGCCCCGACCGGTTCCGCCGCGCCCGACCCCGCACCGGCACGCCCCGGATCCCCGTCCGCTCCCCCGGACCGCTCCGGCACGGCCCCTTCCCGCGATGCGGATCGCCCCGGCGCCGCCGATGGTCCGGTCCCGTGCAATTCAGAGCCCGAAGAACCATCCGACACCCCGACCCCTCGCGGCGCGGACCATACCGCCCCGGGCACGCCGCGCCCCGCCCTCACCGGGCTCAAGCTGGCCCGCGCGTACTGGAACGAATACGGCAAGCCGCTGATCGAGGAGCGCTATCCCGAGTACCGGGGCCGCATCGCCGCCGGCCTGGTCGGGCACGGCTCCGAGTGCTACGGGTTCGACGACGGGCTCTCGCACGACCACGACTTCGGGCCCGGATTCTGCCTGTGGCTCACCGACGAGGACTACGCGGCGATCGGCCCGCGGCTCCAGGCCGACTACGAGGCGCTGCCGGACACGTTCATGGGCTTCGGACCGCGCGAGTCCACCGCCCGCGCCCAGGGGGCGGGGCGGCGCGTGGGCGTGTTCGCGATCGGCGACTTCTTCGAGTCGATCACCGGGTACCGTGAGGCGCCGGGCGAGGACAGGCCGCACGAGTGGCTCATGCTGGACGAGGCGACGCTGGCCGCGGCGACCAACGGCGAGGTGTTCGCCGACCCGTTGGGAGCGTTCTCCAAGGCACGCCAGGGCTTCAAGCTGATGCCCGACGACGTGCGGCTGTCGCTGGTCTCGCGCCGTCTGGGCATGATCGCGCAGGCCGGGCAGTACAATCTGCCGCGCATGCTCGCCCGCGGCGACGGCGCCGCGGCCTGGTGCTCGATCAACGAGTTCGTCGAGGCCACGGCCTCCCTGGTGTTCCTGCTCAACCGGCCGGTCACGGTCGGCTATCTGCCGTACTACAAGTGGCGGTTCGCCGCGCTGCGGCGGCTGTCGCGGCGCATGGGCATGCGGCTGACCGGCGTGTGCGGGCAATTGGAGACAGCGCTGCGGCTGTCCTCGGCGGCGTGCTTCGGCGGCGCCGGGTTCGGCGAGGGCGGCAGGGGCGCCGAGCCCGCCGCGCGCCGCATCGAAGGCATCGTCGAGTCGATCTGCCGGGACATCGTCGCCGAGCTCAACGCCGAGGGGCTGAGCTCCAGCGGCGAGACGTTCCTGGAGTGGCAGCGGCCCCATGTGGAGGAACATATCGCACGTAAGGAGGATTGCCTGATCAGCCTCTGACGAGGCCGGTTCACAAGTCGGACCGGAACGATCCCGTGAACTGAAGCGATCACACAACCTACCATCAAGCACCGGCAAGAACGCCGGTATACCAACAAATATCGATACCGAATCGAACATCATCCATGTTCGACCTGGTTCACAGGTTCAGGGCCCGCCATCCTGTGAACCAGCCCATCGAAAGGAGACCGCCATGGACCTTGTGGAACGCGTGGTGCGCCACGAATGGGACCAGTTCCAGCGCACCGAGAACGAAGGTGGACGCGCCTCGTGCCAGGGCAACTGGCCGGTGTTCCACCAGATGCGCGCCAGCCAGTTCCTCACCTGGCCGCAGGACCTGCTGGCCGGGTACGCCGACGACCTGGACGAGGCCGACCGGGTCGGGCGCAACCTCGTCACCGAGAAGTACGCGCGCATGATGGCCTCCACCGCGCCCGAGAAGTTCCACGAGCGCATCGAGCCGTACATCCCCCGGCTCGACAAGGAGCGCATCGCCCGCCAGGAGCGCATCATCGCCGTCCAGGTCGGCTGGGCGCGCGACTTCCGGGCGCGCTATCCGAAGCTGGGCGCGGCGATGCGCGTGCTGACTACGGCCGAGGACACCCCGGAGGACACCTCGTTCGAGACCTACCTGCGCGGCGAGCTCGGCACCTATTCCGACGCCACGCTCGCCCGCTACGAGCGGATGGTCGCCGATCTGCGCGCGCAGGGCCGCAACCTGACCGAGGAGACGATCCTCAACACCGTGCGCATCGGCGGGTTCGCCGACCTCGACGAGGCCGAGGCCGCGCAGTAACGGCGCCGCCCGCACCGGGTTCACGGCATCGCCGTCGGCGGGCATCCATCCGGGCACCCGCCGACGGCGTCATCCATACAATGACCCGCGCACCGTCCGCCGGCCGCCATCAGGCGGCGGACACCGCGGCTACGCCTTCTCCGGCTTGTCGTCGCCGCGCTTCGGACGCACGATGCGCACCACGGCCCACACGACCGCCACGACCACCAGCAGGGCGCCGAACGCGCCGCATCCCACGGCGATGGCGACGCGCGGGTCGGCGCCGAACATCGGCAGGGTCGCGACGGGGAATCCCATGCCGAACAGGATCGCCACGACGCCGCAGCACACCAGCAGCACGCCGAACACGATCGTCGCCGCGCTGGGGCCGCGTCTGCGGATGACCGGGCGCTCCTTCGGGCGTTCCACCGGCACCTGCACGTAGTTGGACGGCCCGGCGCCGTTCTGCACCGGCGGCATCGTGCTGTACAGCGGCACCTGCCGGTTCGCCGCGTACGGCCCGGCGCCGCCCGGGGCCATCGGCCCCGCGGGTCCCGGCTGCGACGGCGCGGAGCGCGGCGCACCGGCGGCGGCCGGCTGCGGCACCGGCTCCCGACGCCCGGTCTGAGGCATCGCACCGGCGATCGGCGCCGCCATGCCGGTTTGCGGCACTGCTCCGATATTCGCCGTCGTGCCGGTTTGCGGCACCGTTCCGATATTCGGCGCCGCCATGCCGCTCTGCGGCACCATTCCGGCGGCCGGCGCCGCCATGCCGGTCTGCCGCGGCGGCACCGGCCGGGCGACCGGTTCGCCCGGCATCGCTCCGCCCCGCGGCGATTCGCGCGGCGGCTCCCCCGATGCGCCCCGTCCAGGCGACGGCACCGCGTCGGACACCGCCTCCAGCTCGTCCGCCAGGTCCGGCTCCGGCGTCGACACGGACGCCGCCTCGGGCCGCGGCGCGTCCGCGGCCGCGGATGACGGTTCCTGCGACCGCCCGTCCGCCTCCGGATCGCCGCCGACGGCCCGCAGCACCTGGGTGTCGGCGACCGGCAGCAGCCTCGTCGGCGCGTTCTCCCCGTCCGCGGGGACGGCGGGAATCGCCCGGGTCTCGGCCTCGGACGCCGCGCCGACCGTCGGCAGGGGCTGCGTCTGCGTGTTGCGGATGTCCTCACTCATGGTCGTCCTCCGTCATGCCGGCCCACTCGTCATAGGTGGGCAATGTGTTCTGCGACGCGTACTGCACGATGACCTCGCCCATCGCCGACGCATCCACCTGGATGGTCAGCTCCGGCACGGCCGGCGCGTTGGCGTCGCCCTGGTCGTAGACCCAGTTGTAGCCGCTGTCGCCCTCGACGTCGCCGATCGGATCCGGCGACGAGTACACGCCCATGCTGTAGTCGTGCAGCACCGGCCCGATCTGGTCGTATCCGCCCCAGCTGTTCCATGCCGTGGCCGCCCACATGCCGCCGAAGTGGTCGTCGTAGTCGACCCACCAGCGGTTCGCGTCGGAGAACTCCCACGAGCAGCCGTCGGGGATGGTGACGACGACGCTGGTGCGGTACGGCGCCAGCCTGATCAGGCCGGCCGGGCAGGTCGACGTGCCGAGTCCGCCGCCGTTGTAGGTCACCGCGTGGCTGCCGTTGTCGCGCCCGTACTCGCTCAGGTCGATGTGCAGGATGTCGTCGGTGCCGTCGCCCTGCGTCCACAGGCCGTCGCCGAGCCGCTGCACCGTCGCCGGGTCGGAGCCGATGACCGCGTAGCCGTGCACGTTGACGCCGGCGGCGAGTCCGGAGTCCCCGGCGGCCGCATACTGCGCACGCACGTCGAGCATCCGCCGGTAGACCGTCGAATAGGCGATGCCGAGGAACACGACGATCACGGCCAGGCATGCGGCGATCCACGAGAACGGCGTGAGTCCGCCGGAGCGGCGCCCGATGCAGCCGAGCACCACGGTCAGCAGGCCGAGGACCGCGCAGACCGCGCCGGTCCACACCAGACCGTAGCCTATCAGCGTCTCGAGGTCGCCGGAGCCGTACGACCATGCCATGAGCACCGCGGCGAACGACAGGAAGATGGCGCCGACCGCGACGAGCACGACGATCGGGCCGGCGGGCTTGCGGCGGGCGTACCGGGGTTTGGGCTGCGGTTCGGAGGGCCGATAGGGGGAGGTCATCATCGGCGGCACCGCCGCCGATGATCCCTCAGGTGCGGCACCTGGGGCGCCGGCTGCGACGTACGGCGGCGGTCCGGAGGGGGCAGGACCCGCGGAACCGGCGGGCGG